>NZ_PVBK01000007.1:0-260707 GCF_002968535.1 Neorhizobium sp. T7_12 | reverse complement strand
ATTCCCACCCTTGACCCCACCCCGGAAAACCTAACCGGCAGGCTGAAGCGCTGGTGTTCCGTCACATGGGCGGCGATCAACGAAGCCAAGCTTCTCGCCAGCCTCGACGACGAAACCGTCAAGCTGCTGGCGCAGGACAACGCCTTGTCGGAGCAGGAACTGCGTGAACTGATCGCCAAAGGCCCGCATGCGGCCGACGAAATGCTGGCGCTGATGAGGCTGCTCAACATCGATCCGGAGGAAGCCAGGCTGGAGGAGCCGGCCGAGTTCCGGGAAATGCACATCACCTGCGTCCACTGCGGCGAGAAGACCCGCTGTCGGCGCGAACTCACCGACGGCAGCGCCGCCGCCGACTTCGCAAGCTATTGCGGCAATGCCGAACTGCTCGACGACATGCGCAACCGGCCGGAACTGCTCGCCAAGTAGCTCGCTTAGACGATCGTCTCAGGCAACGAGGCGGGGATATTCGATCGCCGGGCAGCGATCCATGACGATCTTGATGCCGGCCGCTTCCGCCTTTTCGGCGACCTTGTCGTCGCGCACGCTCAGCTGGCCCCAGATCACCTTCGGCCTGGTTTCGAGCCCGATCGCCTCGTCGACCACGCCGTCCAGATATTCAGCGGCACGGAAAACGTCGACCATGTCGACCGGCTGCGGCACGTCCGAAAGTGTCCTGTAGACCGTCTGGCCGAGGATCTGTTTGCCGGCCTGGCCGGGATTGACCGGGAATACCGTATAGCCTTTGGAAAGCAGAAAACCCATGACCCGGTTGCTTGGCCTGTCGGGATTTGGCGATGCGCCGAGGAGCGCAATCGTCCTGGTGCTCTTCAGGATATCGGCGATATAGGCATTGTCGTAATGGTCATGGTTCATGACGGCGGCTCCTGCAATAGTGCGCCTCTGGCGGCGCAGTGCCTCTGCGCTATGTAAGTCCGCGTCTCGTCAAAAGGGATGAGGATCATGAAAAAATTTCTCGGCTGTCTTGCGATCATTGCCTCCGGCACCCTCCTCTCGGCTGAGCCGGCCGCCGCGATATCGCGCTACAATTCCACCGGCATGTCCTGCGCTGCCGTACAGCGGGCGATCGGACGCGAGGGCGCTGTGATCCTGCGTTACCCGTCGCGCAACAAGGCGCGAATGACGCTCTACGACCGCTATGTCATCGACAGCGGCTACTGCGATGGCCATGAGTTCGCCGATCGGGTGACCGTGCCAACGGCCGACACGCCGAGCTGTCCCGTTCGGGCGTGCAAAAGAAGACCCGATCCCGAAGATTGTTTTCCTCTCCAGGCCGGTTGCCTGAGATTCTAGGCGGGCTTCTTGAGTGAAAAAATCGAGAATGCCTAGACGCTGAAGTTCTCTGAACGTTCGGACTACATTCGCTCTTTGTACCCGCACATATTAGCGCCATCTTATGGTTGAATTAGAAACTGCTACTAAATTTTGCCGGGGCAAACTTGGTTCTCTGAACATTTGTCAGGTTTTCTTTTCCGCCGTGCATCCCATTGAAATGTGAGCAGGTGACAGCTATCGCCGCAGCAAAATCCACCTGAAAGCTTCAAAAAGACGGATTTCGCCAATTCGAACCCCAGTCCTCCGTCCTTCTGTTTGCACAACTCTGGATTTAGCTCGAACGAGCGACAAGCACGATGGGTGGCGCAACTCACCCTGCCATCCCAACAGGTTTTTTTCGCTTCCGACAGCCGTTGCCAAGCCCGGTTTGCCGCGCGGCGGAATTCCGGCTCACGCATATAAGATGGGTTTTCTTTCCCATCATGAGAGCCAAGCGGATAGCGGCCGAACGGCTGGTTTGGCAGCCACAGCGGGGCCGAGCCAACGATTTGGCGCTGATGGCTTCGTATTTTGCTCGTAAAATTGTGGTATCATGGAACCACATAGATAAGCCGTTGATTTTGCTGGATCTATTTTTCGATCCGAGAAAACCGTCACCTTGACGCTTTCGGCCTCCCTCGGTATAAGCCGCCCCAGAACGCGGACCGTCTCGGCCCGCTTTCTTTTTGCCGGCCTCGGTCAAGGCAATCCAAGCAACAAGAAACGCCCTGCATTCGACGGTTTCGGATGTCATGGGTCCTAGAAGAAAGAGTTAAAAACATGTCAACCTTCGTTCAGAAGCCTGCAGAGGTGGTGAAGAAGTGGGTGATCATCGATGCCGAAGGCCTCGTTGTCGGTCGCCTCGCCACCATCGTTGCCAACCGGCTCCGCGGCAAGCACAAGGCCACCTTCACTCCGCACGTCGATGATGGCGACAACGTCATCATCATCAATGCGGAAAAGTGCGTCCTCACCGGCAAGAAGTATTCCGACAAGACCTATTACTGGCACACCGGTTATCCGGGTGGCATCAAGGAGCGCACCGCGCGCCAGATCATCGAAGGCCGCTTTCCGGAGCGCGTCATCGAGAAGGCTGTCGAGCGCATGGTTCCCCGTGGTCCGCTCGGCCGTCGCCAGATGAAGAACCTGCGCGTCTACGCCGGTTCCAACCATCCCCATGAAGCACAGCAGCCGGTCGCCCTCGACGTGGCATCGCTGAACAGCAAGAACGTAAGGAGCGCCTGATAATGGCCGATCTTTCCTCCCTGAAGGACCTCGCGCCGGCTTCCGAAGCTGCCGCTCCGGTCTATGTCCGCAAGGTCGACAGCCTCGGCCGCTCCTACGCGACCGGCAAGCGCAAGAACGCCGTCGCCCGCGTCTGGATCAAGGCCGGCACCGGCAAGATCACGGTCAACGGCCGTGACTTCTCGACCTATTTCGCCCGTCCCGTCCTGCAGATGATCCTGCAGCAGCCGGTTATCGCCGCTGCCCGCACCGGCCAGTTCGACATCGTCGCGACCGTCGCCGGTGGCGGTCTCTCCGGCCAGGCCGGCGCCGTTCGCCACGGCGTCTCCAAGGCACTCACCTACTTCGAGCCGGGCCTTCGCGGCGTGCTCAAGAAGGGTGGCTTCCTGACCCGCGACAGCCGCGTGGTCGAGCGTAAGAAGTACGGTAAGGCCAAGGCCCGCCGCTCCTTCCAGTTCTCCAAGCGTTAATCGCTTCGGGTTTCAGACTTGCAAAAGGCGGGGCTTCGGCTCCGCCTTTTCGTTTTATGGGCTTTCTTATATCGGCAGCTCGGTGGTCGATTTCAGTTCGCGCAGGACAAAGCTGGAGACCACATTGCGCACATGCGGATTGCGCATCAGGTGGCGGGTCATGAAAGCCTCATAGGCTTCGACATCGCGCGCCCGGATCTTCAGCATGTAGTCGAAGGTCCCCGACAGCGCATAACACTCCATGATCTCCGGCCGGTCGCGCACGACCGTGGCAAAGGCTTCGATCGCCTCCTCGTGATGGTCCTCCAGCGTCACATGGGCGACGATGCAGAGCTTGAGGTCGAGCTTTGCCGGATCGAGAAGTGCTACCCGCTTTCGGATGACGCCCTCGGCCTCCAGTTCCTGGATCTTGCGCCATGCGGTGCTTTGCGACATGCCGGCCTTCTCCGCCAGTTCAGCAAGCGACGAACCATCGCCCGTCTGCACGAGTTGCAGAAGCTTGCGGGCCGCCTGCAGGTTTTCTTTCATGATGGCCTCTCCTCCCGAAATATCCTCCCATTATTTACGCTCAATTCGGCAAAGCTGAAATGATTACCCGCATTTTCGGAGATATAATGGTGATCTGACGGCCGGCGGCTGGAGCACCCGGCTTATCCATCACGCAACGGGAGGCGCTGATGACCAAGCAAAGCACCTACACGGCAAACCTGCCGGATGCAGACGGCATCTATCACTACACACGCGAAGAAGACGGGATCTGGAGCGAGCTCTACGAACGCCAGATGAGGCTCCTGGCCGACAAAGCCTGCCGGGAATATCTGGACGGCGTTCAGGCACTCGGGTTGAAGGCGGACAAGGTTCCCCAGCTTGGCGATGTCGACCGGCGCCTCAACGAGACCACCGGCTTCGGCGTCGAGGGCGTGCCCGCCCTCATTCCGCCATCGCGCTTCTACGAGTTGTTGTCGCAGGGCAAGTTTCCGCTGGCGACCTTCATCCGCCGCCGCGAGCACATCGACTATATCGAGGAACCGGATATCTTCCATGAGGTCTTCGGCCACTGCCCGCTCCTCACCAACCAGAGTTATGCCAATTTCGTCCGCCGATTCGGCGAAAAAGCCGTCGGGCTCGGCCGGGAATATTCCTGGCACCTGTTCCGGATATTCTGGTTCACCGTCGAGTTCGGCCTGATCGACACGCCGCAGGGGCGCCGCTGCTTCGGCGCCGGCATCGTCTCCTCTCCCAACGAGACGCGGGCCGCCATGGAAGGCCGCGAGGCCGAATTCCGGCCCTTCGACCTCATGACGGTGCTCAGGACCCCCTACCGCATCGATATCGTCCAGCCGATCTACTATGTCATCGACAGCTTTGCGCAGCTGGAAGCGATCATCGAGGAGGATATCGGGGCGCGCATCAGCGAGGCCAAGGCGCTGGGAGACTTTCCGCCGGTGTTCGAAGCCAAGGCTTCCTGAACGGGAGGCATTTGTTTCGTTCAGGCTTGCCTTGTCGGCCCTTATTGTCCAACGTCCCGCCACCTTAACGATGGAGGGACGCCATGGCAGAAAAGTCGATCGACCATGCCTTCACTGCAAAAAACCTGACCTCGGCCGCGTCGGACCCGACGTTTGCCGGCGCGCTGTCGTTCATGCGCCGCCGCTTCACCAAGGATCTGGCGGGTGTCGATACGGTCGTCTGGGGCATCCCCTTCGATGCCGCGACCTCCAACCGGCCGGGCGCACGGTTCGGACCGCAGGCGATCCGCCGGGCATCGGCGATCTTCGACAACGATCCGCAATATCCGTTCCAGCGCGACCTTTTCGCCGAGATGGCCGTCGTCGATTACGGCGACTGCCTGCTCGACTACGGCAACCACCAGAAGACCCCGGCTGCGATCGAGGCCCAGGCGAACGTCATCCTCGACAGCGGCGCGTTTTTGCTGACGCTCGGCGGCGACCATTATGTCACCTGGCCGCTGCTCAAGGCGCATGCCGCCAAACACGGACCGATGGCGCTGGTGCAGTTCGACGCGCATCAGGACACGTGGCTCGATGACGAGGGACGCATCGACCACGGCTCCTTCGTGGCGCGGGCGGTGCGGGCCGGCCTCATCGATCCTGCCCGATCGATTCAGGTCGGCATCCGCACCCACGCGCCGGAAGATTTCGGGATCCGCCTCCTCTATGGCCATGAGGTCGAGGAGATGACGGCAGCCGAGATCGCCAGGGTTATCCTCGATCACGTCGGGGAAACGCCGACCTACCTCACCTTCGACATCGACTGCCTCGACCCGGCATTCGCGCCCGGAACCGGCACGCCGGTCGCCGGCGGGCCTTCTAGCGCCAAGGTCCTCTCGGTGCTGCGCCAGCTTGGGAGCCTCGATATCCGCGGCGCCGATGTCGTCGAGGTGGCGCCGGCCTATGACCATGCGGATATCACCGCCATTGCGGGGGCGACGGTTGCGATGTATATGCTCGGGCTTCGTGCGGAACGCCGCGCGGCCGCGTTAAATTTCTGAATCAACTTGCTGGTAAACTGAATCCGGCATCCAATCCAAGGCACTGATCTAACAGGATAAGACCATGACAGCGAAAATCTTCATCGATGGCGAACACGGCACCACGGGACTGCAGATCCGCACCCGCATGGCCGGCCGCCGCGACGTCGAGTTGCTGTCGATCCCGGAAGCGGAACGGCGCAACGCCGCCATGCGCGAGGATCTCCTGAACAGCGCCGACGTCGCCATCCTCTGCCTGCCGGACGATGCCTCGCGGGAAGCCGTGACCATGCTCGCCGGCAACAACAAGGTGCGCGTGATCGACACCTCGACCGCCTTCCGCGTCGATCCTTCCTGGGCCTATGGCTTTGCGGAGATGGACAAGACGCAGGCAGACAAGATCAAGGCCTCCCGGCATGTCGCCAACCCGGGCTGCTACCCGACCGGCGCGATCGCCCTCATCCGGCCGTTGCGCGCCGCCGGCATCCTGCCCGACGGTTATCCGGTCACGGTCAACGCGGTCTCCGGTTATACCGGCGGCGGCAAGCAGCTGATCGGCCAGATGGAAGACCAGTCGCGCGAAGACGCGATCTCGGCCAACAACTTCCTCTACGGCCTGAACCTCAAGCACAAGCACGTGCCGGAGATGAAGATCCACGGCCAGCTCGACCGTGCACCGATCTTCTCGCCGTCGGTCGGCCGCTTCGCGCAGGGCATGATCGTCCAAGTGCCGCTCTTCCTCGAAGATCTCAAGGAAGGCGCGACGATGGAGAGCATCCACAAGGTGCTGGTCGAGCATTATGCAGGCCAGGACATCGTCACCGTCGTGCCGCTCGAAGAGAGCAAGGCACTTGCCCGCGTCGATGCAGAAGAGCTGGTCGATACCGACACGATGAAGCTCTTCGTATTCGGCACGCCGGGCGGCGCCTATGTCAACCTGGTGGCCTTGCTCGACAACCTCGGCAAGGGTGCCTCGGGTGCGGCCGTCCAGAACATGGACCTGATGCTTTCGGCCTGATGACCGAAGGCACCCCCCTTCCTTTTTCCTTTCCTGGCGAATGGCGGATCGAAACCGCCAGACAGATCGCCGATACCGTCGTCGGCACCGTCCTTGAAGTGACGCGTGCCGGCGGCGAGATCGATATCGTCAAGATCCTGAAACCGAAGGCATTGGAAGACAGTCTTCGCGGGGCCGATTTCATGGCCTGGCGGGATGGCGTCGGCTGCGTTCGGCTGATCGCGCGTTCGGACGATCTCCTGCTGATGGAACACGCGGGCACGGTGACGCTGCGGGACCATATGGAAACCCATGGGGACGGGCACGCAACCCGGATCGCGGCCGAGGTCCTCGCGGAATATCATCGTCCGTCCGACATGGCTCCGCCCACAAGCCTGATGCCGCTTTCCCGCTATTTCAAAAGCCTGTTGGAGAAGGCCGAGGCAGACCGCCGCGACGGTGTTGCCAGCCCGTTCATCGCGGCGGCGGAATTGGCGGAAAGGCTGATCGCCGATCAGCGGGACATCAAGCCGCTGCACGGCGACCTGCACCACGAGAACATCATGCTCGGCCCGCGCGGCTGGCTGATCATCGACCCGGCCGGATTGATCGGCGATGCGGCGCTGGACGTCGCCAACATGTTTTCCAATCCGCTCGACCGCTTCGACCTCACCCGCGGTGAAGACCGCATTGCCTCCATGGCCGCCGTCTTCGCCGAAACCCTTGGTCGCGACGTTCGCACTATCCTGCAATACGCCTTCGCCTATGGCTGTCTCTCGGCAGCCTGGCATGAAGAAGACGGCAATGCGAAAGACCGCGATGACGAGCTTGCCGTCGCCGCCGCGGTCCGCAGTGTGCTGCAGCAGGCTTAAGCGAACGTCCGCTTCAAACCCAGGTTGACGGCGAGCTTCTCGCCCGGACCGTGCACGGCGGCGAACAGCAGCCCGGCCAGGAACGTGAAGTGGTCGACGAAAAAGCCGAACTCCGCCTGGTTGGCTTCCCACAAGCTGGGGCCATGGAAAGCGAAGGCCAGGAAGATGACATAGACGCCGGCAAGCAGCGCCGCCTCGGAGAAGAAGGCGCCGGTCAGGAATGCGAGGGCCAGCCCCACCTCGAAGATCGCCGCGATCCAGGCGAGAAACAGCGGAAACGGAAATCCGGCACCGGAGATGAAGACGGCCGTCGCCTGCATGTCGAGAAACTTGAACGTCGTCGCCATGACGAACAGGCCGCCAAAGATCAGCCTTGCGACGAGAATTGCGATTGTCTTTGCCATAACCCTACCCTCTCCTGTGGCCGAAGCCGATTGACCTATGTCCCAAGGACGGGCGACGGACACTGTGGCCGACATCGGGCTGCAGATTTTTTCGCAGCAAAAAAGGCGGACGGAAATCGATCCGCCCGCATCTCGCAGATATTTGTCAATGTACGGGCAGATCAGCTCCGCGTGACGATCGCCGTCTCCGGCGGATATTCGCCGACGAAACCGCGCCAATGGGCGACGGCAAAGCCGAGTGCGATCAGAGCGACGGCCTGATGCGTCAGCGCCAGATCGAGCGGCACCTGCATGACGAGTGTCGAAATCCCGATGACGGCCTGTAGCGTCACCAGCCCGAACAGCAGGACGGAGCGGCGGGCGTGGGTCGAGCCGGGCGCCAGCCGGAGAGAGACGATCATGTGCACGAGAGTGGCGGCCCACAGAACGTAGGCGCCGCAGCGGTGCACGAACTGCACCGTCTTCGGGTTCTCGAACAGATTGATCCACCAGGGCTGTTGGACGAAGAGATCGGCGGGGACCAGGGCGCCGTCCATCAGCGGCCAGGTGTTGTAGGAAAGGCCGGCGTCCAGCCCCGCCACCAGCGCACCGAGATAGATCTGGAAGAGGACGAGGAAGGCGATGCCGCCGGCTGCCCATTTGGACCTTGCCGTCGGCGGAAGATCGCGGCTATGCGGCGCCAGCCCGCGCATGATCCAGATACAGGCGCCGAAGATCAGACAGGCGATGACGAGGTGTGTCGCGAGCCGGTATTGCGAGACGCTGACCAGTTTGGTGAGGCCGGAAGACACCATCCACCAGCCGATGAACCCCTGGAAACCGCCAAGCGCGAGAAGGCCGACCAGCGGACCCCGCAGGCGCTTTTCGATGCGACCGGTGAGCCAGAAGAACACCAGCGGCAGGGCGAAGACCAGGCCGATCGAGCGGGCGAGGAACCGGTGCGCCCATTCCCACCAGAAGATCGACTTGAACTGGTCGACCGTCATGTCCCTGTTGATTTCCTGATATTGCGGAATGCGCTGGTAGAGGCGGAACTCCTCGTCCCACTCCTCGGCCGACAGCGGCGGGATGACACCATGGATCGGCTTCCATTCGGTGATCGACAGGCCGGAGTCAGTAAGCCGCGTTGCGCCGCCGACCAGGACCAGACAGAACAGCGTGAAAACGACGACGCCGAGCCAGATACGCACCGCCTTGCGGTCGCGCTCGCGGCGCTTGGTATGGTTCAGGACATCGATGATCACAGCATCGGTTGCCGACATGGGTATGCTCCTGTCGCTCAAGCCAAAAGGACGCGGCACATGGCCAAGCATCCATTAAGCATTTCGCGTTGCTTTGCCCCATCAACCCATGCAAAACAAGCCCCGGCGCTTTGCGGCATGCGGTCGCGGATAGGAGAAGACGTTTTGGTCCCGCGTTTGAGAAGTTTCATCGGCACCATCCTGATCATCGTTCTGGTGATCTTCTATGCGCTTGCCGCGACGACCTTCGCGACGCTGCTGCTTGCCACTTCGCCATGGTGGGTGCATTTCCTCTACTTCCTGATCAGCGGCCTCCTCTGGATCCTGCCGGCCATGCTGATCATCAAATGGATGGCAGGGCCGAAGCCCAAGGGATAGCCGGCTTTACCCTCGGTTAACCAGCGGCAGCGGTTTCGCGGGGTGTGAGGCCGCCGGTAAACCGAATTTTGGTGCCCTCCCCCTATGTTGCCTGCCAAACGGCATCAGCGGGCAAAGCCATGCAGCGGAAGATCAACCACGAAGATCAGGTCGAGGGCGTGCTCGACGCGCCAAAGGGTCAGAAGACCGTCCGGCTCGCCGAGCTATCGCTCGTTTCGACAGACGATCTCGGATCCGTGGAAGGCGAGTGGCGGCGGCTCGAAGGGCTTGCCAAGAACTCCCTGCATCAGGGTTTCGACTGGTGTCTCGCCTGGGTTCAAGCGCATCGCAGCGAACTTGCGATCATCCAGGGCGTTGTCGATGGCCGCACGCTTTTCATCCTGCCGCTCGAAATCGTGTCGGAACGCCGCGCCCGGATTGCCCGCCTGCTCGGTCACCGGTTCAACAACGTCAATACCGGCCTCTTCGATGCCGAACTCGCTGCACCCGATGCGGAAGAACTGCAGAATTTCGCCTATGGCCTGAGGCTCGCCCTCTCCGACAAGGCGGATCTGGTCGTTCTCGACAATATCCCGCTCGTCTGGCGCGGCATGCGACATCCGCTGTCCGCGTTTGCTTCGATCGAAAACCAGAATCATTCCTTCCAGTTGCCGCTCTTTCAGAATTTCGAGGCAACGCTGGCGCAGCTCAATGCGAAAAGTCGCCGCAAGAAGTTCCGCTCGCAGAGCCGCAAGATCGAGGCGATCGGCGGTTATGACCATTTCATCCCGACGGACCCCGCCGAAAAACACGCCCTGCTCGATATCTTCTTCCGCCAGAAAGGCGAGCGTCTGAGACTGTTCGGTCTTCCGGACGTCTTCCAGCTGCCCGGCATCCAGGATTTCTTCCACCGCCTCATGGATGTCCCGGCCAGGGGAACAGACACACCGCTGATGCTGCATGCCATCCGGCTACGCGGCGAGCACGAAGGGCATATCGCGGCGATTGCCGGCCTGTCACGCAAGGGCGATCATGTCATCTGCCAGTTCAGCTCGATCGACGAGACGATCTGCCCCGAGGCGAGCCCCGGCGAGTTGCTGTTCTGGCTGATGATCGAGCAGTCCTGCCGCGAAGGCGCGTCGATGTTCGATTTCGGCGTCGGCGACCAGCCCTACAAGCGCAACTGGTGCACCCAGGAAACGGTGCAGCACGATATGTTGCTGCCGCTGACCTGGAAGGGTTCGGTGATGCGACCGTTCCTGATCGGAGTGACCAAGGCGAAGGCCGCGGTCAAGCGCAGCCCGCATCTCTACGCGATGGTGCAACGCTGGCGGTCCCGCCGATGCCCGAAAGCTTCGGAAGCTCCCGCCTCCGACGCGGAACCGTCCGCCGAATAGTCAGGCGGCGCGGCGTTTGCCGGGACGTGGCGAATGCCGGCCGGCGGTCTGCGCCATGACCAGCAGGTTGCTGTAACCGGCCGCTTCGAAATCCGTCACCAGCTCGGCGACTTCCTCATCCTTGAAGCCCGGCACCGACAGCACGATCTCCGCCATGGCGTTGCGGGTCAGGCGCGAAATGCCGGCGATTTCGGCCGGGCCGCATTCGATCAGCACCAGGTCATAGGCATCCGCCAGCGCATCGATGACCATCGACAGGCGATCCACGCCGCGCATGGCACGGGCCGGATCGGAAGCGCCATGCGGAATGATGTGCGCGTCGGAAAGCCGATCCGGATGGATCGCGTCGCCGAAGGCGGTTTCGCCGCAGAGAAGGTCGGTAATGCCGGGCAGTTTCGGATTTTCCACCATCATCTGCGTCGGGGCGGCGGAACCGGTCATGTCGACCAGCACGACGGTACGGCCGCTCTCGGCAATCTCGCGGGCGAGCATGACGGTCGCTGTCGAACCTTCGTCGCCGCCCGGTGAAATGGCGATCGCGACAGGCACATCGTGACGCTGCAGGTAATGCGCGACCGAGCCGATGGTGAAGCCGCTATCATCGACCTCCGCTACGGCTACGGCTTCCTCTGCTTCGCTCTCCTTTTCGGCCAGTGATTGTTCGGCGATCTTGGCATAGGCGAGCGCTGCCGCGTTCTTCGCGCTTTCGCGGGCCGGTTCCGGCCGGTCGAAACGGGCGGCCTCGGCCTGCATCTGGTGGACCGGCAGGGGAGCGGCCGCAGCGGCGGGCGCGGATGCGCCAACTGCCGGCACAATCTCGTCATCGATCTCTCTAACGCTGGACGGACGCAGGGCACGGCCCGAGAAGAGCTCGTTGACGATGACGATCAGGCAGCCGAAAATGAAGGTGGCGAGCGAGACGACGATGACGATCGGGATGATCTTCGGGAAATAGGGTTCCGACGGTTCGACGGCTTTCGAAACGACGCGCGCGTCGGCCGGGCTCGAATTGCCCTCGAGGCGGGAGGTCGCCTCGCGGTAACGGGCGAGATAGGTTTCCAACAACTGGCGCTGGGCGACGGCCTCGCGTTCCAGCGCGCGCAGGCCCACTTCCTCTTCGCCCGTCTTGGCGGAATCCGCCTTCAAGCCGTTGAGCTGGCCCATCAACTGGCGCTCGCGGATGCGTGACATCTCGGCTTCGTTTTCGAGGCTCGCGAGGATTTTCTTGGTCTCGCTCTCGATCTGCTGGCGGATGCCGGAAAGCTGGCCGCGCAGGCCTTTCAGCCGCGGATGGCCTTCGAGCAGCGAGGTCGAGGAGTCGGAGATCTGTGCCTGAAGGTTGGCCTCCGCCTCCTTCAGCCGCTGGATGACCTGCGAGCCGACGACATCGCTCAGCGTGTCGGAAGCGCGGCCGGCCTTCAGGGCGGTGCGGACGTTTTCGGCGCGGGCCTCGGCATTCGCGCGTTCGCCGCGGATACGGGCAAGCTCGGTCGAGATGTCGTTGAGCTGCTGGGTCGAGAAGCTGTTGGTCTCGGTGGTCTGGAACAGGCCGTTGGAGGAGCGGTAATCCGCCACCTTCTTTTCGGCCACCTTAACCTTCTGGGTCAGGTTGGCGATTTCCGGTTCCAGCCATTTGGCGGTCTCGGAATGGGTGTCGAGCTTGGCGCCGCTCTGGAGCTGGAGATAGACCTCCGCCATCCTGTTCGGGATGTCGGCGGCAAGCTTCGGATCGCGCGAGGAGAACTCGATGGCGATGACGCGCGAATTCTCGACCGCATAGACATCCAGCTTCTCGCGGAACTCCTGGATCACCCGGTCTTCCGGGTCGAGCGACATCGGATCCTGCTTCAGGCCGATCAGGACAAGCGGATCGGGCAGGAAGGACTGCGCGGCGGGATCGAATTCCTTGAGCTTGGCGAGGTTGAGATCGCGGGCAACGCGCTTGATGAGATCGGTCGACTGCAGCAGCTGCGCCTGGCTGGTGATGTTGAGCGAGTCCAGCAGCGGGTCGTTGGCCTGTGCCGCAGCGTCCCCTCCCGACAGGTTGGGCGAGCGCGATTCGATCAGCAGCCGCGTCTCGCCCTTGTAGCTTGGCTTCATCAGGGTTGTGCCGACAAGGGCAAGCGCCGCCGCGACGATCGTCGCGCCCAATATCCTGCCCTTGCGTTCCCAGACCGCCGATATGACCCGCCCGAGGTCGATGTCCACGTCCTGATTGCCACCGTTTACGCCTGACATGATACGCTCCAACTGATCGGTTTCGGCGAAGAGTAAAGGATCATGGTAACGCGAGGGTTAATGGCCAAGTACAGCGGTTGTACCCCCAAGAAAATCCCCGAATTCCCCGCCTCTTTACCGGGCATTAACCCTAACGGATCGATAACGGGGACAGATGGTATGAACAGCCGGAGCCTCGACCGCGGAAATGTCCTTCGCCCCTTTCAAACGCGTGATGGCCAAACAGGTGCTGGCGTTAGCCCTCGCTGCGACGGCGCTTGCCGGCTGCACGAGCTACGCGCCCGCCCCGAAAAGCTTCCAGCAGGCAGCCATGCAGCCGTACAGGCTGGATAGCGGCGACCGGCTGCGCGTCAGTGTCTTCGAGCAGCCCGGCCTCACCAATACCTATACGGTCGACCAGGCCGGTTACATCGCCTTCCCGCTGATCGGCCAGGTGGCTGCCCGCGGCCAGACGCTGCCGGCGCTGGAAGGCTCGATCGCTTCCCGTCTCAAGCAGGGTTACCTGCGCGATCCGGACGTTACCGCCGAGATCGACCGCTATCGTCCCGTCTTCGTCATGGGCGAAGTCGGCCGCCCCGGGCAATATTCCTACGTGCCGGGGATGACCGCCCAGAACGCGATCGCGATCGCCGGCGGCTTCACTTCCCGCGGCAACCAGCGCGATGTCGACGTCACCCGCAAGATCAACGGCCAGGTGATCACCGGCCGCACCGTCATCTCTTCCACGGTGCTTGCCGGCGACACGATCTACGTCCGCGAGCGGCTGTTCTGACCGGTCCATGGCGGAGAGCCCTCCCTTGCGGATACTCCACTGCTTCAGGTCGCCCGTCGGCGGGATCTTCCGCCATGTGCGCGATCTCGTCGAGGAGCATCGGGCCGCCGGCCACGAAGTCGGCATCCTGTGCGACAGTTCGACCGGTGGAGCGCATGAGGACCGGCTGTTCGACAGCATAAGGCCGCTGCTTTCGCTCGGCCTCACCCGCATTCCGATGCGCCGCGCGATCGCCCCTTCCGATTTCGCGGCCATCTACAGGAGTTACAAACATATCAAGAGCTTGCAGCCGGACATCTTGCACGGGCACGGCGCCAAGGGTGGCGCCATTGCCCGGCTGATCGGCTCAGCCCTGCGGGTCAACAGGTATCGCGTAGCCCGCCTCTATTCGCCGCATGGCGGCAGCCTGCATTTCAGCCGGTCGAGCCTTTCCGGCCAGGCCGTGCTGCGGCTGGAACGTTTCCAGGAGCATTTCGGCGACGCGCTCGTCTTCGTCTGCGACTACGAGCGGCGCACCTACGAGGCCAAGGTCGGTAAGCCGCGCAAGGTGTCGCGGGTAATCTACAACGGCATCAAGGATGCCGAGTTCGAGCCGATTGCCACCGACCCGGCGGCACCGCATTTCCTCTATATCGGCATGCTGCGCGACCTCAAGGGACCGGACGTCTTCATCGACGCCTTCGCCCGCACCGAAAGGGCGGTCGGTCATCCGCTTTCGGCCCTGATGGTCGGCGACGGCCCGGATCGCGACCGCTACGAGGCGATGATGGCCGAGCGCGGGCTTGGCCGGCGCATCCAGATGAAGCCGGCCATGCCGGCGCGCGACGCGTTCGCCATGGCGAAGATCGTCGTCGTCCCCTCCCGTGCGGAGGCGATGCCCTATATCGTGCTCGAGGCGCTGGCGGCCGGCAAGCCGGTCATCGCCTCGAGGGTCGGCGGCATCCCCGAAGTGCTCGGCGACACCAGTGCAGCCCTTGCCATTCCCGGCGACGCCGCGGATCTCGCCCGCGTCATGACGCAAGCGGTCACGACGCCCGGCTGGCAGGATGCGGTGATGCCGAAACCGGAAGCCTTCAAGGCGGTGTTTTCCGCCTCGGTCATGGCCCGCGAGATGCTCGGACTGTATCAAGACCTGACAGGTTCCAAGCCGGATCCGGGGCGCGGCTAAAGGCTTCCTTCACCTCTTTTTGGTAAGCGTTTCCCATTGCTTCCAGTGTCGCCGGGGCTTCCAACGCCGCCGGGCCCGGAAGACCAAAGGGATCGGTCCATGAACCAGCCGAACAAGTCCGAGCAGTTCGATGTCGAAAGCCTTCGCAAGAAGGTTTCGGAACTCCGTGCAGCCGACGAAAAGCACGATCCGGCGAATGCCACGGTGCTCAATCCGTTTGCCCGCCAGATCGCCGAGCAGTTCCGCAACGACAGCTATTCGCCGACGATGCTGATCGGCCTGTTCCGGCTGTTCGAGCTCGTGGCCATGCTCGCGATCGGACTTGGTGTCGGGGCGCTTTTCGCGCCGATCGATCTTAGCGCCTTTCTCGCCCGTTTCGCGCTTGTCGCCTGGGGCTCGACACTCACGGTCCTGCTTCTGCAGGTGGCCGACACCTATCAGATTCCGTCGCTGCGCGGCGCCTCGCGCGCCGCCAAGCGGGTCTTCGTCGGCTGGACGATCGGTTTCCTGCTGACCGCCTCGACCCTCTATCTGGTTGAACCCAAGCCCTATCCGCTTGCCGGCCTTTTCGCCTGGTTGGTCACCGGCGCCTCTTTCCTGTTCCTCGAACGGCAGCTCACGGCCTTTGCCATCCGTCACTGGGGTCGCAATGGCGTGATGGAACGCCGCGCCATCATCGTTGGTGGCGGTGAACCGGCGAAACAGCTCGTCCGCCAGCTCGAACAGCAACCCGACAACGACATCCGCATCTGCGGCATTTTCGACGACCGCAACAGCGAACGTTCGCCGACCGTCGTCGCCGGCTATCCGAAGCTCGGAACCTTTGCGGAACTCATCGAGTTCGCCCGCCTCGCCCGCATCGACATGCTGATCATCGCGCTGCCGGCGACCGCCGAGGCCCGCATCCTGCAGCTGCTTCGCAAGCTCTGGGTGCTGCCGGTCGATATCCGCCTTGCCGCCCACGCCAATCGCCTGCGTTTCCGCCCCCGCTCCTATTCGCATGTGGGCGCCGTGCCGATGTTCGACATTTTCGACAAGCCGATCCGCGACTGGGACTCGGTCGCCAAGCGCGTCTTCGACATCGTCTTTTCGGTGGTCGGCCTCCTCCTTACCTGGCCGATCATGCTGGCCGCGGCAATCGCCGTGAAGGCGACCTCGAAGGGGCCGATCCTGTTCCGCCAGAAGCGCCACGGCTTCAACAACGAAATCATCGACGTCCTGAAGTTCCGTTCGATGTACACCGACCTCAGCGACCAGACGGCGGTCAAGGCCGTCACCAAGGGCGACCCGCGTGTCACCCCGGTCGGCCGTTTCCTGCGCAAATCCTCGATCGACGAACTGCCGCAGCTGTTCAACGTGCTGCGCGGCCAGCTTTCGCTCGTCGGCCCGCGCCCGCATGCGGTGCTCGCCCAGACGGGAACGCGCAAATATGTCGACGTGGTTGAGAGCTACTTCGCCCGCCACCGCGTCAAGCCGGGCGTCACCGGCTGGGCGCAGATCAACGGCTTGCGCGGCGAACTCGACAGCGACGAGAAGATCCGTGCCCGCACGGCCTACGACCTCGACTATATCGAGAACTGGTCGCTGCTCTTCGACCTCAAGATCCTGTTCCTGACGCCGATCCGGCTGCTCAACACGGACAACGCCTATTGAGCACGCTCGACTATAGCCGGCCAGGCGGCCACCCAACGGGTTTCGACGGCCGCCTTGCCGCTATGAAGCTGGCCGGTTCCGGCCTGATCGCCTTTGGCGTCTTCCTGTCCGGCTTCGTCATTTCCGAGCCTGCCCCTTACGAACTGATCATGGTGATCCAGATCGGCATCTGGTTCCTGCTCGGCCTGAAGATATCGCGCACCGTCGCGCCGCTTCTCGTGATGCTGCTGACGTTCAACATGAGCGGCCTGTTCTCCATGTTCGTCATGAAGGACATGAGCGAGGCGCCGATGTATTTCGCCGTCTCCACCTTCCTGGCCCTGAGTTCGGTCTTCTATGCAGCGATCATCGAGAACGACCACCGGCGCCTCAACCTGATCTTCAAGGCCTGGGTGGCGGCGGCAATCATCACCTCGCTGCTTGGCGTTCTCGGCTATTTCAACGCCTTTCCGGGCTCGCATGTGTTCACCCGCTACAATCGCGCCATGGGCGCCTTCCAGGATCCGAACGTCTTCGGTCCCTATCTCGTCGCCCCCCTCCTCTACCTTCTCTACCGGTTGCTCACCGGATCGCTGATGAAGGCGCCGCTGCTGATCGCCGGCATCCTCGTCCTGGCGCTCGGCATCTTCCTCTCCTTCTCGCGCGCCGCCTGGGGCCTTCTCATATTTGCCGGCATCGCTCTGGTGATCGTCATGCTCCTCAAGGAGCGTACCACCGCCTTCCGGTTCAAGATCCTGGCGATCGCCGGCGGAGCCGCGATCTTCCTTGTCCTCGCGCTGGCGATCGCGCTGCAGTTCCCGCAGGTCTCCGACCTGTTCACGAACCGCGCCAAGCTGGTGCAGGACTATGACGGCGCCCGGCTTGGCCGTTTCGAGCGTCACAAGATCGGTTTCCTGATGGCCATGGAACGGCCGCTCGGGCTAGGCCCGATGGCCTTCGGCAAGATCTTTGGCGAGGACGAGCACAATATATGGCTGAAGACGCTGACCACCTATGGCTGGCTCGGCGCGATCACCTATCAGATCATGATCTGGTCGACGCTGTGGTTCGGCTTCCGCTACATGCTGCGCGAACGCCCGTGGCAGGCCTATCTGATGGTCGCCTGGGTGATGATATTGGGCCATGCGATCATTGGAAACGTCATCGACACCGACCACTGGCGGCATTTCTACCTCCTGCTCGGCATCGTCTGGGGCTGCATGGCGCTGGAACACCGTTTCGTCCGGTCGCAGCGGCGATCCCCCTCGCCCGCCGCCAGGACCGCTTGACTTTAAGGTCCGGCGCTCCAGATTTCCTACTATGCTGACGGTCTCGCAACTCCGCGCCGCACGCGCGATGACAGGAATGACGGTGGAGGAACTCGCCGCCGCGTCCGGGCTCTCCAAATCCGCGATCGAAGAAGCCGAGGCCTCGCAGGTCTTCGCAAATGCCGGTATCACCGATCGGCTCCGTTCGATCTTCGAGTCGAAGGGCGTGTTGTTCCTCGGTGCCGGACAGGACGATGCCGGCGCCGGGCCGGGTCTCAGGCTACGCCAGCAGTTCCAGGACGAGGGAATCCGCCCCCAGAACCTCAACGCCGCAAACGACGACTGAAAATCGCTGCAGCGCGGGAACTCTTTGAGATCTCACGCGTTTCCCGCCTTCAGACGATATGCAGGGGGTCACGCATGACACGCACCAACAATCTCTATCTCATTATCGGCGCGTTGCTTGTCGCCGTTATCGGCCTCGGTTTTTACGTCTATCGCGAAGAAACCAAGCCGAAGGGCATCGAACTCAGCATCGGCCAGAATGGTATAAAAGTCCAAGAGAAGTGAGGGGTCGCTAGAGGATACATTATTAACGATAGAAGCTCAGAGTTGTCCTGAACAAAATTCACCATGTGAGTTTAGTTTCAAATAAGCAAGAAAAGGGGATACTTATGACCACGCATATGAATCTCGACGAGATCGACAGTAAAGGCTTGAAGAAAGTCTGGAGCGTTGCCGAATTCGCCAAACGTTATCGTCTTGATCGTGGAGAAGAAACCCGCCTGCTGAAGCTTCTCGGGCCGTTTGCGTCCCAGCAGGAACTGCTGATGAATGCGAGCCGCGCGCCGCGTTTCCGCTAGACGCGTCCAGATATCCCGTCCAATCTTTGTCCGGCTTCCGATACCGAAGTCGAGAGCATGTGTAACGTCGGTTACATCCAAACTCCCCTTCACCGGAACCTTTGTCATCCTCTTCTAGTTGGTCTCTCGTGAACCAATTAGGCGCCCAGGTGGTCAAACCGCCGCGCAGAAGGAGGATAACCATGATCAGACTGATTTCGAACGCCGGGCTTGCAGTTGCCCTTTCGTTGGGCGCCATCGGCGCCTTCTCCCTTCCCGCTTCCGCACAGGATATCCAACTGCGCGTCGGACCAGATGGCGTGCGGCCGATGATCCGCGACCGGGACCGCGATTACGATCGCCGCGGCTGTAGCCCTGGTGAAGCGCGTGCCGCAGCCCGCGACGAAGGCTTTCGCGACGCCCAGGTCGTCCGAGTGACGAGCCGAAGCGTCACCGTCGAAGGCTTCACGCGCAACGGACCGGATCGCATCACGTTTGCAAACCGCCGCGGCTGCCCGGAAATCTGACCTGTCGCAGGGGCTGACCGCTCCATTGACCGCGAAAGCCGCGCCTAAACTTGGGAGCGGCTTTTATGTTCCCCAGCACATTCTCATACCGGCCATCCTCTTTTTCTTCCGATCGAAGGATTTTGAGCTTGCGCCGCGATAGCGGAGCGACTAGGGAAAACATGCTCATTGAGCAGGTCGGGGCGTAGCGCAGCCCGGTAGCGCACTTGACTGGGGGTCAAGGGGTCGTCGGTTCAAATCCGGCCGCCCCGACCAATTAAATCCCCTTGAAATCTCAGTCAGATCAAAAGCCTTTTCCGAGAACCGGGACTTCCCCACGCGATCTACCCACCCCACCGGATTGGCAGGGCGGGCTTAAGGCTTTCATCGGTTCCACGACGGATATCAGTAGGGCGAATAGCACTGCTGGCGCGGGCCGTAATAGGGCTGGAACGTGTTGTCATAGGCCCTGTAGGACCGGTAGCGGGCATAACACCAGTTCACGTGCGAATTGCCGCCCACATAACGCCGAGGCGGGTAATAGCGCGGTGCGTATCTCGGTGTGTAGCGCGGCTGGGCCAGTGCTCCGCCGATGATCGCGCCAAGTGCAAGCCCCCCGATGATCGCACCGGCATCCGGGCCACGGCGGTGGCGGCGGTAATGCCGGTCACCATAATAGCGGTCGCGGTAATAACGACGCCCTTCCCAGCGGTCACGGTCGCGCCAGTAATATTGCACCTGCTGGATGTCCTGGGATCTCTCGATGCGCGGTGCGCTGATCGACGGAAACGCCTGGGCGGGGGCGACGCCGCTAAAAGCCGTAATCAGGGACAGAACGGCGACGGCGAGCTTTTTTTTCATAATTCACCTCCTCTGATTTTCCTTATGAAGAAATGATCCTCCATTTCTCCTGAACCAGAGGTGAATGGTAAATTTTGCTTAACGTTGGCGTGTGTTGAGTTAGCGAACCTGATCCAAGAGGCGCTTGCATTCTAGGAGGTCGAAGAGCGCTTCCTGCAGCAAGGCACGGTCTTCCTTGCCGATGCTGGACTTGCCGATCGACACTTCCATGTCGTCCTCGTGGGAGGTGCCGAACCCGAAAAAGCGGCCGCTCGGCTTCACCTTGGGGCGGCCGACGATCTGATCCTCTTCGGCCGTGCTGATCTTCGGCTCGGTCTGCTTCTCGCTGTTTGCCGCCATGATCGCTTCCATCGTGGCGAGGTCGCCTGAGGCAATCGCAGAGACGAACTTGTTGCCGTTCGTCTTCAGAAGCTTCTGTACGCCCTTTATGGTGTAGCCGTGATCGTAGAGCAGGTGGCGGATGCCCTTCAGGAGATCGACGTCCTCAGGCCGGTAATAACGCCGCCCGCCGCCGCGCTTCATCGGCCGGATCTGCGGGAAACGCGTTTCCCAGAAGCGCAGCACATGCTGCGGCAGGTCGAGGTCGTCGGCGACCTCGCTGATCGTACGAAAGGCGTCCGGGCTCTTCTCCAAAGTTCATACTCCAAACGGCAGGCTGCCCATGCCCCCAAGGGCAGACTCATAGCCTCCGATACATGGGCGAATTATGCGCCGAATCGGACATATCTCAACGGTTTAAGCCGAGAGATTCAAGCATGTTCACAGGATTGCGGAAAAGGTCGCGGACTTCACGCCACCGGGCTTGCCGGCTTCAGTTTCGCCTTGCGCGCCGTATGCGCCTTGAGGATACGGCTCTTCAGCACGTTGGAGGCCTTGAACGTCATCACCCGGCGCGGAGAGATCGGCACTTCCTCGCCGGTCTTCGGATTGCGGCCGATGCGCTCGTTCTTGGAGCGCACCTGGAAGGTTGCGAAGGAGGAAAGCTTGACCACCTCGCCCCGGACGATCGCATTGCATATTTCGTCAATGACCGTCTCAACGAGCTCGGCCGATTCCGTCCGCGAAAGTCCGACCTTGCGGAAAACCGATTCCGCCAGATCCGCGCGTGTTACTGTCTTGCCGGCCATGATCCCCGCCCAATTTTCGAAATTGATCTTATCAAAGCCGATAGAGAGTATTTTGCTTGAGCGCGAGGGTCAAGCACCTGTGCTCAATCGCTTATTTACGTTTCGGCCGATCGTTGCCGCCCTACCAGCGGACCAGCAATGCGCCCCACGTAAAACCGCCGCCCATGGCTTCGAGCATCACCAGATCGCCCTTCTTGATGCGCCCGTCGGAGGCGGCAACCGAAAGTGCCAAAGGAATCGATGCAGCCGAGGTATTACCATGCAGATCGACCGTCACGACGACCTTTTCCAAAGGAATGCCGAGTTTCTTCGCCGATCCGTCGATGATGCGGCGATTGGCCTGGTGCGGCACCAGCCAGTCGAGATCGTCCGCCGTCGTGCCGGTCGCCGCGAACGCGCTGTCGATCACGTCGGCGATCATGCCGACCGCATGTTTGAAGACCTCGCGGCCCTCCATGCGCAGGTGCCCGACCGTGCCCGTGCTCGACGGGCCGCCATCGACGTAGAGCTTGTCCTTGTGGGAGCCGTCGGAACGCAGGTGCGCGGTCAGCACGCCACGATCGGCGATCGTCCCCTCGCCTTCCGCCGCTTCGAGCACCAGCGCGCCTGCGCCGTCGCCGAAAAGCACGCAGGTGGTGCGGTCCTTCCAGTCGAGGATGCGGGAAAAGGTCTCGGCGCCGATCACCAGGACACGCTTCGCCATACCGCCGCGAATGTGCAGATCAGCGGTCGCCATTGCATAAACGAAGCCGGTGCAGACCGCCTGCAGGTCGAAGGCGTAGCCGTGGGTCATGCCCAGCCGGTTCTGGATATTGACGGCGGTCGCGGGGAAGGTGTTGTCGGGCGTCGAGGTCGCGACCAGCACGAGATCGATGTCATCCGGCGTCAGCCCGGCGTTTTCGAGCGCCGCACGAGCCGCCTGCTCGCCGAGAGACGCGGTCGTCTCGCCGTCGCCGGCGAGATAACGCTGACGAATGCCCGTGCGCTGCACGATCCATTCGTCGGAGGTCTCGACGATGTCTTCCAACTCGCGATTGGTCACCACCCGCTTCGGGAGCGCTGCCCCGTAACCGCGAACCACTGAACGGATCATTCTTAACTCACATCCTGTCGTCATGCCGCTTCGGGGCCAGCCGGCGGCTGGCGACGCGCATGGTAAATTGCGAGATCCTGCCGGATCTTCGCGTTGAGATCGTTGCGTGCCATGTCATAACCGACATCGATCGCGGCAGCAAAGCCGTCGGCATTGGCACTGCCATGGCTCTTGATGACGATGCCGTTCAAGCCCAGGAACACGCCGCCGTTGACCTTGTTCGGGTCCATCTTCTCACGCAGCCTGTCGAAGGCGGGCTTGGCAAGAAGATAACCGATCCTGGCCAGCAGCGTGCGCGACATCGATTCGCGCAGGAGCGTGGCGATCTGCCGGGCCGTGCCCTCCGCCGCCTTCAGCGCGATATTGCCGGTAAAGCCTTCGGTCACCACCACATCGACGGTGCCCTTGCCGATGTCGTCACCCTCGACGAAACCGTGATAGGCGATCGTCGGCAGGTTTGCCTCGCGGATCAGCCGCCCGGCCTCCTTGACCTCTTCCTGGCCCTTCACCTCTTCGACGCCGACGTTCAAAAGTCCGACGGTCGGCCGGTCCACCTCGAAAAGCGAGCGCGCCATGGCGCCGCCCATGATCCCGAAATCGAGGAGCTGCTGAGCGTCGGCACCGATCGTCGCGCCGATATCAAGCACGATGCTTTCGCCCTTGAGGGTCGGCCAGATGCCGGCGATCGCCGGGCGCTCGATGTTGGCCATGGTGCGCAGACAGAATTTTGCCATCGCCATCAGGGCGCCGGTATTGCCGGCGGAAACCACGACCTCGGCCTCGCCGAGCTTTACGGCCTCGATCGAACGCCACATGGTGGAGATGTAACGGCCGCGGCGAAGCGCTGCACTCGGCTTCTCCTCCATGCTGACGGCAAGTTCGCATTCGTAGAAGACGGACTTATCCCGCAGCTTCGGATATTTTGCCAGGACCGGCTCGCACTCAGCCTTCAGCCCATAGATGAGGAAGGTCACATCCGGGTGGCGTTCCAGTGCCTTGGCAGCACCGGCAATGACGACCTCGGGACCAAAATCGCCGCCCATGGCATCGATAGAAATTCTGATCACTCGTCCCTGATCCTTATCTTCGCCGAACGCATACCCTGTGGGGGAACCATGCGCCAGTCCTAACGTCTCCAACGGCCCTTCGCTCCTCATGCGGGGCCGTGCCGGCGAATTCGTGGCCAAAATATAGTTTTTGCTGTCGCTTACAACCCGTCCTCAATCCTTTTTCCAGTCCTTGAGGACGGCAAAGGGATTGGGGCGCCCGGACTTTTCATCCGCGTCGGTTTCCAGGTGATCGGCAAACTCGGCGCCCGGTTCGCGCGGATAGGCATCGATCGCAAGTGCCGCGAACTCGGCCACCACTTCGCCGACATCGATCGTGTCGCCGATGAACATTTCGGGAAGATCGGGCCCATCGGGATCGATGACCATCTCCGCGGTATCGCTGGTGACGATCCGCGCGAGCTTCGATCCCTCAGGCACGAAGATCTGCTCGAACTCTTCGTCTATCTTCGATGCGACAGGTTCGAGCGTGACGACCGAGGACTGGACGATATCAGCCTTCACGCGCCCCTTGAGACGCACGCCGTCCTTCTTCCACCGGGCGATCTGCAGTTCTGCTTTCAGCGAACCGACCGAAACGACCTGCCACAGCTTTGCCAGGCCCTCGAGTTCGCGCGCATCGGCTTCGAGCTTCACCGTCACCGCGTTCGCGGAAATATTCCCGACCTTGACGGGATAGGAAAAGGGAGGCTTTTCGCCTGCGCCACTATCGTTCTTCATCAAACCTCACTCTTCTCGCGGCAGCAGGCCCGGCAGGGGCAGAACCGCGTGGCCGCGCGAAATCTCATCTTCGGGAATGCCGGCGAGCGCCGTCTCCGCAACAATCATCCAGTCCGCCAGCCCTCGCATCCCAGGCCCATCCTCCGTCTTCGGATAGATATTCCGGCTAAGGGCTGCGGCAAGCGCCTCGCGGTCCTTGTCTTCGAGAGCGGCAGCATAGGTCTCCACCCGGCCATAGAACATGCCGGCCAGCTTTTTCATGCGTTTCGGCACGCTCTGGTCGCCAATGCCGAGTTCGCGGATCGAATGGTCGATATCCTGAAAAAACGCGTCGACGATCTCCTGAGCCAGTTCCTGACCACTCGAATCGGACTTTGCGGTGCGCCTGAAAAACAGGATCATCACGATCGAAAGCATCTCGAAACGGCCCATGACCGTGTCCGGTACGTCAAGATCGCTATAGAAGAACGGAACGCGCGCCAACGACGTCAAGGTCGAATACTGGCGGTCAACGATCGCCTGGTTCTGGTTTTTCTTCTTGAAAAGGCCGAAGATCATCTGAATTCCCGTTATTTGCCTCCAGGAACGCCCTGGCCTGCCACCGGCCATGTTGCATGGAAACGAAAGCTGGTTTACCGAAGCATGCACGAATTGCAATGCCGTTCCGCCGGATCAGCGAACGGGGTGGGATCTTCGCGGCCTTAACATCAGGTCGGGATCGATCTTATGTCCCTGAATAGCCACAATGGTAGGGTCAGCAGGGGCAGGTTGAGTTTGGGGGATGCCGTTGAACAAGCGGGTTTTCGGATACGAGATGACATTCTTGAGTAAAACCGCGATGGCAATGGTCGTCGCATCCATCGCTGTCTCGGGTTGCACGTCCATGCAGATCGGCGACACCATGTATAACGGCTACGTGGTCGACCAGAAGTCGCTGGAGCTTATTCCGGTCGGGTCGAGCCGCGAGCAGGTGCTGCTGACGATGGGCACACCCTCGACGACGGCAACCTTCGATACCGAGGTGTTCTATTACATCTCGCAGAAACGCACGCGCGCTGCGGCTTTCATGAAGCCGAAGATCGTCGATCAGACGGTGCTCGCGATCTATTTCGACAAGGACGGCGTCGTCGCACGCCGCGCCAACTATACGATGCAGGACGGCAAGGTGTTCGACACGATTTCGCGCACGACGCCGACCGGCGGCCGCGACCTCACCTTCCTGCAGCAGCTGCTTTCAGGCGGTTCCGGTGCCGGTGGGGCAGCAGCCCGCAGCATCCTGTCGAACTTCGGCAGGTAAGCACCTCGAACGGAACAAAAAGCCCGCGGGGATCGCTCCCCGCGGGCTTTTTTATTTCACGTTCGGGCCGGATATCAGCCTGCAAGAACCGCCAGCAGCAGAAGCGCCACGATATTGGTGATCTTGATCGCCGGGTTGACGGCAGGGCCTGCCGTATCCTTGTAGGGATCGCCGACGGTATCACCGGTGACCGATGCCTTGTGGGCTTCGGAACCCTTCATGTGGCGGGTGCCGTCCTTGTCGACGAAGCCGTCCTCGAAGCTCTTCTTGGCATTGTCCCAGGCGCCGCCGCCCGAGGTCATGGAGATCGCCACGAACAGGCCGTTGACGATGACACCGAGCAGCGATGCGCCGAGGGCCGCAAACGCCGAAGCCTTGTCGCCGCCGGAGATCAGCAGGACGCCGAAATAGACGACGATGGGGGCGAGAACCGGCAGAAGCGACGGAATGATCATCTCGCGGATCGCAGCCCGGGTCAGGATGTCGACGGCGCGGCCATAGTCAGGCTTTTCGGTTCCCGCCATGATGCCCGGCTTTTCGCGGAACTGCTTGCGCACTTCCTCGACGATCGAGCCCGCAGCGCGGCCGACGGCGGTCATCGCGATGCCGCCGAACAGGTAAGGGATGAGGCCCCCGAAGATCAGGCCGGCGACGACGTAAGGGTTGGAGAGGTCGAAGTCGATTTCGCCGACGCCGTTGAAATACGGATACTGGGCACTGTTTGCCACGAAATATTTGAGATCGTTGGAATAGGCGGCGAACAGAACCAGCGCGCCGAGGCCGGCAGAACCGATCGCATAGCCCTTGGTGACTGCCTTGGTGGTGTTGCCGACAGCATCGAGCGCGTCTGTCGACTTGCGCACTTCCGGCGGCAGGTGGGCCATTTCGGCGATGCCGCCGGCATTGTCGGTGACCGGACCGAAGGCATCGAGCGCCACGATCATGCCGGCAAGGCCGAGCATGGTGGTGACGGCGATGCCGGTGCCGAACAGGCCGGCGAACTGGTAGGTGGCGATGATGCCGCCGACGATGACGATCGCCGGAAGGGCGGTCGATTCCAGCGAGACCGCGAGGCCCTGGATGACGTTGGTGCCGTGACCCGTCACCGAGGCCTGGGCGATCGAGTTTACCGGGCGCTTGTTGGTACCGGTGTAGTATTCGGTGATGACGACGATCAGCGCCGTCACCACGAGGCCGAGCAGCCCGCAGATGAACAGGTTCGCGCCGGTGATCGGCTTGCCCGCAACGGTGCCGATCGTGCCCCAGCCGATGGTCAGGGAGGTGGCGATGGCGAGACCGACGATCGACAGCAAGCCGGTGACGATCAGGCCCTTGTAGAGAGCGCCCATGATCGAGCCGTTGGAGCCGAGCTTGACGAAGAAGGTGCCGATGATCGAGGTGATGATGCAGGCGCCGCAGATCGCCAGCGGATAAACCATGACGGTCGCGAGGATCGGCGCGCCGGCAAAGAAGATCGCCGCAAGCACCATGGTGGCGACGACGGAGACCGCGTAGGTTTCGAAAAGGTCGGCTGCCATGCCGGCGCAATCGCCGACATTGTCGCCGACGTTGTCGGCGATCGTCGCGGGGTTGCGCGGATCGTCTTCCGGAATGCCGGCCTCCACCTTGCCGACGAGGTCGCCGCCGACGTCCGCACCCTTGGTGAAGATGCCGCCGCCGAGACGGGCGAAGATCGAGATCAGCGAAGCGCCGAAGCCGAGCGAGACGAGCGCGTCGATGACTTCACGCGAGCCGCTCGGATGGCCGAGACCGGCCGTCAGAATCCAGTAATAAATCGAGACGCCGAGGAGAGCGAGGCCTGCCACCAGCATGCCGGTGATGGCGCCGGATTTGAAAGCGATGTCGAGACCGGCCGCAAGGCTTTGGGAAGAAGCCTGGGCGGTGCGCACGTTGGCGCGGACCGAGACGTGCATGCCGATGAACCCGGCTGCACCCGAAAGTACGGCACCGATGACGAAGCCGACCGCGGCGGTGCCGGACAGCAGCACCCAGGCCAGAATGGTTACGACGACGCCGACGATCGCAATGGTCATGTATTGGCGCGCCAGATAGGCCTGTGCGCCTTCACGGATATATCCGGCGATCTCCTGCATGCGGATACTGCCCTGATCGGCAGCCAGCACGGAACGCGTCGCCCAGACGGCATAAATGATCGATAGCAACCCGCACACGATCACACCCATAATTACAGTCATTCGCTTTTCCTCTCCCTTAGCGCCGGGTGGTCCATACCCTCCGGCCGTGCACCCCTGCGACGGCGCACATCCACGAGATGAGCAAAGACCGCCGCAATACTCCATAGTGCGCATTCCCGCACAGACGACCGCTCCCCTCCCAAGGAATCCGGGATCGCCTGCGCGGACGGGAGATTGCGGTGGAGATGAATTGGCGTCAAGCCCGAAGGGACAAGACTCTAAGCGGATTTCACGGAAGAGCGCTTGAACATCAGCGCCAGCACTAGACCGAGGCAGACGATCGTCACCGGCCAGATGATCAGGTTCATGAAGGACCAACCGTAGGCAGTGAACACCTTGCCCGAGGAGAAGGAAGACAGCGCTACCGTGGTGAAGAGGATGATGTCGTGAAAACCCTGCACCTTGTCGGCCTCATGCGGGCGATAGCTGGAGGCGACGATGGCGGTCGAGCCGATGAAGGCGAAGTTCCAGCCGATGCCGAGCAGCACCAGCGCGCCCCAGAAGTTCCACAGCTCGATGCCCATATGGGCGATCACGGCGCAGCCCATCAGGATCAGCAGCCCGGCGGCGACGATCTTTTCGACGCCGAAGCGTGAAATCAGCATGCCGGTGAAAAAGCTCGGCGCGAACATGGCGAGCACGTGCCACTGGATGCCGAGTGTGGCCATTTCCGACGGAAAACCGCAGCCGATCACCATGGCAAGCGGCGCGCCGGTCATCATGAAGGTCATCAGCGCATAGGAGGAGATGCCGCAGATCATGCCGGTCAGGAACCGCTGGGTGACGACGATCTCGCCCAGCGAACGCGCCGGGGCCGAAGCCGCGTGACTGCCGCTCATCTGCGGCAGTTTCAGCGGCGCCAGCATCAGGAGGGCGATCAGATAAAGCGGAATGACGGCCACGAAGGCGCCGGCGAACAGCACGGGCGACAACAGGTCCTTGGTCCAGATCGCAAGCTGCGGCCCGAGGACCGCCGAAACTATGCCGGCCGCGAGGATCCAGGAGATCGCCTTCGGCTTGTAGAACGAGGGCGACGCATCGGCGGCGGCGAAACGGATCTTCTGGGTGAAACCATTGCAGAGGCCGATCAGCAGCAGGCCGACCGCAAAAAGCCAGAAGTTCGAATGGAACAGCGCGATTGCCGCGGTGGCGGCCCCCACCGCTCCGAGAACCGAGCCCAGCATGAAGCTCGCCTTGCGGCCGAGGAACCGCGAGGCGATGGCAACGGCGACGGCACCGGCCGCCATGCCGATATTGAAGCCGGTCAGCGGAGCGGTCGCGAGCGACTTGTCATCGCCCAGCAACTGGTAGCCGACGAGACCGCCGAGTGCGAAAACCAGGGGCGGCGCCGAACCGAGGACGGCCTGGGCGCCGGCAAGCAGAGCGACACTGCGCCGGGCGGTGCTCATCTGTGTCTGAAAACCGTCTACCGCGCCGTCCATGCTGCCCCACCCTGTCTTGCCGTTTAGTTTTTATTTCTTGGCTTCGCCGCGGACCTGCTTGGCAATGCGATCGAGGACGGCGTTGACGATGCGCGGCTCTTCCTCTCCGAAGAAGGCGTGAGCGATCTCGACATATTCGGTGACGATAACGGCTACCGGCACGTCCTTGCGCTCGAGGATTTCGAACGTACCGGCGCGCAGGATGGCCCGCAGCGTCGAATCGAGACGCGACAGCGGCCAATCTTCCTGGAGCGAGGCGCGGATCAGCGGGTCGATCTTCACCTGATCGCGCACGACGCCGGCAACGATCGAGCGGAACCATGAGGCGTCAGCCTTCAGATAGGTGTCGCCGTCAAGTTCCTGTCCGAGGCGATGCGCCTCATATTCGGCCACGACCTCCAGCACGCCGGTTCCGCCGACATCCATCTGGTAGAGCGCCTGCACGGCCGCCAGGCGGGCAGCGCCGCGCTGATTGGCCGGCTTCACCGGGTGTTCGCCTTCCTTGGCCATCAATCAACCACCGTTCAGCTTGTCACGCAGCGCGATCATGGTCAGCGCCGCACGGGCGGCAAAACCGCCCTTGTCCTTGTCCGAACGGCGGGCACGCGCCCAAGCCTGTTCATCGTTCTCGCAGGTGAGGATGCCGTTGCCGATCGCAAGCGATTCCGACACGGCGAGGTCCATCAGGGCGCGGGAGGATTCATTCGAGACGATATCGAAATGATAGGTCTCGCCACGAATGACCATACCGAGCGCGACGAAACCGTCGTAATCGGTGCCGCCCTCTTCCGACGCATCGAGCGCCATGGCGATTGCCGGCGGGACTTCGAGCGCACCGGGAACGGTGACCACGTCATAGGTCGCCCCGGCCGCCTTCAGCGCATGGGTCGCGCCTTCGAGCAGTGCATCGGACATATCGTCGTAGAAACGCGCCTCGACGACGAGGAGGTGTGGAGCGGTTTCGCGTGACATGATTCACCTTTGTTCAAATCGGCCCAGCATGAGATCGATATCGCCTCAAGGCGGGCCGATAGTCATATGGGTCTCGAGCAGGTGGCGGTCAAAACACGCTCTGAGGGGAATGGCAAGCAATTTTCGCTGAACGCAGCGATGCGAATCGGGAATAGCTGAGCGAGCGACGATAAGATCAGTGCCAACACCGGACCATGGAGCCCGCCATGACCACCATTCCAACCCTCGAAACCGAACGGCTGATCCTGCGCCCCCACCGGCTGGAGGAGTTCGAGACCTATGCGGAATTCTGGGCCGACCCGGACGTGGTCCGCTACATATCCGGTATCCCCTCGTCCCGCGAAACCAGCTGGAGCCGCATGCTGCGCGTCAACGGCATGTGGCAGCTCATGGGTTTCGGCTTCCTGGCGATCGAGGAGAAGGAAACCGGGCGCTTTCTCGGGGAAGCCGGTTTCCAGGATATGCGCCGCGAGTTTCAACCCTCCATCGAGGGGACGCTCGAGACGGGCTGGGCACTCATCCCGTGCGTCCACGGCCGCGGTTATGCAACCGAAGCGGTGGGCGCAATGATCGCCTGGGGCGACGCCCATTTCCCCGATCGCCGGATGACCTGCATCATCAGCCCCGAAAATGCCGCCTCGCTCAGGCTCGCATCCAAACTCGGCTTCCGCGAGTTCGCCCGTGCCGATTATCATGGCCCGATCGTGGTGCTGGCGCGCGAAAACTGATCGCGCGACAAGCCGTCAGCTTTTCGCCGGAAATTCGGCGAGCCGTGCTGCGTAACGCGCCATCGTGTCGACTTCGAAATTGACGAAATCGCCAGCCCTTCTATCGCCCCAGGTGGTGACGGCGAGCGTGTGGCGGATCAGCAGCACGTCGAAATCGGTGCCCTCGACTGCGTTGACCGTCAGCGAGGTGCCGTCGAGCGCGACCGAGCCCTTCGGCGCCACAAATCGGGCAAGCGCCTCGGGTGCGCGAAGACGGATGCGGACCGCCTCGCCCTCATGTTCGATGCCTAGAATTTCCGCCGTGCCGTCCACATGGCCGGAGACGATATGGCCGCCGAGTTCGTCGCCGATCTTCAGTGCCCGCTCCAGATTGACGCGCGTGCCCTCGGTCCAGGCCGCGATCGTCGTCAGCCGCAGCGCCTCTTCCCAGGCCTCAACCTCGAACCAGCGTTCGTTGCTGCCTTCGTCCGGCAGGTTTGTCACCGTCAGGCAGACGCCGCCATGGGAAATCGAGGCGCCCATGTCGATGGTTTTCGGGTCGTAATTGGTGGCGATCCTGAGCTTGACGCCTTCGTCCATCGGCGTCGTTGCCGCGACCGTGCCGACATCGGTGACAATTCCGGTGAACATCAGAAACCTCTTTCGTATTCGAAACAGCGGTCCGGCCCGAAGCTTTCCTCGCGCACGAACTTGAACCCTGCCGGCATATCGGATGGCGTCAGCGGCGATTCAAGCCCGCCCTCGCCGACAATGCCGGTGCCCTGGAACAGGAGGACGCGGTCGACGAGATTTGCGTCGAGGAAGGCCTTCGCGATGGTCGCGCCGCCTTCGACCAGAAGCGAGGACATGCCGCGAACCGCGAGGATCGCCAGGAGGATGTCAAGTTCGGTGCTGTCCATGATCTCGACGCCGGCGGCTTGGAGGGCGGCGGCTTTCGTAGCCAGATCACCCGCCGCCCCCGGAGCCAGATCGCCCCCCTCTGCCCTGCCGGGCATCTCCCCCACGGGTGGGGAGATCACGGATGCACTGTCTTGCCCCAAGCTCACCGATGGCGCCGGAGAAACGGGCTCGGAGCCAGAATGAGACGAATGAGCCCGCCGCGATTCAATCTCCCCCCTTGTGGGGGAGATGCCCGGCAGGGCAGAGGGGGGTGTCGTCGCACCCTCAACCTGCAAGACCGAGCCCGGTTCAGCCACAGCAATCACCGGCACGTCCCGCGCGCTCTTCACCAGCTTGGAATCCAACGGCAGTTCCAGCCGTCGGTCCAGCACGATGCGGGTCGGCGACCGGTTTTCCAGCCCCGAAATGCGCACCGTCAACTCCGGATCATCCGACAGCACAGTGCCGATGCCGACCAGGATCGCGTCGGCTTCGGCCCGCAGCCGGTGCACCTGCGCCCGCGCCTCGGGTCCGGTGATCGACACTTCCTCGCCGCGGCGGCCGAGCATGCCGTCGGCGGAAACGGCAAGCTTCAGAGTCACATGCGGGCGGCCCTTCGTCTGGCGGGTGAGGTAAGCGGCGAGCGCCCGGCGCCCCTCCTCCTCCATCAGGCCCGTCTCTACGACAATCCCGGCCTCGCGCAGGATCGCAATTCCTCGCCCGGAGACACGCGGATCGGGATCGGTCAGCGAGATGACGACGCGGGCGACGCCTGCCTCGACGAGCGCGTTGGCGCAAGGCGGCGTGCGGCCGTAATGCGAGCAGGGTTCGAGCGTGACATAGACGGTCGCCCCCCTCGCTTTTTCGCCGGCAATATCGAGCGCCTGGGTTTCCGCATGCGGCCGACCGCCCGGTGCGGTAACGGCGGAGCCGACGACCTCGCCGTCCTTGACGACCACGCAGCCGACCGAAGGATTGGTGCCCGTCTGACCGGTATGAAGGCGCGACAGACGCAGCGCCGACGCCATGAACCACCGATCTTCGGCAGCGCTCGTCATGGCTACGGCTCGATGCCGGGATCGCGGGCGATCTTGGCGTTGATCTCCTGGATCACCTTTTCGAAATCCTCTGCATGGGAGAAATCGCGATAGACGGAGGCATAACGCACGAAGGCGACGTCATCGAGGCTCTTCAAGGCCTCCAGCACCTGCAGGCCGATCTCTTCCGACGAAATCTCGTTCTCGCCGGAGCTTTCGAGCCGGCGCACGATACCGGAAACCGCCCGCTCGATGCGGTCATTGTCGACCGGCCGCTTGCGCAGCGCGATCTGGAACGACCGTACCAGCTTGTTGCGGTCGAACGGCACCTTACGGCCGGTCTTCTTGGTGACCATCAGTTCGCGAAGCTGCACGCGCTCGAAAGTCGTGAAGCGGCCTCCGCAATCCGGGCAGATACGCCGCCGGCGGATGGAGGTGTAATCCTCCGCCGGACGACTATCCTTGACCTGCGTGTCTTCCGAACCGCAATAGGGGCAGCGCATCGGCTCTCCTTGGATGGGCAAGAGGGACCGCGAATGCGGTCCCCGTTGGGATCACATATACGGGTACATGGGGAAGCGGCCGGTGAGCGCCACGACCTTGTCGCGCACGGCGGCTTCGACGCTTGCATTGCCTTCGTCGGAATTGGCCACCTTCAGGCCGTCGAGAACCTCGATGATGAGATTGCCGATCTCCTTGAATTCCGCTTCCTTGAAGCCGCGCGTCGTGCCGGCCGGGGTGCCGAGGCGGATACCGGAGGTAACGAAGGGCTTTTCCGGGTCGAAGGGAATGCCGTTCTTGTTGGTGGTGATGTAGCCGCGGCCGAGGGCCGCCTCGGCGCGCTTGCCGGTGGCGTTCTTCTTGCGCAGGTCGACCAGCATCAGGTGGTTGTCGGTGCCGCCGGAGACGATATCGAGGCCGCCGGCCATCAGCGTTTCGGACAGCGCCTTGGCATTCTTGACGATCTGGGCAGCGTAGTCCTTGAAGTCCGGCTGCAGCGCCTCGCCGAAGGCAACCGCCTTGGCGGCGATGATGTGCATCAGTGGACCGCCCTGGAGGCCCGGGAAGACGGCCGAATTGAACTTCTTGGCCAGTTCCTCGTCATTGGTGAGGATGACGCCGCCGCGGGGGCCGCGCAGCGACTTGTGGGTGGTGGTGGTGGCGACGTGGCAATGCGGGAACGGCGATGGATGCTGGCCGCCGGCAACCAGACCGGCGATATGGGCCATGTCGACCATCAGATAGGCGCCGACCGAATCGGCGATCTCGCGAAAACGCTTCCAGTCCCAGATGCGGGAATAGGCGGTGCCGCCGGCGATGATCAGCTTCGGCTTGGTTTCCTCGGCCTTGCGCTGCACCTCGTCCATGTCGAGCAGGTTGTCGCCTTCGCGCACGCCGTAGGAGACGACGTTGAACCACTTGCCCGACATGTTGACCGGCGAACCGTGGGTGAGATGCCCCCCGGAATTCAGGTCGAGACCCATGAACGTATCGCCCGGCTGCAGCAGCGCCAGGAACACGGCCTGGTTCATTTGGCTACCGGAATTCGGCTGGACGTTGACGAAATTGACGCCGAACAGCTTCTTGGCGCGCTCGATGGCGAGTTCCTCGGCGATATCGACGAACTGGCAGCCGCCGTAATAACGCTTGCCCGGATAACCTTCCGCATACTTGTTGGTCATGATCGAACCCTGCGCCTCAAGCACAGCGCGGGAAACGATGTTCTCCGAAGCGATCAGCTCGATTTCGTGGCGCTGGCGACCCAGTTCCTTCTCGATCGCGCCAAAGATTTCCGGATCGGATTCTGCAAGCGGGCGGGAGAAGAAGACGTCGGTGTTCGACATGTGCGAGGCTCCTCAAAGGGGTGGGCATTGCAATGTCGCGTCTTAGCCTTACGCCTTGCGCAGAGCAATACGGGGAACGACATTTGCTCGCCGGAAGACGCGGAGATGCTCCTGGAAAACAAAAAAGCCGCACCCTTTGCGGATGCGGCCTCCCGTAGACGAAAAAAGAAGCAGATCTTATTGCGGCAGCAGATCGTCGTCGGCAGCGCCGGCCGGCTTTTCGATGCCGGTGGTCGTCTGCAGTGCCAGTTCCTGGTTGCCGTCACGCTCGTAGATGTCGTCGCGGAACTGCACGACGCGGTCCTTCGCCGACCAGGCGGTGATGTAGACGATATAGACCGGAACTTCGGTCGTGAGCTTGATCGGGGTGTTCTGGCGCGTCGAGATGACCCGCTCGATCTCCTGGCGCGACCAGCCGGTTGTGTCGCGCAGCAGCCAGCTGATGAGGTCGCGGACGTTCTGAACGCGCATGCAGCCCGAGGATTCGAAACGCATCAGCTTGTTGAACAGGCCCTGCTGGGGCGTGTCGTGCATGTATTCGTTGTTCGGATTGTGGAAGTTGATCTTCGTCGAGGCCATGGCATTGATCTTGCCCGGATCCTGCCGGAACATCAGGTTCGGAGCCTTCGGCGCAAACCAGTCGACCGTTTCCGGCGCCACTTCATTACCCTTGCCGTCGATCAGGCGGATGTTGTTGCGGGTGAGATAGGTCGGATCCTTGCGCATCAGCGGCACGATGTCCTTCTCGACGATCGAGCGCGGCGCAGTCCAATAGGGGTTGAGGATGACCTCGTAGATCTTCGAGTTGATGGCGTGGGTCGGACGGTCGATACGCCCGACGACGGCATTGGTGCGCAGTGCCACGCGGTCGTTTTCCACCGCCTCGATATAGGCGGCTGGAATGTTGACCATGACATAGCGAGGGCCGAGATCGCCGGACATGGACTGCAGCCGCACCAGGTTGGTGCCCAGCTGGCGCATGCGCACGTCGGCCGATATGTTCATCGCCTTGACGGTAAATTCGCCCATTACGCCGTCGGCAGGCAGGCCGTGGCGGGCCTGAAAACGCTTCACCGCACCGTCGACATAGCTGTCGAACGAGGAAGACATGCCCGCTTCACGCGGCAGGTCGCCGGAAATCATCAGGCGCTGGCGCAATTGCTGCACGGACGGATCGACGACGCCGAGGCGCAGGCGCTGCTGGCCGGGATTGACCTCGGGCCAGCCGCCGTTCGCAACGATCTGCTGATAGTCAATGATCGCCTGCTGGATGTTCGCTGGTCCGCCGGCGCCGAGCACCGGATTGTTGGAGACGACGTTGACGGCGGTTCTGGATGCGGCCTTGGCGTCGAACTGGTCGTCCCAGGTGCCTCGGCGAGGCGCATTGATCAGATCGTCCATCGCCGTCTGGGCGAATGCGGGCGCTGCAAGTGCGGCGGCACCGGCAGAGAAGGCCGTGCGAAGCAGGGCACGGCGGGAAAGAGCTTCAGATCCGATCTTCTTCGACATCAATAATACCCATCTGGTCCCGAGCAGCATCAAGGACGCCTACAGGGATATGGTTAAGAACGCGCAAAAAGTTAGCGCAGCCGCACGGGGGCTTCGTCGTCATCGCAATGTCGTGAAAGCGCGAATTCCCGCCGGCCCGTTGCATCCAGCCGGTCCCATAGCAATATGGCCAATTCGTGTCAGGTACTTGCGCGTCACAAAGCCGTGTTGGCACGTGATTTTTTCAGGCGGCATATGCGCCACACCCTGCGAACGCAAGCGATCTCGGAACGGGCTGCGGGATCGTCGATCCGCGACCTGCTTCTTTTACGGAACCGGCCCGGCATTCTGGACAGCAAGCCCTCGCTTGGAAACGTAAAAGCCGTAAGCCTGGGACAAGCGGATTGGCTAAAAGTCGACCGTCAAAGTGAGGAATACGAGAATTGAACTGGTACCCGATCGAAGCCCTGGAGCCTGGAAAGCTGGTCGTCCTGCATTTTCGCGATGAGACCGCCCCGCAATGCGTCGGTTATGTCGAACAGGACGGCGTTTGCGGGTGGCCGGAAAAGGTGACTGGCCGCAGACCAGACGGCTGGCTCGACCTCTCCTCGATGTTTGCGGGCATGACGACCGAGATTCGCAGGGCCGCCGCGGCTACAATGTAGGCGAGCATTCCGGCGCAAACGGACTTATCGGAACGTATTTCCGATGCCCATAGCCGAATTCGTCTATCAACCCGGCTCCCATACTGGTAGGCACCCCAAACATCACCCATTGGAGAGCTACCGTGACCCTGGACGAAAAATACCAAATCATTGTCAATGCTTTCCAGAACAACAAGTTTGGCGTCTCGCCGACCTCCACACGCGGAGCCGTACAGAACTACTGTAAAAAGCACGGTCTCCAGGGCGAAGACTATACGGAAACCCTTGCCTCAGCGATGACTGCCGGCTTGATTGCCCAGATGGCGGACTCGGCCCTCACCATCCGAAACGCCGGCCGCGCCCTGCTGGCCCAGCGATAGGCTGGATTCTGCTGAGCGGCTACGCGGCTCGCACGCAAACAAGCGTATCACGGCATAATAGGAGGGGAGTTCCACATATCGGACCTTCGTTGTTTGACGCCGAACCAGCATTAAATCGTCAGGGCGGCGCGGTCCGGTGTAGCCGCCCATACCTCACGATGAGTCAGGTTGTGGATTGCCGCAACTAAAAGTTATCCCCAGCCCGTCGGCATCGCTATGATGGAATCACGCCATCTTGCGGAGCCACCATGTTTGCCAACAAGACTGTCTTTATCATCGGCGCAGGCGCCAGCTACGAAATCGGCTTACCTGTCGGATCGGCGCTCACGGGTATTATCGCTCAGAAACTCGACCTGAGAGAGAGTGGCAGTTGGGACGCCCACGGCGATAAAAACCTTGTCGGCGCTATAGTCGAGATGGCGAGAGGCAACAACTACGGCGCCGACATGCGGCGGTATTCGGCAGCGGCGCAGGACATCCGCAGGGCCATGCCACAAGCCATTTCAATCGACAATTTTCTCCACACCCACGCTCACGACGCGGACATCGTGACCTTGGGGAAAATGGGAATCGCGGCCAGCATCCTAGAGGCCGAAAACAAGAGCGGTATTTACCGCAAGGAGCACGGCCGGTACTCCATCGATTTCGGAGCAGCCAAGAGTTGGCACAATACCTTCTGCAAGATGCTTACTGAAAACGTCCAGAAGCCCGACGTTGATACCATTTTTGACAAAGTGGCCTTTATCACGTTCAACTATGACCGCTGCATCGAGCACTACCTCTCGATGTGGCTGACAAGCTACATGCGTATCCCATTCGAGGAGGCGTGCAGCATTTGCAAGAAGCTCCAGATTTTCCACCCTTACGGTCAGGTTGGGAAATTACCATGGCAGTCGGAGGATGGGGTTGGCGTAGGTTTCGGAGAGCAGCTCAGCGAATACAACATCACCCATACCGCAAAGCAAATCCGTACCTTCACGGAGCGCGTTGATGACGATGCAATGCTCGGCAAGATGCGCCAGGCAATCAGCGAGGCGACGACCGTGATTTATCTCGGATTCGCGTACGCGAAAATGAATATGGAGTTGATGAGGCTCGACTACGTTAGTGGGAGCAACAGGGTATACGGGACCACATTCGGGATGTCGGAGTCGAATAAGGAGCAAGCAATCAAGCGTGTGCACCTCGCCCTTAGCTCGAAAGATTCCGGAAATAATATACGGCGCCAGAATTTCGAGAGCGTTACCGCAAATCAACTGCTTTCCGACCACTGGTACGAACTCTCCGAATAATTCCTTTTGCTATCGTACGCTCTTGAGAGCGTTGTAAAACCCCGAAGTATACTTTGACAGATTCCCGCGCCGCCGCATGATGAACCTGCAAGCATCGAGCTCCAGGAGACATTCCCCATGAAACTTAACCCACAGACGTGAGCGCCCACAGCGATCCCCGCCTTCAAGAGAAGGCACGCTAGTGGCACGAGAACGGACGCAACGAGGCACATTTCTGTGCCTCGTTGCGCCCTCTCGTGCCACTTCATGACTGGAGGAAATGCAGTGGTTCCAAGCCCTTAGTGGATTAAAGGCGATACAAAATCTGGTCGTTCCAGAAGCGGTCGAGGCGCTGGAGCAGCTTGTTCATCTGGGAGAACTCGCCCTCGCCGATGCCGCCGACCTTTTCGATCGAGCCGATATGGCGCTCATAGAGCTTGCCGACGGCCTCGGCGATCTCCTGGCCTTCCGGCGTCAGGCTGATGCGGACCGAGCGGCGGTCGATGCGCGAGCGCTGGTGGTTGATGAAGCCGAGGTCGACCAGCTTCTTGACGTTGTAGGAGACGTTCGAGCCGAGATAGTAACCGCGGGAGCGCAGTTCGCCGGCCGTCAGTTCCGAATTGCCGATGTTGAACAGCAGGAGAGCCTGGACGGCGTTGACGTCGTCGCGACCCTGGCGGTCGAACTCGTCCTTGATCACATCGAGAAGGCGGCGATGCAGGCGCTCGACCAGATGCAGCGACTCCATGTACAGGGCGCGAATGGTATCTTCATGCGGATCTGCTACTGCCGGTGCCGCCTGCGGCTTCAGTTTCGTGTTCATCATGACTGCCTCATCCTGTTTTGTTTGGCGGTGTTTGTTTCTTCCCGCCTTGAGACAGACACTATCCAATACGCATAAAATTCGACTTAAAACATAGCCTTAACAGGTGCTTAACGCGCTTCTTCGAATTCTGGCCCGCCCTCGCCAGCCCAGGATGCGGCCATCCAGGTTTAAGATAAATCAATCAGTTAGCGGCAAATTTCCTGTCAAATTCGGCCGTCAAAGCTTTAATTTCAGGGTGAATCAATCCTTACCCGCTCCGCCTTGCGGCGCGCCTCGACCCATAAGGAGAGCCGAAATACGACGTAAAGCGCGGCGACGAGGCCGTGCATGAGGGGAACGAGACGGTTGTGTCCGAAGATCTCCGGCCAGACGATATACATCGACACCTGCGAGATCGCGGCGATTGCCCAGAGCACGGGCCCCCAGGACACGGTGAGCCAGAGGCCGAGCGAAGCGACCGGAAAAAGCACGGCAAGCGAAGACGCCGCCACCTTCCAGGGAAGGGTCAACAGATCGAAGCGGGCCATGCCCTTCAGCGAATAGCCGACCAGCATCGCCCAATATTGCAGGCCGAACCAGAAACAGGCGACCGCGACCAGCCTGAGGAAGACGACGTAGAGAATTTCGGTCAGCGTGCGCTTCGGCACCGTGAGTGAATCGGGTTCCATGGGACTACACTAGCCGCCGCGGTGGCCGACCGCCAGTACCAGCCTCTCGCCTGCACGATCGTTCAAGAGCTCTGCGCCTTGTCCTGATAGGGTTTGCCGCCAATCAAAGGAGAAGACATGACCGAGCGAACCTTTTCACATACGCCGATAAACCTCGCCGAGAAGCTGGCACGGATACCCGACCTCTGGCAGCAGCGCGTCGTCGCCGAAATGAACGACTACCAATTCAAGCTCGTCCGCATCGAAGGCGATTTCATTTGGCATGATCACCCGGAGACGGATGAAACCTTCATAGTTATCGAAGGCCATTTGCGGATCGACTTCCGCGACGGCAGCGTTCACATCGGGCCGGGCGAAATGTTCGTCGTGCCGAAGGGCGTGCAGCACAAGCCGTTCGCCGAAAAGGAAGTGGAGATGATGGTGATCGAGCCGCGTGGCGTCCTGAACACCGGCAACGAGGGCGGCGAACGGACGGCTCAAAACGATCTCTGGATCTAGCCGGGTCTCGACTGCGGCGATCGTTCCCATTCGCAAATGGCGTGCTGCATGATAATGACGCGCGCACGGGAAGAGAAGTTGGAGACTTTGCCATGGACAAGACGCATCTGGTCGACGAGATCACCGGCCACCGCCGCATGCGGCGTAACCGCAAGGCCGACTGGACGCGCAGGCTGGTGCAGGAGAACCGGCTGACGGTGGACGATCTGATCTGGCCGATCTTCATCGTTCCCGGCACCGGCATTGTCGATCCGATCGCCGCCATGCCTGGCGTCAACCGCATGAGCGTCGACAAGGCGGTCGAGGCGGTCAGGGAAGCGGCCCATCTCGGCATTCCGGCGATCGCCACCTTCCCCGATATCGAGATGGCGTTGCGCGACGAGACCGGCTCCAACAGCCTGGTCGCCAACAACCTGATCAACCAGGCGACCGCCGCTTTCAAGAAAGCCGTGCCGAATATCGGCATCATCACCGACGTGGCGCTCGATCCGTTCACCAGCCACGGCCATGACGGGATCCTCCGGGACGGAGTGATCGTCAACGACGAGACGGTCGACCAGATCGTCCGCGCCGCCGTCATGCAGGCGGATGCCGGCGCCGACATCATCGCGCCGTCGGAAATGATGGACGGCCGGATCGGTGCCATCCGCCGCGGGCTGGACGCCGCGGGCCATCAGGATGTCGGCATCATGTCCTATGCGACGAAGTTCTCCTCCGGCTTCTACGGGCCCTATCGCGAGGCGATCAATACCAGCGGCCTCCTGAAGGGCGACAAGAACAGCTACTACATTTCGCCGGCCAACGGCACCGAAGCAGTGCGGGACGCGGCTCTCGACGTCGAGGAAGGTGCCGACATGCTGATGGTCAAACCCGGCATCGCCTATCTCGACATCTGCTGGCGCATCAAGGAAGCGTTCGGTCTGCCCGTCTTCGCCTACCAGGTCTCCGGCGAGTACACGCAGATCAAGGCCGCCGCGATGAACGGCTGGATCGACGGCGAACGGGTCATGATGGAGACGCTGCTCTGCTTCAAACGCGCCGGCTGCGACGGCATTCTTTCCTATTTCGCGTTGGACGTGGCGAAGAAATTGGCGAAGAACGGGTGACCTTGTTGCCGAGACGGTTTCATCCCATATCAATGTTCGAGAAACAGGAGATGTTGAAACTATGAGCCTCGACCCGAACCCGACCTATGCCGCACCGGACGACTGGCGCGCCTATAGTGGCGTTCTTTCGCGGCGGGTGTTCGCCTTCATCATAGACTACGTGATCGTGCTGCTTTTGTGCATTCCGGCGGCGGTCGTGGTGTTCTTCCTCGGCATCATCACGCTCGGTCTCGGCTTCATGCTCTATCCGGCCCTGTTCGTGATCGTCGCCCTTCTCTATTTCGGGATGACGCTCGGTGGCTCGGCTCAAGCGTCGCCCGGCATGCGCGCGATGGGGCTCGCCATGGCGCGGCTCGACGGCCGGCGGATGGATTTCCTGACCGCCATGGCCCATACGGTGATCTTCTGGATCATCAACTCGGTGCTGACGCCGCTGATTCTGCTCGCCGGCCTGTTCATCGAGCGTTCGCGCCTCGTGCACGACCTGCTGCTCGGCACCGTCGTGGTGCGTACGTCGTAACGATTACGCTACTGACCGAAAGTTTATGGCACTAGCCGGCTGCCTGTCGCAGCATACGGTTGACGTTTCGCTTTTATGCGCCATGGTATGACATTTACGATCCTAAAGACCGGACTGCCACGACGCAATGAACACCCAGGCAACGCCCTCACCGCAGTTCTACCTGACGGCCCCGGCAGTTTGTCCCTATCTCCCGGGTGAAATGGAGCGAAAGGTCTTCACTCACCTGGTAGGCCCTCGCGCGGCCGAGATGAACGACCTACTGACCCAGGGCGGTTTCCGCCGTTCGCAGAACATCGCCTACCGGCCGGCCTGCGAATCATGCCGCGCGTGCATTTCCGTGCGCATCCTCGCTCACGAATTCGAGCCCGTGCGTTCGATGAAACGGGTTCTCGCCACCAATCGCGATGTGATAGCGACGGTCTACCCCGCGCAGCCCTCCACGGAACAGTTCTCGCTCTTCCGCCGCTATCTCGACGACCGTCATCAGCGGGGCGGCATGTCGGACATGTCGGCGCTCGACTATGCGATCATGGTCGAGGATACGCATGTCAACACCCGCATCATCGAGTACCGCCGCCGCGAGCCAGGCTCCGGCATCAGCGCCGAACCGAAGGGCGAGCTGCTTGCCGTAGCACTTACCGACATGATGAGCGACGGCCTGTCGATGGTCTATTCCTTCTTCAATCCCGAGTATGAAAAGCGCTCGCTCGGCACGTTCATGATCCTCGACCACATCGCCCGCACCAGGACGCTCGGCCTGCCGCATGTCTATCTCGGTTATTGGGTGAAGGGTTCGGCGAAGATGGGTTACAAGACCCGCTTCCAGCCCCAGGAACACCTGACCCCGCGCGGCTGGGAAATCTTCGATCCCGCCACGGACATCTGAAATCATCCCATGAACGATCATAAAAAGGGCCTCGTGCTCACCGCAATCGGCGGTCTTGCGCTCTCCTTCGATGTGCCGCTGGTGCGGCTCGGGCATGGCGAGATGTGGTCTACGGTTGCGCTGCGCAGCACCGCGACCTTCGCCGCCGCCATCATCCTGTGGCTGCTCGTCCGGCGCTTCGGCGCGACCCGCCCGGTGCTGATCCCCGGAAAAGCGGGGCTTTCCGCCGGGTTCTGCTACGGCATTTCGACGATCGCCTTCCTCGGCGCCGTCTTCAACACGGCAACCGCCAACGTCGTCTTCATCGTCGCCTTCACACCGATGTATGCCGCCATTCTCGGCTGGCTGGTCCTCAAGGAACGCCCCTCGCCTTCGACGCTCGTCACCATGCTGGTGATGTTTCTGGGCGTCGGCCTGATCGTCTCGGGCGGCCTTGCGGGCGGCCACCTGCTCGGCGACATCCTGGCGGCAACGGCCTCGTTCCTGCTGGCCTTAGCGATCACGCTCAGTCGGGTGGCGCGCATCGACATGGGTTTCGTGCCGCTGGTCGCAACCATCATACCGGCAACGATCGGGCTTTCCTTCGTCGCCGCATCCTCCCTTGCCGGCACGGGCGGCTTTTCAGTCGCAGACCCCGTCTGGGTGACGTTCGACGGCGCGATCATGATGCCGCTCGCCTTCTGGTGCCTGGCGACCGGCCCGAAATATCTCTCCGGCCCCGAGGTCGGCATGTTCTACCTGCTCGAAACGATCCTCGCGCCGATCTGGGTCTGGCTGATATTTGCCGAAATCCCATCAAGCCGCACGCTCTTCGGCGGCTCGATCCTGGTACTGGCGCTGATCGGATATTCGGCCTGGCAGATGCGGCGGGTGGCGCGTCGCGATTATCTCGCAACGCGCCCAATCAGCTCCTGATCACCCGGCGAACTTCCCGCTCCGCGGAAAGCCCTTCGGAACGGCGCGGCCGGCGGTGGCGCGGTCGGCGATCCATTCCAGCAGTTCGTCCTTGTTGCGGGTGAAGGAGCGGCCGGCGCTGTCTTCCCAGGAAAGGCCGTCGGCCATGGTAAAGCAGCGGATATCGGAAATGCCGCCGTCCTTGTAGCGCTGCAGGCGCACGCCCTTGCCGCGGGTCATTTCCGGCAGCTGCGATAGCGGGAAGACCAGCAGCTTGCGGTTCTCGCCGACGACCGCGACATGATCGCCCGAGACCGGCACGACCAGCTTCGTCTCATCGGGCATGGCAACGTTCATGATCTGCTTGCCCTTGCGGGTATTGGCGATCATCTCGCTCTCGGCGACGACGAAACCGTTGCCCGCGGTCGAGGCGACGATCAGCTTGCGCTGTGGATCGTGGACGAAGGCGGTCAGGATGTCCTGGTCGTTCTCCATGTCGACGATGATGCGGATCGGCTCGCCATGGCCGCGGCCGCCCGGCAATTTGTCGGCGCCGAGTGTATAGGCCTTGCCGCCCGTCGTGACGAGCAGCAGCTTGTCGGTCGTCTGCGCCGTAAACGCGATCTTCGGCCCGTCGCCTTCCTTGAAGGTCAGCGTCGAGGTATCCGAGATATGTCCCTTCAGCGCGCGAATCCAGCCCTTCTGCGAGACGACGACGGTGATCGGTTCCTTCTCGATCATCGACTGGTTGATCGCCTCGATATCGGCATCCGGCGCATCGGCGAAGGTCGTCAGTCGCGCGTACGGCTTGCCGCGGCCCTTGGCGAAATTCTTGCGGACGTCCTGGATCTCGTGCTCGATCACCCGCCACTGCTTGTCCTCGGAAGCCAGCAGCGATTCAATATCCGCCTTCTCTTTGGTGAGGTTCTCGTGCTCGGTGCGGATCTCGAACTCCTCGAGCTTGCGCAAGGCACGCAGCCGCATGTTGAGGATCGCCTCGACCTGCATGTCGGAGAGCGACCAGCGCTCCATCATGACAGGCTTCGGTTCGTCCTCCTCGCGGATGATGCGGATCACCTCGTCGATATTGAGGTAGGCGATCAAGAGGCCGCCGAGGATTTCCAGGCGCCGGTCGATCGTCGCCAGCCGGAAGCGCGAGCGGCGCACCAGCACGTCGCGGCGATGCGCCAGCCATTCCAGCAGCACTTCGTTGAGCGCCATCACCTTGGGCACCCGGCCCATGGAGAGCACGTTCATGTTGAGCGGCAGACGGGTTTCCAGCTCGGACAGCTTGAACAGCGATTCCATCAGCAGGGTCGCATCCACCGTGCGGCTCTTCGGCACGAGAACGACGCGAACGTCTTCGGCCGATTCGTCGCGAACGTCTTCGAGCAGCGGCAGCTTGCGGGCGAGCAGCAGTTCGGCGATCTTTTCGATCAGGCGCGATTTCTGCACCTGGAACGGAATTTCGGTGACCACGATCTGGTAGCCGCCACGGCCGAGATCCTCGATGACCCAGCGGGCGCGGACGCGAAAACCGCCGCGACCAGTCTTGTAGGCCTCGACGATCGACTGTCGGCTGTCAATGATGATGCCGCCGGTCGGCAGATCGGGGCCTTCGATGCCGCCCTTGGCGGGCTCGGCCGGATCCGCCATCAGGTCCTCGATGGTCGCGGCCGGGTTCTTGATCAGGTGAAGCGCGGCATCGCAGAGTTCGTGGACATTGTGCGGCGGGATGGATGTCGCCATGCCGACCGCGATGCCCGATGTGCCGTTGGCCAGCAGGTTCGGGAAGGCGCCGGGCAAGACGACCGGTTCCGAATTCGATTCGTCGTAGGTATCGCGGAAATCCACCGCGTCCTGGTCGATGCCTTCGAGCAGCAGTTCGGAAACCGCCGTCATCTTACTCTCGGTGTAACGCATCGCGGCAGGGCTATCGCCGTCGATATTGCCGAAATTGCCCTGGCCGTTGACGAGCGGATAGCGCTGGGAGAAATCCTGTGCAAGGCGCGCCAGCGCATCGTAGATCGACTGGTCGCCGTGCGGATGGAAGTTACCCATCACCTCGCCGACGATCTTGGCGCATTTGCGGAAGGCTGCATTGGGACGCAGGCCCATCTCGCTCATCGCATAGACGATGCGGCGGTGGACAGGTTTCAGGCCGTCGCGCACGTCCGGTAACGCACGATGCATGATTGTGGAAAGCGCATAGGCGAGGTAACGCTCTTCGAGCGCTGCTTTCAGATCGACCGGCAGGATGTTGTCGCCGCCGTCGCCGCCGGGTGGTGTCAGATTTTTTCCCATGGGCCTTGACTAGCGGAAAGCCTGATTCTCGGCAAGAAAGACCGGGCGACAGCCTGTGGATGAAGGCATTTCAGAAGCTCAAATCAGCGTTTGGTTTACCCTGAATCGTCAGCCGCAATTTTGACGAAAGGAATGTGGAACAAAGCCATAAACCTTTTACCCGGCGTGCCTATAAGGTGCGCGAACCAGTAGCCGAACTACCAACAAACCCAAAACGAAACGCGGGCCGGATCATTGCCCGCCAGGAGGAAATCCGATGCAATACTCCACCAAGGCCCGGCTTCTGCTCGCCGGCGCAGCGCTTTCGACTTTCGCCGGCCCGGCGTTTGCGCTCGACGGCAACGATCTCGTCGCCAAGATCAACAGTGCGCTCTCGGTCCAGGGCGGCGCCGGCTTCTCGGCGGAGAAGGCCACCGTCAGCGGTTCGGACGTCACGCTCACCAATGCCAAAATCCTGATCCAGGCCGGCAAGCAGAGCCTGCCACTCGGCACCGTCAGGTTCGAGGGCGTCGAAGAGGATAATGGCGGCTACACGGCCGAGACGGTCACGTTCGACAACGTCAACGCCACCCAGGACAAGACTACCTTCACTGCCTCGGACATCTCGATCAGCGGCCTCACCGTTCCGGGCAATCCGGGCGGCGACAACCTTGAGGCAATCCTGCTCTATGACGAGGCGCATGTCGGCAAGATGACCGCCACCGTCGACGGCAAGCCGGCTTTCTCAGTCGACGAGGTGAACGTCACGACGGAGGTCGCCGACGACAATTCCTCCATCGGCTTCGACCTCCAGGCCAACGGCATCAAGAGCGACCTCAGCCTCGTCGATGATGCGCAGGCCAAGGACACGCTGCAGCAGCTCGGCATCACCTCGCTTGACGGCAAGGTCGCCATGTCCGGCGCCTGGACCCTCAAGGACGGCACGCTCGACATCGATGAATACGCGCTCGATTTCGCCAAGGTCGGTCGCCTCAACCTCGCCTTCAGCATGTCCGGCTACACGCTCGACTTCATCAAGTCGGCGAATGAAACGGCCAAGGCGATGGAATCCAATCCGAACAAGGAAGAAGCCCAGCAGGCCGCAGGCCTTGCGATGCTCGGCCTGATGCAGCGCCTCACCTTCAACAGCGCCGAGATCCGCTTCGAAGACGCCGGCATCACCAAGAAGGCGCTCGACTATGCCGGCAAGAGCCAGGGCACCACGGGCGAAGCCATGGCGCAGATGCTGAAGGGCATGACGCCGCTGATGCTGGCGCAATACAACGTGCCGGAACTGCAGAACATGGTCAGCGCTGCGGTCAACACCTATCTCGACAAACCGGGCAGCTTCACGATCACTGCGGAACCGGCCAGTGCCGTCCCCTTCCCGATGATCATGGGTGCCGCGATGGGCGCACCAAACACGCTGCCGAAGGTCCTTGGCGTCAAGGTCACCGCCAACGACTGAGGCCGGCGACAGTGATTCGAAAAGCCCCGGCGAGAAATCGCTGGGGTTTTTCCTTTAATGGGCCTGGGAACTCGACATCGAGGCATGGTCTTTGTCATGGAGTGCGAAGCGATCGATCATGCCGGCGCTCGCCTCGTTGGCCCCCCGCACGGTCACGTCCACACCTCGACGACGGTATTTGAGGACGATGTCGTCCAGCGCGCCGACCGCGGAAATATCCCAGAGATGCGCGTCGCCTACGTCGATCAGCACGGTCGCCACCGACTCCTCGAAATCGAAGGACTTCAGCAGGCTCTCGGCGGAGGCGAAGAAGATCTGTCCCTCCACACGATAGGTCCGGACACGACCGTCCGAAGAGAGCTCCGAGCGGACGCGGAAGAGCCGCGCCACCTTGCCGGCGAAGAAGATGCCGGAGAGCAGGACGCCGACCAGAACGCCCTTCGACAGGTCCTGGGTGGCGAGAACGGTCGCGACGGTCGCCAGCATGACGATCGACGAGGTTCCCGGATGGCGCTTGAGATCGACCACGGACTTCCATGAGAAAGTGCCGATCGAGACCATGATCATTACCGCCACGAGTGCCGCCACCGGCACCACCCTCAACACGTCGTCGAGCACGAGCAACAGCACCAGCAGGAAAGCGCCGGCGACGAAGGTCGACAGCCGCCCCCGCCCGCCCGACTTAACGTTGATCACGGACTGACCGATCATCGCGCAGCCGCCCATGCCGCCGAACAGCGCCGCAACGATATTGCCGGAGCCCTGGCCGAAACACTCCTGGCTCTTGCTGCTGGTCGTATCCGTCATGTCATCGACGATCTGGGCCGTCAGCAGGGATTCCAGGAGGCCGACGGCGGCAAGCGCGACCGAATAGGGAAAGATGATCTGCAGGGTTTCGAAGGTCAGCGGCACCTGCGGCCAGCCCAAGGCAGGCAGCGCGGTCGGCATTTCCCCGAGATCGGCGACGGTGCGGGCGTTGATGCCGAAGACCAGTGCCACGACCGTGACCACGATGATTGCGACCAGCGGCGACGGGACCACCTTCGTCACGTAAGGGAACAGGTAGATGACAGCAAGCGCCACGGCGATCAGCACATAGGTCACGTTCGGAACGTTGATGAGCTGCGGGATTTGGGCGACGAAGATCAGGATCGCCAGCGAATTGACGAAACCGGTCATCACCGAGCGCGATACGAAACGCATCAGACGCCCGAGCTTCAGGAAGCCGGCGAGGATCTGCAGCAGCCCCATCAGGATCGTCGCCGCAAACAGATACTGGATGCCGTAGTCGCGAACCAGCGGCCCCATCAGCACGGCAGTCGCTGCGGTCGCCGCCGAAATCATCGCCGGGCGGCCGCCGGTCAGCGCGGTGACGCAGGCGATTGCCACCGAGGCAAACAGGCCGACCTTGGGATCGACGCCGGCGATGACCGAAAACCCAACGGCTTCCGGAATGAGCGCCAGCGCCACGACGATGCCGGAGAGGACGTCGCCGCGAATATTGGAAAACCATTCGCGGCGGTAAGCTGAAATTCTGTTCATGAGGAAATTTCGCAAAAAAATCGCATCCGCCGGGAGGATTATCCAGGTGTGACCAGACGTGAGTGGGGCTGATGCTTTGCGTTGTCCGGCGGATCGGCGGCCGGAAGAGCCACCCGGGAGTCACACCCGAGTCCTTGTGATGGCAGACCATAAAGGGTCGGATGCTGCGGCGCAATGTCACGAACAGAAAACCCGGCGATCGCTCGCCGGGTTCTTGTGCTCGAAAAGAGCCGGATGGAAATTATTCCAGAACCTGGATGACGGTCCGGGTCTGCGGATTGACGATAACGCGTCGATCGTTGACGACCGTGTACGCATAATCGTCGTAACCCTCGACCCTGCGCACTTCTACCGTCTCCGGCAGCGCGGCGCCGACAGCGACCTCTCCCTCATAGGAGATAGATGGAACGCTCTGCTCCATGACATAGGTGCGGACTTCGCCGGGCAGGACGACCGTCGAATTGGTCGTGACCGGATCCTGGGTGACGATCGTCGTCTGGGCGTAAGCCGCGCCCGAGAGTGCGATCAGGACCGCCGACGCGGCCAGTAGGGTCTTGCGCATGTCTTTTTCTCCCTGTGCTTCTGCTGTTCTAACAACACAACGGCGCGGATATGGTTCCCCTATTCGCTTGACGCACGGGACGCCAGGATGGCATCCTGACGCCCCAGGCGGGCTCGATCGACACCATTGCGGTGGCAGGCAGGGACCGGCAACCGGGCATAGGCAGATGTTTTTATCGCTCAGAGGATCGTCCCTCTCCGAGGCGACCCTAGATAACGGTGTCTTTTAGCGGAGGTTTTTGCCCATGAATTTGCCGATCCAACCATCGACCCGGATATTCTGCCCAAGCATCGACGCGGCGATCGATGATGCCCTCGCCGCCAGGCGGCTGGTCGGCACCGTGGTGATGGTCGCCAGGGACGGCGAAATCGTCTACCGCCGCGCCGCCGGATTGGCGGACCGGGAAGCGGGCCTGAAGGCCAGCGAGGACACGATCTTCCGCCTGGCCTCGATCACCAAGCCGATCGTCACCATCACCGCCATGCGGCTGATCGAACAGGGCCGCATCGGCCTCGACGATCCGGTGACGAAATGGCTGCCGGATTTCCGGCCGCGGCTCGAAGACGGGTCCGAACCGGCGATCCTCATCCGGCATCTCCTCACCCACACCTCCGGCCTCAGCTATTGTTTTCACCTGGAAGATGGTCCCTATGTCCGGGCCGGCGTGTCGGATGGCGTCGATCAGCCGGGCCTCTCGCTGGAAGAGAACCTCCGCCGCATCGCCTCCGTGCCGTTGCTCTTTGCGCCCGGCACCGGCTGGCAATATTCCGTCGCCATGGACGTGATCGGCGGCGTCATCGAGAAGGAGACCGGCAAACGCCTCGGCGAGGCCGTCGCCGAGCTGGTCATGCGGCCGCTCGGACTTTCCGATACCGGCTTCACCGTTGTGGACCGTAGCCGGCTCGCGGCACCTTACGTTGATGGTTCACCCGAACCGAAGCGCATGGGCGAGACGGAGAAGGTCCGTGCGCTCGACGGATCGGTGACGTTCGCGCCGGACCGGATCTTCAACCCCGTATCCTTCCATTCCGGCGGCGGCGGCATGGCCGGGACCGCCTCCGACGTGCTGACCGTGCTCGAAACCATCCGTAAAGGCGGCGCGCCGCTACTGTCGGAAAACACGGTTCGGCAGATGACGACGAACCAGATCGGCGATCTGCTGGAGCCGACGCGGCCGGGCTTCGGGTTCGGTTTCGGCTGGGCGATCGTGCTCGATCCGGCAAAGGCGGGACTGCCGGTTTCGCCCGGTTCGCTGCAATGGGGCGGCGTCTACGGCCACCACTGGTTCATGGACCTCGCGAAGAAAATCACGCTGGTGGGGCTGACCAACACGACGCTCGAAGGCATGTGGGGCCAATTCACGCTGAACCTCAAAAAAGCCGTCGCCGCCGACCTTTAGGCCGGCGATCCTCAGAGATTGAATCAAAAAGCCCGGCACATGGCCGGGCTTTTTTTGTTCGCTTCAAAACTCAGTCCTTCTTCGGCGTCGGCATGACGCGGATGGCGAGTTCGCGCAGCTGCTGTGGCGTCGCCGGCGACGGGGCGCCCATAAGCAAGTCCTGCGCCTGCTGGTTCATCGGGAACAGCGTCACTTCGCGCAGGTTCTTGGCGCCGACGAGCAGCATGACGATACGGTCGATGCCGAAGGCGGCACCGCCATGCGGAGGCGCGCCGTACTGGAAGGCGCGATACATGCCGCCGAACCGATCCTCGACATCCGTCTGGCTGAGACCGACCTTTTCAAAGGCCTTGACCATCAGTTCCGGCGACTGGTTACGGATCGAACCCGAAGCGATTTCGAAGCCGTTGCACACCGCGTCGTACTGGAATGCCTTGATCGTCAGCGGATCCTGGTTTTCCAGCGCCTCGATGCCGCCCTGCGGCATGGAGAAGGGGTTGTGGGCGAAATCGAGCTTCTTTTCTTCCTCGCTCCATTCGTAGAACGGGAAGTCGACGATCCAGCACATGTCGAAACGGTCGCGGTCGACAAGGTTCAGTTCCTCGCCGGCGCGGGTGCGGGCTTCGCCTGCGAATTTGTAGAACTTGGCCGGGTCGCCGGCGACGAAGAAGCAGGCGTCGCCGTCATCCAGGCCGAGTTGGGTGCGGATCGCTTCGGTGCGCTCTTCGCCGATGTTCTTGGCGAGCGGGCCGGCGCCTTCGAGCTTGTCGCCTTCCTTGCGCCAGAAGATGTAGCCGAGGCCCGGCTGGCCGGTCGACTGCGCCCAGGCGTTCATGCGGTCGCAGAATGCGCGGCTTCCGCCGGTCTTGGCCGGGATCGCCCAGACTTCGACCTTGGGGTTGGCGGCAATCATGCCGGCGAACACCTTGAAGCCGGAGCCGGCGAAATGTTCGGTGACGGCCTGCATCTCGATCGGGTTGCGCAGGTCCGGCTTGTCGGAACCATATTTGCGGATCGCCACGTCATAGGGAATGCGCGGCCAGTCCTTGGTGACCGGCTTGCCTTCGGCAAACTGCTCGAACACGCCGGTGATCACCGGACCCATCGTGTTCCAGACGTCTTCCTGGGTGACGAAGCTCATTTCCAGGTCGAGCTGGTAGAACTCGCCCGGCAGGCGGTCGGCGCGCGGGTCTTCGTCGCGGAAGCAGGGGGCGATCTGGAAATAACGGTCGAAGCCGGCGACCATCAAGAGCTGCTTGTACTGCTGCGGCGCCTGCGGCAGCGCGAAGAACTTGCCTTCGTGGATGCGGCTCGGCACCAGGAAGTCGCGCGCGCCTTCCGGCGAGGATGCCGTCAGGATCGGCGTCGAATATTCGGCAAAACCGATCTCGCCCATGCGGCGGCGCATGTCGGAGATGATCTGGGTGCGCTTGACGATGTTCCGGTGCAGGGTTTCGCGGCGCAGGTCGAGGAAGCGGTACTTGAGGCGCACGTCTTCCGGATAGTCCGGCTCGCCGAACACCGGCAGCGGCAATTCCTTGGCGGCGGAGAGCACTTCGATCTCCTGGGCGTAGAGTTCGATCTCGCCGGTCGCCATGCCCTTGTTGACGGTGTCTTCCGAGCGCGCCTTGACGAGGCCGTCGATGCGGATCACCCATTCACCGCGGACGATCTCGGCGGTCTTGAAAGCGGGGCTGTCCGGATCGGCGACGACCTGGGTCATGCCGTAATGGTCGCGAAGGTCGATGAACAGCACGCCGCCGTGATCTCGCACGCGATGCACCCAGCCGGACAGGCGGACGGTCGATCCGACGTCGGACTTCTTGAGGGCGGCACAGGTATGGCTGCGGTAACGGTGCATTTCAGTATCCTGGACTGGTAGGTTTTGCGGTCTTTTGGCGTGCATGGCACGGCCTGCCGGCTTTATGGAAAATCGGCGGGAAAAGCGCATGATGGACATGCTTTGTCAAGGCAGAACCGATGTTCCGCCCAAACGCCTGCCGGGAATGACGGGATATCCTGTGGCCTTCAGCGTGTCGAGCCACGCGCGAACAGGTCGCTCATCGCCCTCTCCGTGAACCGCTCACATCAGAAAGGCCAAGCGTGTCGCTTATCGCTGGCCTTGCCGATGGTTCGGGATATAGAACGGGTAGAACCGTCCAAAACCTCTCGCGATTCCCGCATAAAGCCCTCCCCGATGAGCCATATCCGTCCGCTGATCCCCCTCCTCGTTACCGCAGGCATCCTGATCGGCGGCAACGGGTTGCAGGGCACCTATATCGCACTGCGCGGCACGGCTGAGGGCTTTTCGCCCTCGACCATCGGCATGATCGGCGCGGGCTACAGTATCGGCTTCGCCTTCGGCTGCATGTACGTGACGCGGCTTTTGCGCCAGATCGGCCATATCCGCACCTTCTCGGCGATGGCCGCAGTGACGGCGTCCGCTTCGATCGGCATGTCGATGATCGTCGACCCGACTTTCTGGTTCGCGATGCGCTTCGTGACCGGCATCGCGGTCGCCAGCCTGTTTGCGACGGTCGAGAGCTGGATCAACGCCAAGGTCACCAATGCCAATCGGGCGCGCACGCTCTCCGTCTACCGTTTCGTCGATCTCGGCTCGGTGACGGTGGCGCAATACATCATCCCGACCGTCGGCATCGAAGGCCCGATCATCTTCAACATCATCACCATCGCGCTGATCCTGTCGCTGGTGCCGATCTCGATTGCAGACAAGTCGAGCCCGGCGCCGCCGGAAACGATCGCCTTCGATCTCAAGGCGGTCTGGCGTATCTCGCCGCTTGCGGTCGTGGGCGTCATTTCGGTCGGCCTGTCGATGGCGGCCTTCCGCAATATCGGGCCGATCTACGCGGCAGAGATCGGCATGAGCATCACCTCGATCGCCACCTTCATGAGCGCCGGCATCGTCGGCGGCGTGGTGCTGCAATATCCGCTCGGCATCTATTCCGACAGGCTCGACCGGCGCCGCGTCATCCTGTGGACGACGATCGGCTCGATCGTCACCGGCGCCTACCTTTCCTTCGGCGCCGGCACCAGCGAGACCGCCAATATCGTCAGCGTCTTCCTGTTCGGCGCCTTCTCGATGCCGCTCTATTCGCTGTGCTCGGCGCATGGCAACGATTACGCCAAGCCCGGCGAGCATGCGCTGGTTTCGGCCGGCCTGCTGTTCTACTGGTCGGTCGGAGCGACGATCGGGCCGCTGCTCGCCTCGGTCCTGCTGCAGTATTGCGGGCCACGCGCCTTTTTCGCCTACACCTCGTTCATCTTCCTGGGCTTCATGATCTTCACGTTGAGGCGGATGCGGGCGCGTCCTTCAGTGCCCCCGGCGGAGCGTTCCTGGCGCTTCCGGGCATTGCTCCGGACGTCGGCCTATTTCAACCGGCTCGCCGGCCCGCCCGACAGACCCGATAAAGATGAGCGGGAGTAAAGCTTAAACACCGTTCCGTATTGACATATGCGGCCGGAAGGAGAAGGAAGGTTCATCACCCTCACGTGAATGAAACGATGATCCAGACGACCGCCGCACTCGAAGAAGCCTGCATCCAGCTGGCCCAATCGGACTTCATCACTATCGACACCGAGTTCCTCAGGGAAACGACCTTCTGGCCCGAGCTGTGCCTCATCCAGATGGCGAGCCCGACCGTGGAAGTTCTCGTCGATCCGCTCGCCAAGGGGCTGAGCCTGAAACCCTTCTTCGAGCTGATGGCCAATCCCGCCGTCATCAAGGTGTTTCACGCGGCCCGCCAGGATATCGAAATCATCCACCATCTCGGCAATCTGGTGCCGCATCCGATCTTCGATACCCAGGTCGCCGCCATGGTCTGCGGCTTCGGGGATTCGGTCTCCTACGACCAGCTTGTCAGCCGCATCAAGGACGTCCATATCGACAAGTCGTCGCGCTTCACCGACTGGAGCCGCCGGCCGCTGTCCGACAAGCAGCTCGAATATGCGCTCGCCGACGTCACCCATCTGCGCGACGTCTATCTCTTCCTCAAGGCCCAGCTCGAACGGGAAGGCCGGGCGCTGTGGCTGACCGAGGAAATGGCCGTGCTGGAATCGCCCGGCACCTATGACCTGCACCCGGACGACGCCTGGGCGCGCCTCAAGTCGCGCCTGCGCAAGCCGACCGAGCTCGCCGTCCTGAAATTCGTCGCCGCTTGGCGCGAGCGCGAAGCGCGCAGCCGCAATGTGCCGCGTTCCCGCGTGCTGAAGGATGACGCGATCTACGAGATCGCCCAGCAGCAGCCGAAGGATGTGGAAGCCATGTCGCGGCTTCGCACCATTCCGAAAGGCTGGGAGCGCTCCGCCTCCGGCACCGCCATCATCGAGGCGGTCAATGCAGCACTTGCCCTGCCGAAGACCGAGATGCCGCATGCGCCGAAACATGTGCATGTTCCGGAAGGCACCGCAGCCGCCGTCGAGCTGCTCAAGGTTCTCCTGAAGCTGATCTCCGACAAGCAGGGCGTCGCCGCCAAGATCATAGCCAATACCGACGATCTCGAAAGGATCGCCGCCGAGGGCGAGGCCGCCGATGTCGGAGCCTTGCATGGCTGGCGCCGCGACCTTTTCGGCGAAACGGCGCTCAAACTCATCAACGGCGGCGTGGCCCTGCGCTTCGTCAACAAGAAGGTCGAGGCGGTGGAGCTTTAGGGGCTGTGCCCTGATCGCTTGCCTCGAACTTCGCGGCGCTGGAGGCCTGAGCGACCGATGCGCTATCTGACATCGAATGTCCTGATCGCAGTCGTCGTCCTGCTCTCGCTGTTGCTCGTCCTTCTCATGGAAGCGGCGAGCCTTGGAGCCTTTTCGCCGCTCTGGATCCGCCCGATCACCCGGGTGATCTGCGCCGCCAACCTGCTCGTCGCCCTCGCAGGTCTCGTAACCTCGCGGTCAGCCGCCTGGATCAACTATTTGCTGTTGAGCATCACTGCCTATGTCGTGGCCTCGACCACGCCGATCGCCGCGCTCTGGGTCATTCCGAAGACTATGTTCTTCGCAGTCAGTTATGCATTTTCGAGCCTTTGGTAATCTTGTCGACGATCTTCTTCTCGGCCCTGAGCGCGATGCCGACCAGTTTCGCGTCTTCCGGCGCAAACTGCGCGAATACCTCGCGGTTGGCCACGTCATGCCCGGTCGAGAACATTTCCTCGATATAGGCCGACGTCGTCACCTCCCGCTCCAGCGAGCGCCGGTGGATGGTCCGCAGCGTCTCCTGGTCGGCGGTCAGCACCACGATCGGCTGGATGCTCATCGGATTGTAGACATGACCCGCCGCGTCCCGATATGCTTCACCAATGATCGCGGGATTTTGCGCGATGATGCCGCTCGTCAGAAACGCGGTCACGTTGAGCTCCTGCCAAGGGGCGAGGTCATCGCGAAGCACGATCGCGATCTTGGTATCGAACATGAAAAACAACTCCGTCGAAGGTTATGCGAGAACTGACGAGATAGCGGCAGCCGATGCCGCGGGTCTTGAACGTTCGTGCAGCGCCGCAAGCACGTCTGGCGGCAGCGCAAGGTGCGCGCCGGATGGCATCGTCCAGGCGCCCTCCTCGCGCGGCATCGAGCGGATCGAGGCACGGTTCCACGGGCTCGGTTTCGAGCCCCATCGCCACGACACCTATGCGATCGGGATGACGCTTTCCGGCGTGCAGACCTTCCAGTATCGCGGTGCCGCCCGCGCCAGCCTGCCCGGCAATGTCATCGTGCTGCATCCGGACGAGGTGCATGACGGGGCGGCCGGCACCGACGCCGGGCTGCGCTACCGCATGCTCTACCTGCCGCCGGAGCGGCTGATCGAGGCGGCCGGCGGTTCGCGCGGCCTGCCCTTCGTGCCGAATCCCATCATAGCGGATGCGGAATTCCGGCAGTGCCTTGTCGAAGCCCTGGACGATCTCGCGGCCGAGCCGCTGGACCTGCTGCTCGACGACCTGATCGGCCGCATGGCAACAAGCCTCTGGCGCCATGCGGACGGCAAGGGTGGTGCGCCGGGAACGCCGCGCGCGCAACAGGCGGTTCTGCGCTGCCGCGATTACCTGCAGGCGAATTCGGGCCGCACGGTTTCTTCCGAGGAACTCGAGGAGGTGAGCGGCTTCGACCGCTACACGACTGCAAGGCAGTTTCGGAAGCTTCTGGGGACCAGCCCGCACCGCTACCTCGTCATGCGCCGGCTCGATCGGGCAAAGATCATGCTGTCGGAAGGCGGCAGCCTGGCAGATGTCGCAGCCGATGCGGGCTTTGCCGACCAGGCGCATTTCACCCGTCATTTCAAGAAGACGTTCGGCATGACGCCGGGCCGCTGGATGGCGCTCAAGCGCAGCGCCTAAGCTCCCGTGGCATTTGTGAAATTACCGTCATCAAAGCTTCATCGAAGCGTCAATCTTCCATCACCTCGGCGTCATGCACTCACCTTAACCGGTTGGCGTCTTTGACACGCCAACCAACAGGTGATCCCATGACCAAATTTCTGCTTGCTACCCCCGTGGTGATTGGCGCGCTCGCCGCGCTGATCGGCGGCTCCGCTTCTGCCGACGACAAGGTATTCCCGGCCAAGCTCACTGGCCAGGCGATCCTGCCCGCCAACACGGTCGTTCCGGCTCCGGCCGATGCACCGGCGTTCCTCAAGACCTCCGGCAAGTTCACCACCGCCGACCGCAAGCGCACCGAAGCCCTCGGCACCCTGCCGGGCAAGGACGGCGCCCGCGTGACGGACGTCAAGCTGCCGCTCGACGGCCAGCCGGTCCAGGGTTTCTCCGGTATCAAGACCATGGCCGACGGCACGTTCTGGACGCTGTCCGACAACGGTTTCGGCGGCAAGAGCAATTCCTCCGACGCGATGCTGTTCCTGCACCAGATGAAATTCGACTGGGCCGCCAACAAGGCCGAAGTCGTCAAGAATATCTTCCTCTCCGACCCGAACAAGATCGCGCCGTTCCCGATCGTCACGGAAGCTTCGGAGACCCGTTACCTCACCGGCGCCGATTTCGACATCGAATCGATCCAGCCGGTCGCCGACGGCTTCTGGCTCGGCGACGAGTTCGGGCCCTACCTCATCAAGGTCGACATGCAGGGCCGCCTGACCGACGTCGTATCGACGCTCGTCGATGGCAAGCCGGTCACGTCTCCCGACAGCCCGCTCGTCCAGCTGCAGGCCAACCCGGCCGCCAAGGCACCGGTCTTCAACGTGAAGCGCTCCGGCGGCTATGAAGGCCTTGCGATGTCCAAGGACGGAGCCAAGCTCTACGGCCTGCTCGAAGGACCGCTCTACAAGGAAGACGGCAAGGTCGAAGACGCAGAGGGGCTGACGGCCCTGCGCGTCATCGAGTTCGACGTCGCCTCGAAGAAATGGACCGGCCGCTCGTGGCTCTACCCGCTCTCCAAGGGCGGCGAGGCGATCGGCGACTTCAACATGGTCGACGCGACCACCGCTCTGGTCATCGAGCGCGACAACGGCGCCGGCACCGCCGACAAGCCCTGCGCCGATCCGGCGAAGCCCGAGCCGACCTGCTTCAACGCACCGGCCAAGCACAAGCGCGTCTACAAGATCGAAATGACCGACGCCAATGTCGGCAAGGCCGTCCGCAAGATCGGCTATATCGACCTGATGAACATCCAGGACCCGGACAACAGGAAGAAGGCCGGCAGCGTCGCCGGCGTCTACGACATGCCGTTCGTGACGATCGAGAACGTCGACGTCATCGACGCCACCCACATCATCATCGGCAACGACAACAACCTACCCTTCTCCGCCGGCCGCGCCGTCGACAAGGCCGACAATAACGAGTTCAGCGTGCTCGAAGTCGGTGAGTTTCTGGCTGCGAAGTAAGAGGCTGCCCTTATCGGGAAACGTTCGAGATGAAGAGGGCATCCGCCACGCGGATGCCCTCTTTCCTATGGGTCGAAACGCTGCCCCAAGTTCGACGCTATCCGCCTCGTGAAATTTACCATTTAAGAACGCGATTAAGTGACGACGGATCCTTAAAGGTCCTGTTTAGATTCGTCGAAGGGTCGCTTAGTTCCCTGACGATATTGCCCTTCTGAGAACACGGCAGAGAGCTGCCCGATTGTCGCAAGATGAGAATCTGGTTGTTCGCAACCCCTTCATCCGTAGCCTCTTTCGCAGCGTTGATACTGGGCTGAACGGCCCGCGGATCCTGGAGATTGTAAAGAAATTCGGCCGCTTGGTAACGAATGGTCTTGTCCTCGTCAGATGCAGCAGCAACAAGCAATTGGAAATCCGCCTCCTGAATGCCCTCCGATATTTGCTTGGAAGAAGACGGTTGGGCCCTTAACATTTCGCCGAGAGCATAGGTTATTCCCAGCCTCGTTCTATAATCTCGAAAATTCTTGCGCAGTTCCCCCATCATCAGAGGAACGGCACCCGGCCCCATGATAGCGAGGTAGTCACGTGCGTTTCTTCTGATGTAGGTGTCATCGCTGTTGAGTTGTTCCATCAATAAGCGGAGTTCCAGCGGGCTCACTGGCGCCGTAAGCGTATCCGTTTCGGCAAACGCCGCCATGCTCCACCACGGTAACGACTTGACGACACGGGTATCTGCGTCTGCCAGGCTCATAATTGTACCGGCCTCCGAAAAGATCACCTTGTTTCCATCCATGACTCGCCGGTTCGCATAGTCGAAGTTCCATTGGATGAAATTGCCTTCTGCGCTTGCCAGATAGGCCTTCTGAATAGTCGCTGCATCCCCCATCAGCTTGAAAAATTGTTTTGTCTCGTCGAATTCCGTCGTGTCGACCTGTATCGTTAGCCGAGCGCTTCTAAGCTTCTTCTCCAGCATGATGAACTTCAATGTCGACGTCGACCGATCACGATAAAGATACAGCGGATCCTCATCTATAATTCGTAGATCAGCGACCTTCGAGAAATCCCCCTCGAGCCTACCCCTGACGATGTCGATCTCTTTTTTCGGCGGACCGATCTGTATGAGCATCAGGAAAAGTATGATGGCCATCGCGCCCGCACCGGTCGCGGACCAGCCGGCCCAGGCTCCACCTGCCTTCGAGCCGAATGCCGCGAGCACAAGCCCGAATCCGACGCAGATCGTCAACGCAGAGAAAGTCCGGTCGCGATCAAGGACTAGAAGGATTATCCCGACGACGACGAAAAGAATTCCAACGCCGATTCCCAGCCGAACGAGATCGGCTGGAAAATTGTTTTCAGCAGAGATCGATTTCTTCTCCGGGTTACCGGGTGGTGCCTCGTCCACCTCTGCCGGCTTGCCATCAATATGCTCTTCCGGCTGCGCACCCTCTTCCACGTTTGCCATTGCTTGTCTCCGCCCCAGCGAAATCCGCGACAGCTAAAATACCGTTATCTAGCGAAAATTGCAAGCAAAAGTTGTCCATCTGCATCAATCTACGCTCTCCGAGCGGATTGTGGCCCGCCCTACTCGAACCGGAACGCCAGGCGTTTGCCCGTCAGCCTCGCCAGCTGCTGCAGGCGGCCGTCCAGTCGCTCGCCGGCGAAATCGCGGTAGGCGGAGGGGACGACGAATTCGAGGTCGAGATCCGGCTCAGAAGACGCGCGGAAGGTCAGGTGGTGGACGAGACCCGGCATCGAGGCCGAGAAAAGATAGACGACCCGAAGCAGACCGCCGAGCAGCTTTGCAAGATCGAGCAGGCGCGGCGTCGCAATCGTCGCAAGCGGGCCGGTTTCGCCGTCGTCGTGCAGGCCTTCGAAACGGTAGTAGTTGGCAAGCGCCAGATAGGCGCGGCCGGCATGGGTGATGCCGACGAAGGACGAGTGGGCGATCAGGTTCAACGCCTGCAGGCCGCGATAATCCGGATGGGCACGCCAGCTGATATCGGCAAGCAGGCAGGCGGCCTGGCGATAGCGGCTTTCCTCTTCCGTCTCGACGATCCCGAAGGCCGGCACCATCCGGCCGGTCCAGTCGGCAAGCTCGCGGGCGTGTTCGGGCGATCGGGCGCGCAGGATTGCGAGCTGGTCGGCGGCAACCAGCAGCGGATCGCCTGCCTTCTCTTCGTCGGAAAGCAGCGAATAGAGATAACCTTCGCGAACGCCCTGCGCCGAAAAGCTCACCCTGGCGGGCTTCATCACCGCCAGGACTTCCTGCATGGCGATGGCACCGAAGGGCAGCAGCGAACGGCGGCTCTTCGAGACGGCCTGCCAGGCAGGGTCTTTGCTGTCCTTGGCCGCGATCACCTCGTCGAGGAATTTTTGCATATCCTCGAGAGACAGCTCGTAACCCTGCATCATGTGCAGCGGATACTTGCTCATTTCCATGTGCAGCTTGGCGATGTTGCGCCAGGTGCCGCCGACGGCATAGAAGGTTCGGCCCGCGCCGTTTTCCAGGAACCGCGCCGTGTTCACCTGCTTGCGGGCGAAGGTGCGCGCCTTGGAAAGCGAATTCCCGGAGGATTCCGACAGCCGCAGGCCCCCGAGCGGCAGGGTGATACCCTTGCCGAACTCCTTGCCCTTGATGTCGATCAGTTCCAGCGAGCCGCCGCCGAGGTCGCCGGCAATGCCGTCGGGATCATGGAAGCCGCTGATGACGCCGAGCGCCGAATAGCGCGCCTCCTCCTCGCCGGACAGAAGCTGGACCTGCTGGCCGAGGATCTCTTCCGCCTGGCGGATGAAATCCGGGCCGTTGGACGCTTCGCGGGCGGCAGCGGTCGCCAGCACATAGACTTCGGTTGCGCGGGCCTGGGTGGAAAGCGCGCGAAAGCGCTTCAGCGACAACAGGGCACGCTCGACGCCCTCGTCGTCCATGCGCCCGTTCGAACCCAGTCCCTTGCCGAGGCCGCACAGCACCTTCTCGTTGAAGAGGACGGTCGGCGCGCGGGACAGGCCTTCGTAGATAACGACGCGGACGGAGTTCGAGCCAATGTCGATAACGGAGACAGGAGCGACCCCTGGAAGGCGCCCCTGGGCTTCTGATCGTACCATATTGCCTATTTCTTGCGTCCCGACACAAGGCCGGCGATAAGTTTCGGAGCACTCGATTTCAGGGCTTCACCGCGCCCCGAGAGGCTCGGATTGGTCATAAAATAGTGCTGCGCGTTAAAAGGTTCCTCGCCCTTGCGCACTTCCATGCGCCGCGACGTGCCGTCGGCCAATATCTCGTAGCTCTGCTGGTTGTCAATCAGGTTGCCGAGCATGATCTGGGATAAAACCTGCTCGTGCACAGTCGGATTGAGCAGCGGCACCAGCGTCTCGACCCGGCGGTCGAGATTGCGCGGCATCATGTCGGCGGAGCCGATATAGACGAGCGCCTTGTCGGACGGCAGGCCAAAACCGTTGCCGAAGCAGAAGATGCGGCTGTGTTCCAGGAAGCGGCCGACGATCGACTTGACGCGGATATTGTCGGAAAGGCCGGCCACCCGCGGGCGCAGGCAGCAGATGCCGCGCACGACGAGATCGATGTCGACGCCGGCGCGGCTGGCGCGATAGAGCGCGTCGATGATCTCCGGATCGACCAGCGAGTTCATCTTCATCCAGATTGCCGCCGGCTTGCCTTCCTGGGCGTGGCAGATCTCCTCCTCGATATGGCGCAGGATGCGCGGCCGGAGCGTATAGGGCGAGACCGCCAGCTTCATGCTTTCGGCCGGCTCGCCGTAACCGGTGATGAAGTTGAAGATGTTCGCCATGTCGTGGGCGATCTTCGGGTTGCAGGTGAAGAAGGACAGGTCCGTATAGATCTTGGCGGTGATCGGGTGGTAGTTGCCGGTGCCGAGATGGCAATAGGTTCTGAGCTTGCCGTCCTCGCGGCGCACCACCATCGACATCTTGGCATGGGTCTTCAGTTCGATGAAACCGAAGACGACCTGCACGCCGGCGCGCTCCAGGTCTCGCGCCCAGCGGATGTTCGCCTCTTCGTCGAACCGGGCCTTGAGCTCGACCAGCGCCGTCACCGACTTACCGGCCTCGGCCGCGTCGATCAGCGCTCGGACGATCGGGCTGTCGTTCGAGGTGCGGTAGAGCGTCTGCTTGATAGCGAGCACGTCCGGGTCGCGGGCCGCCTGCAGAAGAAACTGCACAACCACGTCAAAGGACTCGTAAGGGTGATGGACCACCATGTCCTTTTCGCGGATGGCTGCGAGACAGTCGCCGGCGTGTTCGCGGACCCGCTCGGGAAATCGGGCATTGTGGGTCTCGAAGCGCAGGTCGTCGCGCGGCGCCTTGGTGATCTCCGACATGGTGTTGAGCGCCAGAAGGCCCGGCAGAACCGCGACGCGGTTTTCCGGCACGCCGAGTTCCTGCACCACGAACTGGCGGAGCGACGCCGGCATTTCCGAATCGGTCTCGATGCGGATGACCTTGCCGCGGCGGCGGCGCTTCAGCGCCGTCTCGAAGAAGCGCACCAGGTCTTCGGCCTCTTCCTCGACTTCGATATCGCTGTCGCGGATGATGCGGAACGTGCCGGCGCCCTTCACCTCGTAACCGGGGAAGAGCCGGTCGGTGAACATGCCGACCACATCTTCCAGCGTAATATAGCGGATCGCGTTGTTGAGGTCCGGCAGGCGGATGAAGCGGTCGAGCGTGGTCGGCAGGCGCAACAGCCCCGTCATCGGCTCCTTGCCGTGCTTGCTGTGCAGTTGCAGGCCCATCGAGAAGCCGAGGTTGGGGATGAACGGGAACGGATGGGCCGGGTCGATCGACAGCGGCGTCAGGACCGGGAAAAGTTCGTCATCGAAGGAGTTCGCCAGCCAATTGCGATCCTCGGCGGACAGCGCCGCCGGCCTGACGATCAGGATGTCTTCCTTGGCGAGATACTGCTGCAGCACGGCGAGCGAGGCCTGCTGCTCCATCTGCAGGTTGTCGATCTCCTGCAGGATGTTGTCGAGCTGCTCGGCCGGCGTCTTGCCGTCCGGCGAGCGGATGACGATGCCCTGCCGCACCTGCCCTTCGAGGCCGGCGACGCGCACCATGAAGAATTCATCGAGATTGGCCGCCGAGATCGACAGGAAGCGGACCCGCTCCAGAAGCGGATGGGCGGTATTCAGCGTTTCCTCGAGGACGCGGCGGTTGAACTGCAGCCAGGAGAATTCACGGTTGATGAACCGGTCCGGACTGGTCATCAGGTCGAAGTCGGTATTGGCCGCCTCCAGGCCGGGTTCGCGCGTTTCAGTCGTGATCGAATCCATCTCATCCATCCCAATGCTAACCCTTGGTCATGCCAACCATCAGGGCCGACTACAGTTTGACGAGGGAATTGTCACAGTCAATCGTCGGCGCCGCCCCCGGTTCCGGAATTCCCAAAATCGTTCAACACCTCCGCCGCCAGCGGGCGGGTTATCCGCGTGCCGCGCGCCAGCGCCAGGCGGTCCAGCCGCTCGACGATCGTCTGCGCCGCGCCGAGCGACCGTTCCATCCGGTTGACGATGTAGCCGACCAGTTTGTCGTCGATATAAAGCTGGCGGTCGGCGAACAGCTTGACGATCACCTGGGCCAGGAGGTCCTCGTCCGGTTCGCCGATTTCCACCACGGTCGCCGCCTTCAGCCGGGATTTGAGGTCCGGCAGGGTAACGCCCCAGGAGACCGGCCACAGGCGCGAGGTCATCAGCAGACTATGGCCGTTCTCGCGCACGCTGTTGATGACGTGAAAGAGTTCGGTTTCGTCGAAACCACGGCGTTCGGCATCCTCGAACAGGACTGGCCCGGCAGCGGCAACCGCTGCGGCATTCGAGCCGGCGACGGGATGGATATCGGCCGCCCCCGCCTTTTCCCGCCAGATATGCGCCAGGTGCGATTTTCCCGACCCTACCGGGCCGGCCAGCACGACGACCGGCGACGGCCAGGCCGGCCATTCGTCGACGATCGCCACGGCCGCAGCCAGGCGTTCGGACACCAGGAGGTCGTCCCGGGTTCTCGCCGCATCATGGGTGAATTGCAGCGGCAACTGCTCTTGTCTGCGCCGCTCGCGCTCGCTCGTCTCGGTCATTGATCTTTCAAATGCTCTTCTGAGAGTCATTCGTGTGAGGGTCATTCGGGGCGGTTATCTCTGCGCCGTTTTCGGCATGTTCCAGCACATGCGGCCGTTCGGCCTCTTCCCAGGGGAGTTCCGCCGCTCGCCCGAAATAGATGTCGCTGTCAAGATACCGCGACAGCACGAAACGGACAAGCACGCCGACCACCGCGGCGGCCGGCACGGCGATCAGCAAGCCGACGAAGCCGAATATGGCGCCGAAGGCAAACAAGGCGAACATCAGCCAGACCGGATGCAGGCCGACGCTTTCGCCGACCAGTTTCGGCTGAAGGATATTGCCCTCGATGAACTGGCCGACGAAGAAAACGCCGGCGACCGCCAGGATCCACGGATAATCCGGCCAGAACTGCACCAGCGCCACGCCGACCGAGAGAACCAGGCCGATCAGCGAGCCGATATAGGGAATGAAGCTGATCATGCCGGCGATGAAGCCGATCAGAAGCCCGAAATTGAGCCCGACGACCGACAGGCCAACCGCATAGAAGATGCCAAGGATGAGGCAGAGCGAGCCCTGGCCGCGAATGAAACCGGCGACCGATTCATCCATTTCCCGGGCGATCTCGCGCACCGTCGCCACCTGGTCGCGCGGCACCCAGCTATCCACCTTGGCGACCATCCGGTCCCAGTCGAGCAAGATATAGAAGGCGACGACCGGCGTGACGATCAGTAGCGACACGACGTCGATGATCGCCTTGCCGGAATTCCAGATCTGGGCGAGCAGCGAACCAACGAAACCGGCACCCTGGCTCAACACCTCGGAGAAATTCTGCTTCACCGTCTCGATCTGGGCGCTGATCCAATGCGGCAGGAACGAGCTTTCCGGGCTCGATATGATCTGCTGCAGCTGGGAAATATAGCCCGGCAGGGCTGCGGCGAACTCGGTGAACTGGTTGATGATGATCGGGATCACCAGCATCAGTGACAGCGCGAAGACCAGCACGAAACAGACCAGGATCACCACCGTCGCCATCAGCCGGCTTAAGCCCCGTCTTTCCAGCCAGTCGGCCACCGGATCGAGGAAGTAGGCGAGCGCCATCCCGGCCACGAAAGGCAGCAGGATCGAACGGAAGAACCAGAGAAACACCACGAAGACGATGAGAACGCCGACCCAGAAGAAGATGTAGCGCTTCAGGCTCGCGCCGCTGATATGATATGCCATCGCCGCTTCCTCTGAATTGCCCGGGCGAAAAAGGGATAGGGAAGCCCGTAACCCAGGTCAAGGGTTTGGAAGCGGTGCAGCAAGACCTGTGAAAAGCCTTCAAAACCGCGTCCAACGCTTGCATCCGGCGCGATGTCGTGCAATTGCGGGCCGCTACAACGATCATTGGAGATGAACGATGAGCGAGGCGGGCAAGAACGGTCTCACCTATAGCGATGCCGGCGTCGATATCGACGCGGGCAACCTCATGGTCGAGAAGATCAAGCCGGCCGTGCGCTCGACCCGCCGGCCCGGCGCAGACGGCGAAATCGGCGGCTTCGGCGGCCTCTTCGATCTGAAGGCAGCGGGCTTCACCGATCCGATCCTCGTCGCCGCCAATGACGGCGTCGGCACGAAGCTGAAGATCGCCATCGACGCCGACTTCCACGACACGGTCGGCATCGACCTCGTCGCCATGTGCGTCAACGATCTGGTGGTCCAGGGCGCCGAACCGCTGCTCTTCCTCGACTATTTCGCCACCGGCAAGCTCGATCCTGACCAGGGTGCGGCAATCGTCTCCGGCATTGCCGCCGGCTGCCGCGAGGCAGGCTGCGCGCTGATCGGCGGCGAGACCGCCGAAATGCCCGGCATGTATTCCGACGGCGATTACGACCTGGCGGGTTTTGCAGTCGGTGCAGCCGAGCGCGGCCAGCTGCTGCCGGTCGGCGATATCGCTTCCGGCGACGTCATCCTCGGCCTCACCTCCTCCGGCGTTCATTCGAACGGCTTTTCGCTGGTCCGCAAGATCGTGACGCTTTCGGGCCTCGCCTGGGACGCACCCTCTCCCTTCCGTGAGGGCATGACTCTGGGTGAGGCGCTTCTGACGCCGACCCGCATCTATGTGAAGCCGCTCCTGAAGGCGATCCGCGAAACCGGCGCCCTGAAGGCGCTCGCCCACATTACCGGCGGCGGCTTCCCGGAAAACATCCCGCGCGTGCTGCCGAAGAACCTGGCGGCCGAAATCGATCTCGACTCCATTCCCGTCCCGCCCGTCTTCTCCTGGCTCGCAAAAACCGGCGGCGTCGAAGCGAAGGAAATGCTGCGCACCTTCAACTGCGGTATCGGCATGATCATCGTGGTCGCGCCCGAGAACGCCCAGGCGGTCGCCGATATCCTGACCGGCGAGGGCGAAATCGTCGTGCCGCTCGGCCGCATGGCCGAACGCGCCGAAGGCGGCCCCGGCGTGATCTACCAGGGCACGCTCGGCCTATGAGCACACCCGCGGCCGAAACGGCGCGCAGAAAGCGCGTCGCCGTATTCATCTCCGGCGGCGGCTCCAATATGCTGGCGCTTGCCGATGCCTGCGCCACGCCGGATTTCCCCGCCGAAATCGTCGCAGTCTTCTCCGACAAACCCTCGGCGGGCGGCATCGAGAAGGCGCAGGCGCGCGGCATCAAGACCTTCGTTTTCGAACGCAAGGGTTTTGCCGGCAAGGCCGAACACGAGGCGGCGATCCTTGCGGCCCTCGATGAGGTCCAGCCAGACATCCTCTGCCTCGCCGGCTACATGCGGCTCTTCTCGGCCGAGTTCATCAGCCGCTACGAAGGCAGCATCCTCAACATCCACCCTGCCCTTCTGCCGCTCTTCCCAGGCCTTCACACCCATGAACGCGCCATCGAGGCCGGCGTGAAGATCGCCGGCTGCACCGTGCATTTCGTCACCGAAGGCATGGACGAAGGCCCGATCGTCGCCCAGGGCGCCGTCCCGTTGCTCGCCGACGACACCCCCGAGACCCTGGCCGGCCGCGTGCTGACCGTGGAACACAAGCTCTATCCGCTGGCGCTGAAACTGCTGGCGGAAGGCAAGGTGCGGATGGAGGGCGGCCGGACGATCACCTCGCCCGGCACTGAGACCGATATCGCGGACCAGCGGATTTTTTCCGCAGGCGTCTAAGCCCTATGCCGCCAGCGCCCGGAGTGGGTGCAGCGTGCCGTCGCTGTAGACGAAGCGGCCGGCGCGGAAGGTGGCTCGGATGCGGTGCACGTCGCCCTTTTCCACCACCACCAGATCGGCGCGCTGGCCGATGACGATCTCGCCGCGATCCGTCAGGCCAGCGGAGCGGGCGGCATTGCCGGTCGCCATGGCGACGGCCGCCGGCAGGCCACCTTGCGCCACGTCCGCCAGCTTGAAGACGCCCGGCACGAAAGCAGCCGGATGATAGTCGGCGGCAATCACCGTCAGCAGACCGGCCTTGGCGGCATTGAGGGCGCTCAGATTGCCTGACATGGACTTGCCACGCAGCGCGTTCGGCGCGCCCATCAGCGTCCAGAGCCCGCGTCGGCGCGCCTCTTCGGCGGCCGGCAGCGTCACCGGGAATTCGCTGATCGTGACGCCGAGATCGTGCATCTCGGCCACCTTCTCGATGCTGTCGTCGTCATGGGAAGCGAGCGACAGGCGATGCTTGAGGGCGAGGGAGACAATCTCCTTCAGTTTCACCTCGATCTGCGGATTGCTGCGCATGGCGATGCGCTTCTGAACAATCTCGGCGGCCATTTCCTCGGAAATCGCCCGGCGTTCGGAGATGCTGGCGACATAGGCGGCGATGTTGTTGTACTGGCCCTGGCCCGGCGTGTGGTCGGTGAGCGATACCATGTCGATCTCGTCGGCCTTCAGCAGCCGTTCGAGCGCCGGCGCGGCGCCGACATTGGTGATCTCGTAGCGGGCGTGTACGCGGTGGTCGATCAGCAGGTTGTCGCGCAGGCGGTTGATGCCCTCGATGACGGCCGAGGTCGTTTCCAGCGAGCGGACATGGCCATAGACGCTTTCGGTGGCGAAGGAAACGGCCGCATAAGCCGTGGTGACGCCGGCGGCGGCGAGTTTCTTGTCCAGTTCATGGATGCCGAAATCGATCGGCATCTGGGCGTTCGGTCGCGGCGCGATCTCGCGCTCGATCATGTCGCCATGCAGATCGACGAAGCCCGGCATCAGCAACCGCCCGCCGCCGTCGATCACGGCGCCGGCGACCGGTTCGGGGCGGATCTCGGCGATCACGCCATCTTCAACCCGCACAGAACCTGAGTTCACCACCTCGTTCGGCAGAACGAGGGTGAAATTGCCGAGCCACATGGCTTTCTCCTGACCATATAAGGATGATTATCAAGAGGCAGCGCTTAGCCGCCATTCGTGACATTCATGTGAAATCGGCGCGGCACAAGGTCAAGTCACAATCATACGGCGTCTGAAACAACAGGCGAACGCGCCGATCGGCGTTTCAAGCCTGCGCGGCGGCACCGCCCGGACATCAGACGGTGAATGACGCCCGGTTTATCACCGCCCATTGCAGCATCATGATCGTCTTCGCATCGATGATTTCGCCGTTGCCGATCATCGCCACCGCCTCGTCGAGCGGCAGTTCGAGAACCTCGATATCCTCGTGCTCCTCGGCGAGACCCCCGCCACCGTTCACCCGGTCGGAGAGGTCGACCGGCGCGTGGAAAAAATGCACGAGTTCGGTGATCGCGCCGGGCGACATGAATGCCTTGAAGACAAACCGCACATCCCGCAGGCGGTAGCCGGTTTCCTCCATCGCTTCGCGCCGGATCGCCTCTTCCGGGTGGTCCTCGTCAAGCAGCCCGGCCGGGACCTCGACCATCCATGCCGGCTTGCCGGTGAGATAGGCGGGCAATCGGAACTGCCTCACCAGCACGACCATGTCGCGCCGGGCATCGTAGAGAAGGATGCAGGCGGCCTCGGACTTATGGTAAATTTCGCGATGCAGGCGGTGCGTCTCGCCGCTGCGATCGGCGTAGTCGAGCTCGTAGCTCGAAAGCCGCGTCCAGCCGTCCGACAACGTCTTCTCGCTGACGAGCTTCACCCGATCATTCCCCTCGGTCATGCTGCGTCCTTGCGAAGCCAAACCTTGTTGTCGTGGAAGGCCGCACCGCCATAGGGCGCCACGGCATCGGCGCCGGTCAGCACGTTGATGCCCTCGCCGTCGAGATGTTTGCGGTTCGGCCACAGCCCCTCGGCGATCAGCACTCCCGGCCTCGCGCCAGCCACCAGCCTTGCATGCAGGCGGATTTCGCCGCGGGTGTTGCCGAGCCGGACGATATCGCCGTCGACGATGCCGAGGCGCTCCGCATCGGTCGGCTCGATCATCACTTCCGGCCGCCCTTCCCGCTCGTACGAGCTTTTCGTCTCGGAGAAGGAGGAGTTGAGGAAGCTGCGGGCCGGCGAAGTCGCCAGCCGGAAGGGATGTGCCTCGTCCGCCACCTCGATGACGTCGACCTGGTCGGGGAAAATCGGCAGTTCGGCGATCGGTCCCAGCGGCCCGACATTTTTCGGCGGCTTGTCCGGCGACGGGCCGTTCGCCCAGTCCGGCCTGAAACGGAATTTGCCGTCCGGATAACCGAACCCCTTGATGTAATGCGCGGTTTCGAAATCCGGCTGCGCGTCGATCCATTTGTCGCGCGCCAGATCGTCGTAAGCGCCCCAGTGGCTGGCCTTCAGGATGCGGTCGATATGTTGGCGTTCGTCGAGGCCGAAACCGGGAAAGTGATCGACGCCGAGGCGTTTGGCCAGTTCCTCGATGACGAAGAGGTTGGTGCGCACCGTGGACGGCGGCTCAACCAGCTTCGGCCCGAGCAGGATATGCTGCTGCCCGCCGGCGCGGTAGAGGTCGTCATGCTCGACGAACATCGTTGCCGGCAGGACGATATCGGCGACTTCGGCCGTATCGGTCATGAACTGCTCGTGCACCGCGACGAACAGGTCGTCGCGCAAGAAGCCCTGGCGGACGAGGCGCTGTTCCGGGGCGACGTTCATCGGGTTGGTGTTCTGGATCAGCAGCGCCGTCACCGGCCCGCCGTTCCGCAGCGCTTCCGCATCGCCGGTCAGCACCCGGCCGATCTGCGACTGGTCGAGCTGGCGGATATCGGGATCGGCATAGGCCGTGCCCATCAGCTCGGACTTGTTGAGCCGGAAAATCTCGCCGTTGTTGTGAAAAGCGCCGCCGCCCTCGTATTGCCAGCAGCCGAGCACCGTCGCGATCGACAGCGCCGCATGCATGGCGACCGTGCCGTTCCTCTGGCGGGCAAAACCGTAGCCCAGCCGGAAGAAGGTTTTCTGGGTCGTGCCGACGAGGCGGGCGAAGGTCTCGATCTCTTCGACCGACAGGCCGGTGATGGCGGAGGCCCATTCCGGCGTCTTCGCCTTCAGATGCGCTTCGAGGCCGGCCGGGTCGTCGGCATATTGCGCCATGTAGGCGCGGTCGGCATATCCGTCGCGGAAAGCGACGTGCATGACGGCGCAGGCAAGCGCCGCATCGGTGCCGGGGCGCACGGTCAGCGCCATATCGGCCTGTTTCATCGTCGGGTTGTCGTAGATGTCGATGACGACGATCTTGGCGCCGCGTTCCTTGCGAGCCTTCACCGCATGGGTCATGACGTTGACCTGGGTGGAGACGGCGTTGGTGCCCCAGATCACCACGCAATCGGACTTCGCCATCTCGCGCGGATCGGGACCACGCAGGGCGCCGGTTCCCATCACGTAACCGGTCCAGGCCATGTTGGTGCAGATCGTGCCGAAGAAGCCGGAGTATTTTTTGGCATGCCGCAGGCGCTCGATCGAATCGCGCTGCACCTGCCCCATCGTGCCGGCATAGAAATAGGGCCAGATCGCCTCCGACCCGTGTTTCGCCTCGGCCTTGACGAAGGCGTCGGCGATCTCGTCGAGTGCGGCCTCCCAGGAAACCTCCTGCCAGTTCCCCTCGCCCTTGGCGCCCACGCGGCGCTTCGGGTGCATCAGCCGGCCGGGATGGTAGAGCCGCTCGGAGTAACGGGCGACCTTGGCGCAGATGACGCCGGCCGTATAGCTGTTGTCGGCAGCACCGCGCACGCGGCCGATCCTGCCGTCGGCGGTGAGATCGATGTCGAGCGCGCAAGCCGACGGACAGTCGTGCGGACAGACGGTGTGTCCGACGGAATTGTGGCCGGACTTTTCTGGGGCGATTGGGGTTTTCGCGGTAGTCGGGGTCGCAACGTTCATGGCTTTTCTATATTGCAAGCTGACGTCCGCAAAAAGCGTGATTTGCAGCGCATCAATTTAATTCAAGCGAGACACCAGCAACGATGAACTACCGGCACATCTATCACGCGGGCAATTTTGCCGATGTCCTCAAACACGCGATCCTTGCGCGGCTGATCCGCTACGCCCAGAACAAGGACAAGGCGTTTCGCATGCTAGATACCCATGCCGGTATCGGGCTTTACGACCTTTCCTCTGACGAGGCGCAGAAGACAGGCGAATGGCGCGACGGCATCGGCCGGCTGATGGAAGCGGAACTGCCGGCAAAGGTCGCGGACCTGCTGGAGCCCTATCTGACGGCGGTCAGGGAACTGAACCCGACCGGCGCGCTGAAACTCTATCCCGGCTCGCCGAAACTCGCCCGCATGCTGTTCCGCCCGCAGGACCGGTTGTCGGCCATGGAACTGCATCCGGAGGATTTCAACCGCCTGCACAATCTGTTCGAAGGCGATTTCCAGGTACGCGCCACCGAACTCGACGGCTGGCTGGCGCTCGGCGCCCATCTGCCGCCGAAGGAAAAGCGCGGAATCGTGCTCGTCGATCCGCCTTTCGAGGAAGAAGGCGAATATAGGCGGCTGGTGAAAGGCCTGTCGACCGCATGGCGCCGGTTCCAGAGCGGCACCTTCTGCCTCTGGTATCCGATCAAGAAGGGTGCGCCGCTCAGGGCCTTCCACGACGAGCTGAAGGCGCTGGAAATCCCGAAAATGCTATGCGCAGAATTGACCGTCCAAAGCGACCGCGAGACGACCGGGCTGTCCGGCTCCGGCCTCATCATCGTCAACCCACCCTTCACACTGAAGGAGGAGCTGCACGCGCTTCTGCCGACCTTGAAAACCATCCTGGCGCAGGACCGGTTCGCCTCGCAGCGCGCCTTCTGGCTGACCGGTGAGACCGTCGACAGCGACCTCGATTCGGAGTCTTGACCGGGCGAGGCTTCCCGCCCATGGTGCCGCGCATTGCAGGGGGCCGGCCGATGACCAACCGATTTATCGCTTTCCTTTTTCTCGCACTTTTCGCGTCCACTGCCTCCGCCCAGGAGCGCCGATCGGACAATCGGCAGGATCATGCGGGGCAGTTCGATTTCTACGTCCTGTCGCTTTCCTGGTCGCCGACCTTCTGCGCTTCGCAGAGCGGCGGCAAGAACGACCAGCAATGCAGCACGGACAAGGATTTCCGTTTCATCGTCCACGGGCTGTGGCCGCAATACGAAAAGGGCTATCCGGATTTCTGCGAAACGAAGGAACCGGGCCGCGTGCCGCAATCGCTCGGCCAGCCGCTCTTCGACATCATGCCGTCGATGGGACTGATCGGCCATCAGTGGCGCAAGCACGGAAGCTGCACGGGGCTCAGTCAGCGTGATTATTTCGGCAAGCTGCGTGACGCCTTTTCGCGGGTCAAACTGCCCGCCGACCTGTCCCGCGGCGACTCGGCCCTGACGCTGTCGGCCGACCAGATCGAAGAGAAGTTCCTCGCCGCCAATCCGGGCATGAGCCGGCGCGGCATTTCGACGAGTTGCGAGGGCCGGCAACTGGAGGAAGTGCGCATCTGCCTCAGCAAGGACCTGCAATTCCGCGATTGCGCCGAAGTCGATCGTGACGGCTGCCGGATCAGCCAGATCACTCTGCCGCCGGCAAGATGACATTTATCGAGAAGGACAAGACCATGAAGCTGCTGTATTCCCCGGCCTCGCCCTATTCGGCCAAGGTGCGCATGGCGGCGCGCCATCTCGGCATCGAGATTACCGAGGTGAAGACTGACACCAATGCGGCCCCGGCGGAACTCGTGAGCAACAACCCGCTCGGCAAGATCCCGGTCCTGATCCGTGATGGCGAGCCGCCGATCTACGACAGCATCGCGATCATGCACTGGCTCGATCGCCAGTCGGGCGGCAAGCTCTATCCGAAGAAGGATGCGAAGCGCACCGAGGCGGAGGTGCTGGAAGCGCTTTGCGACGGCATGATGGATTGCCTGCTGGCGATCGTCTACGAGCGTCGCTCGCGCGACGAGGACAAGGTCCACCAGCCGTGGATCGACAAACAATGGGCCAAGGTGGTGCGCGGCCTCGATCACCTGGAGAACAACCTGCCGAAAACCGGCAAGAAGTTGCATGGCGGCCATTTCGCGCTGGCCGCGTTGATCGGTTACCTCGATCTGCGCTTCAACGGGCAATGGGCCGAAGGCCGGCCTGAGCTCGCCTCCTGGCCGGATGTCTTCACCAAGCGCTTCGCCTCCTACACTGCCATGAAATCGGCGGCCTGAAACAAAAAAAGCCCGGGCCGAAGCCCGGGCTTTCCCCAGCCTGTTAAGGCTATCGAACTTAGAACTTCACGCCGATACCGACCTTGACGCTGTGATCGTCGAAGCCCTTCGAAACCGAACCGGAATCGAGCGAGTAGCTGTCCGAACCGAAATCCGTGTAACGGTATTCGACACGAGCGGTGATGTTGTTGGTGACGAAGGCTTCGGCACCGGCACCGACCGTGTAACCGACGGCGGTCTTGTTTTCGGACGAAGTCGCGTCGCTCAGTTCGTTGTCCTGCAGGGCGACACCGGCCGTACCGTAGATCAGGAAGGGGTTGAGGTCGTAGCCGACGCGGCCGCGAACCGAGCCGTTCCAGCCGGCCTTGCCTTCAAAGCCGTCATCCGTGGTGCTCTTCGTGCCGTTATAACCGACGTCTGCTTCGACACCGTAGACGATCGAACCGCTCTGGAAGTTGTAGCCCGTATAGGCACCGCCGCCGAACTGGCCGTCACGGTCGACGCTACCGAAGCGACCCCAGTCATACTGACCATAACCACCGAGATAGAAACCCTGCCAGCTGGCAGCCGGGGCCGGCTCTTCGGTTGCAACCGGGGCCTGCGGAATTTGTTCGACGGCATCAGCGGCATTGGCCGCAGAGATGGCGATGAAGCTGACTGCCGAGGCCATCAGAGTTGCGATGAGAGTACGCATACATTTTCTCCTTTTACTGCTGCGCCGGGAATTCGCCGCGACAACATGGTTGGCGACACATTTGTTCCCTGCCCGCTGAGACGGAATGTGGAGGTCAATTGAGGAATAGAAAGAGCCGAAATGTGAATTGATTGTGGCACACAGAAGGCCAAAATTTGATGTTGCTGTATCGCAACACACATTTGATTAACCTTAAGCAATGCTTACTTTAAATATAAATCTTTTTACATTTATAAATTACTTCTTAAATCCAAAGCACAACTCAGTCAATACACCTGGCGGCGCGAACCGACGCGGGCGCGACTCGCCGAGTTCGACTTGTATTCGCAGCAAAACCGGATCGGGCGCTGGTAGAAACCAAGATCTGAGCTGAAACACGCACGTATTTCTCCTCTCCGCAGGCGGGCCGCCGGAGCCGGTGGCGCCTGCCGCCGGATTTCTGCCTTAAATATTCCACCGCCGGAATGGCCATTTGGGCCTTAGTCAAGAGCACGGGGCGGAATTCTCGCCGGCGCTTTCAAAATCTGCCTCGACACACTATTTCTCCGGCAGCGGCCTTCGTGCAGGGAATCAGGCCGCTTCAGCGCAATATTTTGACAAGCTGCCGGTCTCCGGCACATGTCTTGGGCGCACGGTTCGAATCGGTGATGGCCGGATGTCGATATCCGGCGGAGACTATGGAATGAACGGAACGAAGCTGCCCGACGGCGGCGTTCTCTATGACGAGACGGAAGAAGACGACGACGATGTGCTCGTGGCAGAACCGAGCCAAGGCCCTGCCGCGTCGATCGACTGGAACGAGGGCTGGAAGAACGAGACGGGGCTGAAGGGCGCCGACCTGATCGCCGAATTCGTCAAGCACCTGCCGAATGCGCCGGGCGTCTACCGGATGTTCAACGACGCGCAGGATGTGCTTTACGTCGGCAAGGCGCGCAGCCTCAAGAAGCGCGTCGGCAATTATGCGCAAGGCCGCGTCCATTCCAACCGCATCGCCAAGATGGTGCGCGAAACCACGCATATGGAATTCGTCACGACGCGGACGGAGACCGAGGCGCTGCTGCTTGAAGCCAATCTCATCAAGCGCCTGCGGCCGCGTTTCAACGTTCTTCTGCGCGACGACAAGTCGTTTCCCTATATCATGATCACCGGCGACCATCGGGCTCCGGCGATCTTCAAACATCGCGGCGCGCGGGCGCGCAAAGGCGATTATTTCGGTCCCTTCGCGTCGGCTGCCGCCGTCGGCCGCACCATCAACTCGCTGCAGCGCGCCTTCCTTCTGCGCACCTGCACCGACAGCGTGTTCGAGACCCGCACCCGCCCCTGTCTGCTGTTCCAGATCAAGCGCTGTTCGGGGCCGTGCACCCACGAGATCAGCGACGAGGGTTATGCGGCGCTGGTGGGCGAAGCCAAGGATTTTCTCTCCGGCAAGAGCCAGAACGTCAAGTCGGCGATCGCCCGCCAGATGGCGGAAGCTTCCGAGGACCTGGATTTCGAGCGCGCCGCCGTCTATCGCGACCGCCTGGCGGCGCTCAGCCACGTCCAGAGCCACCAGGGCATCAACCCGGCCGGCGTCGAGGAGGCGGATGTCTTCGCCATCTACAACGAGGGCGGTCTCTCCTGCATCCAGGTGTTCTTCTTCAGGACCGGCCAGAACTGGGGCAACCGCGCCTACTTCCCGAAGGCCGATCCGCAGCTTTCAGGCCCGGAAGTGCTCAACGCTTTCCTGGCGCAGTTCTATGACGACAAGCCGGTGCCGAAGCAGATCCTGCTGTCCGAGACCGTCGAGGAGCAGGAATTGCTCGCCCAGGCCTTCTGTGAAAAAGCCGGCCACAAGGTGACGATCTCCGTGCCGCAGCGGGGCGAGAAAAAGGACCTGACGGACCATGTTCTGGCGAACGCCCGCGAGGCGCATGGCCGCCGGCTTGCCGAAACCTCGTCGCAGGCGCGCCTGTTGCAGGGGCTTGCCGAGACCTTCGGGCTTTCCTTCGTACCGCGCCGGATCGAGATCTACGACAACTCGCATATCATGGGCACCAATGCGGTCGGCGGCATGGTCGTCGCGGGGCCGGAAGGTTTCGTGAAGAGCCAGTACCGCAAGTTCAACATCAAATCGACCGACATCACCCCCGGCGATGACTTTGGCATGATGCGCGAGGTGATGACCCGCCGCTTCTCGCGCCTGCTCAAGGAAGAGGGCATTCCCGACCGCACCGCCGCAGCGGCGGCCAGCGCCGAGGATGCGGCAGATGCCGCCTTCCCCGCCTGGCCGGACGTGATCCTGATCGACGGCGGCCAGGGGCAGATGAGCGCGGTGCGCGCCATTCTCGACGAACTGGGCATCCGCGACGTGGTGACCGCGATCGGCGTCGCCAAGGGCGTCGACCGCGACGCCGGCCGCGAGCGGTTCTTCGCCGACGGACGGTCAGACTTTTCGCTGCCGCCGCGCGATCCGGTCCTCTATTTCATCCAGCGCATGCGCGACGAGGCCCATCGTTTCGCGATCGGCTCGCACCGGGCAAGGCGCAAGAAGGAGATGGTCAAGAACCCGCTCGACGAGATTTCCGGGATCGGACCCGGCCGCAAGCGCAAGCTCCTGCAGCATTTCGGCACGGCGAAGGCGGTGTCGCGCGCTGGCCTCACTGACCTTATGGCGGTCGAGGGCATTTCTGAGGCCGTGGCCAAACAGATCTACAACCATTTCCACGAGAACAGGGCTGGCTAAATCGGCATGACGCCATCGGCTGCAAAAAAGCCGCTAGACCCTGTTGACGCCTTGGCCTCAACACATCAACTAGGAGCAAACATCCGGAAGGCTCCCCATGGCGTCGCGCGCATACAATATTCCCAACCTTTTGACCTATGCGCGCATTGTGGCGGTGCCGATCATCGTCGGCTGCTTCTTCATCGAGGGGCAGCTTGAAAGCTCGGATGTCGCGCGCTGGACGGCGCTGGTGCTTTTCGCCGTCGCCTCGATCACCGATTATCTCGACGGGTATCTCGCTCGCATCTGGAACCAGACGTCGAATATCGGCCGCATGCTCGATCCAATCGCCGACAAGCTGCTGGTCGCCGCAGTGCTGCTGTTGCTCGCCGCCGACCAGACGATCGCCGGCTGGTCGCTCTGGGCGGCAATCACCATCCTCTGCCGCGAAATCCTGGTGTCGGGCCTGCGGGAATATCTGGCTGCGCTGAAGGTCTCCGTGCCGGTCACGCGCATCGCCAAATGGAAGACGACGATCCAGATGGTGTCGATCGCCTTCCTGCTTGCCGGGCCTGCCGGCGACAAAATCTTGCCCTACACGACCCAGATGGGCATCGTGCTTCTCTGGCTCGCTGCGATCCTGACCTTCTACTCGGGCTATGATTACTTCAAGGCCGGGGTCAAACATCTGGTGGACGAAGAATGACCGTCAAACTCGTCTATTTCGCCTGGGTGCGTGAACGGATCGGCAAATCCGAGGAGGATCTCGACCTGCCGGCAGGCGTCGTCACGGTCAATGACCTGCTCGCGCATTTGACGACGCTCGGCGAGGAATACGAGAACGCGCTGCAGTTTCCCGACGTCATCCGCGTCGCCATCAACCAGGAACATGCCGAACACGACGAGCCGATCGCCGGTGCGCGCGAGATCGGCATCTTTCCGCCGATGACCGGAGGGTGATAATGACTGGGGCCGGCGCCAGTTGCAGAGCAACCCACTCCTCCCCAGCGGAAAGAGTAAGAGGTTGCCCATGACCGTTCCCACCGTCCGCGTCCAATCCGCCGATTTCGATCTGCAGGCCGAAATTTCCGCCCTCACCGCCGGCCGCAAGAATATTGGCGCCGTCGTCACCTTCACCGGCCTCTGCCGCGACGAACAGGGTGCATTGTCGGCGCTGGAGCTCGAACATTATCCGGGCATGGCGGAAGCGGAGATGCTTCGCATCGGGGAACTGGCGATCGAGCGCTTCTCGCTGCTCGGCCTCACCGCCATCCACCGCTTCGGCAAGATCATGCCAGGCGAAAACATCGTGCTGGTCATCGCCACCGCCCCCCACCGTCAGGCGGCCTTCGACGGCGCCAATTTCGTCATGGACTTTTTGAAGACCTCAGCGCCCTTCTGGAAGAAGGAACACGCCGCCGACGGCGCCCAAGGCGACTGGATCGCTGCCAAGGACGCGGACGACACTGCGCGGGACAAGTGGCGGTGATCGCCGCGGAGATACTCTGGTCGTCACCACAGGCGGGTTAAGCCGGGAACCGTGTCGAATATCTCATCGGCGGATAAGAGCGGAATGGACGCTTGCAAAGCGCCTGCTGCGAGAAGCCGATCGAACGGATCACGGTGTTCCCAGGGCATCACGGCGGCATGCAGGCATATCTGAGATGTCAGCGCCGCCGCCCGACCTCCCTGCTTTTCCAACAATGCCGGCAGATCATCGACGTAAGGAGCCATCTGAGGCCATTTACCGATCCGCACTTTCTGGCCGATCTCAAAAAAGCTGATAGGGCTTACAAATACGCTGTCCGCGTCCAGGATTGCCGCCCCAGCCTTCTCCGACAGCCGCTCATCGCCGGTCAATGACCAGGCCCAGGCATGGGTATCGAGCAATATCGCGCTCAAACCTTGCCTTCCCAAAGATCGAGTTCATCTTCGGCCATGGGTTCGAAGAAGTCGGGGCCGCCATCGACTTTGCCCTTCAGCAAACCGATGGTGAAGCTGCTCTGCGGAACTGCAACGATCCTCGCGACCGGGATTTTCCCCTTTGCAATCACCACTTCTTCGCCAGTTTTCGCCAGCTCGATAAGTTTCGACAGATTGGTCTTGGCTGCATGGACTGTGAACTGCATGGGAACTCCCTTAGCTAACTTGACTAAGATAGCTATTTCGTCTTGTAAAATCCAGTCGTGCTGCATTGGGAATATCTACTGCGCGACAAGTGGCGGTGATTACGGCACCGCCCGCTCCCGGCGGCTCATCACCAAGACCATGACCAGCAAGGCGACGATCACCAGGTCACGCCAGACGATCGGGCCGTAGCCGCTCCAGAGGGTTTCGGCAAAGCCGATGACGGCCGCGCCTGCGGCGGCACGCAGGGGATTGGAATGACCGCCGGCCGCGGCGATCAGCACAACCTTCAGGCCGAACAGCAGGCCGGCGCCAAAATCCATCGTGCCGTAGTGGGAGGTCGCGAGCACGCCGCAGATGGCGGCGTAGAATGCCGCCGCCGCGTAGGCCGTGACGAAAACCCGCGCGGAATTGGTGCCGGAGAGCTCAGCCGCCAGCGGATCGTCCGAGACCGCCCGCCACATGCGCCCCCAATGGGTGCACGCCAGCACCAGATAACCCGCGCCGATGGCCGCCAGCATGATGGCGACGTTGACGAGTTGGATCAGCGTCAGGGTCACCGGAAAGCCGTCCGCGTGCCAGAAGACGACCGCATCGTTGAGGAACGGCGGCAGCCAGAGTTCGCGGGTATCGGCGGCGATCCGGGCGCCCTCCATCAGCACCATCAGCGCGCCGAGCGAGGCGACGATCACCGCATTCGGCGAGATCTTTGCAAGCGGGCGCATGACCACCTGCCCGATCGTTACCCCTGCCCCGATGCCGCCGGCGATACCGGCCGCGGCGCCCAGTCCCAATGCGGCCGGCAGGATCAGCCAGAGCCGGTTCCAGCCGAAATGGGCGAAGAGCAGGTAGAGGTGGCCGGAAAAGGCGAAGATCGCGCCATAGGTGATGTCGGCCCTTCGCGTCACGGCAAAGGCGATCGCATATCCGAAGGCAAGCGTCGCGTAGAGCGCCGCCAGCGGAACCGCATTCGCCAGTTGCTGCAAGAGATAGGCCATGGGCGCTCCGATAGCGGCGAATATAACTGGTCAATCGCATTTTGCCAGTTATAATATCGCATGAGCTTTTCATGGACCCCGCATCGTTTTGCTGGTGGCGCACTGGCGCTGGATGTCGCCAACAGCGTCATCCTGCGCTTCGATCCCGAGCGCAGCATCGACCGGTTCACCGAGCCGCAGCAGATGCACACCTTTCCGAAAGCAGCCGAAAAATTCTCGGCCGAGCGGGCGCTGTTCGAGGATCTCGCCCCTGTCCAGGCCGAGAACCACGCGCCGTTCATCGCGCTGCGCGAAGCGATAGACCGCTATTTTCGCGCTCGTGTTCGTGGCGACGACGCGCAGGCATTGCTTGCCGATTTCCTCGAAGCAACGGCGGCCATCCTGCGCCGTGCCGAGAGGAATTCGCTGGAGGCGGCGACCGCCCATTCGGCGCTCAGGTTGCTTGCCGACGAAGAGATTTCGCGGATGAAGATCTGCGGCAGTTGCGGCTGGCTGTTCATCGACCGAAGCCGCAACCGCAGCCGTACCTGGTGCGACATGGCGGTGTGCGGCAACCGGGTCAAAGCCAGCCGCCATTATCATCGGAGGAAAAAGGAGGTCGGGTCATGATGCGCCGGTTTATGGTTCTCAGCCTTGCAGCCCTCGCCCTTGTCGCATGCCAGCGCGAGGCGGAAAAGCTGGTCGAGGTGAGCGGGCATATCTTCGTGTTCAACTACCGGGTCGCCAGCGCCACCTATCTCGTGACGCTCAACAAGACGGGGCCGATACCGGAGGGAACGGTGGCGATCGCCAGATTCGACGATCCCGCCGGCGGCGATCCGATCGTCATCAGTGAGAAAATCTTCCCCACCTGGAACAAGATCACCCTGCAAAGTCCCAACGTCCGCTGCGTGCGCAAGGACAAGCCCTATTCCGTGGATATCCGGCTGGTGGATGCGGGCGGCCGGACGCTGCAGGAATTGAAGACCCAGCTCGTCTCGGACGTCGACCAGTCGGTGCTTCCCAGCAAGCCGCTGGTGCTCGGAGCCGGCTACGAGCGGAACCCGGACGTCTTCAAGCCGGATGGCACGGTGGACTACGGGCGGGACGACGACTGCCCGGCCTGAAGCGGTAGACGCCCGCCGAATATCCCAGAACGAAAAAACCGGGGCCAAAACCCCGGTTTCATCAATTTCTTCCGACGAGACGGGGCTTAAATCAGCCGACGATCTCGGTTTCGGAGAACCAGTAGGCGATTTCCTGGGCGGCGGTTTCCGGAGCGTCGGAACCGTGAACCGAGTTCTCGCCGATCGAGAGCGCGAAGGTCTTGCGGATGGTGCCTTCGTCGGCGTTGGCCGGGTTGGTGGCGCCCATGATCTCGCGGTTCTTCAGGATGGCGTTTTCGCCTTCCAGAACCTGGACGATGGTCGGGCCGGAGGTCATGCCTTCAACCAGTTCGCCGAAGAACGGACGTTCCTTGTGAACGGCGTAGAAGCCTTCTGCCTCGCGCTTGCTCATCCAGACGCGCTTGGAAGCGATGACGCGCAGGCCATTGTCTTCAAACACCTTGGTGATGGCGCCCGTGAGGTTACGCTTGGTGGCATCCGGCTTGATCATCGAAAACGTGCGTTCAATCGCCATTGTTCTATCCTTCGTTTCCTGTGGCCCCCTGACTAGGGGGAAAGTGGGCGGTCTTTACCCGCCCCTTTCGCTGGAAACAAGGGGGTTCGGGCAATTTCACGCCGCTGTCACACTGCGTCCGACGCCATTATGCAGGTCGAGACAGCGCTCGAACCACAACCCCACCGGGTCGTCATCGGAAAACACCTTGGTGCCGGCGGTGATGCGCATCCACTGCAGCGCGCCGAACAGGATGTAGTCGACGAAAAGCGGGCCGTCGCCGCCGATGAAGTCGTGATATTTCAGGGCGTGGCGGATCGGCTCCAGCTTCGGCGAGAAACCGTCGATCTCCGCCTGGCGGCTCGCTTCCATCTCTTCGAGCGTCCTGCCGAGCCGAGCCTCGCGGCTGGCGCGGAAATAGACCTGGTCCGTCTCCCCGAGCATGTCGTGAATGTTCTTGACCGCAATCTTGGTGATCGCGGTATGCACCACCATCTGGGAAAAACCCTCGACGAAACGGGCGAGCGCCTTGCCGGCCGGGCCGCCGAACAGCGTCGGCCGGTCCGGATAGGTCTCCTCCAGATAAAGCGCGATCTCGAAACTGTCGCGGATCAGCTCGTTGCCGTCCCGAAGGATCGGCACCGTCTTCGAAAACCCGCCTTCGAGGCTGGGGATCTCGGTAAACGGCGTCGGTTTCTCGATGAAATCCAGGCCCTTGTGGGCGAGCGCCTGCACGACTTTCCAGCAATGCGGCGAAAACGGGCGGCTCTCGTCGGCGCCGCAGAGCGAGTAGAGAATACGGGTCACGGCAGGCTCCTGATTTGAACGTTCGGCCAGCGATATTGAAAGCAAATTCTCGTTTGAATCCAATCAGGAAATTTCATGGGTCGCAGTCGATCGACCATTTCGACGATCCCTTAACCGTAACCACGGGCAATCCGGCCCGTTTTAGCAAATGTTAAAACCGGTCCCGCATGGCTTGTCGCACGATCGAACAATTGTGAGGACGAGACATGGCGGGCGAAGCGATGCGAACGGGACAGGATCGCGGCCTGCAGGCTGTCGTCCAGCTCATGGCGAAGCTGGACGTGAGCGGCCTGCCGCGCAACTACGAGCTCTTCCACGAAGCGCTGCTGGGCGGCGACCCCGCCCTTTCGCGCGAAGTTCTGGCGCTTTCCGCCGGGCCTTCCCAGACGGTGCTCGACGAGATGGGGCTGCGCCATCAGCTCTCGGCTTTCGTGGCGCTCATGCCCGCCAGGGGTCGCGATCAGGAAATAAAGCTGCTGCTGGAACTCCGGGACAAGATGGCAAGCGGCGTCACCCAAAAGAAGGGTTTCAGCCGGGTTCTGGAAACCGTCGCCCGCAGCCTGCGCCAGGACAGCACGGCGGGGCCTGAGGATATTTTGGCCGAGATCGAATATCTGAGCGTCTCGCTGTCCGATGCCGTAGTCGCCGAAACCGAACTGGAAGCCATTCTTCGCGCCGGTGCCGATCGTCTCGTCAAGGCCGAACGCGAGGCGTCCGTTGCCCGCTCGGTGACGCTGCGCGACCGGCTGACCTCGCTGCCGAACCATGCGGCGCTCGCCGAAAGGCTGGAGGCACTCTACGGGGTCGATGCCGACAGCCGCGATACCGCCCTCTTCCTGGTGACGGTTACCGACCTGCCGCATTTCGCCCGCACCTACGGCGATCCCGCCGTCAACCGGATCATCAAGAAGGCCGCCTCGATCTTCCGCAAGGCAATCAAGAAGAACGATTTCCTGGCGCGCATCGGCAAGGGTGATTTTGCTTTCGTCTTCCGCGACGTCAGCCGCGACAGCGTGCAGCCGATCGCCGAGCGACTGATCGCCTCGATCACCGACAATCTCGTCTTCGCCGCCTCCGATGGCACGAGCGGGATCGGTCTTTCGGTCGGCGCGGCTCTCACCGCGGACGCTTTTTCACCGCAGGAACTCCGCCTCCAGGCCGGCACGGCGCTCGAAACGGCCAAGGCCAATCCGCGAATGATCGTCGCGCTTCACGGCGAGGCACCGAAACGGTCATCCTGAGACGGCCAGGATTTTATCCAAAACAGAAGAGGCCGCGGTTTCCCGCGGCCTCTATTCGGCGAATGAAGATCGGTGGCCGATAGCGATACGTCCGACGGCCACCCTCCTGTCCTGCCAGCAGGCCAGCGGAATTATGCCGGCACGAACTGGTTCTGCTGCGTGAACCGAACGGAGACATCCGTGACACCGGCAAAGTTCACCTCGTAGGCCGCCGAAGACGTCGCGGTGTCGATCACCTGTCCCTGAACGAAAGAGCCGGCGAGGATGTAATATTTCGGCTTCGGCGTGAACTGGTACAGGAGGCCGGGCTCCAGCTGGACCGCGATCGTCGGCTTGTCGGCCATGGCGATGCCGACACTCAGGTAGACGCTCTTGCTGGCCTGCACGGGCACGGTCGGAATGGTGCCGTCGGCCTGGGCGAGGATAAGGCCTTTCGTAGAGTCGGATGTCCCCTCCGGAAAACCGGGGGCGCCATAGGGGAACGGCCCCTGATAGGTCACCGGCACGTAGTTCTGATTGTTGATCATGACGCTGACCGAGCTCGCCGTCTGGAAGGAGCGCGGGGAGCTGGGCGAGCCCTGTTCCTGGATGTAGCCCACCGTCACGGAATAATCGATCGTCCAGTTGAAGGACGATGTGCTCGGATTGTCGGGGGTACCCGCAGCGGCGCCGCCGACCATCCAGGCCAGCGACAGGGGGTCGACCGACGGCCCGATAATCTTCGGGATCGTCTGGAACAGGGCAAACTGCTGCCATTTCGCGTTTTCGTTGAGAACCGTGAGGCTGTAGGGCTGGCCGGCTGCCTGGCCGCTGAAGGCTTTGATCGCGTTCGGCCCCATGTAAATGGTCATAATACATCTCCTCATTTGGATTGCCGCCACGACACCATGCGGTGGCGGCATCTGTGCTCACAGCACCGGCTTCCGCGGAGCATCATTTGCACGAACACAACCTAGGATATTTAAATCTGAAAATATGTCACACAGGTAACAACCCTGGTTTGCATTTTTGCTAAATATCAACCCTACAGACGGCAGCCATATTTTCGATTTCAGGGTGGATGCGGGCAGATGAAAACAATGAAAAACATGAAGATTTCAGACGAGATAAAGAAAACAGAGCTATTCAGCACTGCCGATGACGATGTAATCTCAACGTTCGCAAATAAAATAAATATAAACTCATATAGAGATCGGCAAACACTATTTTTTAATGGAGATCCTTGCGATACACTTTATATTATACTGTCTGGCGGCATTTATCTTTATTTTATATCCGAGGAAGGCAATGAAGTAATTTTTTCCGAACTTCAATCGGGGGACGCAGTCGGCGAGATCGAGTTCGCCCTCAACTACCGGCATTCCTCGAACGCAGTGATATGCGGGGCGACGCGGCTGCTCGAAATCGACCGGAAAACCTTCAACGAACTCTCGGCGATCCCGCAGGTGTCTTCATACCTGATGCGGACGATCGCCCGAAAGCTCCACCGCACCATCATGTTTGCGGAGGGAATGGCGCTTTACCCGCTGGAGATTCGCCTTGCGCGCCTGCTGCTCAATCTCGGCGCCTCCCACGGGCGGTCGACCAGCGACGGCATCCTCATCGAAAAACCGATATCCCAGAGCCGCATGGGCCAGCTCATCAATGCCAGCCGACCGCGCATCAACGCCCAACTCCAGGCCTGGAAAAGCGAACGGCTGATCGGCGTGCGGCAGCACCGCATCGTCATTTTCAACAAGAGATCGCTGCAGATCATCTCGCGTCATTCAGACCCTGCGGCCTGAATGACGCGGATGCCTCTGCGGGCACCGGACCAGTGCGGCGATGCCCGGACGCCGCCCCCAACGCCCGGCCGGATCCGGCGGCTTACGGGCAGCCGTTCTTGACGATCGCGATCAGGTCAGCGGTATCCTGGGTGAAGCTCGGCCCGTAGACGCGGTCCGGCGCGCCGCTGGAGACGAGGCTGACCGCCTTATGGACGTTGTTGGCGGTCACGAACCACGCCCCGCCGCTTGCGCCACCTCCATACATGGGATGCGGGCCGGCTTCGTAGGCGGTGCCGGCCTGCACGGTGATGCGGGCCGTTTCCCGATACATGTATTCGCCGCCATCGAGCCTTCCGGGATAACCGGTAATCGTGACATCGTCGCCGGCCCCAGCCCCGGCGATGCCGAGTTCATACTTGCCGACGGCGGACGCCTGGGTGGTGCGCATCACCGAATAGTCGAACTGCGACCGCGCCATGCTCGGCGGGTTGCCCGACACCTCGGTCCAGCGCAACAGCACTGCCACCCGGTCGATTTGGTAGAGAGTTCCACCACCGCCCGCATAACCTTGATAAAAGCGGATATTGGTGGCCTGGTTGCCGTTGCCCCAGGCGGAATGGGCGGCACCCATGACGATCCGGTCGTCCGCGACAAACTGAGCGCTGGCCTCGTAATCGATGCCGCCGAGCGTAAACAGCAGCTTGCCTCCAAACTTATAGGGCGCTTCATTGATCGGCGCGCGCTCCGCCTCGGTATCCTTGAGGCCGCGCCGTTGTTCGGAGAGACCACCCTCGCCCCGGCCAAGTGTCTCCCCAAATGGAATCGCGTTGGCGATCCGCTCCGCAGTCCAGTAGCCGCCGTCGGCGCCCGCCAACATGGCACCGCCAGGGCTCCAGCAGGTAAACTCCACCGCCCCGGCGCTGAGCGGCGTCATCAGTGCGGATGCCGACAGCAGCATCGACCACGTCAATCTCGTTACCCTCATGACATTCGCTCTCCCGATCGAAGTTCGATCGCACCATCGCGACCCGCGGCGGCGCCGCCTCAACGATCTACCAGAGCGTGTAATTTTCTTCTGTTTCCCTCGGAACAGCGAAATACCGGTCCATCGGCGCCCTTGCCAACAAACGGTGTTTCGGCCAAAACCGCCGCCATGATCACGATTACCGAACTTTCCGCCCGCATCGCCGGGCGTCTCCTCCTCGACAATGCCAGCGTGACGCTTCCCGCGGGCACCAAGGCGGGGCTTGTCGGCCGCAACGGCGCCGGCAAATCCACGCTGTTCAAGGTTATCACCGGTGAGCTGGGGTCGGAGACCGGTTCGGTCTCCTATCCAAAGAGCGCCCGGCTTGGCCAGGTGGCGCAAGAGGCGCCGGGCACCGATGATTCGCTGATCGAAATCGTGCTTTCCGCCGACAAGGAGCGCGCTGCACTGCTGGCGGAGGCGGAGACCGCCACCGATCCGCATCGCATCGCCGACATCCAGATGCGGCTCGTCGATATCGATGCGCATTCGGCAGAGGCGCGCGCGGCCAGCATTCTCGCCGGTCTCGGCTTCTCCCAGGAAGCCCAGTCGCGTCCCGCCTCGTCGTTTTCCGGCGGCTGGCGGATGCGCGTGGCGCTCGCCTCCGTCCTGTTTGCCGAGCCAGACCTGCTGCTGCTCGACGAACCGACCAACTATCTCGATCTCGAAGGCACGTTATGGCTGGAGGACTATATCCGGCGTTATCCGCATACCGTCATCATCATCAGCCATGACCGCGACCTCCTCAACAACGCGGTCAACGCCATCGTGCATCTCGACCAGAAGAAGCTGACCTTCTACCGCGGCGGCTACGACCAGTTCGAGCGGCAGAAGGCCGAGGCCGACGAACTGCAGACCAAGGCGAAGGCCAAGAACGAGGCGGCCCGCAAGCACCTGCAGAGCTTCATCGACCGCTTCAAGGCCAAGGCCACCAAGGCCCGACAGGCGCAGAGCCGCGTCAAGGCGCTGGAGCGCATGGGCACAGTCGCCGCGGTGATCGAGGATCACGTGCAGCCGATCACCTTTCCCGAGCCGGAAAAGCAGCCCGCCTCGCCGATCGTTGCGATCCAGAACGCCGCCGTCGGTTATGAGCCGGGCAAGCCGATCCTCAAGAACATCACGCTGCGCATCGACAACGACGACCGCATCGCCCTGCTCGGCTCGAACGGCAACGGCAAGTCGACCTTCGCCAAGTTCATCGCCAGTCGCCTCAAGGCGGAAAGCGGCGATATCCGCCTGGCGCCGAGCCTGAAGATCGGCTTCTTCGCCCAGCATCAGCTCGACGATCTCGTGCCGGCGGATTCGCCCGTTGCCCATGTGCGCCGGCTGATGCCGGATGCGCCAGAGGCCAAGGTTCGCGCCCGCGTGGCGCAGATGGGGCTTGCGACGGAAAAGATGGCGACGGCCGCAAAAGACCTGTCGGGCGGCGAAAAGGCGCGCCTGCTGATGGGCCTTGCCGCCTTCCACGCGCCAAACCTCCTGATCCTCGATGAACCGACCAACCATCTCGACATCGACAGCCGCCGGGCGCTCATCGAAGCGCTCAACGACTACGAAGGCGCCGTCATCCTGATCAGCCACGATCGTCACCTGATCGAGGCCACCGTCGACCGCCTGTGGCTGGTCAACAACGGCACCGTGTCGAATTTCGAAGGCGACATGGAGGAATACCGCAACCTGATCGTCAGCTCCGGTAAAAAAAAAGAAGAAAAAATTGAGCTGACCGAAGATCTCTCCTCCAAGGCGGACCAGCGCAAGGCGAATGCCGAAAAGCGCGCCTCGCTCGCGCCGCTCAAGAAAAAGATCAACGAAATCGAGGCTGTAACCGCCAAGCTGGAGAAACTGGTCAAGGCTCTTGATAAAGAACTTGGCGACCCCGCCCTCTACGAAAAGGCCCCCGCCAAGGCCGCCCAGAAAGCCAAGGAACGCGGCGAAGCCGCCGCAAAACTCTCGTCCGCCGAGGAGGAATGGCTGATGTTGTCGTCGGAGTACGAAGAAGCGATGGCGAGCTGACTTTGCTCGGCGGTTGAATACTGATCCCCTAGCCGACCAGGCCAACGATGTCCCCGGCGGTGTGGCGGGGGAAATCGCCGAACCCGGCACCCGCAATGCGATTAATCATTAAATTAGGAATGCATTATAATATCGGCCGATTATTCACAGGGATGATTTTCAGGCCTTATGTCCAATCCGCGGCGGCTTCTCGCTATTTCTGGCCTGCTCGCGGATCGCCGCGGCAATATTGCCATCATGTTCTCTCTGCTGCTCGTGCCGCTGATCACCGCCGTCGGCGCCAGCCTCGACTACGTGCGGGCCTATAACGCTCGTTCGAAGATGCAGGCCGATCTCGATTCCGCCTTGCTCGGCGCAGTGAAAAGCGTGGGAACACTGGACAATGCCGCGCTCAAGAAGCGCATCCAGGAGTGGTTCGCTGCCCAGACCGATCTCGGGAGCGGCGGCTACACGCTCGAAGAGATCGACATCGACACATCGAACAACAAGATCACGGCGACAGCCCGTGCTACAGTGCCCACGACGCTACTCAAGATTGCAGGCATAGATGACGTCGGCGTCGCCACCGCCTCATCGGTCGAAGGTCCCGGCCGCGCCTATCTCGATGTCCATATCGTACTCGACAAATCCGCTTCGATGCTGCTCGCGGCGACGAGCGCCGGTCAGTCCAGCCTGATGTCGTCACCCGCCAACTGCGCCTTTGCGTGCCATACGCCGGAAGGGTCGCCCTTCGCCTACAAAGGCAAGACCTACAGCAACGTCTACGACCTGTCGGTCGCGATGAACATCAAGCTGCGGGCCGATGTCTCGGTGGACGCCGCGCGCGAAGTTCTGGACCTTATCGACACGGCAGACGCCGCCCATGAGCGCATCCGGGTCGGCCTCTATACCCTTGGCAAGACCACGACCCAGGTATTGTCGCCCACCTTCTCGACCTCGACGGCCCGGACGAAATTGAACGACAAAACCAGCGGGATGACGAGCGCGACGTCCGAAGAGGCGACATATTTCGACTACTCCCTGACGGCCCTCAAGCCCATGATCGGAACGGCCGGAGACGGCGCCACCAAGGATGCGCCGCTGAAACTGGTGTTGGTTCTGACGGACGGTGTCCAGTCCGAGCGCAACTGGGTGCTGCAAGGCAATTCAGGCATTCGCTCTCCGACGGCAAAGGGCTCGCTGCAGACCGTCGTCACGCCGATCAATTCCAAATGGTGCAAGCAGGTGAAGGACCTCGACGCCACAATCGGCGTTCTATACACCGAATACCTGCCTATGACCTGGGACTGGGGTTACAATGCGACGCTCGGCAAGACCATGAGCAGCAGCGGCTTCAGCTCGATCTGGGGAGGCAGTGTCGCTTCCGGCAAGAGCAGCAGTACGCGGACAGCCTATATCCCCAAAGCGCTCGAAGAATGCGCAACGAGCGGCGACCTTTTCCTGCAGGCGAACTCGGCCGAGGAAATCGAGGACGGCCTGTCCTCGCTCTTCAAGCAATATCTCTCCAAGGTAAGGCTGACAAACTAGATGACGGCGATGCACCGTTTCAGAGCCCTCCTACGGAACGAGCAGGGAACGGCCGCGGTCGAGTTTGCACTGCTCGTCCTGCCATTCTTCGTCTTCCTGTTTTGCATTCTCGATATGGCGCTGATGTTCTTCGTCGACAGCGCGCTCGATTCGGCCCTGCATACGGCCGCCCGTTCCGTCCGGGTCGGCAGCGCCCATTCGAACGGCTGGGATCTCGCCACTTTCAAGAGCAATGTCTGCGACGGCATGGCGCTCGCGTTCAGCTGCGAAGACGAACTGTTGGTCACGACCACCACGATGTCCGATTTCTCGTCGATGAGCTTCACGTCGCCGGTCAGCGGCGGCGTTCTCTCCGTAACCGAGAGCTTTTCTCCGGCCGCGTCGGGGGACTACGTGATGATCCAGGCTTTCCTTCCCTGGGACAGCCTGCTGGCCGCGATCGGCGCGGACGTCAACACGCTCGCCGATGGCACCTATGTGCTCTCGGCTTCCGTGGTTTTCAGAAATGAACCCTTTTGAGACATCGCACGATGGTACCAAGGCATGATCCCGACCACAGGCAAGGGAACCGGCGCGAAAGCAGCATGCGGGCTTTGCTCGCCGACCGCAAAGGCCAGTCTGGCATCGAGTTCACCCTGCTTCTGCCGGTGATGGCGCTGCTGTTCGCGGGCACCGTCGATCTCGGAGAAGGCCTAATGGTGAAGCGGAAGATCAACCAGATTGCGGAAGTGGCGAGCGACATAGTCTCCCAGGAGACGAGCTGGAGCAACAGCGAGCTCAATACCCTTCTCCAAGGGACCGCCTCCATTCTCATTCCCTTCGACAGCAGCGCACTCGCAATCCAGGTCGCCCTCGTCGACTTCGACGCCGCAGGCAACGCGAAGGTCAACTGGTCGTCGGCCTTTCAAGCAAACGCGCAGGTATCCGGGGATCCGCCCGCCTTCGAAATCCCCGCCGATCTGATCGAAAGCAATGTGCAGCTCGTCGTCGTGCAGGTGAATTATGCAATGGCGACGCCTTTCACCTCTCTGTTTTCCGCAGTCACCGGCTCAGGCGAGTACAGCTTCGTCGGCAAGGCGATCTCCCGCCCGCGGGTCGGCGACAAAATCGCCAAGAAGTAGGGCAGGACCTGCAACGCGGCAGAAGCCGTCCTTGCGGCCGTTTCGCAAGCTGCATTGGGTGGACACCCCATCATAACCAGCCATTAACCATAATCGGCGAATGTGACGTCGCTTCAACTCCTTAGTCACTTTTTAGCCGAGTCGCTCCCATGTTTATCCGCGTCCTTTGTGTCGCCGCCGCCGTCGCGTGCCTTCTTTCCTCCTGCGCCGGCCGCAGCCAGACCGAGAGCGGCTCGCTTGCCACTTCATTTGCACCCGCCAAGGGGCTTTCCTCGTCCAAATCGCCCAAAAAGGCGGAGGCGGATTCGCCGGTGGCGCTGACGCCCGTTGCCTGGGGGCGTTTCAACAATCCGGGCAGCCTTTCCGGCCGCACCCTCACCGCCTCGTCGCTTTCCGACCTGAAGCTTGCCGACAAGGAGGTCGTGCTGACCTTCGACGACGGCCCGATGCCGAAGAAGACGGAGAAGATCCTCTCCATCCTCGACGAATACGACGTCAAGGCGACCTTCCTGATGGTCGGGCAGATGGCCAAGGCCCATCCGGAGATCGCCCGCAAGGTGGTCAATGCGGGCCACACGATCGGTAGCCATACCTATCGTCATGCCGACCTGCAGAACCTTTCCTTCGATGCGGCCGTGGCCGAAATTGAAAAGGGGCGCGATGCGGTGACCAGCGTCACCCATGAGGATGCCGGCTTCTTCCGCTTCCCCTATCTCGCCGACACCAGGCGCCTGCGCCAGTGGGTCGCTTCGAACAATATGGTGGTGCTGGACGTCCAGGTCGATTCCAAGGATTATTTCGGCGTCTCGCCGGCCGCCGTCGCAACCCGCACGATGAATTCGCTGCGCGCCCACGGCAAGGGCATCATCCTGCTGCACGACATCCATGCCCGCACGGCCGCCATGCTGCCGGCGCTGCTCACCCAGCTGAGCGCCGAAGGCTACAAGGTCGTTCGCCTGCGCCACAGCAATTCGTCGATGATGATGGCCTGGTTGAACTGAGGGAAAGAATGCGCGGGGGTCAGGCCTTCTTGACCCAGCGCCCCTCTTCCGACTGCTGCCAGTAGGTCAGCGCATGCCCCTCGCCCTTCAGCTTCTTCCACTGGGCGCGGGCGTTATCGAGCTGGACGGTATCGTAGCCGTCGAACATGAAGACGATCCGGTCATAGTCGGCGATCGGCGGCGGCTCGGCACCATCCACCAGAAAACGAACCGTCGCACCGTTGCCGTTTTCGGCAGCGGAGGTCAGCAGCACCGGCTGCGCCTCGGCCATCGGCGAGGCGTCGGTGCCATGCGGGAGAAAGCTGTCCTCGCGGAAGGTCCACAGATGCGCGTCGAGAAAATCCCGGCGCACATCGCCGTTCGTCTGTACCGCCACCTTCCAGCCACGCTCGACGCTCTTTTCGAGCAGCGCCGGCAGCGCCTCCTCAAGCATCGATTCGGTCAGGTGGTAGAACAGGACTTCAGTCATTAGCTCTCGTAATGCGCCCGCACGAGTTCGTCCAGCAGCCGGACGCCGTAGCCGGATCCCCAGGACTGGTTGATCTCGCTCGACGGCGAGTTCATCGCGGTGCCGGCGATATCGAGATGCGCCCAGGGGGTTTCACCGACGAAGCGCTTCAGCAGTTGCGCCGCGGTGATCGACCCGGCGTTGCGGCCGCCGGTATTCTTCATGTCTGCGAATTTCGAATCGATCAGCTTGTCGTATTCCTTGCCGAGCGGCATGCGCCACAGGCGCTCGCCGGTGACATCGCCGACGCCGGTCAACTGGCCGGCCAGCGTGTCGTCGTTGGAGAACAGGCCCGCCTGCAGATTGCCGAGCGCCACCAGGATCGCGCCGGTCAGGGTGGCGAGATTGATCATGAAACGCGGCTTGAAGCGATCGTTGCAATAGTGAAGCGCGTCGGCAAGCACCAGCCGGCCTTCCGCATCGGTGTTGATGATCTCGATCGTCTGGCCCGACATGGTGGTGACGATGTCGCCCGGTCGCTGGGCGTTGCCGTCCGGCATGTTCTCGACGAGGCCGAGAATGCCGATCGCGTTGACCTTGGCCTTGCGGGCGCCAAGCGTATGCATCAGGCCGATCACGGCAGCGGCGCCGCCCATGTCGCCCTTCATGTCTTCCATGCCGGCGCCCGGCTTGATCGAAATGCCGCCGGTATCGAAAACGACGCCCTTGCCGATGAAGGCGACCGGTGCATCCTTCGGCTTGCCGCCCTTCCATTGCATGATGGCAAGCCGCGGCGGCCGGACCGAACCCTGCGCCACACCAAGAAGCGCGCCCATGCCGAGTTTCTTCATCTCCTTTTCGGTGAGGATTTCCACCTCGACGCCGAGCTTCTCCAGTTCCTTGGCCTTGTCGGCGAATTCGACCGGTCCGAGCACGTTCGGCGGCAGGTTGACGAGTTCGCGGGCCAGCAGCACGCCGCCGGCGATCGCCTCGGATTCGGCGAAAGCCTTCTTGGCGGCCGCAGGCTCGGCGGTGACGATCGTCACCTTCACCGTCTTCGGCGCCTTGTCCTCGTCATCGCCCTTCTTTGTCTTGTAGGTGTCGAAACTGTAGGCCCGCAGCAGCATGCCGAGCACGAAGCCGGCCAGTTCGGCAGAGCCGACCGCAAGGCCGGGCACATCCGTAAAGATCGCCACCCTGGTCATCGACTTGACCGTGGAAGCGGCAATGCCGCCTGCCTTCAGCCAGTCGTAGGCGGTCAGCGCCTCGGCCTTGCCGAGGCCGAGCACGACCAGCCGGTCGGCGGGAGACCCCTGAGGCGCGATAATGTCCAGCGTCGACATCGACTTGCCGGAAAACTTCGCGATCTCCGCCGCCCGGCTCACGATGCCGGCAGGATCGGCATCAGCAGCTCCCGCTGCCGGCCCGTTGCCGGCTAGTTTGAGCTGGATGGCAAGGCCGCCGTCGATCTTGGCGGACTTGGCGAAGGAGATATCGAATTTCACGGACATTGCGACTCCAGGAGGCTTTCGAAAGAACGCGGCGATCATCGCCGTTTCGGCTTGAAGCGCAAGGGCGAGATGTCACAACTGCGTCAACCCGGTTGCGGGCTCCCTCTCCGGCGCGTCAAAAAGCCTGATTTCGGGAGGGGACATTCCCTTCTATCGGCAGCCGGCACCTGTTCAAATCCGACGCGTCTTGCTCTAGGGTCGCGCCGCCCGACGACCAACGGATCAATTCGCATGACATCACCTTCCCAAACCGTCCCCAAATGGCTTGCCGCCATGCGACGATTCTTTGCCAGGCCGAAGGGCTGGTTCATCATGCTGATGGCGCTGTGGTGGGTGCTGCTGGCGGTCTTCTACCTGGTACCCGAGATCGACCTTGCCGTGGCGCGCGCCTTCTTCGCCCAGGCCGCCTGTGGCGAGGCTATCGAACGAGGCCGGGTCTGCGGCAGTTTTCCCTATGGTACCGAAGCCCTGTTCGTCCTGATCCGGCGCGTTCTCTTCTACCTGCCGGCGCTGGTCGCGATCTATCTCCTCTACCGGCTGATCGCCAACCTGCAGCATCACGGCAAGACCTACAGCCCGCGCAAGACGCGGGATTATTCCATCGCCCTGGTTTCCTTCCTGATCGGCCCGTATGTGCTGGTCAACCTGATCCTGAAGCAGGTCTCCAACCGGCCCCGCCCCTACGAGACCGACTTTTTCGGCGGCAAGGATGTGTTCACGCCGGCCGGCGATTTCGGCGGCGCCTGCGTCGGCAACTGTTCCTTCATTTCCGGCGAGGCGGCGGGCGCCGGATGGCTGGCCTGCCTCATCGTTTTGCTGCCGAAACCGCTGCGTCCGGTGCTCGGGCCGCCGCTGATCGCCATCTCGCTGATCTCGCCGGCGCTCAGGACCTCATTCGGTGGCCATTACTTTTCGGACGTGACGCTCGGCTGGTTGTCGTCGCTGGTGGTCTATGCAGCGGTGGCTGCGTGTTTCGAAATGTCACAGCGAAGAAGAAAACGGAATTCGCAAACAAATTTGTGACGCAGCCCCTGTCGCAAAGCTGATCTCAATCGCTTAGATAGGCGCGACCGTCATCTCGGGGTAACCAGCTGTCACCATTCCCCGGGTGACGTTGTGCAAGGTATCTAGGCCGGAATGAAGCTTCTCGAAGTCTACATATTGCGCCGGATTTTTCAGATGTTCCTGGTGACGCTCCTGCCGGTGCTCACCATCATCTGGACCATCCAGGTGCTGGGACGCATCAACCTGGTCACCGATACCGGCCAGTCGATGGGCTCGTTCGCGACTCTTGCAACCTTCATCCTGCCGACCATCATCCCCGTCGTGCTGCCATTCGCGCTCGTCATCGGTATCACCCAGACGCTGACGGCGATGAACAACGATTCGGAACTGCCCGTCATCGACGCGGCCGGCGCGTCGCGCAGCATCATTTACCGGCCGGTGCTGATGCTTGGCCTCGCGCTCAGCCTGTTCTCGTTCCTGGTGACGAATTTCGTGGAGCCACCGTCTCGCGTCGCGGCCCGCCAGATGGTCGCCGCCGCTTACGCCGACCTGCTCTCCTCGGTCATCGAGGAAAAAACCTTCCGCAGCATCGAGCCGGGGCTCTACGTGCAGATCTCGGAGCGCCATTCCGGCCGGGTGCTCAAGGGCCTCTTCGTCGTCGATTACCGCGACCCGAATTTCGACCTCATCTATTACGCCCGCGAGGGATCGATCGACGAAAGCGGCACCTCACTCACCATGCGTGACGGCGAGGTCCACCGCAAATCCGCCGACGGACGTATCTCGATCATCAAGTTCGTCTCCTACGCCTTCGACCTGTCGGCGATGACGAAGGCGGAAGGCGGTCTGCCGCAATATTCGACCGACCGCAGCCTCGCTTTCCTTCTGAACCCGGATCCGAACGATCCGGTCTACCAGAAATCGCCGGACGCCTATCGGTCGGAACTGCACAGGCGCTTGTCCGACTGGCTTTTCCCGATCACCTTCGCGCTGATCTCGCTGGTTATCGCCGGCAGCACCCGCTCGCACCGGCAGACCCGGGTCCATCCGATGGTGTTTGCGCTTTTCCTCGCTTTCGGCGTGCGCTGGCTCGGGTTCTCGGCCACCAATATGGTCGAACGCCATCCGCTCTACACCCCGCTCCCCTACGCCGTGCCGATCGTCTTCTCGCTGATTGCGATCTTCATGCTTGCCACCAACCGGCAGTTCTCGGCGCCGCGCTTCATCGCTCGCGGCATGTCGCGCCTGGCCGGCAGCGTGCAGCGGCGCATACCCGCCTCGCGGACTTCGGGCGGAGGTACGGCATGATCTTCACGACGCTCGGCCGATATTTCTTCCGTCGTTATATCATCACAGCACTCTGGTTCCTGCTCGGCGTGGGCGCCATCATCTTCCTCGCCGACTTCAGCGAGACCAGCCGCCGCATGTCGGGCTTCAGCGGCTACACTGTCTCGACCGGGCTGGCGATGACTGCCATGCGCGTGCCGCTCATCCTGCAGCAGACCATCCCGACGCTCAGCCTGTTTATCGGCATGACGGTGCTGATCGCGCTCAACCGCCGCTACGAACTGGTGGTGACGCGTGCCGCCGGCATTTCCGTCTGGCAGTTCATCTCGCCGTTCGTCATCGGAGCGTTTCTGATCGGGCTCGCAACCTTGCTTGTGATCAATCCGCTCGCTGCCTGGGGCCAGCGCGAATCCGCTTCCATGGAGGCCAGTTGGCGCGAAGCGAGCAACCGCTCGCGGGCATCCACCTTCATTCCCTGGATCCGCCAGATCAGCGGCGACGACGACACGGTCATCGGCGCCAAGAGCTATCAGGAGAAGGGAACGCGGCTTATCGACGTGGTGGCTTTCCAGTTCGACAAGGACGGTCGCGTGATCATGCGGCAGGACGCCAAGACCGCAAAATTGGAAGATGGTTACTGGCTGCTTAACGACGTTTTGGAAAACCGGCCGGGCGAAATTCCGGTGCGTCGCGAGACAGCACAGGTTCGCACCAAGTTGAAGCAGGAATATATCCAAGAGAGCCTGGCGCAGCCTGATACTGTTGCGTTTTTTGATCTTTCCAGAAAAATCGAGGTCAGCAAATCTTTCGGCATTCCCACAAAGGCGCTCGAGACGCAGTATCACTCGCTGCTCTCCCTGCCGATCCTGCTCGTGGCAATGACTCTCATTGCTGCAACAGTCTCATTAAAATTCAGTCGGTTCGCCCAGTCCCGGTCCGTGATTCTGGGTGGAATAGTTTCTGGCTTCGTGCTTTATGTCGTCACGGTGCTTGTGAAGGCATTCGGAAGCAGCGGGGCAATTCCTCCTTTCGTGGCGGTCTGGATTCCAGTGATCGTCGCGACGGCACTGGGGACGACGATTCTGCTTCATCAGGAGGATGGCTAGTGGCGGTAAGTAACCGCAAACATATAAGACGGCTCGCCGCCGCCCTGCTGACAGGTGTGTCTGTATGCGTATTTGGCGTATCCGCAACGGTTGTGCAGGCTCAGGGTCTGGTGCCTCAGGCAGCGGACGGCGCCAAGATGCTGCTGCGCGCCAATGAGCTCGTCTACAATCAGGACGCCGAGGTGGTCACCGCGACCGGTGGCGTGCAGATCTATTACAACCGCTACAAGATGGTGGCGCAGCGCGTTCAGTACGATCAGAAGAGCGGCCGCGTCATGGCGACCGGCAATATCGAGCTGATAGAGCCGGGCGGCAGCCGTGTCTATGCCGAGCAGATGGACGTCACCGACAGCTTCGGCGAGGGTTTCATCAACGCGCTTCGCGTCGAGACCACCGACAATACCCGCCTTGCCGCCGAGAGCGCCGAGCGCCAGCCCGGCGACCTGATGGTGCTCAACAATACCGTCTACACCGCCTGCCTTCCCTGTGCCCAGACGCCGGGCAAGGCTCCACTCTGGCAGGTCAAGGCGCAACGGGTGGTCCGCAATGGCCAGACCCATACGATTCGGCTTGAGAACGCCCAGTTCGAACTGTTCGGCCTGCCGATCGGTCGCCTGCCTTTTGCAATCGAGGTGCCGGACGAAACGGTCGAGCGCAAGTCGGGCCTTCTGTTCCCGCAGTACAGCGCAAGCGACAATCTCGGCTTCGGCGTGACGGTACCCTACTATCACGTGTTCTCGCCGAGCATGGATGCGACGCTCAGCCCTACCTATTATTCCAATCAGGGGCTGCTGCTTCAGGGCGAGATCCGCAACAAATTCGAGACAGGCGAACATACGTTCCGCTTCGCCGGGATCCATCAGAACGATCCGGAAGCCTTCGATCCGAATACCAGCGACCGGGCTGCGGACAACCGCCTCATGGCCGCCTCCAAGGGCGAGTTCAAGATCAATCCGCGCTGGACATTCGGCTGGAACGTCATGACCCAGAGCGACAACAACTTTTCGCGGACCTACAAGCTGACCGGCGTCGGTGGCGGCACGTTCACCAACGACATCTATCTCACCGGCCTGGGGACGCGGAACTATTTCGACCTGCACAACTATTATTTCAACATCCAGGACGACACCTATAGCAACACGGCCGAGCAGGAACAGGCGATCGTCTATCCCTCGCTCGACTATACCTACTACGCGCCGGAACCGATTCTCGGCGGCGAGCTTTCGGTCACCTCCAACATTACCAACCTGTCTCGTCGCGAAGACGACTGGTACAGGGAAGGCACGACCAATCGTTTCCCGGGTCTTGAAGGCAGCTACAGCCGCCTGACCGTGGAAGCCGAATGGAAGCGCACCTTCAACACGCTCGACGGTCTGCTGCTGACGCCGATCCTCGCCGCCCGCGGCGACGGCATCCGCCATACCGGTTCCGGCACGCCGGGTCCCTATTTCGGCGATATGGAGTCCGAAGGTGCCAACGGCCGTTACATGCTCACGGCCGGCCTCGAGGCGCGTTATCCGATCCTGCTGACCACCGAGAACAGCAGCCATATCATCGAGCCGATTGCGCAGATCTTCGCGCGTCCCGACGAGCAGATGGCCGGCGGATTGCCGAACGAGGATGCCCAGAGCTTCGTCTTCGACGCCACCAGCCTTTTCGAGCGCGACAAGTTCTCGGGCTTCGACCGTGTCGAAGGCGGCACGCGCGCCAATGTCGGCCTCCGTTATACCGGCACATTCGCCAACGGCATCGGCGTGCGCAGCATTGTCGGCCAGTCCTACCATATTGCCGGCCAGAACTCGTTCGCGACCGAGGATCTGGTTCAGGCGGGCGCCAATTCCGGGCTCGAGACGCGCCGGTCCGACTATGTCGCGATGGCGGCAATCGATCTGCCGCAGGGCTTCACGATCGGGGCGAACGCCCGCTTCGATGAGAAGACATTCGCGATCAAGCGCACCGATGCCTCGCTTTCCTATACGACGCCGCGGGTGAGCGGCTCGCTGGTCTACACGCAGGTCGATGCTCAGCCGGAATACGGTTCGGACGACGCGCAGGACGTGCTGAAGCATTCGATGAGCTTCCGGATCAACGAAAACTGGGCGCTTGCCGGCACGGCGACCTGGGATCTCGCCGACAAGGAACTGGTTCGGCGCGGCATCGGCATCAGCTATGCGGACGAGTGCACGATCTTTACGGTTGCCTATTCCGACAAGCCGTCGGACACGGCCGCCAACGACTGGACCGTCAGCGCCCGCCTGAGCTTCCGCACGCTCGGCGATATCAGCGTCGGCTCGACCGAAGGTTTCGATCAGGACTACCGCTACTGACGTAGCGGCTCGTCCGATCGGCTGACCGTCATCGTTTCGCCGCAAGAATTGTGCAAGCGGTCGCAAATAGAGTATGAAATGCGAGGCCGGTCGGGCTCAAGTGCCCACCGGGGCGGGAAAAGGGATTGGTATCATGTTCGCAATGACCGCAACGCGCAAGCTGGTGCTGGCCGCGGCCGCTTTGGCCGCCTCGGTCGTCATTCAGCCCGCCGCCCAGCAGGCGCAGGCCGCCAGCGAAGTTTCGGCCGTCGTCAACAGGACGGCGATCACCAGCACCGACGTCGGCCGACGCGTCGCCTTCCTGCGCCTTCAGCGCCAGAAGGCAGATGCCAAGACGGCGCGTGAGGCGCTGGTGGATGAAGCGCTGAAGCGACAGGAAATTTCCCGCGTGAAGATGTCGGTCAGCACCGAGGACGTCGACAAGGCCTTCGAGCGGTTTGCCGCCGGCAACAAGCTGAGCGCGGCGCAGATGAGCCAGATCCTCGACAAAGCCGGCGTCGGAGTCGAGCATTTCAAGAGTTACATCGCAGTGCAGATGAGCTGGCCACGACTGGTCAACGCCCGCTACGGCGGTTCGCGCGGCCGCATGTCGAGCCAGGAACTCGTCACGCGCATGATGGAGAACAAGGAAAAGCCGGTCACGACCGAATATTTCCTGCAGCAGGTGATTTTTGTCGTGCCGCCGGCCAAGCGCAACGCCATTCTCGCCAAGCGCCAGAAGGAAGCAAACGCCGCGCGCTCCAAATTCCCGGGCTGCGAGCAATCGAAGGATTTCGCCGCGACCATGCTGGACGTGTCGATCCGAGACCTCGGCCGCGTCCTCGCCCCCGAACTGCCTGCCGATTGGAAACCGCTGATCGAGAAGACGACCGATGGTGGCACGACCGGCACCCGTGTCACCGAACGCGGCGTCGAATTCCTGGCCATCTGCAAACAGCGCCAGGTGTCGGACGATCTCGCGGCGGAAGTCGTCTTCCGGGCCGAGGATCTCGGCAAGGCGAAGAAGGAAGGCGTCGACCCCAACGACAAGAAATATCTCGATGACCTGCGCAGCAAGGCCCAGATCGAGTATCGCTAAGAACATCGCTGATCTCGACACTTAAGTCATTTTCGGAGCCGTAATGCCTCTCGACCGTCCGCTTGCGTTGACCCAGGGCGATCCTGCCGGCATCGGCCCCGATATCACGCTTGTCGCCTGGGCTTCGCGCCAGGCATACGACCTGCCGCCTTTTCTCTTCCTCGGCGATCCGGCCGTGCTCAAGGCCCGCGCCGTGATGCTCGGGCTCGACGTGCCGATCCGCGAGGCTGATAGCGAAAGCGCGATGTCGATCTTTGGGGACGCACTGCCCGTGCTGCCGATCCCGGCCGGCGCGGAAATCGCCGCCGGACAACCGCATGTGGCGACCGCCAAGGGGACGATCCAGGCGATCGAGACCGCCGTATCGCTCTCCCTCGAAGGCAAGGCCGCCGGCACGGTCACCAATCCGATCGCCAAATCCATTCTCTACCAGGCCGGCTTCGGTTTTCCCGGTCACACGGAGTTCCTGGCCTCCCTCGCCGAGCGCGCCACCGGCAAGAGGATCCTGCCGGTGATGATGCTGGCGGCCCCGAAACTCCGGGCCATCCCGGTGACCATCCATATCCCGCTGAAAGATGTGCCCGCGGCGCTGAGCGCGGACCTGATCGCCGAGACCTGCCGCATCGCCCATCACGATCTCAAGACCCGCTTCGGCATCGACAAGCCCCGGCTTGCGGTTGCCGGCCTCAATCCGCATGCGGGCGAGGACGGGGCGATCGGCCGCGAGGACCAGGACATCATCCATCCGGCGATCTTCAAGCTGCGGGCCGAGGGCCTGCACGTCTTCGGCCCGCTGCCGGCCGATACGATGTTCCATGACGAGGCACGTGCCCGTTACGACGTGGCGATCTGCATGTATCACGACCAGGCGCTGATCCCTGCCAAGGCGCTCGGTTTCGACACCTCCGTCAACGTCACGCTCGGCCTGCCCTTCATCCGCACCTCGCCGGACCATGGCACGGCATTCGGTATCGCAGGCCAGGGCGTGGCCCGCGAAACCAGCCTCGTCGAGGCGATCAAGCTCGCCGGCAATCTCGCGTCCAAGTCGAAAGCCGCCTGATGGCCACTCTGGACGGCTTGCCGCCGCTGCGGGACGTGATCCAGCGTCACGGGCTCGACGCCAAAAAGGCGCTCGGCCAGAATTTTCTTCTCGACCTCAATCTCACCCAGAAGATCGCCCGCAGCGCCGGACCACTCGGCGATGCGACCGTCTTCGAGGTCGGACCCGGACCCGGCGGCCTGACCCGAGCCATCCTGTCGCTCGGGGCCAAAAAGGTGATCGCCGTCGAACGGGACAGCCGCTGCCTGCCGGCACTCGCCGAAATCGGCGAGCATTACCCCAGCCGGCTGGAGGTGATCGAAGGCGACGCGCTGAAGACCGACTTCGCGGCACTCGCGCCTGAAGGCCCGGTAAAGATCATCGCCAACCTGCCCTACAATGTCGGCACCCAGTTGCTCATCAACTGGCTGCTGCCCGCGCCGGACCGATGGCCGCCCTTCTGGGAAAGCCTGACGCTGATGTTCCAGAAGGAAGTCGGCCAGCGGATCGTCGCCGACGAGGATGACGACCATTACGGCCGTCTCGGCGTGCTCGCCGGTTGGCGCACCGATGCGCACATGGTCTTCGACGTGCCGCCGCAGGCGTTCTCGCCGCCGCCGAAGGTGACCTCGACGGTCGTGCACCTGACGCCGCGTGCCAATCCCCTGCCCTGCGACGTCGCCAAACTCGAACGCGTCACCCACGCCGCCTTCGGCCAGCGCCGCAAGATGCTGCGCCAGAGCGTCAAATCGCTCGGCGGCGAGGCGCTATTGGTGAAAGCCGGCATCGACCCGGCGAGGCGGGCGGAGACGCTGTCGGTGGAAGAGTTCGTCAGGTTGGCGAACTGTTTGTGAGCTGCGATCAAGACTGCTTTCGGAGCCCCAAGCGGTCATCGATCAAAAAGCGAGGCAGGGTTTAGGGGCATAGGCGGGCGAATTTGTCGCACTTTTTAACGTCCGGGAAACGCTCTTCTATGGAAGCTTGTTTCAATCCGAGCGCCGCTGCAACGGCTTTCATACCGTTAATGACGACTCGCGACCTGTCACGCATAAATTTAAATTCGCAGCCCCACGAAGCCCGCGCGCTGTTGAGGAAACAGCCAAAAAGAGGCATCGGAAATGGAGCCAGAAGAGTGGCAGAAGCTGCCTTGACTACAATTGGTTCCTCAGGTCCACGGTCTATTTCATAATTCGTCAGATAAAAGTCGACAAAGTGATCACCAACGTAACCGATTTCTTTCGATGCGACGGTTATCGTTGGCTTTGTTGGCGTTCCCCATTCATAGACCGCGCACATGTTCTGCAGAGCGATGCGTGTTTGGTCTCGGACGGATACACTTATCTCGCGTCGGTAGCTTACACACCTTTCGCGACTAGCGTCGCGCCGAGCTTGGAAGGAACACCCTTCCGTAGTCAAAGAAACTGACTGGAAGCGACCACACGATAGATCGATGCTATTCGTGTAGACTTCTGGTATCGTAAACTGCGTCATCAGATCAGATACCGAGAAGGCAGATCGGCGAATAACGAGCTGTTCGTTGTCCGGATCGAACTCCGCTCGCTTGCCCTCGTTGAACTCGGATAGCTCGGCAGTGACAGCACGCAAATGAGCGTAGCTCATTGTAAGAGCCGAATAGTATCCCGCAAAATAAAGTACAGGTACCAAGCATACCCAACGCGGAAGCTGCCCACGAAGACTGTCAATGGCCGCCCATATGATACCTAAATTGACCAATGCAGCAAAAATAAAAGCTCCCCCGAACATGGCAGGAAGCATACCAAAAATCGGAATCGCCATCGAAATAGCGAGGATTGCTGCAAGTAAAAATGGAATAACCGAGGGAAATTTCGTAACCAATCTTATCATTATGAATCTGCCGGTTAACAAAGCCGCTTGGGAATATTGCCAACAGCTATTCCACCTCACTCCTACGTGATCAAATCCACATCGCGCAAGAACAAGGGTTCAATGTCCGCTCCCGGCGCGCAACTGCCACCGCGACCAGAATCCTTCAAATTTAGGACGCGGGGTTCAAGCCGGCGACTGCCGCCCGAGATTGTCGAGTTCCGGGAACGGGTAGTATTTGAGGCGGCGGTCCTGGCAACGGATATCGTCGAGGGTGTAGCCCAAAATCTTTCCGTCGCGCATGGATACGCCATAACGGGCGGGATAATTATACTTCCGTCCAAAGCCGGAGACGCAGAAGGCGTAGATATTCTTCTCCGGCTTGAGCAGAACGACGCTTGAAATCTGCGCGCCGTAGATATCCCGGTCCCGGAAACCCATGCGATAGGCAGTTCTCAGCACCTCCCGCTTCACGGAATCCGTCGGCGGTGTCTGCGACGATGCAACGCTTTCAGGCACGGATGTCTGACAACCCGTCAACAGCAATAAACTCGCGAATGCCGCAAGCAAAAATTTCATGATCAACCCCCGTCCACCTTTGGTAGATCGGGATAATACAGAACCGGATCAAGCGGTCTACTCACTCCGCCATCATCGCGCGAAACACTTGGAGCGTGTGGACATGCTGCAACGTCATGACCAAAGAGGTTGCGACCTCCGCTTGTGGCGCAAAGCGGTGCCGTTATCCCCACATTTGGTGCTCAAATCGCAATACTGGCCGTGAACCGCTAGGATTCCCTGCAACAGGCAACCCGCTGACCAGCCCCTAAAGCTCCGGCTCTTCCGTCAGCAACTCGCTCACAAAATCGAACAGGCCGTGGCGGCGGTCGCGGCGGATGCGTTCGGCGTTGACGATGCAGCTGACATGTCCGAAAGCCTCGTCGAGATCGTCGTTGACGATGACGTAGTCGTATTCCCGCCAGTGCTCGATCTCGGCGCGCGAATTCAGGAGCCTGGTGCGGATCACCTCTTCGCTGTCCTCGGCGCGGCGATGCAGGCGCGACTGCAGTTCGGTCATGGTCGGCGGCAGCACGAAGATCGAGACGACGTCGGCGGCCATCTTTTCCTGCAGCTGGCGGGCGCCCTGCCAATCGATGTCGAACAGCATGTCGCGGCCTTCGCTCATCGCCAGTTCCACGGGCTCGCGCGGGGTGCCGTAGAAATTGCCGTGCACCTCGGCCCATTCGAGCAGGTCGCCGGCGTCGCGCATCTTCTCGAACTGCGGCACGGTGATGAAATGATAGTGCTTGTCGGCGATCTCGCTTGGCCGCTTGGCCCGGGTTGTGACGCTGATCGAGATTTCGAGGCTGCGATCCGCATCCAGAAGATTGCGGGCGATCGTCGACTTGCCGGCGCCCGACGGCGAGGAAAGAACCAGCATCAGTCCGCGCCGGGCGATCTTCACGGCCGGGGACGCTTTGCCCTGAGACGATGGGGCCGGGCTCATGTCTTACTCCAGATTCTGGACCTGTTCGCGGAACTGGTCGATGACGACTTTCAAATCGATGCCGGCGGAGGTGACCGCGGCCGAATTGGACTTCGAACAGATAGTATTCGATTCCCGGTTAAATTCCTGTGCAAGGAAATCGAGCCGGCGACCCACCGGGCCGCCCTTGTCGATAAGCTCGCCCGCGGCCGCCACATGCGCCTTCAGCCGGTCGATCTCTTCGCGCAGATCGGCCTTGGTGGCAAGCAGGGCCGCTTCCGCGTGCAGCCGGTCGCGGTCGAGCGTCGGCGCCTCCTGGAGGAGTGCGGCGAGCTGGAAGGACAGCTTGCGGGCGATCTCTTCCGGCGTGCGGGAAGGGTCGGTCTCGACGACCTGGGCAAGTTCGGCGATACGGGCGACCTGACCTTTGAGCACGGCTGCAAGCGCCGCGCCCTCGCCCTCGCGCATCCGCTGCAGATGCCCGATCGCCTCGTCGAGGCTCCCGAGGATCGCAGTATCGCGGGCTGCGACCGTCTCCTCGTCCTCTTCCGCCTCGCGGATGTCGACCAGGCCACGAATGCCCATCAGCGTATCGAGCTTCAGCGGCGAAGGATCGACGAGATCGCCGAGTTCGGCGCGCAGCGCCAGCACGGCTGCCAGTGCATCGCGGTTCAGCACCGCTTCCACCTTGGTCTCGGCAACGGTGAGGGTCAGGGTCGCCTGTAGATTGCCGCGCGAAAATTTCTCCGAGATCACCCGGCGGACGTCCGGCTCCAGCCGTTCGAGACCCGGCGGCAGGCGCAGCCTTATATCGAGGCCCTTGCCGTTCACCGAGCGCAGTTCCCATGCATAACGGTTGCGCCCGCTCGTGCCTTCGCTGCGGGCAAAACCGGTCATGGACTGCAATGTCATCGGTGTCTCCAGATCATGCTTTCGGGAAGCGGTCAGTTGCTCTTCGGCGGCTTTTCCGCTTCGTCGCCGTCCGGCTGGCCATCCACCACTTCCGGGTTGGCGGCGCGCTCGGACTCCATTCTACGCCAACGACGGACGTTGGCATTGTGTTCCTCGAGCGTCGCGGCGAACACATGCCCGCCGGTCCCGTCGGCCACGAAATAGAGGTCCTTGGTCCGCCAGGGATTGGCTACGGCTTCAAGGGCCGCCCGGCCGGGATTGGAGATCGGGGTCGGCGGCAGGCCCTTGATCTGGTAGGTATTATAGGGCGTCTGCTTGGCAAGGTCCGACTTGAAGATCGGCCGGTCGGAGGGTTTTCCCTCGCCGCCGAAGATGCCGTAGACGATCGTCGGGTCCGATTGCAGGCGCATGCCGCGCTGCAGCCGGTTGATAAAGACGGAGGCCACATGGGCACGCTCGTCTTCCTTGCCTGTCTCCTTCTCGACGATCGAGGCGAGCACAACGAATTCTTCCTTGGTCTTGATCGGCAGGTCCGGGTCGCGACGCTCCCAGATCTGGTCGACCATCTTCTGCTGCGCAACCCGCATCTGCTGGATGATGTCGGCGCGCTTGCTGCCGCGCGAGAACTTGTAGGTATCGGGCCTCAAGGTTCCCTCGGCCGGCAGTTCGGACGGCAGGTCGCCTTCGAGCACCGCATCCTCGGCGAGGCGCAGCATCATCTGGCGCACCGTCAGGCCCTCCGGCATGACGACCGAATAGAGGATCGACTTGCCCGATTCCAGGATGCCCATGATGTCCTTCATGGAGGCCCGCGCCTTGATTTCGTATTCACCCGCCTTCAGCGTCTCGCCCTTGCGCAGGTAGGTCGCGGTCACGTAGCGGAAGATGCGTGCGTCGGAGATGATGCCGTTGCGTTCGAGATTGGTGGCGATTTCCGCAAGCCCGTTACCGGGGCGGACCATGAAATGGGTGTTGGCTTCGAGCGGGCCCGGCTGCTGGAAGGCCGAGATCATGTAGTAGAAGCCGGCAACACCGATCACGCAGAGAACGACGACCATGGTCATCAGGAAATTCAGGAAGATGACGACCTGGCTGCGTGCCTTCTTGGAACGACGGGGCGGTTCCGGAACGCGTTCAGGCTTCAAGGCCTCGTTCGGCGATTTCGGAATAATCGGCCCTCTGCCATTGCCGGGCGGCAATTCACTGACATGATTCGTATCGTTCAACCGCGCCCCCCGGGGTTAACGCCCCCCTACAGACTCAAAGACTTTAGACCTGCTTCTGGCCAACCAATGCGGCGAAAAACAGGTCCAGAAGATGATACGAGCCGAGCCGCGAGTCCAGCCGGCATATGTTTCAGGGCAAGCCCTAAAAATCAGGCTTCGTAGCGGCGCAGCACGAGAGATGCGTTGGTGCCGCCGAAACCGAAGGAGTTCGACAGCGCGACGTTGATCTCGCGCTTGCGCGCCTTGTGAGGAACGAGGTCGATCGCCGTCTCGACATCGGGATTGTCGAGGTTGAGCGTCGGCGGCGCGATGTTGTCGCGAATGGCGAGCGCCGAGAAGATCGCCTCGACCGCACCGGCAGCACCGAGAAGATGGCCGATCGCCGATTTGGTCGACGACATGGAGATCTTCGAGGCGGCGTTGCCGACCAGACGCTCGACCGCGCCGAGCTCGATCGTGTCGGCCATGGTCGAGGTGCCGTGGGCGTTGATGTAGTCGACGTCCGACGCCGACAGACCCGCACGCTTCAGCGCCGCGGTCATGCAGCGAAACGCACCGTCGCCGTCTTCCGAAGGCGCGGTGATGTGGAAGGCGTCGCCGGACATGCCGTAGCCGACCACTTCCGCATAGATCTTGGCGCCGCGGGCCTTGGCATGTTCCAGCTCTTCCAGAACCACGATGCCGGCGCCCTCGCCCATGACGAAACCGTCGCGGTCGCGGTCATAGGGGCGCGAGGCCTTCTGCGGATCGTCGTTGTGTTGGGTCGAAAGCGCCTTGCAGGCGGCGAAACCGGCCAGCGAAATGCGGCAGATCGGCGATTCCGCGCCGCCGGCGACCATCACCTCGGCATCGCCGAAGGCGATCATCCGGGCCGCGTCGCCGATCGCGTGGGCGCCGGTGGAACAGGCCGTGACGACCGCGTGGTTCGGACCGCGCAGCTTGTGGCGGATCGACACATGGCCGGAGACGAGATTGATCAGCCGGCCGGGAATGAAGAAGGGCGAGATGCGGCGCGGACCTTTGTCGCGCAACGTGTAGCCCGCCTCGACAATGCCTTCGAGGCCGCCGATGCCCGAGCCGATCAGCACGCCGGTGGCGATCTGGTCCTCGTCGGTCTTCGGATGCCAGCCGGCATCTTCGAGCGCCATTTCGGCGGCGGCCACGCCGTAGATGATGAAGGGATCGACCTTGCGCTGTTCCTTCGGCTCCATCCACTGGTCCACGTTGAACGTGCCATCGGAACCGTCGCCGACAGGAATGCGGCAGGCGATCTTTGCGGGAAGGTCTTCGACCTCGAATTCAGTGACGACGCGGGCGGAGTTCTCGCCGGCCAGCAAGCGCGACCAGCTGACTTCCGTTCCGCATCCGAGAGGAGATACCATGCCGGTACCGGTGATAACGACCCGTCTCATCGCCAGTGCCCTACCCTATAATTTTTCTCGATTTTCAGGGCCCAAGCCCCAATTGCTGAAACGGCCCGAACAAGCGGGCCGTTTTCGGGATCTGCCTTGCGGCGTCATCCCCACTATGTCGGGTTGATCAGGCCTGGGCCTTCTCGATGAATTTCACAGCGTCGCCGACGGTCAGGATGGAATCGGCAGCGTCGTCAGGGATCTCAACGCCGAATTCTTCCTCGAAAGCCATGACCAGTTCGACGGTGTCGAGCGAGTCCGCACCGAGATCGTCGATGAAGCTTGCGCCTTCGACGACTTTGTCGGCGTCGACGCCGAGGTGGTCAATAACAATTTTCTTAACGCGTTCTGCGATATCGCTCATGTCGGTTTCCTCGACCTTTGTCTTTATCGAATGCCCGATCGGCATCCGCACCCTGTTAAAAACCTGCGACCGCCGCTTGTTCAGCGCCGATGCGGGCAAACCCGTTCTCCCCTTTTCAGGTTCCGATCCTATTACACTCACGCAATATGACGGCCTGCATTTCAGGGTGACCATTCACAGTCATGGCCCGCTTAACATGGTTTCCGTGTTCAGCAAAGCCAGAATTTGTTCCATTGCACAGCCGCCAACAACCGATTGTAACGTGTTTTCCTGAAGGCGGCACTCAATCAGATCATCGCCATGCCGCCGTTGACATGCAGGGTCTGGCCGGTGACGTAGCCAGCCTCGCTGGAGGCGAGATAAAGGACCGCTGACGCGATGTCCGATCCGGCGCCCATGCGCTTCATCGGAATGGCGCCGAGGATCGCCTCTTTCTGCTTGTCGTTGAGCTTGCCGGTCATCGCGCTGTCGATGAAGCCCGGCGCGACGCAATTGACCGTCACGTTGCGGGTAGCGATCTCCGCCGCCAGCGATTTGGAAAAACCGATCATGCCGGCCTTGGAGGCGCAGTAATTGGTCTGGCCAGGATTGCCGGTGACGCCGACCACCGAGGTGATGTTGATGATGCGGCCGTAGCGGCGGCGCATCATCGGATGGGTGAGTTCGCGGGTCAGGCGGAAGACCGCCGTCAGGTTGACTTCCAGAACCGCATCCCAGTCCTCGTCACTCATGCGCACGAACAGGCCGTCCTTGGTGATGCCGGCATTGTTGACGAGGATGTCGACGCCTTCGAGTTCGGCCTCGGCCTTTTCGCCGAGCGCCTTCACTTCGGCGCGGTCCGAGAGGTTGGCCGGGAAGATCTTGACCCGGTCGCCGAGTTCGGAGGCGAGCGTCTCGAGCTTCTCGACGCGCGTGCCGTGCAGGCCGACTGTGGCGCCCCGGCTATGCAGCATCCGGGCGATCTCTTCGCCGAGCCCGCCGGTTGCGCCCGTCACCAATGCCTTGCGGCCGGTCAAATCAAACATGATCGTGTTCCTTCGCGTGTCTTTGGTTTCAGCCGAGAATGGCTGTGAGCGCGGCTTCGATATCGGCCGGCGTGTTGACGGCAATGCCGGAGATATTCTTGTCGATGCGGCGGGCAAGGCCGGTCAGCACTTTTCCCGAGCCGATTTCGTAAAGGGTCGTCACGCCGTTGGCGCCGAACCATTCCACCGTCTCGCGCCAACGGACCTGGCCGGTGACCTGGGTGACCAGCAGCTTGGCGATCTCGTCGGCATCATAGACCGGCACGGCGCGCACATTGGCGATGACCGGGACGACCGGGTTGTTCTTCGCCACCTTGTCGAGCGCGTGGCGCATGGCGTCGGCTGCCGGCGCCATCAGGTCGCTGTGGAAGGGTGCGGAGACCGGCAGCATGATGGCGCGCTTGGCGCCCTTTTCGGTTGCAAGCCCTGCTGCCTTTTCGACCGCCGCCTTGGAGCCGGAGATGACCAGCTGGCCGCCGCCATTGTCGTTGGCGATCTGGCAAATGCCGGCCTCGCGCGCTTCGGCGCAGATCGCATCGACGTCGCCGTGCTCAAGGCCGATGATCGCCGCCATGGCGCCCTGCCCGACAGGTACCGCCGACTGCATGGCATCGCCGCGGATGCGCAGCAGGCGTGCGGTATCGGCCAGCGAAAAAGTGCCGGCGGCACACAGCGCCGAGTATTCTCCGAGCGAATGGCCGGCGACGAAGGCGACCTTGTCGGCGAGCTTCAGGCCGCGCGCTTCCATCACCCGGATCGCGGCGATCGAGACGGCCATCAGCGCCGGCTGCGCATTGGCGGTCAGCGTCAGTGTTTCTTCCGGACCGTTCCACATGATGTCGGAGAGCTTCTGGCCGAGCGCCTCGTTGACTTCATCGAAGACGGCGCGGGCTTCGGGAAAAGTCTCCGCCAGATCCTTGCCCATGCCGACAGCCTGGCTGCCCTGGCCGGGGAACGTGAATGCGATCGTGCTCATGGGATGATTTCCTTCCCTTATGTTTTGCCCTCTCCATTCACATTCCGGCCCGGAGAGTCAAGGGCGGCGCGGTTTTCGGGGCCTTTTCCGGCCTGTTGTCCCCTTGCGCTTCGTCAAATCGCGCTTAGAGTGCCGCCGACTTTTTGAGGACGGGATCTGTCGGCATGAAATACAAGAAACTTGGGCGCACGGACCTCTCCGTGTCGGAAATCTGCCTCGGCACGATGACCTGGGGTACCCAGAATTCGGAAACCGAAGCCCATGAGCAGATGGACTACGCGTTCGAGAACGGCATCAACTTCTTCGACACCGCCGAACTCTATCCGACCACGCCGGCCGGCCCCGCCACCTATGGCCGTACCGAGGAATATATCGGCACCTGGCTGAAGAAGAATGCGGCCAAGCGCAAGGACCTGGTCCTTGCCACGAAGATCGCCGGCAGCGGTCGTCCGCATATCCGCGACGGACGCGACATCGAATCCGCCACCATCCGCCAGGCCGTCGACGCCAGCCTGACCCGCCTCCAGACCGATTATCTCGACCTCTACCAGATCCACTGGCCGAACCGCGGCACCTTCCATTTCCGCAATTCCTGGACCTTCGACGTCACACAGCAGGACCGCGACAAGGCCGCCGCCGAAATCGCCGAAATCCTCGAAACGCTCGGCGACCTGGTGAAGGAAGGCAAGCTGCGCGCTGTCGGCCTGTCCAACGAAAGCGCCTGGGGTGCGATGAAATACCTGCGCCTGTCGGAGAAAAAGGCCCTGCCGCGCATCGCCTCGCTGCAGAACGAATACAACCTCCTCTACCGGCACTTCGATCTCGACCTCGCCGAGGTCGCCCATCACGAGGATGTCGGGCTGATGGCCTATTCGCCGCTCGCCGCCGGCCTCCTCACCGGCAAGTACCAGAACGGCGCAAGGCCGGAAGGATCCCGGGCGACGATCAACACGGATCTCGGCGGCCGCCTGACACCCTATCAGGAGCCGGCCGTGAAGGCCTATCTTGAGGTCGCCGAAAAGCACGGCCTCGACCTCGCCCAGATGGCGCTCGCCTTCTGCCTGTCACGCCCCTTCATGACCGCTGCCATCATCGGCGCGACGTCGATGGCCCAGCTGAAGCACGACATGGCGGCTGCGGAACTGACATTGTCGGACGAGGTGTTCGCGGATATCGCAAGGGTCCATCGACAGTGGCCGATGCCGCTGTAGGCCTCATGACACCCTAAGATTTCGGCATCGGACCAGAGGGGAGGCGCTTCCGGCCTCTGGTTCGTTGCCGGACACACGCGAGACGGGTTAACAGCTCGTCATGCAGGGCAAAATTGATACATTTTGCAACCTGTACTTACACTTTATTTACGCCCCTCCCGCACCGTACGGCATAATGTTACAGGCGATCACATTCGAGGATGATCGCTCTCGACGGGGGAACGTGCATGCTGGGTGCGCTACCATCGGTCAATGCCAGCCATTCGGGCAGTTCGGCGCTGCTGCTCCTCCAGTCCATCTCGGCTAGCCAGACGGGTAGCGACGGCAAATCCTATACCGCCTCCGCGGGCCTCGCCCTGACCTCCAACCACACCGCCAGCGCCGCGGTTGACCTCCTGATCCGCATCATCATGGATGCCCAGGGCAACAGCCAGGTCGAGATCGATGCCGAGGGCGGGACAGCGACGGCCAAAACCGGCGACGGCGACGACACGATCGAGATTCGCGCCGGCGCAGCATTCGGCGTCTACGGCGGCGGCGGCGACGACCGGATCAACATCGTTGCGACCGGCATCCAGATGAGTGAGCTGCCCACTACAGGCCATATCTACGGTGGCTCGGGCAACGACCACATCGACATCGACAGCAACGGAACCGTACATGGCGTCTATGGCGAGGACGGTGACGACGTTATCGGTATCACCCGTACCGGCAATGACCCCGATTCTTGGGGCCGGTTTGGCATCGATATTGTCAATGGCGGTTCGGGTAACGACACGATGCAACTCGAAAGCAGCATGAATGTCGGCCGCATCTACGGTGAAACGGGCGACGACATCATCGACATCAAGGCCAACGGGTGGGCTGACGGGATCCGTGGCGGCGACGGCAACGACACGATCACCGCGCAGGCGAAGAGCGTCTCGCTTCTCGACGGAGGCGATGGTAAGGACACGATCGTCGTCAACGCCTCGTATGTGAGCAACATCGACGGGGGTGACGGCGACGATACGATCATCGCCACGACGGACGGCCTCCTCAGGAATATTTCGGGCGGCAAGGGCGATGACCATGTCGTGCTCGACAACAGGGGCCGGACCGAGGCCAGCTACTATTTCAGCGCCGGCGATGGCCGCGATGTGGTCGCCACCAACGGCCCGCTCGAAATCAGCGGCTTCAGCGAGGACGGCACGCAGCGTCTCGACATGAGCAAGGCCAGCATCACCATGGATGGCGACACCGTAACGATCGGCTTTGCCGGTTCCTCGGACAGCATCACCGTGAAGCTCGGCGGGCGGATGGCCGATGCGGGCAACATCCACCTCGTCTACAAGCCGGAAACCCAGTCGCTGCTGATCGCCGATGACCGGTATATTGCGGAGAATTATCCGCCCCAGATGGTCTTCAACGCGCCCGAAGGTAGTCACGTAGGCTCCTTCCAGCGGTAAGGCTTTTTCCGCAGGCGCAGGCCGGGCGGCATGACATGGCAACGAATCCTTCGAACTTGATCGAGAGATGCCGTGCAACCGCGAAAACAGCCGCTTTTTCTTTACCAAGCGCTTACCGCGCAAAGCGGTGCCGCTGTCTCGCTACCCTGCTCTGCTGTAAGCTGTTCTCAATCAATGTCCGGCATGATGGCGGCATGTGAAAGACGGGACCTGCGGCCTCTGGGCTGCATGCCGGAGGACAGAGCCATCACCAGCATCACCAACGCCTTCTACCGGAACTCCAATGCGGCGAGCTATGCATCGCTGCTGTTTTCCGGTCCGTCCGTTTCGGCAGGCCAGTCATCCGGCAGCGCCCATGGCATCGGCCCGGCCAGCGCGGGCGGCATCGAGCCCGACACGCAGGGACCGGCGCAGCGGGCGCTGGCGCGGATCGTCGAGATCCTGGCGCTCGGCAAGGCCGACGACCCATCGGAGGTGAATGTCAGCGAAAGCCTCGGCTATATCACCCATGCCTCCGGCAGCGAAGGCGACGATAGCCTGACGATGACCGGCCGCGCCGTCTACAATGTCGATAGCGGCGCCGGTGACGATACGTTGAAGATCAAGACCGCCTCGCTCTCCGGCGTCGATGCCGGCGAAGGCACCGACAAGATCGAGGCGAAGGCCGATCTGCTGAGTGGCATAGATGGCGGCGCCGGCAAGGACGACATCCAGCTTGCAGGAAAGCTTGCGATGGACGTGTCCGGCGGCAGCGGCGCCGACAGCATCCGGATATCGGCCGAAACGATGACCGGCATCGATGGTGGCGATGGCGACGATATCCTCTATCTCGAAGGACGCCGCATCTTTGCGTCCGGCGGTGGCGGCAACGACACGGTGACCATCCTCCAGACCGGCAAACCGGCCGGCAAGGGCGTCGTCGAATACACGTTCGGCAAGAATGGCGGCCAGGACACGATCGCCACCGATGGCCCGATCTCGCTGCGGTTCGACGGTTATTTCGAGAAGGATGTCAGCATCTCGATCAAGGACAATGTGCTGACCGCCTCCTTCGAGGGCTCGGACGACAAGATCACAGTGACGCTCGACGAGAAGGCGCTGAAGGGCAGCGTCTTGTCCTATGGCTTCGCTTTCGAAAATGGACAGACCGTCCTCAAGATCGGCTGATCCAATCTTCCAAGCAAAAGCATGCCCCCCGGGACATTATCGGGGATATCGCCGGTTCTCCCGGCGATATCCGATAGTTATGTCCGATAGTTCACTCCGTCGGCGGTGCTGCGGGCTCGACGACGGGCTCGGGGACAGGGATCGGCACCGGCCGGAACGGTGCGGCATCGACCGGCAGGCCCGACAGGCGGATGATGGTCGGCAGCCCCCATTTGCGGCCGTTGACCTGTTCATCGGCGTTGAGGCCGGGCTTGCCGGCAGCGACCAAATCCGCCTCGACGCTGTCGAGCAACTCGTCCTTGTCGGGCGTCCATCCGGGCTCCAGATTGAAGAAGGACAGCGGATCGCCTTTCAGGAGGCCTGCGAACGTCGCTGCGACGATGATCGAGCCGAGCGTTCCCAGACGATCGCCGGCGCCGCCGACGGTCAGCGTCGAGCCCTCGACCTGGGGATCGAACTCGGCCTCGCGCAGGATGTAGTACCAGAGGGCTTCCCGCTCGGCTTCTGCGATATTGATGATCGGGATATCCAGGAGCTTGGCGATCTCGATGGCCGACGGCAGCTGCATCCTGACGCCCCGTACCAGATTGCGGGCCGCAAGCACGTTGAGAATCCTGGTGTTGTCGCCAGGTTTGTCTGGATCCTCCGGCAGTTCGCGCAGCGCATTCGCCAGCACGCCGTCGAACTTGCGGGCAACCTGCGGGAATGTCGGCCGCACGGAGGACGACATCCTGAGGAACCAGTCCCACTGGACGACCCGGTCCGGGTGCAGCGCGCGAAATCCTCTGAGGTCCTCGGCATTGAACTTGAAGGTCGGCGTGAAGACGCCGACGCCCTTGGCGAAATTCGTCTGGTAGCCGTTGCGGACCAGCGAATGCCCGAACCGGTAGGCGGCGACCGAAAACTCCAGCGGCATGAACGGATTGTTCTTCCAGTCGTAGACGTCTTCGTAACCGAGCTCCCAGAAGGTGCGCCCGTTGCCGGCGTCGCGATCCTTGCGAAGCGCCCGCTTGTGGACGGAGGGATCGCAGATGCGAGCCATGTAGTCGTGCCAGATAATCCACTGGTAGAGCCGGCGCAGCGTCTTCCGCGCCGCCTCGAAGGCCTTCCTGGACGACATGCCCTTCTTGACCGCCGCCTTGACGAGCGTGTTATGGGCCAGAAGGAAGGCCAGGTGCAGCTGGGAGACAATGGCGTTCTCGTCATTGCGCGGGTCGCCGATCAGAGCGGTATCCTGGCCGGCAGCGCGCGGCAGATCCTTGAACGGCGTGCCGACGATCTCGCCGATCCGAAAACAGCCCGGCGCAGTCTTGTCGTAGAGATAGGGCTGCGCGTCCGGCCCCTGTCCGTAGATGCAATCGAGATCGAGCCTCGGCGTCCGGAAGTTATGAAGCCGGTTCGGATCGAGTTCCGCCTCGCTGAGCGGCGTCGTGTCCAGCGTCAGGTCATGGTCGATGAACTGACCGAAATAGACGTAACCGGCCGGAAGTTTGGAGTCGCCCGCAGGCGGCGCCGTCGTATCGACCATCTTGGTCGCGACGAAATTCATGAAATAGGCTTCGAGCGCCGCAGCACTCCCTATCCCTGCACCTGTAAAGCCGGTTGTATCCGGCTCCCAGCCCGGAAGTTCAGGAAACAACCTTCCGAAACCTCCCTGGTAAAATCGAGAACGTGGTGCGGTTACTTCAAAATTCTTCTCTCCATGATGCATAACAAATTCCCCTCCACCTTGGTTTAATACCCTCCAGCACTTTTCCCGCGGCGAACTATACTCCGATTACTCGGGTTTTCAACCTGCATATCTGTTAACTCTACCTTAAGTATAATTTAGATATCGCTAATTGATTACATTCAATGAACCGCCCTTGCCTTCTCTCCAAAAATCCGTATAAGCGCGCTGTTCGCAATACCCGGTCTTCTGGCTGGTGGCTGAACGGAGGGCAGGTTTGCCGCAAGGCAAGCCGCAGGGACCATAGGGTCCAAGCCTCCCGTGTCTCCGCTCTCGACCGTCTCGATACAACACTTTTCTTGCCTCGGGTTTTCCCGTTCAGGAGCAGTCGTTGAGGCTTAGCCGCCGAGGTCCGGGTAGACAACCGCAAGAAAAGGCAAAGCTACATGGCTCTTTACGAACACGTATTCCTTGCCCGGCAGGATATGTCCGCTCAGCAGGTTGATGCCCTCGTCGAACAGTACAAGGGCGTCATCGAAGCTAACGGCGGCAAAGTCGGGCGCATTGAAAACTGGGGCCTCAAGTCCCTCACCTACCGCATCAACAAGAACCGCAAGGCTCATTACGCCCTGATGGACATCGATGCACCGGCTCCGGCCGTGCACGAGATGGAACGCCAGATGCGCATCAACGAAGACATTCTTCGCTACATGACGATCGCCGTCGAGAAGCATGAAGAAGGTCCGTCGGCGATGATGCAGAAGCGCGACCGTGACGACCGCCCGCGCCGTGATGGCGACGACCGTGGTCCGCGCCGCGAATTCGGCGACCGTCCGCCGCGCCGCGAAGGCGGCTTCGGCGACCGTCCGGACCGTGGTCCGCGTGAAGGCGGCTTCGAGCGCCGTCCGCGCGAAGACCGTGCGTAATAGAGGCTAAGGAGAAAAGACCATGGCTGACGTATCATCATCCTCCTCCCAGGCACGCCGTCCGTTCCATCGCCGCCGCAAGACCTGCCCGTTCTCGGGTGCCAATGCGCCGAAGATCGACTACAAGGACGTACGCCTCCTGCAGCGCTACATTTCCGAGCGCGGCAAGATCGTTCCGTCCCGCATCACGGCCGTTTCCCAGAAGAAGCAGCGCGAACTCGCCCAGGCGATCAAGCGCGCCCGCTTCCTCGGCCTGCTGCCTTACGTCGTAGCGTAATTACGAATACCGGACCCGCTGATGAAGAGTCAGCGGGTTCATCCCTTCCGCGATGGGCGCGGATCGGAATTTCCAAATCCCATGTTGGGGATGAAGTACCTGAGACATTTCATCAGGTGCGATCCCCTAACTGCTTCAAAAAGCAGGACAGCGAGACCGTGACGAACAAGATACAGACAGTGCTGCCCACCGGCATCCTTGCCGGCATCGCCGCCACCCTGCTCGTGCTGGGTGCGAATGCGCAGCTGTCGTTTGCGTCCGTGCTCTACGCCGCCTCCTCGCTTCCGATCTTCATCGCCGGCCTCGGCTGGGGCAATCGCGCCGCCGTCATCGGCATCGTCACCGCCGGCATCCTTGGCGCCATCCTCGTTTCGCCGATGTTTGCGGTCGCCATGGCAGTGTTCACGCTGATCCCGGCGGGCTGGCTGTCGCATCTCGCCAACCTTGCGCGTCCCGCCTCCGAACTCGGCGGCCCGGACAACCTGATGGCCTGGTATCCGATCTCGGACATCCTCCTGCATCTCTGCGGCCTGGTGACGATCGCCGTCATCGCTCTCGGGGTCGCAATCGGCTACGGCCCGGAACTCACCGACCGGATGGTCGATGCGATGATCGCGGCTCTGCAGGCCCAGGAACCTGCCTTCACGCCGGAACCGGCGGGCATGGCGCAGACCAAGTCGCTGCTGGTGCTGATGCTACCGCTCGTCCAGGGCGGCGTCTGGGTAACGCTGCTGTTTGCCGCCTTCTACATCGCCGTGCGCATCGTGTCGCGCTCCGGCCGGGCCGTTCGTCCGCGCGAGGATATGCCCTCGGCACTCCGAATGAACCGGCATGCGATCTTCATCTTCCTCGGCGGCATCGTGCTCGCTTTCCTCGGCGGCGTTCCGGCGATGATCGGCGCGACGATCTGCGGCACGTTCGGCGCCGGCTTCCTGATGGCGGGTTTCGCCTCCTTGCACTTCCGCAGCCTCGGCAAGGACTGGCGCATCCCGGCCCTCGTCCTCTGCTATCTCTCTTCCATGCTTGTCCTGCCGGCCATCGCGATCCTCATCCTGGGGCTTACCGATACAAGGCGGACGATCGCGCTGACCCCGCTCAAAGCGGGCGCCAGCCCCGACAACAAGACTACCGAAAACAAGATTGACTGATCGAAAGGAAACCTGAACCATGCAAGTCATTCTGCTTGAACGCGTACCGAAGCTTGGCCAGATGGGCGAAACCGTCAAGGTCCGCGACGGCTTTGCCCGTAACTACCTTCTGCCGCTGGGCAAGGCTCTCCGCTCCAACGAAGCCAACAAGAAGCGCTTCGAATCCGAGCGCGCCACTCTCGAAGCCCGCAACCTCGAGCGCAAGGGCGAAGCTCTGAAGGTCGCCGAAGTCCTCGACGGCAAGTCCTTCGTCGTCGTGCGCGCCGCCGGCGAAACCGGCCAGCTCTACGGCTCCGTCGCTGCCCGCGACATCGTCGATGCGCTCGCTGCCGAAGGCTTCACCATCGGCCGCAACCAGGTCGACCTCAACACGCCGATCAAGGAAATCGGCCTGCACAAGGTCTCGCTGCACCTGCATGCGGAAGTCGAAGTTTCGGTTGAACTGAACGTCGCCCGCTCCGCTGAAGAAGCCAGCCGCCAGTCCCAGGGTGAAAGCCTCACCTCGGCCGACGCGATCTACGGCGTCGACGAAGATGCGCTGCGTCCGGAAGACTTCTTCGATCCGGAAGCAGACGGCGCCGGCGACGACGAATAAGCTTCGTTCCAAAGACTGTTCAAAGAGCGCCCGGGCCGACAAGGTCCGGGCGTTTTTTTGTCTTTTTCGGGCTATAAAAGAGGGTGAGCTCCCCGAGTCGATTCGCTCCGGGAACACAGTCAAACGGATTTACGGTTTCCGACCGTTTTTCGCTTCGCAGCGCAGTTTTGCCTGTGAACTACTGTGGGAATCAATATTGCCGTTTCGTGACAGGCCAGACACCTCTAAGGGTACTGCCGGGGTACAGGGACAGAACGGAAAACACCATGAACGACGCAGTACGCAAGCTCGCCAACATCCAGCCGGCAGAGCCGCATTACCGCGAAGCCCCGAACAATATCGAGGCCGAACAGGCGCTTCTCGGCGCGATCCTGGTCAATAACGACGCCTATTACCGCGTCTCCGATTTTCTCAAGCCCGTCCATCTCTACGAGCCGCTGCACCGCAAGATCTTCGAGGTCGCCGGCGACATCATCCGGATGGGCAAGACCGCCAACCCGGTGACGATCAAGACCTTCCTGCCCGCCGACGACAAGGTCGGCGATCTGACGGTGGCGCAATATCTCGCGCGCCTCGCCTCCGAAGCCGTGTCGATCATCAACGCAGAGGACTACGGCCGGGCGATCTACGACCTGGCGCTCCGCCGCGCGCTAATCACCATCGGCGAGGACATGGTCAACATCGCCTTTGACGCGCCGCTCGACATGCCGCCGCAGACGCAAATCGAGGATACCGAACGCCGGCTGTTCGAGCTCGCCGAAAACGGCCGCTACGACGGCGGCTTCCAGTCGTTCAACGATGCGGTGGCGCTTGCTATCGACATGGCCGGCCAGGCCTTCGAGCGCGACGGCCATCTTTCCGGTGTCTCGACCGGCATCATGTCGCTCGACAGCAAGATGGGCGGGTTGCAGCGTTCCGACTTGATCGTGCTTGCGGGACGCCCCGGCATGGGCAAGACATCGCTTGCCACCAACATCGCATATAACATTGCCGCCTCCTACGAACCGGAAGTCCAGCCGGACGGTTCGTTCAAGGCCAAGAACGGCGGCGTGGTCGGCTTCTATTCGCTCGAAATGTCGGCCGAACAGCTCGCCACCCGTATCATCTCCGAACAGACGGAAGTCTCGTCGTCAAAGATCCGCCGCGGCGACATCACCGAGGCCGATTTCGAAAAGCTCGTCGCCTGCTCCCAGATGATGCAGAAGGTGCCGCTGTTCATCGACCAGACCGGCGGTATCTCGATCGCCCAGCTTTCCGCCCGCGCCCGCCGCCTCAAGCGCCAGCGCGGCCTCGACTGCCTGGTGGTCGACTATATCCAGCTGATGACCGGCTCGGGCAAATCGGGCGAGAACCGCGTCCAGGAAATCACCCAGATCACCACGGGTCTGAAAGCGCTCGGCAAGGAGCTGAACGTGCCGATCATCGCGCTGTCGCAGCTCTCGCGCCAGGTGGAAAGCCGCGACGACAAACGCCCGCAGCTCTCCGACCTTCGCGAATCGGGCTCGATCGAACAGGACGCCGACGTCGTGCTCTTCGTGTTCCGCGAGGAATATTACGTGAAGAACATGGAACCCCGCGACATCGCCGACCCGAAATATCCCGAATGGGAAGTGCTGATGGACAAGGTCAAGGGCACGGCGGACGTGATCATCGCCAAGCAGCGCCACGGACCGACCGGCACCGTCAAGCTCGCCTTCCAGTCGGAATACACCCGCTTCGCCGATCTGGCCGACCCGAGCTTTACGCAATACGAAGAGCATTGATTGGGGCGTTTGCATTCTCTCTTCTCCCCAACGGGGAGAAGATGCCCGAAGGGCAGATGAGGGGGCCTCGCGGCAAACTCGACTTATTTTGGCTGGCGCCCCCCTCATCCGGCTGCCGCCACCTCCTCCCCGCTGGGGAGAAGAGACATGCCGCGGCATGCGGATTTCGATCTGCGCAGTGTGGCCTGAATTCCCGACGGCCTAAAAGATTGTGCAGCGCGAAAGATTTTGCGGGCGCGGTCTTTTTCCTGCCTTCGAAACCGGTAGGATCGCTGCGACCGTTCTCATGCCTCCCGATCCTCATGCCCTACGAGCCGACATGACCGATTTCGACAGCGAGCTTTCCTATCCCGACGATTTCGACATTGCGCCCGTCCGGCTGACGGTCGATCTAGGTGCGCTTGCCGACAATTGGCGGGAGATGGCGCGGCGTTCGGGAACGGCGCGGACGGCGGCTGTCGTCAAGGCGGATGCCTATGGACTGGGGCTCGAGGATTGCGGCATAACGCTTTACGAGGCCGGCGCCCGGGATTTCTTCGTCGCTGTCGCGCGAGAAGGCGTGACGCTGCGCGCCTATGCACCCGACGCCCGCATCTATGTTCTCTCCGGAATCTGGCCCGGCCAGGAGGCGATGTTCTTCGAACACGATCTGGTGCCGGTTCTGGCCTCGGAAGAACAGCTCGCCTTCTGGATGTCGGTGACATCGGAATATGGCGACCATCCCTGCGCTTTGCAGGTGGATACCGGCTTCAACCGGCTCGGCCTGCCGCTCGAGGACGCCATCGCCTTTGCCGACGACGTGTCGCGGCCGGCAAGCTTCTCGCCGGTCCTGGTGCTGTCGCATCTCCATAGCGGCGACACGCCCTCCTCGCCCCTCAACCAGAAACAGCTTTCGGCTTTCCAGAAGGTCGCGGAGGCTTTCGAAGGCATCGAGACGAGCCTTTCGGCTTCCGCCGGGATCTTTCTGGGGCCGGACTATCATTTCGATCTCACCCGCCCGGGCATCGCGCTTTATGGCGGCGAGGCTGTCGTCGGGGTGCCGAATCCGATGAAGCCGGTTGCCAAGGCGGAAGCGCGCATCATCCAGATCCGCGACGGGAAAAAGGGCGAGACGGTAAGTTACGGCGGCACCTACCAGCTCTCCCGCGACAGCCGGCTGGCGATCGTTTCCGCGGGTTATGCGGACGGCTACAGCCGAGCGCTCTCCGGCTCCGGCGTGCCGCTGCGTCAAACGGTGAAGGATGGCGGCTTCGGCTTCGTCGCCGGCCGCAAGGTTCCGGTCATCGGCCGCATCACCATGGACCTGACGATCTTCGACGTCACGGACATCCCGGCATCGGAGATCCAGGCCGGCGACTATGTCGAGCTGTTCGGCCCGAACATAGATCTCGACGACGTCGCCCGCGCCGCCGGCACGATCGGCTACGAACTGCTGACCAGCCTCGGTCTGCGCTACGAGCGGCGTTATCTATATCCCGAGGATTGATCGGCGCTCGCTTGCCTCTTGGAAGCGGAAATCCCTCGTGCTATACGAGAACAAAAGGAGATCGAAATGACCGAGATCCATCTGAACGAGAAACAGCGGGCGTTTATCGACGCCCAAGTCGAGGCCGGAGTCTACAAGGATGCCAACGAGGTTGTTGCCGCCGGTTTGCACCAGCTTCAAGAAAAAACGGAAACGCTGAAGCGATTGATCCAGGAAGGGCTGGACGATGTCGAAGCGGGCCGAGTGATGAGTTTTGAAAGCGGCGAGGAGTTGACGGCGCACATTCTCAAGATGGCAGAGGAACGGAAGAATGCAAGCGCGCCGTCTCAACGTGTCCCAACGCGCGCTGACCGATCTTCTGGAAGGTTATGAGTATACCTCGCAATTCAATCCGATTGCCGCAAGACGCCTTCTGGACGACCTCAATGCCAAGATGGCCTCGTTAGCGGAACTCGGCCTTACCGGCAGTTCCCGAGAATTCGTTCCTGGATTGCGGGCCTTCCCCTTTCGCGGCAGGTGCATCTATTTCGTGATCGACGAAACGACGATGCATGTCCTGCGCGTTCTTCACGGACATCAGGACGTTTCTGCCGACAACTTCCCAACCGACGAAACCTGAATTCCCCATGGCAAAAGCAAAAACCCAATTCGTGTGCCAGAACTGCGGCACGGTGCATAACCGCTGGGCCGGCAAGTGTGACGGCTGCGGCGAGTGGAACACCATTATCGAAGACGACCAGATGGGCGGCATCGGTGGAGGCCCCGGCAAGGTGCCGAAGAAGGGCCGTGCCGTGGCGCTCACCACGTTGTCCGGCGAGACCGAGGAAGCGCCGCGCATCTTCACCGGCATTTCCGAACTCGACCGGGCGACCGGCGGCGGGTTCGTGCGCGGTTCAGCGGTTCTGGTCGGCGGCGATCCCGGCATCGGCAAGTCGACGCTCCTGATGCAGGCGGCCGCCGCCCTTTCCCGCCGCGGCCACCGGATCATCTACGTCTCGGGCGAAGAGGCGGTGGCGCAGGTGCGGCTGCGTGCCCAGCGGCTGGATGCCGCCGATACCGAGGTGCTGCTCGCGGCCGAAACCAATGTCGAGGACATCCTCGCCACGATCGGCGAAGGCAAACGCCCCGACCTCGTGATCATCGATTCGATCCAGACGCTATGGAGCGACACGGCCGATTCGGCGCCGGGCACCGTCACCCAGGTGCGCACCGGCGTGCAGGCGATGATCCGGTTTGCCAAGCAGACCGGGGCCGCCATGGTTCTCGTCGGCCACGTCACCAAGGAAGGCCAGATCGCCGGCCCGCGCGTCGTCGAGCACATGGTCGATGCGGTCCTCTATTTCGAAGGCGACCGCGGCCACCACTACCGCATCCTGCGCACCGTCAAGAACCGATTTGGGCCGACCGACGAGATCGGCGTCTTCGAAATGTCCGACAAGGGGCTTCGCGAAGTCACCAATCCGTCCGAACTTTTCCTCGGCGAGCGCAACTCGAAATCGCCAGGTGCCGCGGTCTTTGCCGGCATGGAGGGCACGCGCCCGGTTCTGGTCGAGGTGCAGGCGCTGGTGGCGCCCACCTCGCTCGGCACGCCGCGGCGCGCCGTGGTCGGCTGGGATTCGTCGCGCCTGTCGATGATTCTCGCGGTCCTCGAGGCCCATTGCGGCGTCAAGCTCGGACAGCACGACGTGTATCTGAACGTCGCGGGCGGTTATCGGATCACCGAGCCTGCAGCCGACCTTGCGGTCGCTTCCGCACTGGTATCCTCGCTTGCCGGTCTTGCTCTGCCGGCCGATTGCGTCTATTTCGGCGAAATCAGCCTCTCGGGCGCGGTGCGGCCGGTTTCGCAGACTGCGCAACGCCTTAAGGAAGCTGAGAAACTTGGTTTTGCAGGAGCGATGCTGCCGGCCACGTCCGCGGAGGTGCCGAAGGGCGCGAACGGACGCTGGGTGACGATCGAGGACTTGCCGGATCTGGTGTCCCGCATCGCGGGTTCCGCCGCCAAGCTGAGACAAACGCCGGAAGATGATTGATCTTCCGTTAACAAGCCCGCTGATGTATGACGGCTGCGGTAAGGCGGGGCGCCGGGCTTGAAGCCGGCAAGTCTTGAAGTCGGCAAGTCTGGAGTAGATCATATATGCCCATCACGATTTTCGATGGTATCGTCATCGCTGTGACGCTGTTTTCCGCCGTTCTCGCCATGGTTCGCGGTTTTTCGCGAGAGGTGCTGTCGATCGCAAGCTGGGCTGGCTCAGTCGCCGCCGCCTATTACCTCTACCCCCTGGTTCTGCCCTATGTGAAGCCGCACCTGAGTGACGAGCGCATTGCGATTGCTGCGTCCGCTGGCGCCATCTTCCTGATCGCGTTGATCATCATCTCGTTCATCACCACCAGGATCGCCGATTTCATCATCGACAGCCGCATCGGCGCGCTCGACCGGACGTTGGGCTTCCTGTTCGGCGCCGCCCGCGGCATCCTGCTGCTCGTCGTGGCCGTCGCGTTCTGGAACTGGCTGGTGGCCGCCAACGCCCAGCCGACCTGGGTGACGCAAGCGAAATCGAAGCCGTTCCTCGACACGCTCGTCGCCCGTCTCGAAGCCGTGCTGCCCGCCGATATCGAACCGCAGATCCGCGCCCGCATCCTCGGCCGCGGAGCAGCGCCAACCGATGGCGCTCCGGCTCAGGATCAACCGACGGCAGATGACGCGCCTGCGACAAATAATTGACGCGATCTTGCGCTTGATGCAGCGCAAAACGTCACCATTTGTGGTATCATTCGCATTCAAGTGAAAACAGGCTGGTTTCCGGGGAGGTTCTCCCCGGCCGGCCTTTCCATTTTTCCGACAGGGACAGGTTGTCCACAGGGATAAGGGGCCAAGATGAATCAGGCGGTTTCCGAGACGTTCGCCGAAGACAGCGTCAACGAGTGGGATGGCGATACGCTGCATGAAGAATGCGGTGTGTTCGGCATTCTCGGCCATCCCGAGGCTGCGACGCTGACGGCGCTCGGGCTGCACGCCCTGCAGCATCGCGGTCAGGAAGCTGCCGGCATCGTCTCCTTCGACGGGTTGCGCTTCCATTCGGAACGCCGCATGGGCCTCGTCGGCGACCATTATACCGATCCCGTCACCCTTGCCCGCCTGCCCGGCAATATCGCGATCGGCCACAACCGCTATTCGACCACCGGAGAAGTGGCGCTGCGCAACGTCCAGCCGCTGTTTGCCGAACTCGAGGTCGGCGGCATCGCGGTCGCCCATAACGGCAATTTCACCAACGGCCTGACGCTACGCCGGCAATTGATCGCCGGCGGCGCCATCTGTCAGTCGACCTCAGATACCGAAGTCGTCCTGCATCTCATCGCCCGTTCCCGTTATTCGTCGACCGCCGACCGGTTCATCGACGCGATCCGGCAGATGGAAGGCGGCTATTCGATGCTCGCCGTCACCCGCACCAAGCTGATCGCCGCGCGCGACCCCACCGGCATCCGCCCGCTGGTCATGGGCGAACTCGACGGCAAGCCGATCTTCGCGTCCGAGACCTGCGCGCTCGACATCATCGGCGCCAAGTTCGTCCGCGACGTGGAGAACGGCGAAGTCATCATCTGCGAAATCCAGGCGGACGGCTCTATCTCGATCGACGCCCGCAAGGCCGGCAACGGCCAGGCCGAACGGCTCTGCCTGTTCGAATACGTCTATTTCGCCCGTCCCGATTCCGTCGTCGGCGGCCGCAGCGTCTATGTGGCGCGCAAGAACATGGGCATCAACCTCGCCAAGGAATCGCCCGTCGAAGCCGACGTCGTCGTGCCCGTGCCGGATGGCGGCACGCCGGCGGCTCTCGGTTACGCCCAGGAAAGCGGCATTCCGTTCGAATACGGCATCATCCGCAACCACTATGTCGGCCGCACCTTCATCGAGCCGACCCAACAGATCCGCGCCTTCGGCGTCAAGCTCAAGCATTCCGCCAACCGGGCGATGATCGAGGGCAAGCGCGTCGTGCTGGTCGACGATTCGGTGGTGCGCGGCACGACGTCGCTGAAGATCGTCCGAATGATCCGCGATGCCGGCGCCAAGGAAGTGCATCTGCGCGTCGCCAGCCCGATGATCTATTACCCCGACTTCTACGGCATCGACACGCCCGACCGCGACAAGCTGCTTGCCAACCAGTACGACAGCCTGGAAGCCATGTGCCAATATATCGGCGCGGACAGCCTCGAATTCCTGTCGATCAACGGCCTCTACCGCGCCGTCGGCGGCGAAGACCGCAACAACGCCCGCCCGCAATTCACCGACCATTACTTCACCGGCGACTATCCCACCCGCCTGCTCGACAAGGACGGCGAGACGATGGGCCGCAAGGTTTCGGTACTGGCCAGCAACGGGTGAGGTGATTGGGTGGCTTTGCAGCACCGCCCTTCGGCAAGTTCCTTCACGCACCCGGCAAGCTCGCCCCCCTCTGCCCTGCCGGGCATCTCCCCCACAGGTGGGGAGATCGGCTGGGAGCCTGCTCACGGCCCTGCATTGAGCGTTACATCCTTCGCAGCGGTGCTTTTGTAGGCGGAGGATCGTGCCGCTTGTAATCTCCCCACCTGTGGGGGAGATGCCCGGCAGGGCAGAGGGGGGCATCCTGGCTCGACGTTTATTGGCACGGCTCTCCGAATGACGAAAAGCTTCTCCCGCGCGCAAGGACTTGCGCGCACCGGATCGCTGTGACAAGCACAGGGCAACAGGGATCGAGGCCGGGCTCCTGCGATAAGCAGCTGTCGCCTCCTCCACCAACATCCATCGGCGACTGTAATGACCGTCGCGCGCATTGCATTTGAGGGCGGAAAATCATGAATATCGATCTGAAGGGCAGGATCGCGCTGGTGACCGGCGCATCGCGGGGCATCGGCTATTTCACGGCGCTGGCACTCGCGAAAGCCGGCGCGCATGTGATCGCCACCGCGCGCACCGTCGGCGGCCTCGAGGATCTTGACGATGCGATCAAGGCGGCCGGCGGCACCGCCACGCTGGTTCCCTTCGACATCACCGACATGGCGGCGATCGACAAGCTCGGCGCCTCGATCTATGAGCGCTGGGGCAAGCTCGACATACTCGTGGCGAATGCCGGCATTCTCGGCGTCATCTCGCCGCTCGGCCATATCGAGGCAAAAGTGTTCGAGAAGGTAATGCTGACCAACGTCACCGCCACCTGGCGGCTGATCCGCTCGGTCGAGCCGCTGCTGACCAAATCCGATGCCGGCCGCGCGCTGATCCTGTCGTCCGGCGTCGCCTCCAAGGCGCCGGCTTTCTGGGGGGCCTATTCGATCTCCAAGGCGGCGGTCGAGAACATGGCCCGCATCTGGGCTGCCGAGACCGCCCACACGCCGCTCAAGGTCAACATCGTCAATCCCGGCGCCACCCGCACCGCCATGCGCGCCCAGGCCATGCCCGGCGAAGACCCCGAAACCCTGCCGCACCCGTCGGAAGTCGCCCAAAAGATCCTCTTCCTCGCCTCCCCCGATCTTCAGGATACCGGTCGCCTGTTCGTCGTGCGCGACAACAAGTTCGTGGATTTTCGCGCGCCGGAATAGAGGCGACCGATCGCCGCAAGAAGCCTGGATGATGCAACCGCACCTTACCGACGAGCAAAGAGAGCAAGCGACGGCGACCGCCAATCTCGTCGCCGCGGCGATGGCCCGCCTTCACCGCGAACAAGGGGACGCCGCCGTGATGGAGGCGATGCGATTGATCAGCTCCGCCATGACCGACGACGCGCGGCGCAGGTCCATCGCCCAGGCCCTGCTCGACAACAGCAACCCGCCGACCGAAAAAGGCCGCTAAGGCGACCTAAACGTTCTCCGCCTCCTGATCCAGCGTCTTGGCGCGGCGCTGCAGATTTTCGCTGAGCTTGCGAAGCTGTTTCTCGTCCAGTTTTTCGATGCCGATGAACTCGTTGGCAGCCTGGCTGGACAGGATCAGCTCGTCGAGCTTCGCCTGGACCGCCTCGCCGTCCCTGTTCTGGGAATTTTGCAGGACGAAGACCATCAGGAAGGTGATGATCGTCGTGCCAGTGTTGACCACCAGCTGCCAGGTTTCAGAGAATCCGAAGAACGGTCCGGTGACGCCCCAGATGACGATCAGGACAACGGCCGCAACGAACGTGACCGGCTTTCCCGACCAGGAGGAGATGGCGCTCGAGAAGATGTCGAAAACGTTGCGATGTCTATCCTGTCTGGCCATTTCGGTATCCATCCGATTGCTGTAATGCGTGCCATCAACGTGCAATCCGCATGTTTTGATCCCGGCGGCGCACCCCGGGGAGATACCCCGTGTATGGAAATCCGATTTTCTGCTATGCTGCAGGTCCTGCGATAGGGCGCAGGAACTTCATATTTCGGGGGAATATCTGATGAGAAACATCGCCTTCTATTTCTTCGGCGCGGCTGTACTCTGTGTCACCGTCGGCATGTTCTGGGGCATTCAGATGGCCATCTCCGGCGACCATCTGATGGCGCCGGCGCATGCGCATCTGAACCTGGTCGGCTGGACGACGATGGGGATTTTCGGTCTCTACTACACGGTGACCCCGACGGCAGCCGATTCAGTGCTGTCGAAGGTCCATCTCGGCTTTGCGGTTCTCGGAGTGCTCTGTATCGTGCCGGGCATCGCGATGGCGGTGTCCTCGGGCGGCGAGGCGCTTGCCGCGATCGGCTCGATCCTCACCGTCGTGTCAATGCTGATCTTTCTGTTCACCGTCGCCAGAAACGGCATCGGCCGCAAGACGGCGTAAGGCCGGTTTCGGAGATCCCGCGCGGGCAAAGCCCACTTGACCAAACGGCTTGCCCGCGCCATAACCACCTCCATGAAAACGGCGATTTCCATTTGTGGGATCATTATCCGCTAGCGTTCGCGCTGGCCCGGCCGTTTTCGTCTCTCGAAAAGCCTTGAAGACAAACGACCCGGCCGGAGCCGGATGCTTTCGTGTCTCCTGAACGCGAAAGCATCCGCCTCCTAGTTGATGGTGAGAGCGGGATGTCGTCCGAAAACCGCGTACACTTTTCGGCATCCCGCCCAGCGGGACGCCCGCCGTGCGAGACTTTTGGGGAGATTTTTCGATGAGCATTTCGCTCAGGTTCTACAATACGCTGACCCGTGAAAAGACGGCGTTCGCGCCGATCGACCCCCAGAACGTACGCATGTATGTCTGCGGCCCGACTGTCTACGACTACGCCCATATCGGCAATGCCCGACCGGCCATCGTCTTCGACGTGCTCTTCCGGCTGCTCCGCCATGTCTATGGCGAGTCCCACGTCACCTATGCCCGCAACATCACCGACGTCGACGACAAGATCAACGCGCGGGCGCTGCGCGACCATCCCGGCCTGCCGCTCAACGAGGCGATCCGCCTCGTCACGGAAAAGACCGAGACGCAGTACCACGAGGACATCGCCCTGCTCGGCAACCTGGAGCCGACCGTCGAGCCGCGTGCCACCGACACCATTGCCGAGATGATCGAGATCATCGAGAAGCTGATCGGCAACGGCCATGCCTATGTGGCAAAAGGCGAAGTGCTGTTCGATACCAAGTCGATGGCGGACTACGGCCAGCTTTCCAAGCGCCCGCTCGACGAACAGCAGGCCGGCGCCCGCGTCGCGGTCGATGCGCACAAGAAAAACCCGAGCGATTTCGTGCTGTGGAAGCTCTCCTCCCACAACGAACCCGGCTGGGAAAGCCCCTGGGGCCGCGGCCGTCCAGGCTGGCATATCGAGTGCTCGGCGATGAGCCGGCGTTATCTCGGCGAGGTGTTCGACATCCATGGCGGCGGGCTCGACCTGATCTTCCCGCACCATGAGAACGAGATCGCCCAGTCGCGCTGCGCCCACGGCACCGAGGTGATGGCGAATGTCTGGATGCATAACGGCTTCGTGCAGGTCGAAGGCCGCAAGATGTCGAAGTCCGAGGGCAACTTCATCACCATCTACGACCTGCTGCACACCGAAAAATTCGGCGGCCGCCAATGGCCGGGCGATGTGCTGCGGCTTGCCATGCTGATGACGCACTACCGCGAGCCGATCGACTTTTCGGTGAAGCGGCTGGAAGAGGCCGAGCGCCTTCTCGCCAAGTGGCCGGCGGCGGAGGCTTCCGGTGCCGCGCCTTGCGATACGGTGATCAACGCGCTTGCCGACGACCTCAACACGGTCGCCGCCGTGCAGGCGCTGCACGCGCTCGCGCAGGAGGCCCACGGCGACCCCGACGCACTTGCGGTGTTTGCCGCCAGTGCCGCGTTTCTCGGCGTGCTGCCGGAGAAAACCGAGGTCGACGAGGCACTGGCGTCCGCCGTCGATGCCCTGGTCGCCCTGCGGCTCGAAATGCTGAAGGCGAAAAATTTCGCCGAGGCCGACAAGATCCGCAATGAACTGTCGGACAAGGGCATCCAGCTGAAAGACGGCAAGGACCCGGCATCGGGTGAGAGGGTGACGACCTGGGAGGTGAAGCGCTAAGCTTCACTTCCCAAACAACGCGCGAGGAGCCAAGCGGTGATCGATCACATGGGTATCAAGGTCGCGGATTTCGTCCGCGCCAAAGCATTCTACGACGCAGCCTTCGCGCCGCTAGGTGCCTCGCTGCTTTACATGGTTCCGGCTGAACGTACGGGTGGCGCCAAGGTCGGCGGCTACGGGCGCGAGCGACCGATCTATTGGCTGCATGAGGATAAGCCGGCCCCCGGCCATTCCCAGCATGTCGCGTTTACCGCGAACAGCCGCGCCGAGGTGGATGCCTTCTACGAAGCCGCGATCGCCGCCGGCGGCCGCGACAACGGCCCGCCGGGCCTGCGGACGCATTACCACCCGAACTATTACGGCGCCTTCGTCTTCGACCCCGACGGCAACAATATCGAGGCGGTGTGTCATGCGCAGGAAGGAAGCAAAGGATGAGCGTCGCGATCCACACCGGCGGGTGTCAGTGCGGGGCGGTGCGCTACCGGGCAGAGGGCGAGATCGGGTTTCCGCATCTGTGCCATTGCCGCATGTGCCAGAAGGCGGCCGGTAATTATTTCATGCCGCTCGGCGGGGTGATGCATGAAAACTTCAAGCTGACGCGCGGCGAGCCGGCTTGGTTCCGGTCGTCGGAAACCGTGCGGCGCGGGTTCTGCGAGAAATGCGGTACGCCGCTCTTTTATGACGGGTCGAGCGATCATATGAGCATCACGCTCGGCTCGCTCGACGATCCGCAATCGGTGAAGCCGGAGCTGCAGACCAATCTTGCCCATAAGATGTCCTGGTTCGGCGAGCTCGACCACCTGCAGCACGACATCGCCATGGACATGACCGAGGAACAGGAAAAGACTGTCTCGGCCAGCAGCAACCAGCACCCCGACCACGACACCGAGGTCTGGCCTCCAGGCAATCGACATGTGGAGGGTCAATCATGAGCGATACCATCCGAACCGGCGGCTGCCAGTGCGGTGCGATCCGCTTCCGGCTTGAAGGCGAGCCGTTCGATTCCTCGGTCTGCCATTGCCGAATGTGCCAGAAGGCCTTCGGCGCCTATTACGCGCCGCTGGTGGCGACCGGCGAGGCAAAGCTCACCTGGACGCGCGGCGAACTGAAATATTTCCAGTCGTCGAACCACGTCCGGCGCGGCTTCTGCGGGGACTGCGGCACGCCGATGACCTACGAGGCGGCGGACGGGATCGCGATCTCCGCCGGCAGCTTCGACGATCCGACCCTGCTGCCGCCGGTCGTGCAGTTCGGCGTCGAGGGCAAACTTCCCTTCGTCGACCGGCTGTCCGAATTGCCGGCGCGCCACACGATGGACGACATCGACACCGCCCCCTTCCTGGCCGATATCGTCTCCTACCAGCATCCCGACCACGACACCGAAATCTGGCCGCCGGAGAGCGGCCCGCCAGAAAATCAGCCACCGGAGAACAAGCGATGAGCGAAACCCTTAGAACAGGCGGCTGCCAGTGCGGCGCCGTGCGCTTCCGGATCCATGGTGAACTCGGCCGCGCCTCGATCTGCCATTGCCGTATGTGCCAGAAGGCCTTCGGCGGCTTTTTCGGGCCGCTGGTCACCGTGCCGAAGGACGGTGTCGAATGGACCCGCGCCGAACCGAAATATTTCCAGTCCTCGGTCAATATCGACCGCGGTTTCTGCGAAAATTGCGGCACGCCGCTCACCTACCGCTATCCGGGCGGGCTGGATCTGGCGATCGGAGCCTTCGACAAGCGCGATGATCTCGCCCCGAAAATCCAGGTGAACTACGCCTCGCATATCCCGTGGGTGACGACGATCTTCGACCAGCCGGTCCGCGACAGCGGCGAGGACGCCGTCCAGCAGGAGCAGATCATCTCCTTCCAGCATCCCGATCACGACACCGAAAACTGGCCGGCAAAGGGTCTCCATCTATGACCGAAGTTCTGCGTACCCTCTATCCCGAGATCGAACCCTACGCGACAGGCAGGCTCGATGTCGGCGACGGTCATGTGATCTACTGGGAGCGGGTCGGCAAGCCGGGCGCCAAGCCCGCCGTCTTCCTGCATGGCGGCCCCGGCGGCGGCTGCAACCCCAATCAGCGCCGGCTCTTCAACCCGGACCTTTACGACGTGGTGCTGTTCGACCAGCGCGGCTGCGGTCGTTCCACGCCGCATGCAAGCCTCGAGGCCAACACGACCTGGCACCTGGTCGCCGATATCGAGCGGCTGCGCGAAATGGTCGGCGTCGACAAATGGCAGGTTTTCGGCGGTTCCTGGGGCTCGACCCTGGCGCTTGCCTATGCGGAAACCCATCCCGAGCGGGTCACCGAACTTCTGGTGCGTGGCATCTATACCCTGACCCGGCCGGAGCTCGACTGGTACTACCAGTTCGGCGTCTCGGAAATGTTCCCTGACAAGTGGGAAGCCTTCGTCGCCCCCATTCCGGAAGCCGAGCGCCACGAGATGATGGCCGCCTATCACCGCCGCCTCACCGGCACCGACAAGGCCGAGCAAATCCGCTGCGCCAAGGCGTGGAGCGTCTGGGAGGGCTCGACCATCACGCTTCTGCCGAGCCCCGAGCTGGCGTCGGACCATGACGACGACCATTTCGCGCTCGCCTTCTCTCGCATCGAGAACCACTTCTTCATGAATGCCGGCTGGCTGGAAGACGGGCAACTCCTGCGCGACGCCACGAAGCTCAAGGGCATTCCCGGCGTCATCGTGCACGGCCGCTACGACATGCCCTGCCCGCTGAAATATGCATGGCAGCTCTCGAAAGTCTGGACGGACGCGGATTTCCACATCATCGAAGGCGCCGGACATGCGGTCTCGGAACCCGGCATCACCGACCAGCTGATCCGCGCGACGGACCGGTTTGCGGGGAAGATTTGACCTGTGTTCCTGCAGCCCCCTCACCCGGCCTCCGCTTCGCTCGGCCACCCTCTCCCCGCTGGGGCGAGGAAGAAGGGCAACGGTGCGGCATATCTTCTTCTCCCCAGCGGGGAGAAGGTGGCGGCAGCCGGATGAGGGGGGGTCGTGAAATTCGAACGCCTATTTCGGAACTGACAATGCTCCAGGAGGAGCACCCATGACACGCGAACGCATCTATCTCTTCGACACTACGCTGCGCGACGGGCAACAGACCCCCGGCGTCGATTTTTCCGTCGAGGACAAGATCGCCATCTCCAACCTGCTGGACGAGTTCGGTCTCGACTACGTCGAGGGCGGTTATCCCGGCGCCAACCCGACCGACACCGCCTTTTTCTCGCAGAAGCGCACGGTGAAATCGAAATTCGTCGCCTTCGGCATGACCAAGCGGGCCGGCATTTCGGCCTCGAACGATCCGGGGCTGGCCGTCCTGCTGCAGGCGAAAAGCGACGCCACCTGTTTCGTCGCGAAAAGCTGGGACTATCACGTGCGAGTCGCGCTCGGCTGTACGAACGAGGAGAACCTCGAGGCGATCCGTGATAGCGTCGAGGCCGCCCGCGGCGCGGCTAAGGAAGCCCTGGTCGATTGCGAGCATTTCTTCGATGGCTACAAGGCCAATCCCGAATATGCGCTTGCCTGCGCCAGGACGGCCTATGAAGCCGGTGCGCGCTGGGTGGTGCTCTGCGACACCAATGGCGGCACCCAGCCGGGCGAGATCCGCGCCATCGTCGAGGCGGTGATCGCGTCGGGCATTCCTGGCGCCTCGCTCGGCATCCATGCCCATGACGATACCGGCCAGGCGGTCGCCAATTCGCTCGCCGCGATCGAGGCGGGCTGTCGGCAGATCCAGGGGACGCTGAATGGCATCGGCGAGCGCTGCGGCAATGCCAATCTGGTGACGATCATCGCGACGCTTGCCCTGAAGGACGCTTACGCCACCCGGTTCGAGACGGCGATCGACGCGGAGCGGCTGACCGGGCTCACCCGCCTCAGCCACGCCTTCGACGAGCTCTTGAACCGCTCCCCGAACCACCAGGCGCCTTACGTCGGCGCTTCCGCCTTCGCCACCAAGGCCGGCATCCATGCCTCGGCGCTACTCAAGGACCCGCGCACCTATGAACACGTGACGCCGGAAAGCGTCGGCAACCTGCGCAAGGTGATGGTCTCCGACCAGGGCGGCAAGTCGAACTTCATCAACGCCCTGAAGCGCCGCGGCATCGAGGTCGGCAAGGACGACCCGAAGCTCGACCAGTTGATCTCGATCGTCAAGGAGCGCGAGGCGACCGGATATGCCTATGAGGGCGCCGACGCGAGCTTCGAACTGCTCGCCCGCCGCACGCTCGGCACCATTCCGGAGTTCTTCTCCGTCGAAGGTTTTCGGGTGATGGTCGAGCGCCGGTTCGACAGCCACGGCCGCATCAAGATCGTCTCCGAAGCGGTGGTCAAACTCGTCGTCGACGGCCAGACCCTGATGTCGGTCGCCGAGGGCGACGGTCCGGTCAACGCGCTCGACCGGGCGCTGCGCAAGGATTTCGGCAAATACCAGCACGAGATCGACGACCTGGTGCTCGCCGACTTCAAGGTGCGTATCCTCAACGGCGGCACCGAGGCGATCACCCGCGTGCTGATCGAATCCACCGACGGCGACGGCGTGCGCTGGTGGACGGTCGGCGTCTCGGAAAACATCATCGACGCCTCGTTCCAGGCGCTGATGGACTCGGTCATCTACAAGCTGATGAAGAACCGGGAACTGGCGGGCAAGATCGCCGCGGAGTGAGGCTTGTAAAACGCTACACACTCGATCGGCCCGGCTAACCATCATATATGGGCGCGGGTCGATCGTTTCCTCGACTTCGGCGGCATGCTGGTCTAATGCTCCGGTAGCGACGAATAGACAGAGGTTTTGGTCGAGCCAAGAACCGGCACCTTTGCACCCCGATCTGCGGCTCCTCCCTGAAGGAGCGCAATCGCAACCTGCGGAAAGCCTGCCCATGACGGCGTCCCCGAATTTTCGTACCGAACCTTGACCGGCTCCAACCCGCCCTCATCGCTCGAATTGCTTGGCTGGTCCGACTTCTTTGCGGCTCAGGTCGAGCCGGGCGAAGCGGATCTCGTACCCCGGCGCGTCGCTTCGGTTCACCGGGCGCGCATCGATGCTATCGACATCAGCGGGCCAGTCGAGATCGAACTTCCGCCCAATAGCAATACCGCGGATTTTGCGGTCGGCGACTGGGTTCTTGCCGACCCGCTGACGGGCATGCTCGTGCGCCGGCTCGACCGGAAAACCGTGTTTCAACGGCGTGCGGAAGGCGGGCACGGCCAGCAGCTTGCCGCGGCCAATGTCGATACGCTGTTCATCGTCACGTCGTGCAATGCCGATTTCAACCCGGGGCGGCTGGAACGCTACCTGATCATGGCCAACCAGGCCGCGACCAATCCGGTGATCGTGCTGACCAAGGCCGACACGGTCGAAGATGCCGGTCCGTTCGAGCAGCAGGCCAAGGCGCTGCAGCGTGACCTGCCGGTGGTCGTCCTCAATGCGCGTACAGCGGATGCCGTTGCCTTGCTGAAGCCCTGGTGCGGCGTCGGGCAGACCGTAGCGCTGGTGGGCTCCTCCGGCGTAGGGAAGTCGACGCTGGTGAACACCCTGGCCGGCCCTCAATCTGACACGATGCAGAAGACCGGAAGCATCCGCGAACGTGATGCAAAGGGGCGTCACACCACGACGGCACGATCGCTGCACGCGATTGCCGGCGGGGGCTGGGTAATCGATACGCCGGGTATTCGGACGCTCTATGTCAGCGACGTCACCGACGGCATCGATACGCTGTTTGCCGAAATCACCGATCTGGCGCCGAATTGCCGGTTTCGCGATTGCACCCACGCCCACGAACCGGGCTGCGCCGTGCAGGCAGCCGTTGCCAAAGGCGAACTTTCTGCCGAGCGCCTGGAACGCTGGCGCAGCCTGCTTGCGGAAAACCGCGACAGGACGCCGGTGCTGAGCGGCCCAAAGGGCAACAAGATCGTCCGCAAGAAGAAATACTGAAGGTTTCGCGCGCGAATACCCGCCCTGAAGGAGTTGGCAGGTGGCCCCGATTCCTGTGGCCCCGATCCGGGCCATTGTATTTCAGGGGATTTCGTACCATATAGGCGGCACATTGAGGCAGCCGCTCGCGGTAATGACGCAGCAGCGCCTGGCAACCAACCCCCTCACTATTCATTAATCCAAAGAGGCCTCGGCATTCTGCCGGAGCATCGAGATCGGAGACGTTCATGTCTGATAAAAAAACAAACACCCCGGACCAGCCTTACCAGCCCATCCCCTTTGCCAAGAAGCATCGCATTTCGGTTGAGGATGCGAAGGCGATCATCGAAAAGCACGGCGCAGACCGGAAGTCGGCCGACAAGGAAGCTCGGCGCGTAGCCGTCTAATCCTTCTCGCCTGCAAGACGACTGGAAGAACCGGAGACTGAGGATGCCGCACCCGGCTATTGAACCTTCAGTCCCAGTTCCGCCAGGATATCTCCGGCCTGCTGCCGCGAGATCGTTGCCCCCTTGAACTTCCTGGCGTCGATCAGCTTCAGTCCGCCGAGGTCCGCACCGCGCAGATCGGCCCCTTCGAACCTGGCATCGACGAGCCCCGTGTCACGCAGGCTGCAGCCGTCGAACACGACGTCGCGAAAATCGCATTTCGACAGATCGGCCATGCCGAAATCGACCCGCTCGATCCGGGACTTCCGGAACGACAGTGCGGGAAGTCTCGCCTGCGCCAGGATGGTCTCCTTGAACGACAGGCCAAGCGACGCGATCCGCGTCAGGTTGGCACCGGTCAGCTTGCAGCCGACGAACCGGGTGTCGTTCATTTTGGCTTCCAAAAAAGCGGCGTTGTTGAAGTCGCAATTCCCGAACTCCACCTCGGCGAGGTTGGCGCCTGTAAAATTGGCGAACGCCCCCCGGCACCCCTCGAACTTCGCCCCTTCCAGGTCGGCGGCCCGCAGATTGACGGTCGTCATCCTGCAGTTTCGAAATTCCCAGCGCTGAAGATCGAGCCCCGACAGGTCCGCTTCCTCCAGCGTGCAGTCTTTCAGGACCACCCTGTTTCCGGCCGCCGTAAAGTCGAGCACCTCGGCGCGTCCTATCTGTTGTTCGGAAACCTCGATGGGATCCTGCTCCGCCATGACCTTCGCCTCCGCCGACATTCGTTCGGCGTGATTGATCAGAGATTCGGGTTGGAAACAATCGGCGAGGCGGAACGGTGCGGCACACTCCCTCTGATCTCCCTCCTTGAGGAGGAGATCGGTATGCCGCTGTCTCTCTCCACGATTGACCGCCTTAAGTGGCTCCCCTCACACCTCCTCAAAACTTAGCCCCCAATCCTCCTCGCCATACCACTCGCCCTCTTGAGGCGGCCGATGCCAGCGCAGGCTGCGGACCTGATAGCCGCGGCGGGAGCGGAAGGCTTCCGCCAGCCCCTCGTGACGGCCTGGCGGAGGTGGCTGCTGGCCTTCCGCCCAGACGAAGGAGACCGGCTGCAGGAACCTGGCGCCAAAACCCGACGCTCGCCGGTCGATCATCAGGAAACCCGCAGAACGGGTAAACCCGCTCCGCCGGCCGTTGTCGATCGCCGGAAAGCCGAGCGGGAAGAGCGCGCGCCCGGAAACCGCGAGATTGTCGATCCAGGCGGCCGGCGGGTGGTCGAGCGCGAAATTGGCGTAGATCACGTCCGCGTCCTTCTTCGGCCATTCTGTCGCGTCGCCGCGGACGAGTTCGACATTCGCGTAACCCGCCAGGTTCTGCCGTGCCCTGTCCGCGAGAGCCTCGTCATATTCGACGGCGGTCACCCGGCCCGACGGCCCCACGAGCTCGGCGATGATGGCGGTGTAATATCCGGTCCCGGCGCCGAGATGAGCGACGGTCTCTCCTTCGCGGATGCCGAGCGCGTGAAGGGCCCCGGCATGCAGCGACGGCATGCCGTTGTTGACGCCGCGGCCCGTATCCAGCCCAACCAGCACATCCTGGTAAAGCACCAGCGGATCGGTGGAAGCGAGCTCGCGGTAGTTGCGAAAGTCGTTATAGACCCAGGGCGGCGGGCCGACGAATTGTTCGCGCGGCACCTTGGCGAAGGCCGCGAAAAGGCGGGCGTCCGCACTCACGCCGGCCTTCGCCAAGATCTGGCGGGCATAGATCTGCCGGTGCAACGGCTGGCTTTCGAAATCCATCCAACTCCTCCCTTCTGACACGGGCTCACTATCGCAAGCCAAGCCGACAGAATCGCGACAAACGATAGGTTCTTCAATGAAATGAATTGGTCCGGCTCAACCTATTCGTTTAAACGGGGGATAACCAGAACAACATACCGGAAACACCCCACATGGCCACCGACACCGCCGCGGCGACGACCGTAAAGAACGAAGATACGCCGCGTGGCTTCGCCTTCGGGCTGACGGCTTATTTCCTCTGGGGCTTCCTGCCGTTCTACCTGAAGGCCGTCGCCCATATTCCTTCGCTCGAAGTGCTGGCGCACCGGGCGATCTGGTCGGTGCCGGTCGCCGGGATCGTTCTGTTGATCCTGCGTCGCACGGGTGATCTCAAGGTGGCGGTGCAGAACCCGCGCATGCTGGCGATGGCCTGCCTGACCGCGCTGATCATCATGGCGAACTGGGGCATCTATGTGTGGGCGGTCGCCGCCGGGCGGGCGCTCGATGCGGCGCTCGGGTATTTCATCAATCCGCTGTTCAGCATTTTCCTGGCAGCGGTGCTGCTCAAGGAGCGGTTGGCGCCGGTTCAGCTCGCCGCGATCGGCCTTGTGGTGGTGGCGGTGGCTATCCTCACCTATGATGCGGGCGGATTGCCGTGGGTTTCGCTGGCGCTCACCTTCACCTGGGGGTTCTATGCGCTGTTCCGCAAAACCCTGCCGATCGGCCCGAATCAGGGTTTCTTCCTGGAAGTTTTTCTGATCAGCATTCCCTGCCTGCCCTATGTGATCTGGCTGGAATCGACCGGCCAGGGCCATCTCCTCAATTCGACCGGCTGGGACACGTTCATCCTGATGGCCGCCGGCATCGTCACCGCCGCGCCGCTGATGATCTACGCCAACGGCGCAAAACTCCTGAAGCTCTCGACCATCGGCATCATGCAGTATATCGCGCCGACGATGATCTTCCTGATCGCGGTCTTCGCCTTCCACGAGCCGCTCAGCCCCGTGAAGCTCGGGGCCTTCGTCCTGATCTGGACGGCGCTGGCAATCTATACCTGGTCGCTTCTCAAGCAAGCGCGCGGCCGATAGGCCTTTCCCGGAGCATTCCCATGAAAATCAGCGATATCCCGTTCGGTACCACCGACTGGAGCGCCATTCCGAAGACAGAGCACAAGGGCGACACGGGGCTGGCGACCTGGCAGACCTGCCATTTCGGCGGGATCAGGGTGCGGATGGTCGAATATACCCCGGGCTATCTCGCCGACCACTGGTGCGTCAAAGGCCATATCCTGCTCTGCCTCGAAGGCGAGCTGACGACCGAACTCGCCGACGGCCGGGTCTTCGTGCTGACGCCCGGCATGAGTTATCAGGTGGCCGACGATGCTGAGCCCCACCGCTCCTCGACATCGGTCGGCGCAAAACTCTTCATCGTCGACTAGGGCTCAAGCGCCGGCGCTTACAGCCTTGAAATCACCGCGCCCTCGCCGCTCGTCGGCGGGCGCTCCTCGCCCTGTTCCAGGATCGCCGGAACGATGTCCTCGACGTCGGCGATGACCAACGGCTGGACGAGATGCGCACGGTGGATGAACCCCTGTTCGCGCATGTGGGTGATGAGGTCGAGCATCGGATCCCAGAAACCGCCGATATTGGCGAACACCATCGGCTTCTCATGCCGTCCGAGCTGCGCCCAGGTCATGATCTCGACGATCTCCTCCAAGGTGCCGATGCCGCCCGGCAGGGTCACGAAAGCGTCAGCGCGCTCGAACATCTTGTGCTTGCGCGCATGCATGTCCTCCGTCACAATCAGCTCGTTGAGCTGGCCGAGCGAATGGCGCGTGGCCTCCATGTCGACCAGGAATTCTGGAATGATGCCGGTGACCTGACCGCCGTTCGACAGAACGCCGGCCGCGACCGCACCCATGATGCCCTTGGTGCCTCCGCCATAGACAAGCCGAAGCCCGTGGGCGGCGATGGATTTTCCGAGCGCACGGCCGGCTGCAAGGTAGGCGGGATCGCGCCCCGGCTGCGAGCCGCAGTAAACGCAGATGGATCGAATCGGCACAGTTTTCTCCGCAACGCATTTCAAAGGGAGGGCCAAACCAGGCCCCGGTCGTCAAAATTGACGGGAAATGCCCGGAAGAGCAAGGGTTTATCGTGTGAAAAGCTTGTGAATGCGGGAGGAAAAGGTTAATCCGAATATGCGATGGCTATAGCTGTCGGGAGAGGCATTGATGATGAAAAACCGCGCCGGCTGGCTGGCTCTGATCGTATTGGCTATCGCATCGCTGCTGATGGTGTTCTTGGTGATGCCTGCGATAAACAAGGATTCCAAGCCGATCGGCGACGCGATCAATGCCGCAGGCAATGCCGTCAAGGACGCGGTGACGGAACCGCAGCCGACGGCCAGGGCGCCCGATGCCGCAAAGCCGGCCGATCAGGCCGCTGCCACGGCGCCGCAGACGGCTCAGCCTGCCACGTCTTCCGCAGCAGGCCAGGCCGCGGCAATGACGCCGCCCTCCTTCGACGTGCTGCGCGTCGAACCGGACGGGTCGACCGTGATCGCCGGCCGCGCCGCCCCCAATTCCAAACTCGAAGTCACTGACGGCGCCGCGATCGTCGCCAAGGTCGACGTCGGCCCGAGCGGCGATTTCGCCGCCATCCTCGACAAGCCGCTGCCGCCCGGTGACCACCAGCTCGTGCTCAAGGCGATCGGCAAGGATGGCAAGACCACCCTGTCGGAAGAAACGGCGACCGTCTCGGTGCCCGCCGATAAGAACGGCAAGCTGCTTGCCATGGTCACCAAGCCCGGCAAGGCAAGCCGCCTGATCGCGACCCCGGACGCCGCAACGCCGCCTGGCACGAGTGCCGCGCAGCCGGCAGCCCAGGCCGCGGCAGCTTCGCCCGCTACCAATCAGGCTCCGGCCAGCCCCGCGCTTGCCGCCCCCTCGGCTGCGCCGTCGACCAGTACCTCCGTTGTCGCCCTGCCGGCACCGCCGGCCGGCTCGTCCAATCTCGCATCTTCCGCGCCGAGCATACCGGTCTCGGCGCCCGCCTCTTCGGCGGCGACATCCGCTGCGCCTGAACTGCGCATCACCGCTGTCGAAATCGAGGGCAACAAGATTTTCGTCGCCGGCAACACGAAGGCCGGCACCATGCTGCGTGGCCAGGCCGACGGCCGGCCGATCGGTACCGCCCAGGCGGGCCAGGACGGCAGTTTCGTGATCGAAGGGGCGATCGACCTTGCAGTCGGCGACCACCGGATCGGCGTCGAGGTTGTCGGAGCCGGCGGACAGGCTCTGGTACGGGTCGAAGTGCCCTTCAACCGCCCGGCCGGAGACCAGGTCGCTGCCGTCGCAGCGCCGCAGGCCGCCAATAACGGCATGTCGGCGGCCGACAGCGGCGCCTTCGACAAGCTGCGCAACGAAACGGTACGCGCCTTCAACCTGCTGCGCGGGCTTTACGACAACGGCCGCGTACCCTCGGCGGAACAGATGGCAGCCGCCCGCTCCGCCACTTCGATCGCCCTGAAATCGCTCTCCGAATATCGCCTGCCGGCCGATGCGGCCGCCTCCGCCCGGGTGCTTGCCGAAACCACCGTCCAGAACGCCGCGGCAGCGGTTGCCGCCCTCGACGCGCTTCCCAAGGATGTCGCAAGCGTCGGTGCCGGCCTGAAGCGGATCGGCGAAATGATCGCCCGCGCCGTCGGCCCGACCATCGCCCGCGAGCTGCAAGGCGTCCAGGCCACCACAGCCGCCCCGATGACGGTCACCGATGCCAGCGGCACCCGCACCATCCAGCAGGAGCCGCTGACCCAGAGTGAACGCAGCTCGGTGATCATCCGCCGCGGCGACACGCTCTGGCAGATCTCCCGCCGCGTCTACGGCCAGGGTGTGCGCTACACGACGATCTACCTCGCCAACGAGGCCCAGATCCGCAACCCCGACGTCATCCAGCCCGGCCAGATCTTCGGCGTGCCCGACGCGGCCCTGCCGGACGCTGAAGAACTCCATCGCCAGCGGATGATACAGCGCCGGTCGTAAGGGGGCGCAAGACGTTCTGGTATGCGAGGGTGACGCAAAAAGATCCCCTCCCGGCCTGCCGGCCACCCTCCCCACAAGCGGGAGGGAAATATGCGGGACGCTCACCGTTCTCCGACGAAGCGCATATTGTTCACTGAAGCACTCATCTCTCAACAGACCACGAATAGGCGGACATTGACGCGTGGATTGTGCGCGACATCGCGCCTGGGTTTCCCTCCCCCTTGTGGGGAGGGTGGCCGGCAGGCCGGGAGGGGTTTGCCGGGATAATTTCATTTGGGTAGAAAAAATGCATCCAGCCCAACCACCGCCGCCATCTCAATCCACTGCTCAAAAGACCCTTGGACGGCCAATGGCCACGCCGGCTGCCGTTCGGCCAGCTTGGCGCAGGTTAGGAGGAATACCGCGGTGATCAGGCGGCGTGCTCGCATATTATCTCCGGCTCTGATCCATGCCGCGCGGACAGGAGAAGAAAATGGTTTCCAGCGTTAATTCCATTCGGACTTGGTCCTCTCAGGCGGCCCTCAATGCATTCAATGATGTCTCCAACAACAGGGCGCCCGGCAGTTCGGCGTCCGGCTCGTCCTCCACTTCGCTCGCCGATATACTGTTTTCCAGCGGCAGCGGCGGTGACGACGACTACGAGGACGACAAGATCGCAGCGCTGATCGCCTCGCTGCAGCAGACCATGAACGGCAGTGTCCCGGACACCGCAGGCGACGGATCGGTCGGCGACATGTCCAGCAAGGCGTTCATGAAGGCGCTGCAGGAGAAGCTGGACGCGCTGAAGGCGAGCCCCGACAGCAAGGCGATGGCCGAGGTGATGCAGAAGGCGCTCGCCGCCGGCACGCTGAAGATGACCGACGCTGTCGCCGGCGACCAGATCACCGCCTGGGACATTACCGACGGCAAGCAGACCTCGGCCGGCATTACCTCCGTCGACAAATCCGACTGGACCCAGTTCCTCAAGGACCGTCTGACACGGGACGACGGCGGCAAGTTCGTGCGCAACGCCGACGGCAGCTATATCGAGAAGGCGACCGGGGCCAGCTCCTATTTCGGCATGGTCGGCGAGGCCTATTATTACATTTCCTGGCCGACGCCGGCAGCGACCACCAAGCCGGCAGCCGGCACCGCGCCCGCCGCCTCCACCAGCACCAAGTGATCGCCACCGGCGAGGGCGGGAGACATCCAGCCTTCGCCGCATCGCCCGGACGGTCCGTGCCGGCCCTGAAGTTTCACGAAACCGTCATTGCAACATTCTTCCCCGGACCTTATGTGCGGGAGGCGTTTCGACGCGCCTGTCCCGGAGACATTGATGGCGAATAACAAGAAGACCATTTCGGCGGATGCCAGCAATCCGCTCGGCACGCTCGTCAACCTGTGGCCCTATATGTGGCCGGAAGGGCGCGCCGACCTGAAGGCCCGCGTCGTCTGGGCGACCTTCTACCTCTTCCTCGCCAAGTTCGTGCTCTTGACGGTGCCCTATTTCTTCAAATGGGCGACGGATGCACTGAACGGCAAATTGGATATGGCAGGTCTCCTGCCTGCCTTCCTGCTTGGCGCCGTGGTGCTGGTCATCGCGCTCAATTTCACCCGCATCCTGCAGGTGGGGCTGAACCAGCTGCGCGACGCGCTGTTTGCCTCGGTCGGGCAATATGCGGTGCGCCAGCTCGCCTACCGTACCTTCGTGCACATGCACCAGCTCTCCCTGCGCTTTCATCTGGAGCGCAAGACCGGCGGCCTGTCTCGGATCATCGAGCGCGGCACCAAGGGCATCGAAACGATCGTCCGCTTCACCATTCTCAACACCGTGCCGACTCTGCTCGAATTCCTGCTGACGGCCATCATCTTCTGGGTCGCTTACGGCTTCTGGTACGTTCTCGTCACCGCCGTCACGGTGGCGCTCTATATCTGGTTCACGGTGAAGGCCAGCGACTGGCGCATCGCCATCCGCCGCTCGATGAACGACAGCGACACCGACGCCAATACCAAGGCGATCGATTCGCTCCTCAATTTCGAGACGGTAAAATATTTCGGCAACGAGGAGATGGAAGCCAAGCGCTTCGATAGTTCGATGGCGCGCTACGAGAAGGCGGCGACCGACGTCTGGACTTCGCTCGGCTGGCTGAACTTCGGCCAGGGCGTCATCTTCGGCCTCGGCACGACTGTCATGATGGTGATGTCGGCGCTGGCCGTGCAGCGCGGCGAGCAGACGATCGGCGATTTCGTGTTCGTCAACGCGCTGCTGTTGCAGCTTTCCGTGCCGCTCAACTTCATCGGTTTCGTCTACCGCGAAATCCGCCAGGGGCTGACCGATATCGAGCAGATGTTCGAACTGCTCGAAGTGCAGCCGGAGGTCGTCGATCGGCCGGATGCCGCGCCTCTCGCCATCCCCCAAGGGTCGATCTCCTTCAAGGACGTGCATTTTTCCTATGATCCGGCCCGGCCGATCCTCAAAGGCGTCTCCTTCGACGTGCCGGCTGGCAAGACGGTGGCGATCGTCGGGCCCTCGGGCGCCGGCAAATCGACTATTTCCCGCCTGCTCTACCGGTTCTACGACATCCAGGACGGCTCGATCACCATCGACGGCCAGGACGTGCGGGACGTGACCCAGCATTCGCTGCGCGCGGCGATCGGCATGGTGCCGCAGGATACGGTGCTGTTCAACGATACGATCGCCTACAACATCCGCTACGGCCGCCCCTCGGCGAGCCAGGAAGAAATGCTTGCCGCCGCCGAAGTGGCGCAGATCGGTCACTTCATCAGCGCCCTGCCCGACGGTTTCGATACCAAAGTCGGCGAACGGGGCCTGAAACTTTCAGGCGGCGAGAAGCAGCGCGTGGCGATCGCCCGCACCGTCCTCAAAGCCCCGCCGATCCTGATCCTCGACGAGGCGACCTCGGCGCTCGACACCACGACCGAACACGAGATCCAGTCGGCGCTCGACGTCGTCTCCAAGAACCGCACGACGCTGGTGATCGCCCACCGTCTTTCGACCATCATCGGCGCCGACGAGATCATCGTCCTGCGCGACGGGCTGATCGCGGAGCGCGGAACGCACAGTTCGCTGCTCGAACAGAACGGGCTCTACGCCTCGATGTGGAATCGCCAGCGCGAGGCGGTGCAGGCCGAAGAGCAGCTGCGCAAGGTGCGCGAAAGCGACGACCTCGGGGTGGTGCTGCGCGGCGTGCCGGCGGCGGAATAGGCCGGCGGCGCAATGAACTTCGGAAAGGGACGGATCTCAACGTGAAACGATACCTCACCCCCCGCATGCTCGTCCTCGGCGGCATCGCGATCGCCTATGTGCTGGTGCTGATCTTCTTCGGCTCGCCGCTGCTCGCCTTCACCACCTGGATGGGCTGGGTCGATCCGCAGGCCGCACGGTAAGCGGACGCACTGTTCACAGGGCGGCGACTGTTCATGTCGCGGTCGAGATGCCATCTAACGTGTAACTTCAGACACAGTAAATTCACGGTGGTAACGCAATGAAAAAGATCGGCTTTCTCTCCTTCGGGCACTGGACGCCCTCGCCGCAGTCGCAGGCGCGGTCGGCATCCGACGTCCTGCTTCAATCCATTGATCTCGCGGTCGCCGCCGAAGAACTCGGCGCCGACGGCGCCTATTTCCGCGTCCACCATTTCGCCCGGCAGCTCGCCTCGCCCTTCCCGCTTCTGTCGGCCGTCGGCGCCCGCACCAAGCGCATCGAGATCGGCACCGCCGTCATCGACATGCGTTATGAAAACCCGCTCTACATGGCGGAAGACGCCGGCGCTGCCGACCTCATCGCCGGCGGACGCCTGCAGCTCGGCATCAGCCGCGGCTCGCCGGAACAGGTGATCGACGGTTTCCGCTATTTCGGCTACCAGCCGGCGGAAGGCGAGACCGATGCCGATATGGGCAGGCGCCATGCGGAAGTGCTCTTCGACGTGCTGCGCGGCGAAGGTTTCGCCAAGCCCAACCCGCGGCCGATGTTCCCCAACCCGCCCGGCATGCTGCGCCTCGAGCCGCATTCGGCAGGCCTGCGCGACCGCATCTGGTGGGGCTCGAGCTCCAACTCGACCGCCGTCTGGGCCGCCAAGCTCGGCATGAACCTGCAGAGTTCGACGCTGAAGACCGACGAGAGCGGCAAGCCGTTCCACATCCAGCAGGCCGAGCAGATCCGCATCTACCGCGAAGCCTGGAAGGAGGCCGGCCACGCCCGCGAACCGCGCGTCTCCGTCAGCCGCAGCATCTTCGCGCTGATGAACGACACGGACCGCGCCTATTTCGGCGGCAGCGGCGAGAGCCAGGACCAGATCGGCAATATCGACCCGCAGACGCAGGCGATCTTCGGCCGCTCCTATGCCGCCGAGCCGGACAAGCTGATCGACCAGCTGAAGGCCGACGAGGCGATCGCCGAGGCCGATACGCTGCTGCTCACCGTGCCGAACCAGCTTGGCGTAGAGTACAATGCGCATGTGCTGGAGAGCATCTTGAAGCATGTGGCGCCGGGGCTGGGGTGGCGCTGAGATAGCCCACAGTCGGAGAACGCAGTTGCCGAAAGCTCCAGCGACCTCCTTGCGGGATGTCGCTGGAGCCAGTAGGGGGCGGTGATGCGGCAGGCACGGCGGTCGGTTGGGATCGGCCTGCTGTAGCCTCAGCGATCACTTCGGCATTTCAAGCCAGGCGGTGTGTCCGGTCAGCCGGTGCATCCCGGCACGATATTCATCTTCCGAGGTCGACCAGCGCAGGCGGGCATATTCTTCCACATCCGGGCCGACCTGATAGCGAAGGCGACCCGTCGCGTCGACGGCCGCCGCATAGATCGCCTCGACCACCGACTGCTCTTGCGTCGAAGCGAACGGGTAGTTGATCATCGACTGCAGCATGTGGTCGAAATAGGGTTTATAGCTTTCCGGCAGCGGAGCCGCTTGTGATGCGGCCATTCCGGTGGCGGTGAAATTCGTGCTGCGCATCGCGCCCGGCTGGATCAGCCGGACCTTGATGTTCTGCGACGCCAGTTCGTAGGAGAGCGATTCGGACAGACCTTCCACGGCCTGCTTTGAGGCACTGTAGAGCGATAGCAGCGGCATGGCCGCGATCCCGACACCCGAACCGACGTTGACGATAGTGCCGCCGTTTCGCCGGTGAAGATGCGGCAACGCCGCCTGGATGACGTTCATCATGCCGAAGACATTGGTCTCGAAGATCTGGCGGATCGCCTCCGCCGGCGTCGCCTCGAAGATCGAGACCATGGTGATGCCGGCATTGTTGACGACCGCGTCGAGGCCGCCGAAGCGCTCTACGCCGGCCTGGATTGCGGCCTCTATGCTCGCCGGATCGGCGACGTCGAGGGCTGCGACCAGAATGCGGTCGGGATACTGATTGGCAAGATCCGGGTCCGGCCTGCGCATCGTCGCGATGACGTTCCAGCCCTTTCCCGCGAAATGGCTGGCGGTCATCTTTCCGAGGCCCGACGAGCAGCCGGTAATGAGAATGGTCTTGGTCATGATCTGGCTCCAATATGTTGATGCGCCTTCACTAGACCAGCCGATCGGAACATTCTATAATGGAAACTCCGAAAACTATTACGGATCGTCCCGATGGATGCTCTTGCCGACGTCATCAAGCTGCTTCGCCCGTCCACCGTTCTGCTCGGCAGCATGTCGGCCAGAGGGAGGTGGGGCGTTCGCGTGCCGGAACAGCCGGGGCCGACCTTCTACTTCGTCACACAAGGCCGGTGCTGGTTCAGGACCCATGACGGCGGCCCCGTCGAGCTGCAGGAGGGAGATTATATTCTCTCGGCTAGACCGCTTTCGGATTCGTTCCTCAGCGATATCAACGCGCAAACCGAGCTGTCGGACGATGCCTTCAAGGCCCGACATACCGTTGACGGCGAGATTCGTGTTGGCGAAGAGGGATCGGGACCAGCGACGCGTGTCCTCGGCGGCCTCATCCAATGTGATCCCGCCAATGCCGATCTGCTGATCGGGCTTCTGCCGCGTCTCGTACATGTGCGGGCCACGGAGCAGACTGGCGCGCGATTGCGGGCGCTGGTCTCGATGATCCTGGAGGAAGCCGGCGACCCACGGCCCGGGCGCGACGCCGTCCTCTGCCGCCTGATCGAGGTCATGCTCATCGAGACCCTGCGCCGCGAGGCGGCCTGGGCGCCACATGCGGGCCTGCTGGGAGGGCTTGCCGATCCGCAGCTCGCCCAGGCGCTCGGCCATATCCATGCCGATGTCGCCCGCGGCTGGACGGTCGGCGAGCTGGCAAGGCGGGTCGGCATGTCGCGCTCGGTCTTCGCCCGCCGTTTTTCCGAGACTGTCGGCGTCGCGCCGGTCGAATATCTGCTCGGCTGGCGGATGGCGTTGGCGAAAGACGTGCTGCTGCGCGGCCGCGGATCGCTGGAGGAGATCGCCGGGGCGGTCGGCTACAAGTCAGCCAGCGCCTTCAGCACTGCCTTCAGCAACAGGGTCGGTTGTCCGCCGAGCGAATACGCATCGCATCTGCAGGCCGGGCGGAAATGAGGATCGGCATTTTTCCGGCATATCCGCGCTGCGGTTTCGGCGATACGGAACCGCATTGCCGCAAAAACGGTTTCGCTGTAGTCAGATGGCACTGACATACGGGAGAAAACGTTGATCAACCTCTTCGACACCATCCGCAACACGCTCGTGCCGATCCACAAGGAAGGTTACATCTTCGTCGCCGCCTTCTTCATCGCCTCGCTGATCCTCGGTTATATCGCCGAGCCGCTGTTCTGGATCGGCCTGGTGCTGACTTTGTGGTGCGCCTACTTCTTCCGCGATCCGGAACGGGCGGTGCCGCAGGACGACGACCTCATCCTCAGCCCTGCCGATGGCCGCATCAGCCATGTCGCCATGGTCGTGCCGCCGGTCGAACTGCAGCTGGGTTCCGAACCCATGCTGCGCATCTCGGTGTTCATGAACGTGTTCGACTGCCACATCAATCGCTCGCCGGTGCGCGGCCAGGTGTCGCGCATCGAATACCGCCCAGGCCAGTTCATCAATGCCGAACTCGACAAGGCCTCCGAGGACAACGAGCGCAACGGCCTCGTCATCGAAACCCGCCACGGCAAGGTCGGCGTGGTGCAGATCGCCGGCCTGGTGGCGCGGCGCATCGTCTGCTGGGTGAAGCCCAGCGAACCGGTCAATGCCGGCGAACGATTCGGCCTGATCCGCTTCGGCTCCCGACTCGACGTGTTCGTGCCGGCCGGCGGCCAGGCGCGAGTGTCCGTCGGCCAGCTCGCCATCGGCGGCGAGACCGTGCTTGCGGAATTCGGCTCGACCAAGGGCCCGATCATCAGCCGCCGCACGTAAAGGGAAGACAAAGCCTCATGGAGACGCCCGCCTCGCCGCCCTCGCCCCCTCATTCGCACAGGGAACACAACCGCCCGAACGAAGAGGCCCGCGGGCCGCGCCTGCGCGAAATCCCGCTCCGGCTGCTGGTGCCGAACCTCATCACCGTGCTTGCCATCTGCGCCGGCCTCACCGGGATAAGGCTCGCCTTCGAGGGGCGTTTCGAACTGGCGGTCGCCATGGTGCTGCTGGCCGCCTTCCTCGACGGCATCGACGGGCGCGTGGCACGGCTCCTGAAGGCCACCTCCAAATTCGGCGTGCAGATGGATTCGCTTGCCGACATTATCAATTTCGGCGTCGCGCCAGCATTGGTCTCCTACGCCTTCCTGCTCGACCAGGCACATTCGATCGGCTGGATCGCGGCGCTGCTCTATGCGATCGCCGCCGGCCTGCGCCTCGCCCGGTTCAACGTCATGGAGGACCGCAACATCAAGGCCGACTGGCAATCGGAATTTTTCGTCGGCGTGCCGGCGCCGATGGGCGCCATGCTGGTGCTGCTGCCGGTCTATCTGGGCTTCCTCGGGCTCGAGGCGACGCCTGTCTTCGTATACGTCAGCGTCGCCTATACGCTGCTGATCGGCTACCTGCTGGTGTCCCGCCTGCCCGTCTGGTCCGGCAAGTCGAGCCGCATCCGCCGCGACCTGATGCTGCCGATCATGCTTGCCGTGGTGCTCTATGTGGCGCTGCTGATGAGCTATACGTGGGAAGTGCTGTCGATCACCGTCGTCGGGTACCTCCTCGTCCTGCCGTTCAGCGCGCGCGCCTGGCACCGCCGCTACGGCACGATCACGATCGAGGATGACAGTGCTAACGTCTGAGGGCAGGCGCACTCGGTAAGTTGCAACTTCCGCGCAACAGTTTCCCGCAAGATGACAGTTCTACGAATACCGGGCGGCACTGCCGGCTTGCCGGCCACGATTCCGCCCGCTTTTATGGGAAAAGCCGCGATCGCAAAATGCAAACAAGAGATTCGCGTGTTGAGGAGACAGCCATGAGCACCGAGAAGAAGATTGAATCCAAACCGGAAATGACCACGCCCTACCGTCCGCTGGGCCTGAAGGCCGTGGTTGCGGCCGCCCTGATGCTGAACCGCAAGCCGAAGCTTACCCCTGCAGGCTGATCAGGCCCGCTGAGCCGGATCAGGGACCAGGCAAGCGACGAGTCATTCGCCGCTGAAAAAGCTCCACAGGAGTCCCAGCGCGAGAAGGCCCATGACGATCCCGATCACGACATCCAGCACCCGCCAGGCGGCGGGTCTGGCAAACAGCGGCGCCAGAAACCGCGCGCCGTAACCGAGCCCGAAGAACCAGACGAACGAGGCAATCGCCGCACCGGCGCCATAGGCCACGCGTTCCGCCCCTTCGAAGGCCGCAGACAGGCTGCCGAGCAGCACGACCGTATCCAGATAGACATGCGGGTTGAGGAAGGTGAAGGCCAGGCAGGTCAGAACCGCCGCCTTCAGCCCCATCGGTTCCGGCGCGCCCGCCACCAACGCGGCCGGTTTTACCGCCCGGCGGAAGGCCATCACGGCATAAAGCCCGAGAAACACCGCGCCGCCCAGCGTCACCACCGAGATCAGCACGGGAGATTGCGCGACGATCGTGCCGAGCCCGCCAACGCCGGCGGCGATCAACGTCGCATCCGACAGGGCGCAGATCAGGCAGAGGATGAAGACATGGGCGCGAATCAGCCCCTGGCGCAGGATGAAGGCGTTCTGGGCGCCGATGGCGATGATCAGCGAAGCCCCGAGTGCGAGGCCGGAAAGGCCGGCGGAAAACAGGTTCATGGCATTGTCCGTCTAGGAAGGAGGCCGAGGATCAGAAAAGCGACATCTGGGTGGAGTCGGATTTCGGCTTTTTCGGCGGCTCCTCTTCCGGTTGGGCGACAGCGACCGGTTTCTGCAGATCCGGACCCATGTTCGCGACCTTGTTGACGAGGTCGGAGACCGGCAGCGCCTCGAAAAAATCTTCCTGAACGGGCCGCATCAGGTCGGCCACCTCGCGCGGCTCCTGCGTCCTGCAGTCTAGCCAGCGGGAAAAATCCTCGGGCGCGACGACGACCGGCATGCGGTCGTGGACATGGCGGATGCCGCCGTTCGCCGTGGTCGTCATGATCGCGGCGGTATCCACCTCGGAACCGTCGGCCGAAGACCAGGTTTCCATCAGGCCGGCAAAGGCGACGACGCCGCCGCGCTTGGGACGTATCCAATAGGCCTGCGGCTTGACGCCGCTTTCCTTCGGCGGCCGGCGCCATTCGTAGAAACCGGTGGCGGGGATCAGGATACGGCGATGGCGCATGGCGGCGCGGAATGACGCCTTTCCGATCGCCGTTTCGGAGCGCGCGTTAATCAGCAGCGGAAACTCCTTCATGTCCTTTACCCAGCCGGGAATCAGGCCCCAGCGGGCAAGGAAGGCACGGCGCTCCGGCAGGTTGCTGCCCGGCTCACGTTTTTCCGAGGACATGACGACGAGGATCGGCTGGGTCGGCGCGATATTGTAGCGTGCAGGGAAATCGTCGAGATCCGCCAGGCTGAAGAATTCCGAAATATCCTTGGGAGTCGCCGTCAGGGCGTAGCGTCCGCACATGCGAACTATGTGGCATCGGCCTTTCAAAGGGTCAAGCGCCGATCAGGCGCTGATGTCATGCGCTCCTGGGGCCAAACAGGATGATCGCCCCGCCGACCAGGCACACAGTGACGCCGAGAATGTCCCAGCGGTCCGGCACCCGGGCCTCGATGGCCCAGAGCCAGAGGATCGAGGCGAGGATATAGATGGCGCCATAGGCCGCATAGGTGCGGCCCGCCGCCTCGCTCGGCACCAGCGCCAGCAGCCAGGCGAAAGCGACCAGCGATACCATGCCCGGCACCAGCCACCAGACCGGCTTTCCCAGCCTGAGCCATGCCCAGAAGGCGAAACAACCGGCAATCTCGGCAAGGGCGGCGAGGAAGTAGAGGGTGTAGGTTTTCATCGATTGCCTACCCGAAATCCTGCGGCTTCACATCCTGCGCACCGTGCATGACCCGGAGAACCACGATCCGGTCGAGATAGCAGCGATAGTAGATGCAGCGTTGCCGATAGGGAAAGCCGCGCAGGCCGGGCGAAATATGGTCACGCGGCGAACCGGTGAAATCCACCTCGGCAATCCAGGCGATCTTGGCGGTGATGTCCGCCAGGAACTCCCGGGCATAGAAGGGACTGCTTTCTGCGATAAAGTGACGGATGGCACGCAGGTCTTCGCGCGCAAGAGGTGCTACGATGAGGCGCTTGGGGCTAATGACCGTCGCCTTCGCTCATGACGTCAGCAAGCAGGTCTGCACCCGAGGCATATTCCTCACCGAGGCCCGCCTCGATTTCCGCATCCGCCGCATTGATCGCATGGCGCAGCGACTGGATGCGCATCTCATAGTCCGCAAGCATACGTATGCCTGCCCGAACGGCTTCGGTCTCGGTGCCAAAGCGGCCGTTCTTGACCAGATCGGACAGGATGCCATCATAGGCATCGCCCAACGAGAATGTTTTCGCACGTGCCATGGCAAGCTCCTTTGCATGAAGCATACGATGAAATACAATACTTTTACAATATTGGCTGGACGGATGCGGCAGGTCGGCCTCATTGGAACAGGCGGCGGTTTGGATGATGTCGATGGCGGAATATGAAGTAAGAAGGCCGATCCAGCGTTGCCCGTCACATCCCGGCGCGTTGCTTGAGGAGATCATCCCGGCAACCGGCAAGACAAAGGTCGAGATCGCCGGGCTGCTCGGCATCTCCCGCCAGCAGCTCTACGATATACTGCGCGAGCGCAAGCCCGTCTCGCCGAATGTCGCAGCCCGGCTCGGGAAGATGTTCGGCGATGGTGCCGCTATCTGGCTGCGCATGCAGGCCGCCCATGACGCCTGGCACGCGGAACGCGAGGTGGACGTCAGCAACATTCCGACTTTGAGCGCGGCGTGAAGTGTTCCCGGCCCATTGAACCGCAAAGACCGTAACATGCCCTCCTCCCCCCAAGCCGCGTCCTCCGCCATTCTCGAACGGGATGGCCGGTTTCTGCTGATTCGGCGGGTGAACCCGCCGTCGATGGATCTGTTCGCCTTTCCGGGCGGGCGGGCGGAGCCCGGCGAGACGCCGGACCAGACGGCGGTGCGGGAATTTCTCGAGGAGACCGGCATTGCGGTGCGCAATCCCGTCCTCTTCGCGACCTACGACCTGAAGAGCGAGAAAGAGGACAGGCGGCATTTCTTTCTGTCGGTCTTCCGTGTGGAGGCCGATCCCGACGCCCAGGCGATCGCCGCCGACGATGCGGCCGATGCCGGCTGGTATACGGTCGAGGAGATCCGCGGCCTGGCCGTGCCAGCGAGCGTGCTCGAATGCGCCGAGAGGCTGGCGGCGGAGATCAATGCCCGCTAAGAATGCTCGCAAAACCGGCGCAATCGCGCCGGATCGGGACCCGTTCATGAAGCTCCTTCCGCGACTTGGCTGCCTGACGCTGCTGGCAATCCTGGCGGCGACGCCGCTTGCCGCCCAGCCGGCGAAACAGCAGCCGGCGGCGCCGTCCCCGCCTCCGCCGGCCGAGGAAAAGCCGGCGCCTTATGACGTACAACTGACGCGGCTTGCGGAAGTGCTCGGCTCGATCCAGTATCTTCGCACGCTCTGCGGCGTACCGACATCCGAATGGCGGGCCTCGATGCAGCAGCTGTTGGATGCCGATACCGGCACCGAACCGAAGCGCCGCGAGCGGTTGACGGCGGCCTTTAATCGGGGGTACCGGTCGTTTGCCGCCGTGCACACGTCCTGCACGGATGCGGCAAGGACCGCCGAGGAGCGTTATCGTATCGAAGGCGCAACACTTGCGACAGAAATCGCCGCCCGCTTCGGAAATTAGAGGATTATTTACCTCTTTTGGCAGGAGGCCGTGTCGTTTTGATAAAAGGCTGATAAAGTTTTTAACGGGCTAGTAATTAAACGGGCACCGAGGACGACAGAATGCAGACAGGCCGCAACGACATCGACGACATGATTGTGCATGAGAAGATGCAGGCTGCCTTGGAATATCAGAGTGAGGCATGGGCAGACGGCCGTGCCGACGGTATCGAGCCGGAAATCATCGCCGACGCAGCTCTGGTACTTGCCATGCGGGAGACCATCCGCATTCATGGAGAAATGGGCGCCGAAGCCATGCTCGATTCGCTCAAGAGCCGCATGCTCGCCGGCGAATTCTCCCCCGAGCGCACTGTTCAATAACGATAGAGGTTTCCCGTGCGGAATGCGGCGGAAACGACGATAGCCCAATTGATCATCCGCCTTTCGGCGGCAACGGTGTTTGCCGCGGCGGTCGCCGGCCATGCTCTTGCGCTCTCCGAGCTGCGCCCGAGCGACGAGCCCAGTCAGCCCGAGCAGGGACAGAGCCGCGCCATCCTCCAGGCCTTCGACGGTACGACCCTGCCGCAGCCGGGTCCTGCGATCAATCGGTCGGCACAGGCCGGCGACGCCAAGACGACCGCCCCCCCGGCGGATCCCAACGCCGCCAAGCCCGCGCCGGCCGACAGCAAGCCGGCGGAAATCATCCGAGACATGACCAAGCTGCCGGCACCGGTCAAGCACATGCGCGAACAGCTCGTCGAGGCCGCGGCCTCCGGCGACATCGCCCGCCTGCGCGCCCTGATGGGAACGGGTGCCACCCAGACGCAGGTGATGAACGGCGAGTTCGAGGACCCGATCGAAACGCTGAAGAGCTTTTCGGGCGACGCCGAAGGCCAGGAAATACTCGCCATCCTGCTCGACATCCTGTCCACCGGTGCTGCGCATTTCGACGTCGGCACGCCGGACGAGGCCTATGTCTGGCCCTATTTCGCAGGAAAGCAGCTTTCGACGCTGACGCCGCCCGAACGGGTCGACCTTCTACGCATCGTGACGGCCGGCGACCTCGCCGGCATGGAAGAGAACGGCAACTACAACTTCTTCCGCGCCGGCATCAGCCCGGACGGCAAATGGAAGTTCTTCTCCGGCGGCGACTGAGCGGGCGGCTTGATGGGTGCAGAACAGTGCGCCCAGCCGATCTCCCCCCTTGTGGGGGAGATGCCCGGCAGGGCAGAGGGGGGTAAACCTCCCAGCACACTCTTCCGCCACTGCATTTGCCGCACCGTTGCTACCCCCTCTGTCACCTGCGGTGACATCTGCCGCTCAAGGAGGGAGATCAGGGATAGTGCCGCGCCGGCTCGCCTCAACGAACTTTGTTGGCAATCTCCCCGAACGCCTTGCCGCCGCCCCCGCGAAGACTTAACTCTCAGGTTCAGAACAACCGGATTCCCGTGCCATGCCCGCCGCCTTTCTTCCCTCGCGAAGCCTGATCCGCCTCACCGGCAAGGATGCGCAGGATTTCCTGCAGGGGCTGATCACCACCGACATCGATTCCCTGCCGGAAGGTGAAGCCCGGCCGGGCGCGCTCCTGACACCGCAAGGCAAGATCCTGTTCGATTTCCTGGTCTGGCGGGAGGGAGACGGTTTCCTCATCGAGACCGAAACGGCCCAGCGCGAGGCGCTGATGCGGCGGCTGACGATGTATAAGCTGCGCGCAGCGGTGGATATCACGGCCGGTCCGGAAGACGGAATCACCGTGTTCTGGGGTGATGATTCGGGCAAGGGCTCGGTGAAGGATGCTGCCTTTGCCAAGGCCGGAATCCCCCTCGCCCGCGCTCCCGGCAAGCTGGATGACGGGCCGGAAGAAACCTATCACGCGTTGCGAATCGAAGCCGGCATCTCTCTCTCCGGGCACGACTATGCGCTGCAGGACGCCTTTCCGCACGACGTGCTGCTCGACCAGACGAGCGGACTTTCCTTCCGCAAGGGCTGCTATGTCGGCCAGGAAGTCGTGTCCCGCATGCAGCATCGCGGCACGGCGCGGCGGCGGGTGGCGATCGTTTCGGGCGAAGCCGCCCTGCCCGCTTCCGGCACCGAGATTATAGCCGGCGGCAAGCCGGTCGGCGCGCTCGGATCGGTTTTCGGCAACAAGGGACTGGCGATCGTGCGCATCGACCGCGTCGGCGACGCGCTGGCACGCGGCGTGCCGCTTTCTGTGGACGACGTGACCGTCAGCCTGGCGCTTCCCGCCTGGAGCGGGCTCTCCTTCCCCGTCGAGGCTGAAGAGGCCGAGACGTGAGCCCAGTGGTGACGGCACCACGTGCCTGGCAACGAATGCTGTCGGGACGCCGGCTCGACTTGCTCGATCCCTCGCCGCTCGACATCGAAATCTCCGACATCGCCCATGGGCTTGCCCGCGTCGCCCGCTGGAATGGCCAGACGCGCGGCGACCATGCCTTTTCCGTCGCCCAGCACTGCCTTGTCGTCGAGGAGATCTTCCGCCGCTGCAACGAGGCCTGCACGGCCGATGCCCTGCAGATGACGATACTGCACGACGCGCCGGAATATGTGATCGGCGACATGATCTCGCCGTTCAAATCGGTGGTCGGCGGCGGCTACAAGGCTGTCGAACAACGGCTGGAGGCGGCGATCCACCTGCGTTTCGGCCTGCCACCGCATCCGACCCGAGAGCTCAAGGCGCTGATCAAGAAGGCAGACACGATCGCTGCCTTTTTCGAGGCCACGGAACTTGCTGGCTTCTCGGTCACCGAGGCGCGGAAATTTTTCGGCCAACCGCGCGGCATCACCCGAGACATGCTGCCGATCCAGCCGATGCCGGCGCTGACGGCGCAGCAGCTTTTCCTCGACCGTTTCCATCAGATCGAGGCCGAGCGCGCAGGCAAGACGGCATGACCGCGATCGTCGTCTGTCCGCTGAGCTCCATCGCCGAGACAGCCGTCCGCCACAAGGCGCGCGAAATGGTGAGCCTGATCGCCGAGGGCCAGGACTTTCACCGGCCGGGCGTGATTGCCGCCGACCGCCACCTGAAGCTGGCGATGAACGACATCGGTTTTGCCGGCACGGGAGGTCTGATCGCGCCCAGCGAGGCGCATGTGGAAAGCCTGATCGGCTTTGTGCGCGACTGGGACCAGGCAGCGCCGATCGTCATCCATTGCTGGATGGGCGTCTCCCGTTCACCTGCCGCAGCGGTGATCGCCGTTCTCTCGCTACACCCGGAGGAGGACGATTTCGCGCTGGCTGCGAGGCTTCGCAGCGTCGCGCCGCATGCGACCCCGAATACGCGGCTGATCGAGATCGGTGACCGGCTGCTCGCCCGCAACGGCCGGCTGATTGCTGCCATCAAGGGGATAGGCCGCGGCGCCGAGACCGATGGCCGGGCCTCCTTCATCCTGCCGCTAAAAATCTCGCCTTGAACCAGAAAGTTGAATTTTCCTAATTGTTTAGCTCGGGGTGAAAAAGCTCCACTTTTATCTTGACGTCGCGGCCTGCTGCCCCAATTAACGGCGAAACTAAAATCAGGAGCAGACCGCCGGATGGACCAGGCGTCGGAATTCGTTGTGGCGACCAGGGCGGCGCTCGCTCAGTTGAGCGCGCTGGCGGTGCAATATTCCTTCTCCGCTGTCGGCGCGATCGTTCTCCTCATTCTCGGCTGGATGGCCGCCGGCCTGATCAGCCGCTGGGCTCATCGCGGCCTGTCGCGCATCCACGGCATTGACGCGACGCTGTCGCAATTCTTCTCCAACATCATCCGTTATGCGATGCTGGTTCTCGTCGTCGTCATGGTGCTCGGCCAGTTCGGTGTGCAGACGGCATCGGTGCTCGCGGCGCTGGGCGCGATCGGCCTTGCCGTCGGTCTCGCGCTGCAGGGCACGCTGCAGAACATCGCGGCCGGCATCATGCTCCTGGTCCTGCGGCCGTTCCGGGTCGGCGAGAGCATCGAGACCGGCAGCGTCACCGGCACGATCGTCGATGTCGGGCTGTTTGCGACCGAGCTTCGGACCGCCGACGGCGTCTATCGGCTGGCGCCGAACTCGACGTTGTGGAACGTGCCGATCACCAATTACAGCCGGCTGAAGACGCGCCGCAACGAGATTTCGGTCAGTATCGGCACCGACCGCGATATCGGCCGGACCCAGGCGAAGCTGATGGCGATCGCCAGCGGCGACAAGCGGGTGCTGAAGGATCCGGCACCGACCGTCTACGTGGCCGAATTCGATGCCGGCAGCGCCAAGCTGACGCTGCGCTACTGGACGAAGAGCAGCGACTGGTGGGAAACCGGCCGCGACCTGACCAGGGAGGTCAAGCTCGCCTTTGACAAATTCCCCGGCGATAAGTTCCCTGGCGACAAATCGCCGGAACAGATTCCAGACCCTCAGGTAGAAACCCGCAACGTCACCGGTGAGAGCGGACCTCCGGCTCCTCACGGTGCGGACGAACCGGTCACGCAGCGGACCTGAAGGAAAGGATGCATCGGGGCCGGCTTTTTACGAGGAAGCCGGCCCCGATGCCCAAATTTTTACGAGAATCGAATCGGCGATCGCCGTCACACGGCCTTGAGGTCGAATTCCTCGCTGCCCGACCAGACGATGTCCCAGGATGCACCCGGGCGTACGTTACGGATGGCAGTCGGCTCGAAGGCGACAAGGCAGCGGCCTTGATCGTGCCGCACCGACGGATAGATCAGTCCGTCATGGCCGTCGCGCCTCAATCTTTCGGCGAGCGCCTGCCCCTGGGGGTAACCGATCGCCGGATCCGGATCGAGCGCCGGGTTGCCGCGCTCGCCGGTGATGTCCGGATACTCGCCGATAAAATCCGCCAGCAGTTCCACATAACGCGCGGTCTCTTCGAAGACGCCGATGAAGCGCAGTTCCCGCGTCTTGTGGAAGGCGACCTCGGCAATCGACGTCATCGTGTCCCAGCTGCAGTACCAGGCGCCGCGGTTTTCGTCGTTGAAGCGGTTCCCGCCTTTTCGCGTGTAGGTGAAGGCGGCGTTGATATGGGTGTTTCCGTAGACCTGCAGGTCGTGCTTGCGGCGTTTCCAGGCGAGCTCGCGCCGGTCCAGATGCAGGTTCAATCCCCGCTCGGCTGTCAGCCGCGCGCTGGTCATACCCTCGATCTCGGCAAGAATCGCCAGTTCCTCGTCGCTATCTACCAGACCGCGCAGGCTAGGCGGCTTGTGGTAGGTCGCCGGGATCAGCCGCACGAGGCCCCGGTCGCTGACAGGCGTGACGATCACGCGCCGCCCCGCAAGGCATCGAGGTAGTTTCGGACGGCAAGGAATTGCGGCAACCCCTCCTCGATCAGCGTATCGATCGGGCGGGTGCTGCGGAACAGCGGCCCCTCGTTCGGCAACGTCATCCACCTGGAAGCGATCGGATCGCTGAAATAGAGTTTTAGGGCCTTATAGATCCCGATGACGGCGCTGAGGCGCAGCATCTGGTCCTTGGTCAAGCCGCCCGAATAACCCGGTTTCCGGGCACGTTTCCAGGTGCTTTCCGACATGTCGGCAAGAGCCGCCGCCTCGTTCATCGGCACGCCCCATTCGGCGACGACATTGCCGAAGGCCTTCAGCGCGACGGCCGTCAGCTGTTCTGCTTTTTCTTTTCTGGCGGCGACTTCCATGGGCAAGGCTCCTGCTTCACCAGAATTTAGTCCATTTGCACTCAATGTAAAGGCCATATGACCTTTTATGGTACATTGTCGCGGATCGCCAGTATTGCTATCGCTTATGGGATTTCTGCAGAAAGTCGGTCGAGATGCACATTCCTCCAGAATTCCATGTCTTCGAAACCGAACATTGGCTGGTCAACCACCGAACCAATTCCGCCCTTCCCGGCTATCTGATGATCGGCTCGAAGCGCTTTGTGGATGATCTCTCCGAGCTTGCGGAAGAAGCGTTGCTGGAGCTCGGGCCACTGATGGCGAAGGTTCAGAGGGCGCTAGGCGGGGAATTGAATGCGGAGCGGGTCTATATCGGACGATACGGCCACATGCCGGGCCATTCGCTCCATTTCCACGTGATCCCAATCTACCGCTGGGTGGAAGCACTTTTCTGGCAGGACGATCGGTACCGGATGCTCAGTACTTTTGCGGAAGGTCCGGGCGAGACCGCGACGGATGGCGCAGAACTGACGTTCTTCGTCTGGCGGGAATTCTGCGAACGGTCGGTACCGCCACCGATCCACGGGCCGAGCGTCGCGGAGGTCGTCGAGCACCTGCGGGATGCTTTTCGGCCGGGACCGCGGGGGTGACCGGACTGCGGGTGCAGAACAAGCGCCGAAGGCCACCGGCTAGGGGCTCCTTACTGCGACATGGTCGAGCGGTGGGCCCAGCCCGTCATGCGCCGCTCGATCCAGGCCATCAGCGCATACATGGCGATGCCTTCGACAGCGAGCATCAAGAGGCCGGCGAAGACCAGCGGCACGTTGAACTGGCTCTGGGCCGAACTCATCATGTTGCCGAGGCCGTAGTTCGAGGCGACGGTTTCAGACACGACGGAGCCTACGAAAGCGAGCGTGATCGCCACCTTCAGCGAGCCGAAGAAATAGGGCATGGAACGCGGAATGCCGACCTTCAGCATGATATCGAGCTTCTTTGCGCCGAGCGCGCGCAGCACGTCCTCGGTCTCCGGCTCGATCGTGGCAAGGCCCGTCGCGACGTTGACGACGATCGGGAAGAAGGAGATCAGGAATGCGGTTAATATGGCCGGTACGGCGCCGATGCCGAACCAGATGACCAGGATCGGCACGAGCGCCACCTTGGGGATGGCGTTAAAGCCGATCATCAAAGGGTAGAGCCCGGCATAGATCGCCTTCGACCAGCCGATGAAGAGGCCGATCGCAAGGCCCGCGACGACGGCGATCGCGAAGCCGACGGTGGTCGTATAAAGCGTCTGCAGCGAGTTCTTCCAGATCGGCGACCAGTATTGGACGATTGCCTGAAAGACGCGGGAGGGCGCCGGAAGGATGGTCGGCGGCGTCTGCAGCACGATGACCAGCAGTTCCCAGAGGACGAAGAGCCCGATCGTGTAGAGCCAGGGGGCGAGCTTCACCCAGTTTATGCGCTGGGCAAGCGACTTCGCCGGCGTGGCGGGAGCGGCGGTATTTCCGGTCACGACACTCATGCGACCACCCTCGCGCTGGCGATTTCGCCGTGCAGTTCATGCACCATGTCGTTGAAGGCCTTTTCGTACATGACTTCCAGATCGCGGGGCCGCGCGAAGGGGACGGTGTGTTCCTTCAGCACCTTGCCGGGACGGGCGCTCATCACGAAGATGCGGTCGGCGAGGAAGGTCGCCTCGCGCAGGTCATGGGTGACGAGGACGATGGTGACGCCTTGCGCCGCGTGCAGGTCGCGGATGACGCACCACAGTTCCTCGCGGGTGAAGGCGTCAAGCGCGCCGAACGGCTCGTCAAGCATCAGCAGTTCGGGTTCGTGGATGAGTGCGCGGCAGAGATTGGCGCGCTGCTGCATGCCGCCGGAAAGCTGCCACGGGAATTTCGAGCCGAACCCTTTCAGGCCGACGGTTTCGAGCAGGTGCTCGGCCTTCTCGACATATTCCTTCTTGTTGGCGCGCAGGCGGTGGCGATGTCGCTCGACGATTTCGAGCGGCAGCAGGATGTTGTCGAGCGTGGTGCGCCAGGGCAGCATGGTCGGGTTCTGGAAGGCCATGCCGACGATCGAGACCGGCTTGGTCACCTGTTTGTCCGCCACGATCACCACGCCGCTCTGCGGGATGTGCAGGCCGGTGACCAGTTTCATCAATGTCGACTTGCCGCAGCCGGACGGGCCGACGACGGCCGCGAACTCGCCCTTGCCGACCTTCATAGTGAGGCCGGAGACGGCAAGCGTGCCGGCCGCGCCGCCATAGCGCATGTCGACATTGTCGATGGTAACGAGGTGCGTCATTGGGTTTCTTTCTTTCCCGCTGCCGTCATGAATGTCCCCTCACTTGCGATTTCTAACATTTAGCTACGCTAAGATGTTGAAATCGCGTTCTCTCCCGCAAGGGGAGAGATAGAGATGCCGCATCGCTGCGGGTTTACCTCTCCCTTGGCGGGAGAGGTTACAAAATCAAGATCTTAGCGAAAGCTAAGTCTTAGATTTTGTTGGTGAGGGGGTCCAAGTCCGCCCGCAACGTCACAAACTACGGCAGCATACGCTCCGCCTTGGCAGGCAGGAAGCTGGCGTCGAAAACCTGCTCAGCCTTGACGTTGCCCTTGAGGCCCATGGAGACCTTCAGCGTGTCGATCGAGGCGGCAAGGCGGGTCGGGTCGATGCCGCCGAAGCCGTTGGCGACCACGTAGGGCGTCTTGATGTTCATCGCATTCGCCATCTTGAGGCGCTCGAGCTCGATATCCTTGTTGAGCGTCTCGTTGCGCTTGAGGACGGCGGCAACGCCCTCTTCCGGCTTGGCGACGGCATCGGCAAAACCCTTGGCGAGTGCCTTCAGGAAGCCCTTGACGGCGGCCGGGTTCTTGGCCGCGAAATCGGTGTTGATGAGCACCGCGTTGCCATAGAGGTTGAGGCCGTGCTCGGCCATCAGGATGGTGGCGATGTCGTCATCCTTGATGCCCTGGGCCTTCAGGTTGAGGATGACCGAGAAAGCGAAACCGAAGACGGCGTCGACCTTACCCTGGGCGAGCATCGGCTCGCGGACCGGGAAGCCGATCGATTCCAGCGTGATCTTCGAATCGTCGATCTTGGCGACCTGCTTGAAGGCCTTCCACTGCGCGAAGGCACCATCCGGAGGAGGCGCGCCGAGCTTCTTGCCTTCCAGCGACTTCGGATCGGTGGTGATGCCGAGCGACTTGCGGCCGACGACCGCAAAGGTCGGGCGCTCGTAGACCATCATCGCGGCCTTGATCTTCTGGGAGGAATCCTCGTCCAGGAACTTGATCAGCGAGTTGATGTCGCCGAAACCCATCTGGTAGGCACCGGTCGCAACACGCGGGATCGCTTCGACCGAGCCGTTGCCGGTATCGATGGTGACGTCGAGGCCCTCGGCCTTGAAGTAACCCTTGTCCTGGGCGAGCAGGAAGCCGGCAGCCGGGCCTTCGAATTTCCAGTCGAGCGTGAACTTGACCGCGGTTTGCGCCACAGCCTGGCCGGCCGGCATAGAAAAGCCGGCAGCAAGCGCCAGTGCCGCGACGGCCGAAAGTTTTGAGAGCAGTCTGCGCGAGATCATGAAAGGTCGTCCCCCTGGAGTTTTTTGTGCGGATGGCCTGCATCCAAGCGCTTATTCAGGGGCCGCGCAAGTCGAAACTGCACATAAAACAATCATATTTTCATATCGCACACTCAATATGCATATGCAACTTTGGTGCACATGACGCTGCCTATCTTTTCAGCGAGAGCCGCCGCGCCACCTGGGACCGTCCGGACCACGTTGCAAAGGACCTGCCGGCTACCGGATGCGGCAAACGGAACTCCGAAACGACAATAGTTTCCAAGGCTTCCGATTGGAAATTGGCTGTGGAACGGCTCTTCCCTTCCCTCGTCCGGCAATTGTATAAACGCAAGACCGAACTCTTCACTCGCGAGCGTGCCGATGATCGAAATCCTCCTTCTGCTGCTGGTGATCCTGATGACGGGTCTCCACCGCAAGACATCGGCCCGGGTGACGTTGCTTGAAAAGGAGCTCGAGGCGGTCAAGGCCGATCTCCTGGCTCGGCAACCGGTTTCCGCTGCCACGCCCATGGCAGGGCCGGCGGCCGTTCCGGCTGCAGCAGCGGCTGTCACCACCGAGACGGCCGTCGAGGAACCGCCTGCTCAGGCAGAGCCGGTGCCCGAGGCTGTTCCGGCTGCGCCCGCGGCCCTGCCGGAGGAGACGATCGCGGCGAGCACGACTGCCGAGGAGGCTCCGGCCATAGAAGAGGCTCCTGCCCCGGCTGTAGCGAGGGCACCGACGCCGGCCAAACTGAAGACCACAGAAAACCTCGAAAGCTATCTCGGTGCCCGCTGGCCGGTCTGGGTCGGCGGCGTGGCGCTTGCCTTCGGCGGCATCTTTCTGGTGCGCGCCTCGATCGAGGCCGGGCTGCTCGGACCCGGCGCACGCCTCGTGCTCGCCTGCCTGTTCGGCCTCGTCCTGATGGCCGGCGGCGAGATCGTGCGGCGCCGGGCGATGCCGCAGGTATCCGACCGGTTCAGCAATGCGATGATCCCCGGCGCGCTGACGGCGGCGGGTGCAGTGACGCTGCTGGGCGCGATCTATGCGGCCTACGGCGTCTACGGATTTATCGGCGCGACGCCGGCCTTCATCCTGCTCGCGCTCGTATCCTTTGCAACCCTTGGACTGTCGCTGCTGCACGGGCAGGCGCTGGCCGGGCTCGGCCTGCTCGCTTCGCTGCTGACGCCGGCCCTGGTCGCCAGCGAACAACCGAACCCCAATGCGCTGTTCGCCTTCCTCTGCCTCACCTGGGTGGCCGTCAATGCCGCCTCGCGCTTCCGCCGCTGGACGATCGTGCCGATGCTCGCCAATATCGGCATCGGGCTTTGGGCGATCGCCTACACGTTCGGCGCCGCCGAGTTCGACCCGATGCCGTCGACGCTGACGCTGATCGTGATGATCGCCGGCACCGGCTTCTTCTGGCCCGGTGCCGCCTATAGCACAGACCGTGTAGCCAAGACCGGCTGGAGCGGGTTGCTCGGGCGCCAGCCGCTGGCCATCACGCTCTCGGTTGCGATCATGTCGGTGCTGCCGGCGCTCGCCATGCTGGTCGCGGACACGGTCACCGGCATCGATCCGTACTTCGCCTCCGCTGCCGTGATCGCGGCCCTTGCCGCACTCGGCGCCAGCCGCGCTTATACGGTTTGGCCGGCGATGATCGCCGCCTGCGGGTCGGTGCTGGTCCTTGCCGTCGTGGCGCTGATGCTGCTCGATACCTATGTGCCGCAACCGGTCGGCAACGAACCGCTGCCGGTCGTGACCTATGCGACGGAAATCGCCATCAGCCTGCTGCTCGGGGCGGTGTTCACGCTGCTCGGCTTTGCGTTCCTGAAACGCTTCCGCAGGGCGGAGCCGGAATTTTCGATGGTCTGGAGCGTGCTGATGTCCGGCGTGCCGGTGGCGCTGGCGACCATCAGCTTCCTCAATTTCGGCAATCTCGGACGCGACTGGACGCATGGGCTTTACGGGGTCGGCCTCGGCCTCGTGCTGCTGGCCGGTGCCGAATGGCTGTTCCGCGAGCGTGACGAGACGAGCGATGGACGCATCGACTGGGCGGCCAATTTCTTCATCGCCGGCTCGTTTGCCGGCTTCACGTTCGCGCTGCACGCGCTGACCAACGGCATCGTCACCACCATTCTCCTGTCCGTGCTGGGTTTTGCCTATGTACTGGGCATGCGGGCGCGGCCATGGCCGGCGCTTCCCTGGATGATGGCGGCGGCGATCCTGATGGTGTTCGGCCGGATCGCCTGGGAGCCGACGCTGATCGGCCAGAACAGTCTCGGCACCACGCCGTTCTTCAACGCGCTTCTGCCGGGCTACGGCATTCCGACGCTGCTGGCGATCGTGACGGCCTATCTCCTGAAGGGCTCTTCCGATTTCCGCATCCGCAACCTCATGCAGGCGCTGGCCTCGCTCGCCGCTCTCATGACGGTTGCCGTTCTGGTGCGCCACGCGATGAACGGCGGCGTGCTCGACGACCGGGTGCCGACGCTTGGCGAGCAGTCGATCTACACGCTGCTGACGGTCGGCTTCTCGGGCATATTGATGACGCTCGACCTCAAGTCGCCGAGCCCGGTGTTCCGCTGGGGCTCGATGATCGCCGGCGTGCTTGCGACCATCAACGTTCTGTCGCTGCACGTGTTTGCGCTCAACCCCTATTTCAGCGGCGAAAACACCGGCGCCTGGCCTTTCCTCAACCTGCTGCTGCTCGGCTACCTCCTGCCCGGCCTTGCCTATGCGCTCGTTGCCTATTACGCACGCGGGCGGCGGCCGACGCCCTACGTGGTCATGCTGGCGCTCGCCGGCGCGGTGCTCGGTTTCCTCTGGGCGACGCTTTCCGTGCGGCGCTTCTGGCAGGGTGAAAACATCGCCGACTGGAAGGGGTTCATCGCCGCCGAGACCTACACCTATTCCGTGGTCTGGCTGCTGATCGGCGTGGCGCTGCTGGCGATCGGCTCCAAGCTCGACGCCAAGAGCCTGCGGCTCGCCTCCGCCGCTCTCGTGCTGGTCGCGGTGGTAAAGGTGTTCCTGGTCGACATGTCGAACCTCGAAGGGATCCTCCGGGCGCTGTCCTTCATCGGGCTCGGTGCGGTGCTGATCGGGATCGGGCTTTTCTACCAGCGCATTCTGGTGAACAAGAGCGGTGAACCCGCAGCTATCGATTCCCAGGAACCCGCTTCGTGACCGTTTCGCTTATCGCCGCCTTTTCACCCTTCGAGGCGCTTGCCGAGACCCTGATCCCGCATGCGACCGAAGGCGACGACGGCTCGCACGACATCGCCCATATCCTGCGCGTCTTCCGTAACGCGATGCGCATCCATGCCAAGGAAGGCGGCGACGGGCGGGTGCTCGCCGCTGCCGTGCTGCTGCATGATTGCGTTTCGGTGGAAAAGAACTCGCCGCTGCGGGCGCAGGCCTCGCGGCTGGCGGCGGAAAAGGCCGCAACCATCCTTGCCGATCTCGGCTGGGACAAGACGGATATCGCGGCCGTCGCGCATGCGGTGACGGCGCACAGCTTTTCCGCCAACATCTTGCCCGAGACGCTGGAGGCCAGGATATTGCAGGATGCGGACCGGCTGGATGCGATCGGCATGGTGGGGGCGGCGCGCTGTTTCTATATCGCCGGGCGGATGGGGTCCGGCCTCTACGACCCGGCCGATCCGCTCGCCAGACATCGCCCGCTCGACGACAAGGCGTTTGCGATCGACCATTTCGAGGTGAAACTGTTCAAGCTCGCCGACGGCTTCCAGACGGCGACGGGCCGCGCGCTTGCCACCGAACGGCATGAGCGCCTGCGCCAGGTGCTCGACCTCTTCATCGACGAGATCTGAAGGAGAAACCATGCGGATCAGCGAACTCAACTTCTATCCCCTGAAAAGCGGCCGCGGCATTGGGCTTGGCGAAGCGGAGATCACGGCCGCGGGCATTCCTGGCGACCGGGAGATGATGGTCGTCGATCCGACAGGCATGTTCATCACCCAGCGGGAACTGCAGTCTCTCGCCAGGCTTCAGGTCTACCCCGGAACCGATGCCGTGCGCTTCGCGATGGAAGGTCAGGGCGAGATCAGCGTCGCCCGGCCGCCGACTGAGCGGCGCATGGAAACCGTGGTGTGGAAATCCAGCGTCAACGCGGCGCTTGCCGACGATGCGGCCAATGCGGTGCTGTCGGAATGGCTCGGCCGTGATATCCGGCTGGTGTTCTTCGATGATGCGGCAAAGCGCGTTGCAAGCCCCGAATGGGCGGGCGACAATTCGCCGGTGACGTTTGCCGACGGCTACCAGGTGCTGGTGACCACGACCGGGTCGCTTGCCGCGCTCAATGCGGACATGGCGGCGAGAGGCGAAGGCGCGGTCGGCATGGAACGGTTCCGGCCGAACATCGTGCTCGACCACGACGAACCTTGGGCGGAGGACGGCTGGACCGGCATCGAAATCGCCGGCATCCGCTTCGATTTCGTCAAGCCCTGCGCCCGCTGCATCATGACCACCCAGGACCAGCAGACCGGTTCGCGCGACGTGCCGGACCCGATCCCCGCCATGGGCCGCATCCGCATGTCCGCCGACCGGCGCGTGCCCGGCCCGCTGTTCGGCTGGAACGCCGTGCCGCGCGGCACCGGCCATATCAAGGTTGGCGATATTGCGACGGTGGTTGCCGAGCGGGCGGAGGCCTGGGCGATCAAGCGGCGGGCCTGAGACGACTGACGGAAATTGGTTCGCGGTGAAGGCTCTGGAGATGATTGCCGAGGGTAGCCCCTCATCCGCCTGCCGGCACCTTCTCCCCGCAGGCGGGGAGAAGGCTATTGCCGCGCCCTATCCGGTCCCCCTCGCCCCGCTTTGCGGGGAGAGGGTCGCCGAGCGTAGCGGAGGCGGGGTGAGGGGCTGCCTCCCCGCAGAAAGTCACCCAAAGAGATCACTCAGCAGGATTGAGCGCCCCTGCCCCTGGCACCGCCTGCCGATCCGGGCGGCTCAGCAATCCGTAACCGGCGAGCATCGTGGTAAGCGCCACCGCGCCGCCGGCGACGGCGACCCAGAAGCCGTTGGAGGCGCCGTAGGCATCGATCGTCCAGCCGGCGAGCGAGGAGCCGGCGGCAAAGCCGATGCTGACGCCGGTCATCGCATAGGTGATGCCTTCCGTGACCTGCGACGAGGGAACGATGCGCTCGATCAGGGTCATGGCGCTGATGAAGGTCGGCGAAATCGCGGCACCGGCGAGGAAGATGACGGCCGTCAACGCCCAGAGGCTGCCGACGAAAGGCATGGGTAGCGTGGTGACGGCAGCGACCAGGCTCGCGAAGAGCAGCCGGCGGGCCAGCGACGACTTGAACTTGATGGCGCCGAAGACGAGGCCGACCACGAAGGAGCCGGCGGCATAGGCCGACAGGATGTAGCTGGCGGCACCCTTGTTGCCCAGCGCTTCCGAGAAGGCGACGACCGAGACTTCCGCCGTGCCGAAAATGGTGCCCATGCCGGCAAAGACCACGACCAGGAACCACATGGGCAGCAGCCGCATGACTGAACCGCCGCCTTTCATCCGCAGCGGATCGACTTTCGGCTCGGTCGACTTCTGGACCACGAACAGCGCCGTGCCGACGGCGAGGAAAGCGGCGGAAGCGAGCACGCCGGCTTCCGGGAAGAGCGCGACGCTCAAACCGATGCCGAAGACCGGGCCGCAGATATAGACGAGCTCATCCATCACCGATTCGAAGGCGAAGGCGGTGTGCAATTCCGGCCGGTCGCGATAGATTTCCGACCAGCGGGCGCGCACCAGCGCCATCATGCTCGGCATAAGCCCGGCGACGAACGCGAAGGCGAACAGCGTCCAGTTCGGCCAGCGCATCCAGGCGGCGGCGGCGAGGCCGACAAGCGCCAGGAGGGTGATGATCGTGGTCGGCACCAGCACCGCCGACTGGCCCCTGGCGTCCACCCAGCGCGACACCTGCGGGGAGATGAAGGCGTTGGCGAGTGCGAAGGTGGCCGAGACCGCGCCGGCCAGCCAATATTCGCCATGCGTCTGGGACAGCATGGCGACAAGGCCGATCGTCGTCATCGGCAGCGGCAGCCGCGCTACGAAAGCAGCGGCGGAAAAACCTTTGGTACCCGGCCTTGCGAATATTTCGCGATAGGGATTGGGCATAACCTGCTCCTTGGGTTATTTTGAATGAGGACTTACATACGCCGCGTATGTGAGGTAAATAGTCGCATACGTTTCGTATGTCAATTCACATACGGCACGTATGCGAATAATTCGGAGTCCGCATGGCAGAGAAGATGGCAGACAAGATCGTCACCGAGATGGCTCCCGGCACGCCCCCGAGGAGCGCCGCCAGGCCGCGCAAGGAAATGATCGCCGAAACGAAGGCCAAGCTGATCGCCGCCGCACGGCATGCGTTTGCGCGCCAAGGTTATGCAGAAGCCTCGATGGACGATTTCACCGCCGGCGCCGGGCTGACGCGCGGGGCGCTCTACCACCACTTTGGCGACAAGAAGGGCCTGCTGATGGCGGTGGTCACGCAGATCGACGCGGAAATATCCGATCGGCTCTGCGAGATCTCGAGCCGGGCCGACAATACCTGGCGCGGCTTCGTCGACGAATGCGTCGCCTATATCGAGATGTCGCTGGAGCCCGAAATCCAACGGATCATGCTGCTCGACGGACCGGCGGTGCTCGGCGACCCCTCGCAATGGCCGAGCCAGAGCGCCTGCATCCGCACCACCACCGCAAGTATCCAGAAACTGATCGACGACGGCACGATCCGCCCCGTCGACGCCGAAGCCACCGCCCGCCTCGTCAACGGCGCGACCTTGAGTGCCGCACTCTGGATCGCCAGTGCCGAGGACCCGAAAGCGGTGTCGAAAAAGGCGGTGGAGGCGTTTCTGACGCTGGTTTCGGGGTTGTTGGTGGAGAGGTGAAGTTGAGGCTCGCTCGTCAGGTCAGCGGGTTGAGCGAGCGGTTCATCGCCACCACGTCAGCATGGGTGGGGTTAGGGCCAAGCGCCCCCATTTTGTCGGGCAACTGATCGCGCTTCTTAGGTGCTTCGCCCTTCACCGCAGCGCCGAGAGCCTTGCGCATGGTGGCGGCGGGGTAGTCACAGCAATAGGCGGGCGTTGAAGGCTGCTGCCGCCATGATTCCGCCAGCGATCCGGCGTCAACCGGGTCAAAACCGATCTCATTGACGATACCCATGACAACCTGCTTGGCCGCGGCGTCGTCTCCCGCAACTGCCACAGCCAATCGACCGGCAGCGCCTTCTGGCCGACCGAGTTCCGACAGGGACTCGGCAAGGATATTGTTGAAGGCCTTGATTATCGGACGGCCGAGTTGCTTTGACACCCACACGCTCTCCACCTCGCCTGCATCAAGGTCAGCAATCTGAGGGTCACGCATCCTCGGATAGTAGTTGCTAGTGTCAACGACAGGGACACTCCCAGGCACGTACTTGAAAAGGTCTTTTGGCAACTTCCCCAGGGCAGGGAGAGGGATGGACATGATGACCAAATCCGCGCCGGAGACGGCCCCGCGCACGTCCACCGCCGTGGCTCCCGCCTCGTCCGCGAATGGCTTCACATCGTCAACGCCCTTGGAGTTGGCGACCCTGACCTCATGCCCAGCAGATGTGAGCTTCCGAGCAAGCGTGCCACCGATGTTGCCAACACCGATAATGCCGATTTTCATAGTGATTACTCCTGTTATTCAGCTCCCAAAGATAATACATACTGCGATATCAGCAAGAACGGACTGAAAAGTGGGTTACCCACCAAAAGGTAAGTATGGCACAGGAACGCGAATGGAATTGCGGCGACCCGCAACAGCATCTTGTTTGGGCAGAAGCGACCACGGACGCCCTCCGAGTGTTGGAGGGCAAATGGAAGATCGTGATTATCTGCCAGTTGTTCGGTGCGAAGGAGCCCCTGCGCTTCTCGGAGCTTGAGAGGCGTGTGGAAGGCGTCAATCAGAAGATGCTCATCCAGCAACTGAAGGAGCTGGAGAAGGACGGGATAATTACCCGAACAGTCTATCCGCAGGTACCTCCGAGGGTGGAATATGCGCTGACGGACTTGGGTAAGGCGCTTGGGCCAGCGATGGCAGAATTGATCGACTGGACCTATCTGCGTCGGGAAACGCTGGACCTATCAAGTTCAGCAAAACAGCCCTTATAAGCGAGTTCTTGGATGTCCGCCGCGCGGATTTGACGATCCCCGGTGACCCCGTCGGAAACGCACCCTTGAGCCTCATTCCTACAAGGGAAGGAGCTCTACGCATCGCATACAGCTCCCTCGCCTTCCCCCCTTAGAGCGCCGCTACGCGCTTGGGCAGCACAAGGTCACCCACGGTATAGGTGTGGAACTCGCTCTTCGAGACGCCGTCCAGCTTTCGAAACTTCTCGGCGAATACCGGGTCGGAGAAGAACTCGTCGACATTTCCGGCGGCCTGGATGGCTTCGATATTGACGACGGTCTGTCCGTCCGTGCTCTTCGCCAAGGTGCTCCACAGGAACCCATCTTTCCGTTCGGCCACATAGTGGACGACATCCTGGATGATGGCGAACGCCTCCTCCTGCTTGCCGGGATGGGCGTGAATGACGTTGACGATGAATGTCGTAGGGACGGGCATCGGCGAGAAAGCGGCGGGAGAATTCGTTTCCATGAGTGTCTCCGTTTGAAAATGCGGCTGGCAGCCGCGGCGACATCTGGATATCCGGCGACGGATATCGGATAAACGAGCCCGTATTCTCATCACATCGGAATTTTGTTCCGCAATTGGATCGTCATGGACAAGCTTGGAACGCTCGGAGTTTTCCTCCAGGTCGCGGAATGCGGAAGTTTTGTCGCGGCAGCCCACCGTCTGGGATTGTCCGGCTCGGCCGTGGGAAAGGCCATTTCACGGCTTGAAGACGAGATGGGCGTGCGGCTGTTCCATCGCTCGACCCGCAGCATGGCTTTGACGGAAGAAGGCAGTTTCTTCCTCGATACCTGTCGGCGGATCCAATCCGAGTTCGACGCGGCCCGGGCGCAGTTGTCGAGGTCGCAGACGAGCCCGCGCGGACAACTTCGCGTCAGCCTTCCGCTCGCAGGCATGCTTTTGATGCCGACGATCTCGGCCTTCATGAAGGCATACCCGGAGATCAATCTCGATCTCGACTTCACTGATCGGCTGGTCGACGTCATCGAGGAAGGCTTCGATGCGGTGATCAGAACGGGCGAGGTCAGAGACACCCGGTTGATGAGCCGAAAGCTCGGGACCTTCAGGCACAGGATCGTCGCCGCACCCGGATATCTCGCCGCAAACGGTTAGCCGAAGGTTCCGGAAGACCTGCTCCGGCATCAGTGCCTTCACCACCGGTTCGCCAATTCCGGAACCCTTGAGCCTTGGCCGCTGGTTCGCGACGGACGCGAGGTGAAGATCGAACTTCCCGTGACCACCGTTGCAAGCACGCTGGAACCCTTGATCTACCTGGCGGAACGATCCTTCGGCATTACCTGCCTTCCTCCATTCGCCGTGGCATCGGAACTGGCCGAGGGAAAGCTCGTTTCGCTGCTGGAAGAGTACATGGCCGAGACCGGGACATTCCGTGTCCTGTGGCCGACCAATCGATATCTCTCCCTCAAGGTCCGGGCTTTCGTTGATTACATGGCTGGCGAACTGTTCAAGGCGTGATTCCACCCCACTCCCCCGCCACACGCATGGCAGCTATTCGCAAAAGCAGGTTGTCCGGCCCCTTGCCGAACGGCCACAACGGGGTCATCACCATATGCTGCTCATGCGCCGGCCGGGTTTCCGGGCGGTTTCCCCGAAAGAGACTGCCTTCATGACCCCTCGGTCCACCGGCCTCATCTGCGCCATCGCGGCGGTGACGATCTTTTCGATGCAGGACGGGATTTCCAAACATCTGGGCAGCGCCTATCCGCCGATCTTCATCACCATGATCCGCTACTGGGCGTTCGCGGGCTTCGCGTTTGCGCTGGCCAGCCGCTCGGCCGGCGGGGTGAAGGTTGCGGCGAACGCCCGCCGGCCCTGGCTGCAGGTTGCCCGCGGCGCGCTTTTGGCGGTGCAGATCGTCATCTCGATCTTCTCCTTCTCGCATGTCGGGCTCGCGGCCAGCCACACGATGTTTGCGGCGACGCCGCTGGTGGTCGCCTGTCTTTCGGTGCCGTTCCTCGGCGAAAAGGTCGGCTGGCGGCGGTGGACGGCGATCGGCATCGGCTTTGTCGGCATCCTTCTGATCGTCAACCCGCTCAACGCCACCTTCGACGCCCGGATCGTCATCCCGATGGTCGCGACGCTGATGTTCGGCCTCTATTCCGTCATGACTCGGCTTGCCAGCCGCACCGACACCTCCGACACGGCCTTTTTCTATACCGGCGTCGTCGGCGCGGTGACGATCACCGTCGTCGGCCCGTTCTACTGGACGCAGGTCACGCCCGCAGACTGGCTGTGGATGCTGGTGCTCTGCATCACCGGCATAAGCGGGCATTACCTTCTGATCCGCGCCTTCAACCTGCTCGATGCGGTGGTGGTGCAGCCGATGTCCTATATCCAGTCGGTGCTGGTCTGCCTGATCGGCGTCTTCGTGTTCGGCGAAGTGATGACCGCCAATATGATCCTCGGGGTCGCGATCGTCATCGGCGCCGGCATCTTCACCATCTGGCGCGAAGCCCGGCTCGGCCGCGCCGCGCCGCCGGCAATCGACCCGCCGGGCACGCCGTAAGGCGGCGCGCCATCAATCCTGGTGATGGATTGATTGAGCAAAAGTTGTTTTAAGAACGGCGGCGCACGCGGTATGTTTTGCTCCTTGTGTTCGAGGAGATCTCCCATGCCCACGTCCGCGTCGCCATCCGTGCTCCCCTCGAGGCCGAAGCCGGCTTCCATGCCCTGGCTGATCATCGTCGCCGGCGCCCTGATCGCCATGCTGACCTTCGGCCCGCGTTCCGCCATGGGCTTCTTCCAGCTTCCGATGCTCTCCGACACCGGCTGGGACCGGTCCACCTTCGGGCTCGCCATGGCGATCCAGAACCTCGCCTGGGGGCTCGGCCAGCCCTTCTTCGGGGCGCTTGCCGACAAATACGGCACAGGCCGCGTCCTCACCATGTCCGGCGTGCTCTATGCCGCCGGCCTCATCATCATGGCCAATGCCAACGCGCCGGTCTGGCTGCATATCGGCGGGGGCGTGCTGATCGGCCTGGCGATCGCCGCGGGCTCCTTCAGCGTCATCCTCTCGGCCTTTGCCCGCAACGTGACGCCGGAGCAGCGCTCGATGGCGTTCGGCATCGGCACGGCCGCAGGCTCGGCCGGCATGTTCCTGTTTGCGCCGCTGAGCCAGGCGCTGATCAGCAATTTCGGCTGGTCCGACAGTCTGGTCTATCTGTCGGTGCTGATGCTGATCGTGCCGCTGCTCGCCTTTCCGTTGCGCGGCAATGCAAACTCGGGAAGCCAGTCGCACAGCCAGTTCCAGCAATCGGTCGGTGCCGCCCTGAAGGAAGCCTTCGCTCACCAGAGCTACCTGCTCCTGACTGCCGGGTTCTTCGTCTGCGGCTTCCAGGTCGCCTTCATCACCGCACATTTCCCGGCCTATCTCGGGGATATCGGCATCGCGCCCGCTTACGCGGTGATCGCCATGGCGTTGATCGGCTTCTTCAACATCATCGGCTCGCTTGGCGCGGGCTTTATCGGCCAGCGATATTCCAAACCCTATTTCCTCGCCTACATCTATATCGCCCGGTCGATCGCGGTGACGGCCTTCCTCCTCCTGCCGCAAACGCCGACCTCGGTGATCGTGTTCGCGATCGTCATGGGGCTCCTGTGGCTCTCCACCGTGCCGCCGACCAACGGGCTCGTCGCCATCATGTTCGGTACGCGCCATCTCGGGCTCCTGGGCGGCCTCGTCTTCCTGTCGCACCAGGTGGGCTCGTTCCTCGGCGTGTGGATGGGCGGTTATCTCTACGACCGTTTCGGCTCCTACGATCCGGTCTGGTGGCTCGGCGTGGCACTCGGCCTTTTTGCCGCCGTCGTGCATTGGCCGATACAGGAAAAGGCGGTGGACCGCGGGGTATTGCAGCCGCAGCCAGCGGAGTAATGGCGGGCAAGCCTTAGCTGGCCTGACGTTCCGCATCCTTCGAAAGCGCCTTCAGCGCCGCCTGGACGAAACCGTCGCGGGCGGCGTTTTCCGTCAGGCCCCGGGGTTCGTAGACGTGGCGGTGCAGGAAATAACCGGTGAGCCGGAAGGCCTCCGCCATGCTGTCGCGGTCGGCCGCCGAAGCGGCGCCTTCTCCGAGGAACCCCGGCAAGGCCAGCATGCGGTCGGCATAAGGCGTACCAGCCTCGCGGGAAACGGCGCGGCCGCTTTTCGGCGAGACGTAGACGAGGTTTTCCCGTCCGCCGGTCGCCGCGCATTCGGTGAGGTCGAGGCCGAAACCGAGGTCGTTCAGAACCGCGAGCTCGAAACGCACGAAAAGTTCGCCAGCATCGGCGGGATCGTCGAAGGCATCGAGGATGATGTCCAGCGCATCGAAGAGATGCGGATGCGGGTCGCGCTCGGGCAGCAGGCGCAGCAGCGCGCCCATGGCCTGGACGCCGTAGACGGCGGTCGCCGTCTCCATCAGCTTGGCGGCGCGCAGGCGGATCGGTTCCAGCTTGAACTCGCCGAGATGTTCGTCGAGCCGCGCGCGCCAGACCACGTCCACCCGGTTTCCGGCCTGCAGCACCGGCTGCATCGCCCGCGAACGGCCGGAGCGGACGAGGCCCAGGTGCCTTCCGCGGTCACGGGTCATCAGCTCGGCGATGACGCTCGTCTCGCCGTGGCGCTTGACGCCTATGATGATCGCTTCGTCCTGCCACTGCATGTATCGGTTCAAGCTCCTTTCGAGCCGATTCAACAATAGAGCATAAGTCCTTCGGACTGAATCGGTTTCTGCTGTCGCGCGGTTGCGGCAAAGATGCATGTGCCCATGGACTTGCCTGGAACAAATCGGCCTCCATTTGGATTCTTGTCCGAAATTCGCGCCGCCAATACGACCCCTGGGAGTCCTCATGAAACACGCCCTCTTCGCCGCCGCCCTACTGGCCGCCTCGCCTGCCACCCTTCTCCCCTCACCGGCCGCCGCGCAATCGCAGCAGCTCGAGCAGGCCTGCATCACGGTCGCCAAAAATTTCCTGCTGGTGCCGTCGATCAAGACCGGCATCGTCCAGTCCTTCCCGGAACTGGATCCGCCTGGCGCGCGGCTGACCTATTCCACCCGCGAGGACGCCAAGCCGACCGATTTCACCAACCAGATCGAGTGCGAGTTCGACAAGGGGCAGCCGCCCTTCCGCCTGCAGCGCTTCTGCATTTCCGAGACCTGCTACGGACCCAACGAGCAGGACCAGGACAACCGACGCCGCTACCAGGAGGTCAGGGCGCTGATGGACCGGCAGAAGTGACCCACAGGCCTATTTGCCGAGCACGTTGAGCGCCGAGGTGAGATAGCGTGCGGCGAGCATCTGGCGGCGTTTGGTGGCGAGCCAGAGGGCGGCGCGGCAATGGCGTTCCAGAGGATCGGTTGCGGCAACCGCCGCGGACTGGATGGCGACGGTGCCGGAATAGATATACGGAACGCCCTCGGCATCGCGCAGACAACGGCCATTGGCGGTGACGTCGATCCGCCGCCCGTCCGGATGGGTAAGGCGGTAATTTTCCTGGTATGCGCCACCGCCGACGATCGCGTCGTGGATCGCCTTTGCGACCCGTTGCCTGTCGCCCTCGTTGATGTAGCGGATGACCCTTTCGATGGGGGCGCCGGCGGCCAGTTCCTCTTCGGAAACGCCGAATATGTCGGCGATCACCTGGTCGCCATACACCTTGTTTTCCGGGACGACCCAACTGTAGAAGCCGAGAGAATTCGGATTATCCGAGCCCGTGTCTTCCTCTTCCGATCCGACGTCCGACATTCATGACTCTCCGCGCCACTTTGTCGATAAATTGTATCGTCGGCTCTACGTTAGCAAGTCGTTATAATGATGGATAAAAACCGCTAGCTATCTACCTCGTCCGCAGATGATGCCCGAAGGAATTGACGCCGCCATGCGGCGGCGTAGGCGGATATGGCATTGCTCAGGACTTCGGAAATTCCAGTCCCATTTCGCGGAACCGTTCCGGATCGTCGCCCCAGTTCTCGCGGACCTTGACGAACAGGAAGAGATGGACCGGCTGTTCGAGGATCTCGGCCAGTTCCTTGCGGGATGCCGTGGAGATCGCCTTGATGGCGTCGCCGTTCTTGCCGAGCGCGATCTTCTTCTGGCTGTCACGCTCCACGTAGATCACCTGTTCGATGCGCACCGAACCGTCCTTGCGTTCCTCCCACTTCTCCGTCTCGACATGGCTGGCGTAGGGGAGTTCCTGGTGGAGGCGCAGGAAGAGTTTTTCGCGGGTGATCTCGGCCGCCAGCTGGCGCATCGGCAGGTCGGAGATCTGGTCTTCCGGATAATACCAGGGGCCTTCCGGCAGGGTTTCGGCGAGATAATCCATCAGGTCGCTGCAGCCGGAACCGGTGGTGGCCGAGACCATGAAGGTGCGCTCGAACGGCACGGCTTCGTTGGCCGCGGCGGCGAGCTTCAGCAGGTCTTCGTGGCGGACGCGGTCGATCTTGTTCAAGACCAGGATCTTTGGCTGGTGGACGTCCTTGAGGCCTTCGAGGATCGCCTCGGCGTCGCCGCGGATGCCGCGTTCGCTGTCGATCAGGAGCAGGATCAGGTCGGCATCCTTGGCGCCGCCCCAGGCCGAGGTCACCATGGCGCGGTCCAGCCGGCGGCGCGGCTTGAAGATGCCGGGCGTGTCCATGAAGACGATCTGGGCGTTGTTGTGGATGGCGATGCCGCGCACGATGGCGCGCGTCGTCTGCACCTTGTGGCTGACGATCGAGACCTTGGCGCCGACGAGCCGGTTGAGCAGCGTCGATTTGCCGGCATTGGTCGGGCCGATCAGCGCCACGAAGCCGGAATGGGTCGCACCAGCGGATGTCTGGCCGGCTGCGTTCTCTTCACCGGTATTGTTGTCGTTCTCGGTCATGGTGTCCAATTCATTGTTCGGCAGAGGGTTTCTGCCACACGCCTTCGCGTTCGAGCATCTTGGTGGCGGCCACCTGCTCGGCGGCGCGCTTGGAACGATCCACGCCGGTCTCCGGCGTCACGCCGGTTACCTCGACGGTCACCGTGAAACGGGGATCATGATCCGGGCCGGACCTTTCGTCCACCCGGTAGGCGGGGGTCAGCCCGAATTTCGCGTGCGCCCATTCCTGCAGCTCGGTCTTGGCATCGCGCCGCGCGCCGTCTGCGCGGGTGGCGCGGCCTTCCCAGTACCTGATGATGAAGCCGCGGGCGGCTTCCAGCCCGCCATCCAGATAGAGGGCGGCGATCAGGCTTTCGACCACGTCGGCGCGCACGTTCATCATCCGCTTGCCGGTCAGCTTCTTGACGTCGGCGCCGGTACGGATGAACTTATGCAGTTCGAGTTCGTCGGCGACAACAGCGCAGCTATCGGCGCTGACCAGCTGGTTCAGACGCACCGAAAGCTCACCTTCGGCGGCGGTGCGGAACGTCTTGAACAGCAGTTCGGCGACACAGAGGCCGAGCACGCGGTCGCCCAGGAATTCCAGCCGTTCGTAATTGGCACTCTTGGCCGACCCGGTGCTCGCGTGGGTGAGCGCCCGGTCGAGCCATTGCTTGTCGGCGAATTCATGACCTATGGCTTTTTCAAGCTGGCCGCGTTCCTCCGCCGAAAGCGTCTTGGACTTCATCACCGGACGACCTTGAAAATCCGATCCCAGCGCATGTTCGTCGGCCACTTCCAGATTTCACGGAACGAGGTGTCGTTGCCGAGCGAGAAGAAGATGACGCTGGCGCGGCCGACAAGATTCTCGGCGGGCACGTAACCGACGTCGAAACGGCTGTCGAGCGAGTTGTCGCGGTTGTCGCCCATGAAGAAATAGTGGCCGGCCGGGACGACGAATTCCTGGGTATTGTCGCCGCGCGAAACCGGCGAATGGTCGAGCGTGTCATAGGTCACGCCGTTATCGAGCGTTTCGCGGAAGACCGGCACGTCGGTGCCCGGATCGAGGCTGTAATCGGAGGTGAAGGTACCGTCGCCCTGCTTGGGAACCGGCTTGCCGTTGAGGAGCAGCACGCCGTTGGTAACCTGGACGCGATCGCCCGGCAGGCCGATCAGGCGCTTGATATAATCGATGTCCGGATGGCTCGGCAGGCGGAAGACGATGACGTCGCCGCGCTTGGGTTCACTGAATTCCAGGATACGGCCGGAGAACAGATTGGGCGAGAACGGCAGCGAATATTTCGAATAACCGTAGGCGAACTTGTTGACGAAGATATAGTCGCCGACGAGCAGCGACGGCATCATCGAGCCGGACGGGATGGTAAAAGGCTGGAACAGCACGGTGCGGATCACCATTGCCAGCAGGAGAGCCTGGATGATGACCTTGATGTTTTCCCAGAGGCTGTTCTGCGACTTGGTCTCGGCTTTGTCGGACACGTTTGACGTCTTTCTGTTCGGCTCGGCTGTTGCCAGCGGTTTTGCGTTCTCTAAACCCTTCGCAAAGCGGCGGCAATGGTCGATTAGGCCGCGAGGCGCGCTTCGATCACCACAAAAGCCTGCGCATAAGGGTATTCGTCGGTGATGGTGATGTGAATAACCGCTTCGTGGCCTGCCGGCATCATGCTCGCGAGACGTTCGGCGGCACCATTGGTGAGCACCATGGTGGGCCGCCCGCCGGGCAGATTGACGACCCCCATATCCTTCCAGAACACGCCGTGGGCGATGCCGGTGCCGAGCGCCTTGGAGCACGCCTCCTTGGCGGCGAAACGCTTGGCATAAGAGGCCGCCCGGTTCTGGCGGCGATCGGATTTCGCCCGCTCGATCTCGGTGAAACAGCGATGGGTAAAACGCTCGCCGAACCGTTCGATGGATTTCTCCACGCGTCTTATATCGATGAGGTCACTGCCCATGCCGATGATCATGAAATCTCCCCTGCGGCGCCCGGCCGGTTCTCGTCAGTCCTATACTGACTTGAGGGCTCCGGCCCGCGCCGTCAAGCGCTCCAGCCGCCGGTTGCGGAAACTGCGCACGCCCAGATAAGTGACGGCATAGAAAACCAGGCCGCACAGGATGCCCGGCGGCAGGGAACCGATCAGCATCGGCTCCAGGATCGGCCGCCAGAGCTGCGAGACGTCGAGGTGGTGAAACAACCTGCCGAGATCGAGACTGTCATGGCCGGCGGCGTCGTGGCCAAGCATGGTCTCGCCAAGCTTCCAGGTGAGTGGCCAGATGATCGGACAGGTGATGGGATTGGCAAACGTGGTCCCAAGCGCCGCGGCGATCATGCTGCCGCCGAAGAGATAGGCGAGCGGGATCGCAAACAGGATGTGGAGGCCGAGAAACGGCGTCCAGGCGCTGACCACACCGATCGCAAGCCCAGCCGCAACCGCATGCGGCGAACCGCCGATGCGCATCACCTTCAGGCGATAATATGCGAGGACGCGGCGAAAGCCCTTGGGAGGCAGGACGGCACGGCGCAGTCTTTCACGAATTCCAAGCGGTGTACGGCGGCGAAACGGCATTGGGGCGCATCTGGTTCGGCAGCGGGATATTCATCCGTCAGCTGCGGGAATCTTCGGGCGAACAGGCTTTAGCCCAAGCCGAAGATGATGGCGAAAATTGGCCCGCCCTGCATAAGAGCGGCTTTCGCAGAGGTGATCCGGTCACCGGTCGCGTCGACACGGGAAGACCTGCGGCAGCCGCGCGGCGTCATTTTCCGCGCGAACGGGTAGCTGATCGGAACGTATCGCTTAGAAGGACGACTTGCGGAACATGCCGCGGTCGATCTGGCGCATGCGGTATTCGAGGTCGATCCGGTCGTTTGCTTCGTTCAGGTAAGCGACTTCACGGTCCTGGGTGGTGGGGACGCGGAAAGCGCGGGCGAACTTGCGTACTGAGTCAAACATGATGTCTTCTTTCTTTCTAATATTGCACTGCAGCAATATAGGACGCGGCATCATGTTTTACCAACGCCGCAACTGCCGGGCAGCCCTGCGCGGGAAGCATGGCGGGTTAATGGGGATGCGCAGGAAATAGGCGAGCGCCGAGTTCTCCAGTTCCATCATGCATAGGGAACGTGCGCTTTTGAGCATGTTTGGTATGATCGCAGGCATTATTTCGAGCACGGGTGTCGGAATCTCGTTTAGCCGGCCGTCTTCAAGACGGGCAAGCCATGGAGGACGACGATGACCATTACTATTACCGCCTTCGAACGATCGCCCGACCGCGGCAGAGGGCTGGCGCGTGACATGCGCGTACGCTGGGCGCTCGATGAAGCGGGACAGCCTTACGACGTTCGCCTCGTTTCGTTCAAGGCGATAAAGGAACCCGCACATCTGGCGCTTCAGCCTTTCGGGCAGATCCCGACATATGAGGAAGGCGATCTCGCTCTCTTCGAGTCGGGAGCGATCGTACTCCATATCGCGGAACGCCACGGAGGCCTGCTGCCGGACGATGCGAATGCCCGGGCGCGGGCGATCGCATGGATGTTTGCCGCGCTCAACACCGTGGAACCGCCGATCTTCGACCGCAGCCTTGCCAGGATTCTCGAGCGCGACGAGCCCTGGTATGAAAAGCGTCTGCGCTCCCTCGACGAGACCATCCGGAAACGGCTGGCCGATCTTTCCCGCCACCTTGGCGAGGCCGACTGGCTCGATGGCGAATTCAGTGCCGGCGACCTTCTGATGGTGTCGGTGCTGCTCCGGTTGAAAGCGTCATCGAATATCCTGGACGATTATCCAAACCTCTCCGCCTATGTCGTCCGCGGCGAAGCGCGGCCCGCATACAAGCGTGCTTTCGCCGCCCAGTTGGCTGTTTTCACGGCCGCATCGGCCGGCTGACCACGGCCGGCCTCCGGGTTCGAAGCCATCATCCGGGCCTTCTTTCTCCCTCGATGGGGCCGATCCTGCCCTGAATCGAGAAAGCTCTATCGGCGGATTGGTGTCTTTCCGACCAGCCTTTTCCTTGGCTAAATCCCTCCTCGGGCTCGTCGGACGTGACGGCCGGCGGAAATGAGGAGGATGCCATGAATGATCGCAACGTATCGGTGAAGGAGATACGCCAGAACGAGAACCGCTTCCTGAGCTCCGACATTTTTGAATCAGGGCAGTATGTCTTCCCCCGTCGCAACGGCGAGGGCGTCCTCAGGGAAGAGGCGCGCGACATTCCGCTCTATCATCGCTGCGACGTGTTGGTCGTGGGTGGGGGACCTTCCGGAACCGCCGCAGCGCTCGCCGCTGCGCGAACCGGCGCGGAGGTCGTGGTGCTGGAGCGCTACAATCATCTCGGCGGGCTTTCCACCGGAGGCGTGGTGATCTGGATCGACCGGATGACCGACTGGGACGGGCGGCAGGTCATTCGCGGCTTTGCCGAGGAGGTTCTCGGCCGCCTTCCCCCTGAAGCCGTCGCCGGCCCGGACAGGAGCCTTTGGGGGCAGCGGGACGCGGATCTCGCCAAATACTGGCGGCTGCGTACATCCGCTTTCCACGGCATCGTTACCTGGGCGCCCACGATCGACCCTGAAAGACTGAAACTGACCTCGCAGGAAATGCTGATCGAGGCTGGCGTGCGGATCGTCTTCCATTCCTGGGCGGCGACACCGGTGGTCGAGGACGGCGCGGTAAAGGGCGTCATCTTCGAAAGCAAGGAGGGCCGCCAGGGGATCATGGCCAAGGTCGTGGTGGACTGCACCGGCGACGGCGACGTTTTTGCGCGTGCGGGAGCGAGTTTCGAGGCCGATATCGAAGAGGGCGACGTGCATCACTCGATGAATACCGGCTTCATGCTCGGCGGCGTGGACATGGCCACCTGGCTCGCCTTCCGATCGGAGCAGGAACAGGCGTTTGCCGACTTCAACACGCTCGGCCGTGACCAGCTCGGGTTCTTCCAGACGCCCTACGTTTCCTGGCGCAACGACATCGCGCTGTTCCTCGGGCCGCGGCAATCGGGGCTTTCGGCCCTCAACGTCGACGACATGACCGAAGTCGAAATCCGCTCGCACCGGTTCATGCAGTTACACTGCGAATTCTTCAGGAAAAATGCGCCGGGGTTCAAGGACGCTTATATGCTGCTCAGCGCGCCGCAGCTCGGCGTCCGGCATACACGGCGGCTCGCCGGTGTCGGCCGGGTCGAGCGCAGCCAGTGGCCGGTCGGTGCCGTTCTGCCGGATGAAATCGGCGTCAGTCCCTCGGTCTCGCCGAAGTTTCCGGTGATCTCAGTACCCTACGGCGCACTCGTGCCGGCAAGGCTGGACGGACTCTTGGCCGCCGGGCGGCACATCTCCTGCGATGCGAACAGCCACGGCTTCATGCGCGAAATTCCGCAGTGCTGGCTGACCGGACAGGCGGCGGGTGCTGCGGCGGGCATCGCGGCCAATCGCGGCGTCGCCCCGCGGGGTGTGGATATTGCCGAGCTGCAGTCGACCTTGCGCGCTCAAGGCGCCTTCGTGCGGGATGCGAGCGAGGCGCCTACGGTGGTGGGCCAGGCGGAAACGGTGCAGGGCTGATCTCAGGTGAGTTCCTGGGCCAGTCCGATGAGAAGCCCGCCGGGGCCACGGATGTAGCAGAGCCGATACACGTCTTGATAATCGACGACTTCGCCTACGAGCTCAGCGCCGCGTGCGAGGAGCCTTTCGAGCGTCTGGTCGATGTCGTCTACGGTGAACATGACGCGAAGGTAGCCGAGCGCATTGACCGGGGCGTTCCGGTGATCTTCGACGACAGGCGGCGTGAGGAAGCGGGAGAGCTCGAGCCTGCTGTGGCCGTCCGGTGTGCGCATCATGGCAATCTCGACATGCTGATTGCCCAGTCCGGTGACGCGTCCGGCCCATTCTCCTTCGATCGTCGCCCGCCCTTCGAGTTCGAGGCCGAGTTCACGAAAGAAATCAATCGTCTCCGCGAGATCTTCGACGACGATTCCGACGTTGTCCATCCGCTTGAGGGCCATGTTTCCAATCTCCCATGTGTCGTTTCAACCGACAGGGTCTCGCCCGTCCAATAAAGGACGCTCCAGACACCTCAACACCGACAGCCATCGATGCCCAATTCGCTGTTTTCCACATCAGAGGCTTGAATCGCGGGCACCTTTAAATTTCCGCCCCGTTTCCGAACGGCCTCTCAATCATACACCCGCTTGACGTTCGCCACGCAGTCGAGATCCTTCATCTGGCTCAACAGCTGGTTCAGCTGGCGCAGGTCCCATACCTCGACTTCCATGGTGATCTCCGAGAAATCGGCGGCGCGGTTGCTGCCCATGGTCAGCGTGCGGATGTTGATATCGAGATGGGCGATCGTCTGGGTGACGGTCGCGAGCGTGCCCGGCTCGTTCAGCGTGTTGACCTCGATGCGGGCGAGGAAGCGTGACTTGTTAGCCTCGTCCAGATCCCAGCGCACGTCGATCCAGCGTTCCGGCTGGTCGTCGAACCGCTGCAGTGCGGAGGCCTGGATCGGGTAGATGGTGATACCCTTGTCCTTTTCCATGATGCCGACGATGCGGTCGCCGGGTACTGCACCGCTCGGCGCGAACCGCACCTGCAGATTGCCTGAAAGGCCGCGGATCGGCAGCGGATCCGGCCCTGCCTCGATTTCCTCCGGCGAGACGCGCCGCTGGTTCGGCAGCTTGAAGATCATGCCCGAGGCGCTGCGCATGTTGAACCAGCCGTCGTCGGTGGCCGGCTTCACCGTGACGCGTTCGTCCTTGTAATCCGGAAACACCGCGCGCAGCACGTCGAGCGAGGAGAGCTCGCCGCGCCCGACGGCGGCAATCGCGTCCTCGACATCCTTGTGGGCGAGCCGGGGCAGAGCGGGTTTCAGCGTATCGCGGGCAAAGACCTTTCCAGCGCGCTCGAAGGTGCGTTCCAGGATGCGGTGGCCGAGGCCGGCATATTGCTTGCGGATCGCCATGCGGGTGGCGCGGCGGATCGCCGAGCGCGCCTTGCCCGTCACGACGATCTCTTCCCAGGCGGCAGGCGGCACCTGCACACCGGAGCGGATGATCTCCACCTCGTCGCCGTTGTTGAGCCTCGTCACCAGCGGCATGATCCGGCCGTTGATCTTGGCACCGACCGTGGTGTTGCCGATATTGGTGTGGACCGCGTAGGCGAAGTCGATCGGGGTGGCGCCGCGCGGCAGCGCGATCAGCTTGCCTTTCGGCGTGAAGCAGAAGACCTGGTCCTGGAACAGTTCGAGCTTGGTATGCTCCAGGAACTCTTCCGGATTGTCGCCCTCGGCCAATGACTCGATCGTGTGGCGCAGCCAGGAATAGGCGTTGGATTCCTTCGGCAACAGCTCGCCGCCCTTCACCGCCCCTTGGCCGTCCTTGTAGAGCGCATGCGCGGCGATCCCGTATTCGGCGATCTCCTGCATCAGCTGGGTGCGGATCTGCAGCTCGATGCGCTGGCGGGACGGGCCAACGATCGTCGTGTGGATCGAGCGGTAGTCGTTCTGCTTCGGGTTGGAGATATAATCCTTGAAGCGGCCCGGCACGACCCGCCACCGCGTATGGACGATGCCGAGCGCGCGATAACAGGACGGAATGTCGCCGACGACGATGCGGAAACCGTAGACATCCGAGAGCTGCTCGAAGGAGAGCGACTTCGACTGCATCTTGCGGAACACCGAATAGGGCTTCTTCTGGCGGCCCTTGACGAAGGCATCCTTAAGGCCGTTGGCGATCAGCAACTCACGCAGTTCGTCCTCGATCTTCTTGATCAGCCCCTCGTTGCGGGCTTCGAGATCGACAAGCCTCTGGGTGACGGTGTCGTAGGCCTCCGGGTTCATGTAGCGGAAGGAGAGCTCTTCCAGCTCGTCGCGCATGTCCTGCATGCCCATGCGGCCGGCAAGCGGCGCATAGATATCCATGGTCTCTTCGGAAATGCGCGCCTTCTGCTCGGCCTTCATATGCTCGAGCGTTCGCATGTTGTGCAGGCGGTCGGCGAGCTTGACGAGAAGGACGCGGACGTCGTCGGAAATGGCAAGCAGCAGCTTGCGGAGGTTTTCCGCCTGTTTGGCTTTCTTGGAGACGAGGTCTAGGCGCTTCAGCTTGGTGAGGCCTTCGACCAGCCGGCCGATATCCTCGCCGAACAGTTCGTCGATCTCGGCACGGGTAGCGGTGGTATCCTCGATCGTATCGTGCAGCAGGGCGACCGCGATCGTCGACTCGTCGAGATGCATGTCGGTGAGGATGGCTGCCACTTCGAGCGGATGGGAAATATAGGGGTCGCCGCTCGCGCGCTTCTGCTGACCATGCTTCTGCATGGCATAGACATAGGCCTTGTTGAGCAGAGCTTCGTTGGCTTCGGGTTTGTATTTCTGAACCCGTTCCACCAGCTCGTATTGCCGCATCATCCTGAAAAATGTCCTCGATACCGCTTCAGTGCCTGCGAATGGGCACCGGACGAAAAGAAAATGGCGCGCCAACCGGATAGGTTGGCGCAGCCATCATAAAACATTCAAGCAGATTAGGGCGAGAGAATGAACGAAAACTTGCGAAGCGAATGTTTCGCTTAGTAATCGTCGCTCTTTTCCGGCGGCACGAGGCCTTCGATGCCGGCAAGCAGTTCCTCTTCCGACATCTGGTCAAAGGTAACGGCTTCCGGAGCGTCTTCTTCCTCGTCGCGATCCGAAGCAGTCGATCCGCTTCCGGCAGCGATCAGCGAAGCCGGATCGGGCTCGGGCTCGTCCACTTCGACATGCTTCTGCAGCGAATGGATGAGGTCTTCCTTGAGGTCGTCCGGGGAAAGCGTCTCATCGGCGATTTCGCGAAGGGCGACGACAGGATTTTTGTCATTGTCGCGGTCGATGGTGATCGAAGCGCCCTGCGAGATCTGGCGGGCGCGATGGCTCGCGAGCAGGACCAGTTCGAACCTGTTGTCGACTTTGTCAATGCAATCTTCTACTGTGACACGGGCCATTGCCTGTCCTTTGATCGGTGATTTTCGGAATTGATACGCCCGATACAGCCATTGCGCGGCAAATTCAAGTTTTTCCTGAGAATTGACTTTTGACAAGGCGCCCCGCGTCTTCTGGGGGCGCCCGCGAATTTCAACCTCAAGCTGCTTGGATTATTATGAATCGTGCCATAAATGACAGTTATATGAATAGTTCGTAATGTAGTGGATTATTCCGGAGATTTGGTTCGGCTTATATTGACCAGGCCTCCACCTGCCAAGCAGGTTGATAAGAAAAGGGGATGGAGACCACATGTTTGACCCAAGGGAGAAGATTGCTCTCTTCATAGACGGCGCAAATCTTTACGCTGCTTCGAAAAGCCTCGGTTTCGACATCGATTACCGCAAGTTGCTTAAAGCTTTTCAGAAGCGCGGTTACCTTCTACGTGCCTATTACTATACCGCCTTGATAGAAGATCAGGAATATTCCTCGATCCGGCCGCTGATCGACTGGCTCGACTACAACGGGTACAAGGTCGTCACCAAGCCCGCCAAAGAGTTTACCGACTCGATGGGCCGCCGCAAGATCAAGGGCAACATGGACATCGAGCTTGCGATCGATGCCATGGAACAGTCGGAAACCGTCGACCATCTGGTGCTGTTTTCCGGCGACGGCGACTTCACCACCCTGGTGGAAGCCCTGCAGCGAAAAGGCCGCAAGGTTTCCGTGGTTTCGACCATGGCGACCCAGCCTCCGATGATCGCCGACGACCTGCGCCGCCAGGCCGACCATTTCATCGACCTCGTGTCGCTCAAGGCGGAAGTCGGCCGCGATCCGTCCGAACGCCCGCCCCGTCCGGCGGAGTCGACCGAAACCACCGACGTCTGATCACCCGGCATCCGCACCACTAAAAAGAAGAATAGGCGCCCGTTTTTCGGCGGCGCCTTTTTTCGTTCTGGGCTAGAAAAGGTCCATGCTTTTCGAACGCCCTTCCGATGATCTTCTTTACGACGCGCTGGTCGCCCGCGACGCCTCCTATGAAGGCTTTGCCTGGGCGGCGGTGAAGACGACCGGCATTTTCTGCCGCCTCACCTGTCCGGCTCGCAAGCCGAAGCGGGAAAACACCAGTTTCTTCGAGACGATTGCCGAATGCCTGGAGGCCGGCTTCAGGCCCTGCAGCCGTTGCCGGCCGATGCTCAAGCTCGGCGAGGCGGATCCGATGGTGACGCGGCTGCTTTCGGCGCTCGATACGGAGCCTTTCCGCCGCTGGAGCGAGGAGGATGTCGTTTCGCTCGGCATCGACCCCTCCACCGCCCGGCGTGCCTTCAAGCGCCAGTTCGGCATGAGCTTCCTCGAGATCGCCAGGCTCAGGCGGATGGGCAAGGCGGCCGAGACGCTGAAGCAAGGGGCGAGCGTTCTCGATGCGCAGCTCGATGCCGGTTATGAATCCGGCAGCGGCTTCCGCAGCGCGGTGACCAAGCTGTTCGGTGCGGCGCCCGCCAATCTGCGGACCAAAGTGCTGCTCAGGGCAGATTGGATTGAAACGCCGATCGGGGCGATGATGGCGATCGCCGACCAGCATTCGCTGCACCTGCTCGAATTCGCCGAGCGCAAGGCGCTGCCGGCGGAAATCAGGAAACTTCAAAAGTTCACCGGCAGCGGCATCGTCATGGGACGCCATCCGCCGATCGATCAGATCGAAGAGGAGCTGAAGGCCTATTTCGCCGGCGAGGACCGTGGTTTCAAGACGCGGATTGCCGGGCACGGCTCGCCGTTCCAGCGGCAGGTGTGGGAGGCGTTGCGGGCAATCCCGACCGGGGTATCGACGACCTATGGAGCGGTCGCGGCCGAGCTCAACCTCCCCTCCTCCACCCGCGCGGTGGCGGGCGCCAACGGCGCCAACCAGATCGCCATCGTCATCCCCTGCCACCGCCTGATCGGCGCCGACGGCAGCCTCACCGGTTATGGCGGCGGGCTATGGCGCAAGCGCTGGCTGCTGGAGCATGAGCGGCGGATGGCGGTGAGGAAGGGCTAGAAGCTCAAGCCGAGGATGACGCCCTTAGTGAGGTCAAGTCGATGCCGGCTCGGAAAGCTGAAGCTCCGACTGCGACTGGCGTTTTGTTTTATTGGCGCGGAAGATCGCCTCGACGATCAAGGACAGCGGCAAGCCGATGAAGAACGGAATGAAGAAATAGATCACCCGGAAGGCGACCAGGGAGCCGATCGAGGCCTGGTCCCCCATGACATGGCGGACGGTCGCTTCCAGGACGCCGAGGCCGCCCGGCGCATGGGTGATCAATATCGCCAGGTTGGCGAGCACGAAGGCGGTGGCGGCTTTCAGATAACTCACGTCGGCACTGGCGGCCATGACTTCGCGCAGGCAGGCCGAGACCAGCGCGAAATTGATGGTGCCGATCACCACCTGGGCAATGGCAATCTTCAATGTCGGCATTTCGAAGGTCCAGGAACGGATCTTCAGCGGGGTGCGGACGAAGGCCGCCAGCACCAGGTAGCCGGCTGTTGCGGCAAGGCAGGCAGAACCGGTCGCGATGATCACGGCTTCGCTCAGGCCCAGCACCGAAGCGGCATCCTTCGGGTTGAGGACCATGACGATGCCCGACAGCATTGCCATGCCGATGCCGACCGTGACGCCCGACAGCAGCACGATCTTCGCCACGTCCTCGGTGCTCATGCCCCAATGGGCATAATAGCGGTAACGCAGCGCGCCGCTGCTCAAGCCGGAAAGACCGACGCTCTGGCCGATCGACAGCGCGATGAAGGAGGCAAGGCCGATCTTCGGATAGGCGAGGTCGTTCCTCACATATCGCACGCCGGCCCAATCGAAGCCCGAGAGGCAGAGATAGGAACCGAAGGCGAAAAGGAGCGCCATCAGGAGATTGTAAATGGGGATGGCGCGGACGGATTCGACGATGTCGGAGACCGAGTGTTCGCGAAAGGTGTGATAAAGCAGATAGGCGGCGGCACTGACGCCGATCACCAGCATGCCGTAGGTGAGGATTTTCTTTCGCGTCATCGCCCCGTTGCCCATTGCCCGCTCGCGCTCAGAGATGAAAAACGAACGGGCGAAGGCGGATTTTGTTCCTAAGCCAAGATTTCACAGCCGCTCGATGATGCGCGAAAAGGCGGGATCGTCGGGGTTATATCCGCGCGCAGGGCTGTGGAAGCCCGTCTCGGTCTCGGTCAAATCGCTGATGTCGTCGACGTGAAACAGACGCCACCCGGAACCTGTTCCGGCAATCTGCCAGGCGCTGAGGGCGAGCGCGCCCTCGCCGACATAACCGAGGATATGCGGCCGCACCTTGCGCTTTACGCCCTTGTAGCGGAGTTCGATGATCCGCCGCCGCTCGATCGCACCGATGATGATATCCGGATAGCTTGTCTTCCGCACGAAAACTCCCTGGTATCTCCCTTAACGGCTGGGAGGCATGGAAGTTCACGATCGATATATGGCGAAATGGCGCGGCGGAATTGAGCGGTTACTCAGTTCGACTTCAACAGCCGCGACTTCTGGCGGTTCCAGTCGCGTTCCTTCTCGGTCTCGCGCTTATCATGCAGCTTCTTGCCCTTGGCGAGCGCGAGTTCGAGCTTGGCGCGGCCCTTTTCGTTGAAATAAATCTTCAACGGCACCAGCGTCATGCCCTCACGATTGATGCCAACGCGCAGGCGGTTGATCTCGCGCTTCGACAGGAGAAGCTTGCGGCGGCGGCGCGGTTCGTGATTGAAACGGTTGGCCTGCAGGTACTCCGGCAGATGCGAGTTGATCAACCAGATTTCGTTGCCCTCGTCCGAGGCATAGGATTCGGCAATATTGGCCTTGCCCTCGCGCAAAGACTTGACCTCTGTGCCGGTCAGGACCAGGCCGGCCTCATAGGTATCCAGGATTTCATAGTTATAGCGGGCCTTGCGGTTCTCCGCGACAATCTTGTTGACCGTACGCTGGCTGCCTTTGGGGGCCATGGGTATATTCCGTTCCGCCCTTTTTATCCGAAAACAAATCCCCGCCCATGGGCAATGAGCGGGGTTACTTGTCTATGTAATGCGGCGAGAGCCGAAAGTGAAGCGGTGAGCGCGGAAGCGTCTCAGTTCAAGAGGCCGGCGTGACGCAGTGCCGCGTCGATTGCCGCCTCGGTTGCCGGTTCCAGCGTCGAGACCAGCGGCGAGCGGACCGTGCGGTTCATGCCGCGGATCCTGTTGAGGCCGTATTTGGCGCCGCAGAGGCCGGGTTCCAGGAAGATCGCCTTGTGCAGGGGCATCAGGCGGTCCTGGTATTCGAGCGCCTTGGCATAATCGCCCGCAAGCGTCGCCGCCTGGAATTCCGCGCAGAGGCGCGGCGCGACATTGGCCGTCACCGAGATGCAGCCGACGCCGCCGTGGGCGTTGAAGCCGAGCGCTGACGCATCTTCCCCCGAGAGCTGCACGAAATCCTTGCCGCAGGTGATGCGCTGTTCCGAGACGCGCTCGATCTTGCCGGTCGCATCCTTGACGCCGACGATGTTCCGGTGCGCCTTCACCAGCGCGCCCATCGTTTCCGGCGACATGTCGATGACCGAACGCGGCGGGATGTTGTAGATGATGATCGGCAGCTTGATCGCCTGCGCGATCGCCGAGAAATGCGCGATCAGGCCCTTCTGGGTCGGCTTGTTGTAATAGGGCGTCACGACGAGCACGGCATCGGCGCCGGCCTTTTCCGCGTGCACGGCAAGCTCCACCGCCTCGCGCGTGTTGTTGGAGCCGGCACCGGCGATAACGGGAACCCGCTTCCTGGCCACTTCGATACAGAGTTCCACGACGCGCTTGTGCTCGTCATGGCTCAGCGTCGGCGATTCACCGGTGGTGCCGACAGGCACCAGGCCGCTGCTGCCTTCGACGATCTGCCAATCCACATGCGCGGCAAAAGCCTGCTCATCCACCGCATCATCGGCGGTGAACGGAGTGACCAGCGCGGGCATCGATCCCTTGAACATGCAAAACTCCCAATCGACAGCGTCCATTCTGCTGCCGCAATCCATGACTATGAGGGCTCTCGACAACTTTGGACGGGCCGCGACGCAGCCGACCTTTTCCCGAAAGCCTTTCAGGTCGCGCACCATAAAGCGACGGGAAAGCGGCGACAAGCGCAAGTGCCAGGGATTTCATATGGAATCTCATATAAGAAACCACGCATTTTCATAAATGCGGTAAGCTTTCGTTAACGTGGCTGGCGGCTAATAAGGGGACGACTATTTTCGCGAGTTACCGGATGTACAGGCCTGTTCTGATCCTCGCAGCACTGGGGCTCGGCGCTGCGAGCATGCATGCATTTGCCGCATCGCCGCCCGAAAGCATGGCCCCCCTTCCCTATATGAAGCCCGAAAACCCGGCCGCGATCACCATGCCGGCCGCGATGCCGGTGCCGGACGTGACCGGCACGATCCCGAGAACCGACCCGCTGGTGGTGGCACCTGCGCTGAAAGCCGGGCTCGATGCGCTTGCCGGCAATGACATCGCCACCGCCCTTGCCACACGCAACGGTCTCGCCGAAGGCTCGCTCGACCGGCATATCCTCACCTGGGCTATCGCCACATCCGGCGCGTCGGGCGTGCCGTCCGGCGAGATCGCAGCGGCCCAGACGGAACTGAAGGGCTGGCCGGGGCTGAAGGGCCTGCGCGCCAATTCCGAACGCGCGCTTTATCGCGAAAACCCGCCCGCCCCGACCGTGCTTGCGGCCTTCGGCTCAACCCGGCCGGAAACCACCGAGGGCGCGCTCATCCTCGCCCGCGCGCTCGTCGCCTCCGGCAAACAGGTCGAGGCCGCCCGGCCGCTTCGGCAGATCTGGTTGTCCGAGCCACTCGACAAGCCGGCCGAAGACCGTATCCTTGCCGAATTCTCTGCGCTTCTCACCGCCGCCGACCACAAGGCGCGGATGGACTTCCTGATGTACAAGGGGCGTGCGGCACAGGCGAAGCGTTTTAGCGATCTCGGCAAGGCGCAATCGCTCTACAAGGCCTGGACCGCCGTCATCAGCAATGCCAAGAATGCCGAGGCGCTGCTGAACGGCGTCGACAGCTCCCTGAAGGACGATGCCGGTTATCTCTTCGCCCGCGTCGAATATCTTCGCCGGCAGGACAAATACCGAGACGCTGCGGACCTGCTCGAAAAGGCTCCGCGCGACGCGGCAAAACTGGTCAACACGACGGAATGGTGGAACGAGCGGCGCATCGTGGCGCGCGGCCTCGCCGATCAGGGCGAGTTCAAGCTCGCCTACCGGACTGCGGCCAATTATGTCGCCGCTTCCTCCACCGATATCGTCGATGCGGAATTCCACGCCGGTTGGTATGCGCTACGGGCGCTGCATGAACCGGCAACCGCCGAAAAACATTTCCGCAAGATCCTCGAGACCTCGAACAAGCCGCTTTCGGCGTCGCGCGCCCTCTACTGGCTCGGCCGCGCGGCGGAAGACGGCGGTCCGGGCAGCGCCAAGGAGTTCTTCGCCAAGGCGGCGCATTTCTCCAGCACGTTCTACGGCCAGCTTGCCGCCGCACGGCTCGACCTCAAGTCACTCGACGTCACCTATCCGACCGCGAGCGGGACCGACCGTCAGAATTTCGAAAGCCGCGAAGCCGTCCGGGCGATCGCAAGGCTCGAAGATGCCGGCCACGGCAAACGCGCGGCGGTGCTCTATCGCGCGCTGGCGGAAGAAATGACAAGCCCGGGAGAACTGGCGATCCTCGCGGCAAGAGCTGAATCGGAAGACAATCACGCCCTGTCGTTGCAGATCGGCAAGACGGCTTTCAGCCGAGGCATCGATGTGGCGGCACTCGCCTTCCCGATCGGCGTCATCCCGGCCGGTGCCGATATTGAAGGTTCCGGCAAGGCACTCGCCTATGCGATCGCCCGCCAGGAAAGCGCCTTCAACCCGGGCGCGGTTTCTCCCGCCAATGCCCGCGGCCTGTTGCAAATCCTGCCCGGCACGGCGCAGGGCGTCGCCAAGCGGCACGGCCTCACCTATGCGGCGGCGCGGCTGACCACGGATGCGGGCTACAATGCGACGCTCGGCGCGCATTACCTCGGCGAGCAGATCGACACGTTCGGCGGCTCCTACATCCTCACCTTCATCGCCTACAACGCAGGCCCGAAGCGGGTGCCCGAATGGATCACCCGCTATGGCGACCCGCGCGGCAAGTCGCTCGATGAGGTGGTCGACTGGATCGAGCGCATCCCCTTCCCCGAAACCCGCAATTACGTGCAGCGGGTGATGGAGAACTACCAGGTCTACAAGACGAGGCTTGGGCAGAAGGCGGATATCGAAGCGGATCTGCGGTTCGGGCGGCGGTAGTCAGACCGCGGCTTGATCGGGTTTGTCTTCTACCTTCAAGACGAGAGACGACGCGGGCTTAACAGCCATCCCGCTGCAGTTTGATGTCCCTCAAAGCAAAAAGCCCGGCACAAGGCCGGGCTTCTGAACTCAATCCGATCAAATCAGATTAGAAGTCGCGCTGCAGGCGAACAATGCCCTGTACGAAACCATCGTCGTCGCCAATTTCCTGATAGTTGACAGCAACCTTGGCAGCGAAGTTTTCGACGATCTGGTAGTTGACGGTTACGCCAGCGCCCCAGAGATCGTCGCCAAAGAAGTCACCGTCCGCATCAGCCTGCGTATTCCAGATGTACTGGGCGTCCGGAATGATTTCGAGCTTGTCGGTCGCCTTGAAGGAATAGGCAACGGCCACAGCTGCTTCACCAGCGGCGGTATCGGCCACGCCGTAGTAGGCGTTGTCACCCGACGACCAGACACCGGAGAGGTAGAAGGTGCCCGGACCAACGGCCACGGAGCCGATCGCACGGATCGCACCGTTTTCGGCGCTGAAGTCATAAGAACCGAGCAGTTCGAGCTTGGCCGGGCCGATCGCAGCCTGAACAACAGCTTCGATACCGACATTCTGGCCGCCGAGGCCGCGAGCACGCGACAGTTCGTCAACCTGGATGCCAGCCGTGAAGGCAGAGCCCGTATAGGTGTAAGAGATCGACTGCAGACGGTTCGAACCGAGGTTGTCGAGTTCGCCCGGAAGGTCGTTTGCATCCCACCAGTTCAACCAGCGACCAACGCGGAAACCGCCGAGCTGGATGTAGGCTTCATTGATGTAAGCCGAGTTGCCACCGTTACCGAGAGTCGTGCCAGCAACAGGTCCACCGGTACCATTCGTGGTATAGGCGCTGTCCTGATTGGCTTCGAAACGAACCGAAGCAACCGACGTCAGCGTGCCGAGCTCAGTGTCAGACTTGGCAGTGAATTCGAGCTGAACGCGCGACCAAGCATCCCAATCGTAGTCGTTGAGGCCGTTTACGTCCTGGCCGAAGTCAACCTGGAAACGGACATAACCGCCGATCTTGAGGCAGGTTTCGGTGCCCGGGATGTAGAAGTAACCAGTGCCGAACGCGTCGCAGACACGAACGTATTCCATGGGCTCCGGTTCGGCAGCGACGATGGCGTCAGCTGCCCGAGCACCGGAAACTGCCGCGAGAGCCGCTGCAGAACCGAGAAGAAGGCTCTTAATGTTCATTCTTTTGACCTCCAGTCAAAATCACCGCGTCGCGAGCGGCAAGAACGGCTCTGGAGGAACAGGCAGGGGCGGGATTTAGTGGTACGTTTAGGGCCGCCGTTCAAGGATGGGCAGGCAGACGTCCAAGTCATAGGACGCCAGGTGCGCATAACGCATTGTCATCTGCAGGGTCTGGTGGCCGAGCCACATCTGCACGCGCCGGATATCGATCCCTCCCCGCACCAGGCGGGACGCACAGGTATGGCGAAGGACATGGGGAACGACGTCTTCGTCGGTGCCAAGGCCGACTTCAGCCTTGGCGGCGTTCCAGATCGCGCGGAAGCGCTGCTGGTCGATGGAGGCGAAAGGCCCCTCCTGCGCGCCGGCCTGGGTCTTAAGGATTTCGACGGCGCGGTTCGTCAGAGGGACGGTGCGGCTTTTACCGGATTTGGTGATCCAGAAAGTGGCACGATTCTCGTGGAGATCGTTCCAGCGAAGGCCGATTCCTTCTCCCAGACGCGCACCGGTGTCGACGAGGAAGATGCAGAGCGCGTAATACAGCTCATCCTTGGCACGGATCGCCGCGAAGAGGCGTTCTTCCTCCTCAAATTCGAGAAAGCGGATTCGGCCCGCCTTTTCCTTCTGGCGGCGGAACTCGGGTAAGCTGTGGATGTCACCCATCTTGAACGCTTTCCGCAGCAGCTTGCTCAGCGCCGCCATCTTTCGATTGATGGTCGCATTGCTGTTGCCACGTTTGCGTAGGTCGCCGATCAGTCGGTCCACCATTTCGTCCGTGAAGGTCTCGAACGCCTGGCCGAGAAGGATCTCGTCGAGTTCGCTGATAAAGGCCTTTACGTTACTTTTATGGCTTCCCGTCTCCCAAAGAATGTCCACGTACCGTTCCAGAAGGGTCGTGAGCCGGTTGGCTTTCACAACCTTGATGGGGCCGCTGGCATTGAACTGGTAATTGACAGCGTAGTGACCGAATGAGCGGAGGTCGAAAGCCTCAGCCTTTTTATCGGTTTCCTTTCCCATCCTGCCCTCGCCGGTTGCGGAACGGCAAGAATCGATGGAACGGCGAAGACTTCAATGGGTGATGATGGCGCCGGGCCTTTCTGGCCCCGCATAATTCACCGTGTCGTGGCCGAGCAGCAACAGCCCGCGGTCTTGCGGCCGCGGGCTGGCATTTGATTAGAAGTCGCGCTGCAGGCGGACGATACCCTGTACCGTACCGTCTTCGTCGCCAACTTCCACGTAGTTTACAGCAACCTTGGCAGCGAAGTTTTCGACGATCTGGTAGTTGACGGTTACGCCAGCGCCCCAGGCATCGTCGCCGAAGAAGTCGCCGTCTGCATCAGCTTCCGTATTCCAGATGTACTGGGCTTCCGGAATGATTTCGAGCTTGTCGGTCGCCTTGAAGGAATAGGCAACGGCCACAGCTGCTTCACCAGCGGCGGTATCGGTTACGCCGTAGTAGGCATTGTCACCCGACGACCAAACGCCGGAGAGGTAGAAAGTGCCCGGACCGACGGCCACGGAGCCGATCGCACGGACAGCGCCGTCTTCGGCGCCGAAGTCATAGGAACCAAGCAGTTCGAGCTTGGCCGGGCCGATCGCTGCCTGAACGATAGCCTCGATACCGACGTTCTGACCGCCATCGCCAATGGCGCGCGACAACTCATCGACTTGGATACCAGCGGTGAAGGCGCTTCCGGTGTAAACATACTGAATGGAATTCAGACGGTTCGAACCGAGATTGTCAAGTTCGCCCGGGAGGTCGTTTGCATCCCACCAGTTCAACCAGCGGCCAACCCTGAAGCCACCCAGCTGGATATAAGCTTCGTTGATGTAGACGGTGTTTGCATTCGATGAATAAAGCGTATCATTGCCGTATTCAAAACGTAGCGAAGCAACGCTGGTCAGTGTGCCAAGCTCAGTATCCGACTTAGCAGTGACGTCAAGTTGCGCACGGGTAAAAGAATCCCAGTCATCGCCACCCGGAAGATCTCCATTCGGATCATAAGCATCCTCACCGAAGCCGACTTCGAAACGGACATAGCCGCCGATCTTGAGGCAGGTTTCAGTGCCCGGGATGTAGAAGTAACCAGTGCCGAACGCGTCGCAGACGCGAACGTATTCCATGGGCTCCGGTTCGGCAGCGACGATGGCGTCGGCAGCCTGAGCGCCGGAAACTGCCGCGAGAGCCGCTGCAGAACCGAGAAGAAGGCTCTTAATGTTCACTTTATTGACCTCCAGATCAATTTCTCTGAATGCTGATTCATGCCCGCCCTAATACTGGCAAACACGGAAAGGCCGCGTAAGCAGCCATATCCCCCGGTCGTATCTCCCCACGCAGCGGCCTTAAGGCCGTCTTTTTATGAAAGAACTCCCCCGGCGAACCGGGGGAGTTCCATTATGATTAGAACGTGCGATCGAGACGAACGAAGCCATCCCAGAACTTGTCGGCGGGAGTTTCGTTGTAGTTTGCAGTTACCTTGGCAACAAAACCAGGAACGATGGTGTAGTCCAGGGTCAGACCAGCGCGCCAAGCACTGTCGCCACCCCAGTCACCGTCCAGATCAGGTTCGGCGTTCCAGATATAGGTGCCGCCCGGAGTCAGGGTCAACTTGTCCGAAAGCTTGACAGCATAAGATGCTGCGAGCGCCCATTCACCACGGTCATAGTAAGCCTGAGTCACGTCTTCGCCGAGACCGCTCGACCAAACGACAAGACCCTGCAGCGTTCCCGGGCCGACCGGAGCCGATACGAGTGCGCGGATTGCGCCTGCTTCGGCTTCGAAGTCATATGCGCCGAGAAGGTCGAAAGCCACCGAGCCGAACTTGGTGCTTACGATACCTTCGAGACCAACGTTCTGGCCGCCAGCACCGATGGCGCGGGACAGTTCGTCAACCTGAACACCGGCGGTGAAGGCGCTACCCGTGTAGAAGTAGCCGACCGAGTTCATGCGGGTCGTGCCGAAGCCCGAGTTCCAGTCGCTTTCGCCGTTGATGCCCTTATCCCAAGGGTTGTAGTAGCGACCGACCTTGAAACCACCGAGCTGGATGTAGGCTTCGTTGATGTAGACGGTATTGGCGTTCGACGAGTAAATCGTGTCAGCGCCATATTCAAAGCGCAACGAAGCAACACTCGTCAGAGTGCCAAGTTCGGTGTCGCTCTTGGCAGTTACGTCGAGCTGCGCGCGGACAAAAGAGTCCCACTTGTCGCCGTCACGAACCGCGCCTGGGGCGTAAACGCCGTTAGCGCGAACAGTATTGCTGGTTGTAGATTCGCCCAAGCTGGTCTCGAAACGGACATAACCGCCGATCTTGAGGCAGGTTTCGGTGCCCGGGATGTAGAAGTAGCCAGTGCCGAAAGCGTCGCAAACGCGAACGTATTCCATGGGCTCCGGTTCAGCAGCTACGATGGCGTCAGCTGCCTGAGCGCCGGAGACTGCTGCGAGGGCAGCAGCGGAGCCGAGAAGAAGGCTCTTGATGTTCATTTTTGACCTCCAGTCAAAGTTTCGTATGGGTCTGGGTTCTTTTTGCTGAAGGACAGCGTTCCCTGCCCCATCCCCGTCGATTGCTAGAAGAAGGACGATCCACCGCCTCGCTTCTGGATTTGAAAATACAAGACGGGGGAGGTCATGCAATCTGGAACTTCAATCGGGCGCCCTTCCGGTACCCGCTTCCCATAAGTCTGTTGCCGAAAGGACACAAAGCCGGGGGCCGCCTTAGGTGGTATTTTACGCTTTGTTAAGAAAGGGCTTATCTGGCAGCCACTTAGCGCCTCGGGAAAGCTCCGGAGGGGAATCACCTCGCCCACCACGGGGGCGCGACTGCGCGGTCCTGCGAGCAATGCGCAAAGGTCGATCAGAGCGGGATTGGATTTGAGGATTGGGCCGGCGTTTCGAGCCTGGAATGGCGGAGAAGATGGGATTCGAACCCACGATACCCTCTCGGGTATACTCCCTTAGCAGGGGAGCGCCTTCGACCACTCGGCCACCTCTCCGGTCGGGCCTGATTATTGGGAAACGATATCGATGGCAAGGTCTTTTATGGAAATGTCATGCGATTCCCACCAGTCACGACACGCGAATCGCAACAAGTGATTCCATTCCCGCAGCTTCAGTGATTCTCAGTAGCCCGAACGCTGCTTGCCGACGCCACCGCCACGGCCGTAACGGCCGGCCAGCGATCGCAGTGCGCCGGAAAATTCGGTGACATCGGCGCCGACGGCCACGAAGCTCGCGCCGAGATCTAGATAATGGCGGTTCAGGGTTTCGCTGAACGTCAGGATGCCGGCCGCCTTGCCGGATTTCACGATCGTGCTGATCGCCTTCTCGATCACCTCCTGGACCTCCGGAGCCTCCATTCGGCCGAGATAACCCATGTCGGCCGAAAGATCGGCCGGGCCGATGAAGACGCCGTCGACACCGTCCACCGCGGCGATGTTCTCCAGGTCGCGGATCGAGGCCATGGTTTCGGCCTGGACGATCAGGCAGATTTCGTCGGCGGCCGTCTCGGCATAGTCGGGAATGGAGTTGAAGCCGGAGGCGCGGGCGACGGCGGCGCCGACGCCGCGCACCCCGCGTGGCGGATAACGCACGGCCCGGACGAGTTCCCTCGCCTGTTCGGCCGAATCGACCATCGGCACCAGCAGCGTGCGGGCACCGATGTCGAGCATCTGCTTGATGACCCAGGTCTCGCCGACCGGCGGCCGCACGACTACCTCCGAAGGCGAGGTGGCAAGCGCCTGCAATTGCGCCAGAATGCTGCGCAGGTCGTTGGGGCCGTGCTCGCCGTCGATCACCAGCCAGTCGAAACCGGCATGGCCGGCGATCTCGGCTGTCAGCGCCTCTCCCATGTTCAGCCAAAGGCCGATCTGCGGCTGGCGGGCCTTCAGCGCCGCCTTGAAGTGATTCTTCGGAGACGGCATGGCGTTTCCCTTCAGGAGAGGAGCTGTTTCAGGTCGGCGGCCGGATCGGCGAGGATGGCGCGGCTCGGTTCGATGCCGCTGTCGAGCAGCTTCTTGCCGCTCACATAGGCCTTGGCATCGTTGATCGCGTCGACGGCGATGAAGCGGCCCTCGCGGAAATACCAGATCGACAGGCTTCCCTCGCGGGCGCCCTTGCGCACCAGCGTCTCGTCATATCCCATGTTGAAGCCGGCGATCTGCAGCTTCACATCGTACTGGTCGGACCAGAACCAGGGCTTTGCGTCATAGGGCGCCGAGCCGCCGGCAAGGATCGCCGCGGCGGCTTCCGCCTGGTCGACGGCGTTCTGTACCGATTCGAGACGGATGCGCTCGCCCTTCCAGGGCAGCATGGCGCAGTCGCCCATGGCGAAGATGGACGGATCCGAGGTGCGGGCGAACTCGTCGACGATCACGCCGTTGCCAACGTCGAGGCCACATTCCTGCGCCAGTTCGTCGTTCGGCTTGACGCCGATGCCGACGATGACGAAATCGACCTCGAGGGTGCTCCCGTCGGAGAGTTCAGCGGCGCGCACGTGTTTCCCTTCCGGGCCGCCTCCACCTACCAGGCGATGCAGGCCGGTCCTTTCGCGGATGATCACGCCGTGGCTGTCGTGAATGGCGCGCATCACGTCGGCGGTCTCTTTTGCAGCGACGCGCTGGAGGATGCGGTCGGCCATTTCGATCAACGTCACTTCGAGGCCGAGATGACGGGCGACGGCGGCCGCTTCGAGGCCGATATAACCGCCGCCTATAATAAGGAGCCGGCGGCCCGGCTTCATCTCGCCGGCGAGCAGGTCGGCATCGCGCTTGTCGCGTACGGTGAAGACGCCGTCGAGATCGCCGCCGACACTTGCCGGCAGCGTGCGCGGCGTCGAGCCGGTGGCGAGCGCCAGGGTGTCGTATTCAAGCACGGCACCGTCCTGCATACGGACGGACTTTGCCTTGCGGTCGATCTCCTCGACATAGGTCGAGAGCAGAAGCTCGACATCGTTTTCGGCAAACCAGGTTTCGGGCCGGAAGGTCAGCCGCTCGAACTCCATTTCGCCGAGCAGATATTTCTTGGAAAGCGGCGGGCGCTGGTAGGGGATCACGTTTTCCGAACCGATGATCGTAATCGGCCGCGCATCCTTCAGGGCCCGGAGTTTTGCAGCGAGCGCGAAACCCGCCTGGCCCGCACCAATTATCACCAACCTGCCCGTCACGTCTCGCTCCCCACACCGATCATGGTTTCGTTGATAGCACCACCAATCCGATCGCAAGGGGTATCCCCGCGACACTGGTCCGTCAACAACGCGACATGGCCGATTATGCGCAATGAGTTCGCAGCTGTCCCACACGGAAAGGAAAAACCGCCTCTACAGCGTTAAAACCGGGATTTGTCTCCAATATCCCCGCCGATCCGTCGCATTTTATCATTCCGTTTCAGAATGTGTCAGCGGAGGAGGAATATAGTCACAGAGTAGGAATGAAAACGGGAGGGTGTGATGCCCTTGACTATGGACCAGGACACCAGAAAAGACGGCCCGCGCGACCGGGCCTTCGAGAAGTTCACGATCGACCGCCCCGGCAAGGTCATCCTTGTCGGCCATCATCTCAGCACCAAAACCAGCTTCCGCTGCCTGATCCGCAGCATCTCGCTCTACGGTGCGGAAATCGAGGTCGGCCCGACCCTGCCGATGCCGAACAACTTCTTCCTCGAAATCCTCGGCATCCATGACGACATCGGATGCACGGTGATCCGCCGCGAAGAAGAGAAGGTCACCGTCGGCTTCAACATGCTGATCGACGCCGAGTTTCTGCATCACGTGATCCGGCTGAGCTTCGAGACGAGTCATTGACGGGCAGATAGTCCCGCGGTCGGGGGACCTTTTCCTCCCGCTTATGGCCGCCGCTCGCCAGCCGCGACAGAAACGGCACGACCCACAGCAGCCCAGCCCATTCGGCACCCTCGAGGGGATCGGCCATCGGATGCCGAAGCCCGTTCAGGCAGCACCTGTCCTTTCCCTTGTTCAGCTGTTCCCAAAGTCTCACCCAGTTGAGAAGCATGGCGGTCACTCCATCTATGATGCGATGCCATCGAGCTAGTGATTTGCCGCTCGGCTTGTAGACGCGCCGGCGAAAGCTGCTTTTCATCCATGAACGATGGGAAGATCACCGGTGAAACGATATGGTGCCTGATATGACGGACGCGGGCTGGGACGATCTCAAACTGTTCCTGCATGTGGCGAGCGAAGGGGGCTTGAGCGGCGCCGCCGCCCGCACGGGCCTCAGTGCCCCGACGATCGGTCGGCGGATGCTGGCGCTCGAGCGGGCAACCGGCCGGACCCTGTTCGTGCGCAGCCAGCAGGGCTATCGGCTGGCGCCGGATGGAGAAACGCTGCTCGAACACGTCCGCGCCATGCAAAGGACCGCTGACAGCATTGCCGACTGGAACGCGCAGGCCTTTGCCATGCCGATCGTCTCGATCGGCGCCGATGCCTGGCTTTCCGGTTACATCGGCGAGCACACGCCGGAGATCAGGGGCAGAGAGGACCGGTTCCGGCTCTGCTGCAAGTCTTTGCACAAGGGCGTCGATTTCACCTATCGCGAGGCGGATATCGGGATCGTCGCCCGGAGGCCGGAATCGGGCAATGTGGCGATCCGCCGATCGGTCGTCGTCGCACACTCTATATATAGGGCGAAGAGCCTTGCCGAAGACGAGACCATGCCCTGGGTTTCGCTCGGCACCGACAACTCCCATTCCCCGGCCGATAAATGGGTGTTCCAGAATCACGAGGCCGATATTCGGACCTGGACCAATTCCCCGGATATCCTGCCGAGACTGATCGCCCGCGGCAACGGGCGCGGCGTGCTGCCGTGCTTCATCGGCGATTCCGTTCCCGGCCTGGTGCGCGAGGGCGGCATCATCGCAGAGCTCACCTATACAATGTGGATCGTCGCCAATGACGACGACCGGCACCGGCCGGAGGTACGTCAGGTCATCGAAAGGCTCGGCGCGCTTTTCAAACGGGAGGCGAAAAGATTTAGCGGCGATCAAGCCTAATCGAGCCCAAGCAGACTTGCATGCCGGTGAATCGATCCTATTGTGTGCCGGTTTTAAAAGAACCGGAACTGAAGTCCATGCCCGCATTCTCGCGCTTTACGCCGCTGATCAGCGCCCTTCCCGCCACCGTCCCCTTCGTCGGGCCCGAGGCCATCGAGCGCAATCGCGGCCTCATGGTGAAGGCTCGCATCGGCGCCAATGAAAACGGCTTCGGCCCTGCGCCTTCCGTCATCGAGGCGATCAGTGCTGCGGCGACAAGCACCTGGAAATATGCGGATCCGGAAAATTTCGAACTGAAGCAGGCGCTCGCCGCGCATCTGCGCTGTCAGATCAACAACATTGCCGTCGGCGAAGGCATAGACAGCCTGCTCGGGCTAATCGTGCGGATGGTGATCGAGCCGGGCATGCCGGTCGTCACCTCGTTCGGCGCCTATCCGACGTTCAACTTCCACGTGGCCGGCCATGGCGGCCGGCTGGTGACGGTGCCTTACGTCGACGACCGCGAAAACCTCGACGGGCTGTTGGAAGCCGTTCGCCGTGAAAACGCGCCGCTGGTCTATTTCGCCAATCCCGACAATCCGATGGGAAGCTGGTGGGATGCCGACAGCATCGTCGCTTTTGCCAAGGCGCTGCCGGAAACCTGCCTGATGATTCTCGACGAAGCCTATTGCGAGACAGGCCCGGCCGGCGCGACGCCCGATATCGCCGCCCTGATCGACCGGCCGAACATCATCCGCACCCGGACCTTCTCAAAGGCCTACGGCATGGCCGGCTCGCGGGTGGGTTATGCGATCTCGACGCCCGGCACTGCTGAGGCCTTCGACAAGATCCGCAATCATTTCGGCATGAACCGGATCGGTATCGCCTCGGCACTCGCGGCGCTGAAAGACCAGGCCTACCTCTCCCAGGTGATCGGGCAGATCAAGGCCTCGCGGGACCGGATCGCGGCAATCGCTGAAACCAACGGACTGAAGCCGCTGGCGTCCGCCACCAATTTCGTGGCGATCGATTGCGGCCGCGACGGCGCCTATGCACGCTCGATCGTCGATGGGCTGATGGAGCACGGAGTTTTCATCCGCATGCCGGGTGTTGCGCAGCTCAACCGCTGCATCCGCGTCAGCACGGGCCCGGAATCGGACATGGCACTGTTCGAAGAAGCTCTGCCGAAGGTGCTGAAGGGCCTATAGGTTATACGAAAAACGACCGCGCCGGCCTTGTTCCTGCCGGTCGCGGTCTCAATTTCCGGCGATCGTCCCCGTCTAGACCGACCGCCCTGTCTCCCAATCCCTCATGGGTGCTGTCTTTTGGATTGTTCTCCCGCCGGCCCTCTTGCGGGGCCGGTCAATTCGTTGACCACGGCGCTCCTGAAGGCGCTCAGTGCATGGTCATCCATTCGCGAGCGGCGCGGAGTGCTGCGGCCAGTTGCATCTTGCTCATCGTCTGAGCGAGGTCGGCGCGCAATTCGGCGGCGCGATCGGAGCCTTTGATCGCGGCAATGTTGAGCCATTTGTGTGCGGAGATCAGATCGACGTCGCAACCACGACCGGTCGCATACATCAGGCCCATTTCGCAGAAAGTGTCAGCGCGGGTTTCGCCACCCATGGTGGCCATTCCGGAATTGTTCATTTCAAAGCGTGCCATCGGTTTGATCCCTGTTAAAGCCTGTTGTTCGTCGTCTGCCCTGTTTTTGCCCTTTCGGGCTCCATCCGGATCACCGTCTTCAAGCGGCTGTTTCGATCCTTCCGGCCGGCGATTTTTTCCGCTCGTTTGATGACTTCACTATGCGCCCAACCTTCCAAAAGACGCCTAAAAAGCATGATTAATTCAACGAAAACAAAGTTCAAACGCTTCGTAAATTTGAGTTTTTGTTAAACATGGGATGCCTTGCATTTTAAGGAATTTGCGGAGATTTTTACGAAAAGTTTAGAAAACGATTTAAACCGATCGCTAACTACGAATACGGTTCGGTTCGGTGAACCTGTCTCCAGGGCTGTGGAAAGCCCCGGCCTTCCCGAGCGCTGAAATTCTGCCATATCGGGCCCAAACTCATATTTACCTTTACGTGTGCGTAAGATAAATTTCGGCACGAGTTCGTCCAGAGGGGTGCGAACTGGAGGAAACCGCGCCGTCTGTCTGCTCTCGAAGAGCTCAGCGGCGGAAGCGAAGGAGGAGAACAATCATGATGCGCAGACTGATGCTTGTTGCCGTGCTGGCACTTGCCGCGACCGGAGCCCGGGCCGCAGAGCCGATCGAAGGCAATTGGAAGACCGCCAGCGGCGAGACCGCGGTGATCGGCAAATGCGGCACCGCCTATTGCGTGACGCTGAAGACCGGCAAACATTCGGGCAAGCAGATCGGCAAGCTCTCCGGCAAGGACGGTGAATATAGCGGCGAGATCACCGATCCCGCGGAGGACAAGACCTATAGCGGGTCCGGCTCGGTCAACGGCAATTCGCTTAAGATGAAGGGCTGCGTCCTCGCCATCCTTTGCAAGTCGCAGACGTGGACCCGCCTCTAAGCCGATCGCCCGAATATCGTCCCATATAAGAAGTGCAGAAATGGCCGCGCCGGCAACGGCACGGCCATTTTTGGTTTCCAACCGTCAAGAGGTGCCTGAATATTTTGCTGCGCCGCATCAAGAAAAGGCAATTTGATCACGCGAACGGCATCGATTTGGGGCGTAAAAATTCGCGAAATTTCAATGTCACAGTTTTGTGAAAAGCTTGAATACCTATTGAACACTATTTACGCCACATAAAAGCCTCGAAAATGACATGATTTCCCGAAAATTACACGCAGTCGGTGCAATTCTTTTTCGAACCATATATCACACTGATTTCACTTATTAATTATCTTACCAAATCGTAACTTAATCGATTTATTCGTGGCTTTTTCCGAGAAATAACCACGATAAGCACGTTTTACGTGCATTTTTTCCAAGCAGTTTTCGCTGTCAACGTTTCGTTGACAGCAGTCGCCGAAATGGGGGGCTTCCGGATCGAACCGATCGGTCCGATATCAGCATCGCAAACAGAAATTCACTCTGGTTCGGACCCAAGACCGAACCGAACATAACCTAAGGATAAAGACAATGACCAAGCTCACTTCCGCATTCGCCGCAGCCCTCATCGCTTCGGCCTCGTTCGCTTCCGTCGCCCTCGCTGAAGGCGACTATTACGAAGGCGCCTCCAAGGCTTCCGCCACCGTCGACCACGTTCAGACCGGCAGCATTGCTCAGGATCAACAGAACCAGATCCCGGCTCCGATCGGTCGCGGCGACTACTACGACGGCGCAAACCGCCCGAACTAACCGCAGCTCATTCAAAATACCGAAACAATCTCCGCAGGCCAGGTCGCAAACTAAAAGCCGCGGAACACTCTGAAGGGACTACCACCATGACTAAGATCACTTCCGCTATCGCCGCAGCCCTTATCGCTTCGGCTTCGTTCGCTACCGCCGCTCTAGCTGAAGGCAACTACTACGAAGGCGCTACTCCGCCGTCGGCCGGCCAGCAGCACCCGGCAACACATCAGAAGGCCCAGGGTTCGGCCAGCTACGGCTACACGGGCTCGGTCTCCAACGCCCAGGGTTCGAACCAGTCGTTCGACGGCACAGTCATCCTGAACCGTGGCGACTACTACGAAGGCGCAGTTCGTCCGAACTAACTGCAGCTCATTCAAGACACCAAAACAATCTCCGCAGGCCAGGTCGCAAACTGAAAGCCGCGGGTAACTCTGAAGGGACTACCACCATGACCAAGATCACTTCCGCTATCGCCGCAGCCCTTATTGCTTCGGCTTCGTTCGCTTCCGTCGCCCTCGCTGAAGGCGACTACTACGAAGGCGCCTCCAAGGCTTCCGCTACCGTCGACCACGTTCAGACCGGCAGCATCGGCCAGAAGGTTGATGCCCAGAAGGCCGACGTCAACAGCGGCGACTATTTCGACGGCGCAAACCGCCCGAGCTAATCGCAGCTCATTCAAGATACCGAAACAATCTCCGCAGGCCAGGTCGCAAACTCAAAGCCGCGGGTAACTCTGAAGGGACTACCACCATGACCAAGATCACTTCCGCTATCGCCGCAGCCTTCATCGCTTCGGCTTCCTTCGCCACCGCCGCTCTCGCCGATGAAGGCGACTATTACGAAGGTGCACAGCCCACCCAGCAGGCTCAGTCCGTCCATGGCGCCCGCGTCGACAGCTTCGGCTACACCGGTTCGATCGCTCGCGCCAAGGGTTCCGACCAGTCGAACCAGTCGTTCGACGGCACCGTCATCCTGGACCGTGGCGACTACTACCAAGGCGCAGTTCGTCCGAACTAACCGCCTCCTATTCAAGATATCGCACATATGTCCGCAGGCCGGGTCGCAAACTCACTGCCGCGGGCAACTCTGAAAGGCATAAGACAATGACAAAGATGACTTCCGCCCTCGCCGCAGCGCTGATCGCTTCGGTTTCGTTCGCCGGTGCAGCACTTGCTGAAGGCGACTACTACCAGGGCACCCAGAAGACCGGACCTGCCACAACCATCGATCGCCTGAACACCGGCAGCATCGATCGCCAGGACGGCAAGCTTCCGTTCAACAATGGCGGTGGCCGCGATAACCGTGCTTCCGACCTGGACAGCGGCGACTACTACAGCGGCGTCAACCGCCCGAACTAACCCTGAAGTTCGTTCACCATCGATAGCCGCACAGAGCCCTGCCCGGTGCGGGATCAAACAGACAGCAAACATACGAAAAAAATGAAATACCAGCCGCGCGAGCGGCTGGTATTCGCAGTTCATTCAAGACACCGATTGGAAAGACGGGTCGCAATCGTCTTTCCGGTGCGTGATGGCCGGACTCTGAAACCAGCCATCGAGTTCAAGATTAAGTGAAGCTTTTCCACGAATCAATCACGTTGATGCTCTTCTTCGTGAGATTTCCTGCATTTGGCACCGCGCCGCCGGTTTCCCGCAATATTACAGGCTTTTTGCCGTTCAAAAAAAACCGCTAGTTGGCGGCTCCGCTCCATTTCTATTGGAACGATCCTCCCTTCCAGGGATTTGTACCTCGGACGGAGCGATGAACCTCTCGCTCCGCACCATAAGAACAGATGGAAAGGACAGGACAATGAGAACCTATCTGACTTCCGGTATTGCCGCTCTTATCATTTCAGCAGGTTTTACTGGTGCAGCCATGGCGCAGGATGCCGTCTATCCTGACCCGAACGGCCTGCCGCAATCGCCGCCGACCCTCCAGCAGGATCGCGGCCAGGATCGCGGTCAAGGCGTGGACACCATGTCGACCGGCAGCATCTATCCGAGCACCGGCTACATGTACAACAACAACGCGAGCGGCAATGCCGATCTCGATGGTGGACAGGACGAAGGCGACTACTACGACGGTACGTTGCGTCCGCATAACTAAGCAGTTGCTTCAAGATACCGCATCCCGCGCAGGTCGCACCAATGCACGGGATGACCTCTCCACCGACAGACCAATTTCGAAGCCGGCCCTCGTGGCCGGCTTTTTCATGAACGCGGTGCTCTGCGAGGTGTGCCGACTCCTCGCCGAGGATGAAACCAGCGACGGAGGTCATAGACGATTCGTCGCGCATTCCGCCCCCTTTCGGCGTTAACCATTCTGAACGCTAGATGAAACCCTCTCTCAGGACGCATTCAGCCCCGCGCCTTTATTCTGCCGTCATTGGCTTTGGGGAGAGAACCATGACCATCCTTGCACGCCGCCTGACAATCGTAACGCTGATCATGACCATTTTCGCATTCGCCTTTGCCGCACTCGTCGCCGTTCCGGCGCGCAACGATCTGCGCGTGCATCTTGGCACCGGGGTGCCCTGTTATCATCCCGCCACGCCGAACTGCGTCGCCGCGCTTTGAAAAAAGTTCAGGTGTTCAATCGGCGGGAGCCTTTCAACGTCGTTTGATTGTTATTGAGTTCTCTCTATAATAGCGCATGAACACACGAATCTTTTCCTTGACCCCGCTTTCCTTCATCAGCCCCAGCCCGGTAGAGCCCCGCGCCTTCGACAATCCGGTCGAGGCGGTCGATGCGCTGACCGAACTTTACGAACGCAATACGAAATTCCTGATCGATGCGTTCGGGGCGCTTGCCGATGGTGCGGCCGTGACCGGCCGCTACCGTGCCTGCTATCCGCAGGTCAGCATCGAAACGACCTCCTTCGGCCACGCCGACTCGCGCCTCTCCTACGGCCATGTCTCGTCGCCCGGCGTCTATACGACGACGATCACCCGCCCGAAGCTGTTCCGGCATTACCTGAAAGAGCAGCTCGGCCTCCTGATGCGCAACCACAGCGTTCCGGTGACGATCTCGGAATCGACGACACCGATCCCGCTGCATTTCGCCTTCAGCGAAGGCGCGCATGTGGAAGCATCGGCGACCAGTTCGCTGGCCGACATCTCTTTGCGCGACCTCTTCGACACGCCGGATCTCAACAACACCGACGACCTGATCGCCAACGGCGAATATGACCAGGTGCCCGGAGAGCCGGCGCCGCTTGCGCCGTTCACCGCCCAGCGCATCGACTATTCGCTGGCCCGGCTCAGCCACTATACGGCGACCAGCGCCGATCACTTCCAGAACTTCGTACTGTTCACGAACTACCAGTTCTACATCGACGAATTCGCCACCTGGGCGCGCGAGATGATGGCGCGGGGCGGCGACGGCTATACGGCCTTCGTCGAGCCCGGCAATGTCGTCACGCTTGCAGGCAGCGACAAGCCGGAAACCGACCCGGTCGTCCGCCTGCCGCAGATGCCCGCCTATCACCTGAAGAAAAAGGGTCATGCGGGCATCACGCTCGTCAATATCGGCGTCGGACCTTCGAACGCCAAGACGATCACCGACCATATCGCCGTGCTGCGACCGCATGCCTGGCTGATGGTCGGCCATTGCGCCGGCCTGCGCAACAGCCAGCGCCTCGGCGACTATGTGCTGGCCCATGCCTATGTGCGCGAGGACCACGTGCTCGACGACGACCTGCCTGTATGGATTCCGATCCCGGCGCTTGCCGAAGTGCAGCAGGCGCTCGAAAGCGCCGTCGAAGAGGTCACCGGCTACCAGGGCTTCGAGCTCAAGCGGATCATGCGCACCGGCACGGTCGCGACCATCGACAACCGCAACTGGGAACTGCGCGACCAGCGCGGACCGGTGAAGCGCCTCTCCCAGTCGAGGGCAATCGCCCTGGACATGGAATCGGCGACGATCGCCGCCAACGGGTTCCGCTTCCGGGTGCCCTACGGGACGCTGCTCTGCGTCTCCGACCGGCCGCTGCATGGCGAACTGAAACTGCCCGGCATGGCGACCGCCTTCTACCGTACCCAGGTCAGCCAGCACCTGCAGATCGGCATCCGCGCCGTGCAGAAACTCGCGGCCATGCCGACCGAGACACTGCATTCGCGCAAGCTGAGAAGCTTTTATGAGACGGCGTTTCAGTGATGTTGTGAGGCCAACCACCTTGGTGTATGATTTTCGGAATTCATACACACGAGGTGGCTATGCGCACCAATATCGAACTCGATGATGAACTGATCACCGAAGCAATGGAACTGACCGGCCTGCCGACGAAGAAGGCGACGGTGGAGCAGGCATTGAAGGATCTCGTTCGGATCCGCAGGCAGATGCGCGCGGTCGACAATCTCGAAGGCATCGGTTGGGATGGCGATCTCGATGACATGCGCAAAGACTCCATTCGCTTTGCCGATTGGGGCTTAGAGGGCCGCGAATGATCGTCGCCGACAGCTCGGTCTGGATCTCGTTGTTCCGAAAAGACGATGTCGACGTCGCGGGTAGGCTGCGCTCCTTCATAGCCCAAGGCACTGTTCTTGTCGGCGATATCATCATGCTCGAAGTGCTCCAGGGCGCTCGCGATTACCATCAAGCCCGTTGGATCGAACAAAACTTCCGCGACTTTCCCGCCGCACAAATGCTGTCGCCCTCGCTCGCAGTAAAGGCGGCGGCCAATTACCGACTTCTTCGGGATCGAGGCGTCACCGTGCGGAAGACGATAGATATGATTATCGGCACCTATTGCATCGAACGCGGCCACCGCCTGTTGCATAGGGACAAGGACTACCTGCCGATGGTCGAACATCTCGGCCTGCAGATCGCCTGATCACTCGATCTTTGCCGGCCTCGCCGCCAGCAAGGACAGCGCCGTTCCTACCAGCGACGAAACGATCACCAGCAGATGCGTGTTGACCGCCGCCTGGCCGAGTTCCGCCAGGGGCAGTCCGGCCGTGCCGGCGCCGAAGGCGATGGCGCCGGCGGTGATGCCGGCGGGATAGGTGCCGACGCCGGCCGGTGCATGCATGGGGAGCACCGAAGAAAGTTCGCCGCCGAGCGCACCGCCGAAGCTTGCGGCGATGGACAGCCCGCCAAGCAGGCCGAGGACCCAGGCGAGGACGGCGATCTTGGTGAACCAGTTGATCAGTGTCGCACCCCAGGCACGGGCAAAGGCTTTTGCATCGAGCGGCATGCCGGCTTCGACCTCGTCGAGCAGTTTTTTCGCCTTGTCCGGCAGGACCTTGGCTGCAAGCCGGAAGGTCGGGCCGCGCAGCGCGAAGGCGATAGCCGGCAGGATGAGGAAGGCGAACCAGAGCGCCCAGGTCCAGAGCTTTCCTGTCTGCAGCGCCAGCCCCGTGCCGGCGGCGGCGAGCAGCGCATGCAGATCGAAGAGCCGCATGACCAATAGCGCCGCGGTGCTGCGCGCAACGCCCAGGCCAAACTCGCGCTTCATCAGCAGCGGAAAACTGGCTTCGCCTGTGCGGAAGGGTAGCATGATGTTCAAGAGGTTATGGACCTGGACCAGCCTCAGCAGCGTGCCGAACCGGCCGCCGGTCTCGACGGGAAAGTAGTCGTAGATACGCCAGGTGCGCAGAACGTAGGTGCCAAGCAGCAGCGCCAGCGCTACCGCCGCCGAACCCCAGCCGGCGCTGCTCCACAGCGACACGACGCTCTGCCAGCCCCAGGCCCATTGAATGAAGGCGGCGTAGACGAGAATGATCGCCACTGTTGCGAGCGTCATCGCGTGGCGAATTATCCACGCCCGGCGGCTGGCAACCGGAGAATTCTTCATATAGTAGGGTGCCCCATGTGAAATTTCGGGTTTCGGCCATTATCAGAGGGCCTTCAAGCCCGTGGTTTAGGAGAAACGCAAGGTGCGTACAACAGCAGAGTCGGTGACCAGCCGCATCGAGACGGCCGAGCCGATCGAACTGTCCCTCGTCGTGCCCCTCTTCAACGAAGAAGAAAGCGTGCGCCCGCTGATCGAACGGATCTGCGCGGCGATGGCCGGCTACGCGGCGAACTGGGAACTCATCCTCGTCGACGACGGCAGCACGGACGCGACGATCGCCAATGCCCGCGAAGCGCTGAACCGTCCCGGCCTCGACCTGAAGATCGTCGCGCTGCAGCGCAATTTCGGCCAGACCGCCGCCATGCAGGCCGGCATCAACCAGGCGAACGGCCGGCTGATCGCCACGCTCGACGGCGACCTGCAGAACGACCCGAAGGATATTCCCGGCATGGTAGCCGAGCTGGAGCGGCGCGAGCTGGACCTGCTGGTCGGCTGGCGCAAGAATCGCCAGGACGGGCTGCTGCTGCGCAAGGTGCCCTCCTTCATCGCCAACCGGCTGATCGGCCGCATCACCGGCGTGCGGCTGCATGATTACGGCTGCTCGCTGAAAATCTATCGCGGATCGGTGATCAAGCAGGTCAAGCTGATGGGCGAGATGCACCGCTTCATTCCGGCCTGGGTCGCAGGCGTAGTGCCGAGCTCGCGGATCGGCGAAATGCCGGTGACCCACCATGCGCGCCAGCACGGCGTTTCCAAATACGGGATTTCCCGCACCTTCCGAGTGATTCTCGATCTGCTGTCGGTGATGTTCTTCATGCGTTTCAAGGCGCGGCCCGGGCATTTCTTCGGCTCGCTCGGCCTCGGGCTGGGGGCGCTGTCGGCGATCATCCTCTTCTACCTGTTCATCGACAAGTTCATCATGGGCAACGACATCGGCACACGGCCGCTGTTCCTCATCGGCGTCATGCTGTTCCTGTCGGCGGTACAGATGATCACCACCGGCATTATCGCGGAAATGATCGCCCGCACCTATTACCGCGATGACAACTCGCTCAGCTACATCGTCAGGGAAGTCTATGAGGGCGATGCGGCGCATCAGTGACGCGCTTGCCCGCCGTCCCGACCTCATCCTCCGGCTGATCGCGGCATATTATGTGCTCGCGATCATCCTCAGGGTGCTGCGCTCGGAGGCGCTCGAAAGCGACGAGGCGGAACAGCTCTACCAGTCGCAGTTCCTGCTGATGGGCTACGGCCGTCAGCCGCCGTTCTACAACTGGCTGCAATACGGGGCCGTCCACCTGATCGGCCCGTCGGTCCTTGCGGTCGCGCTGGTCAAGAACCTGCTGCTGTTCCTCACCTGTGCGGTCTATGGGCTTGCGGCGCGGGTGTTGCTGAAAGATCAGCGGCTCGTTGCCATCGCCATGATCGGCGTGATCGCCATGCCGGCGGTCAGCGTCATGGCGCAGCGGGACCTGACGCATGCGATCGCCACGCTGTTTGCCGTCGCGCTGTTCTTCTACGGTTTCCTCAAGACGCTGACGCGGCCGACCCTCTGGACCTATCTGCTCACCGGCATCGCAGTCGGGTTCGGGCTGATCGCCAAGTATAATTTCGTCATCGTGCCCGTCGCGGCGATCCTCGCCATCCTGCCGGAACCGGAGCTGCGCAAGCGCATTCTCGACTGGCGACTGATCCCGGCACTTGCCGTCACAGCGGTGATGTGCCTGCCGCACGGGCTTTGGGTGCTCGGAAACCTGGGCGAAGCGACGGCCGGGACGATCAAGGCGATGCGCGCGGACGCGTCGGGCAACCCCATTCTCGACCGGCTGTCCGGTATCGGCACGCTTCTGGCGGCGGTATTGGCCGGCGGGCTGCCGGTGCTCGCCTTTTTCCTGATCGCCTTCCGGCGGCCGCTCATCGATGCCTGGCGAGCGACGAACCAATGGACGCGGGTGATTGGCCGGACGCTCGTCATCTGCCTGATTGCTGTCGGACTGATCGGGCTCGGTTTCGGCGCCACCAGCATCAGCGAGAAATGGCTGTCACCGTTCCTGGTACTGCTACCCCTCTATCTCTGCCTGAAGCTCGAGGCCGCCAAAGCGGACACCAGCCGCAGCATTCCGCGGCTGCTGTTTCCGGTGGCGGGGCTGGCGCTCGGCTTCGTCGTCTATATCGCGGTTGGCAATTTCATCGGCCCGATGTTCGGCGATTATACCAAGGAAAACCTGCCGTCCGGGCCGTTCATCGAACAGGTGGTGGCGGAGCATGCCGGTGCCAAGCCGGCCTATGTGATCACCGACGACCCCTATCTTGCCGGAAGCGCCCGACTGGAACTGCCGCAGGCCCGCGTGCTGCTGCAAAGTTTCGGGCAGACGCCGCCGCTCGGCGAGGCGGAGAGAAACCGGCCGGGGCTGATCGTCTGGCAGGGAGGCGGGGAAATGCTCGGTGCTCTCAAGCCATATCTGCAGGCGAACGGGGTTGCGGCGGAAGGTTTGGCGCCGGCGACCAAGGTCGTGTCTTATCTCTTCTCAGGTGGGCGGGATAGCGTCACGTTTGGATATGCCTGGGTGGAGCCGGGCAGATAGAGACCAACAGGCTCCCTCTCCCCCCTTGCGGGGGAGATGTCACCGGAGGTGACAGAGGGGGGTAGCGCCGCGAACTCGACTGCCGAAGAGTATGTTGAACCATCCCCCTCTTCCCCTGCCGGGGCATCTCCCCCGCAAGGGGGGAGATTGACTCGTGGCGACCGCTCAGTCCCTTATGCTATCCCGCAAATGATCCAGCGCCGCCCGCAACTTGTCGATCACTTCGTCCACTTCCGAACGACTGATGGTCAGCGCCGGCGAGGCGAGCATGCGGTCGCCGGTGGCGCGCAGGATGAGGCCGTTCTCAACACAGTGATTACGCACCAGCGTGCCGATATCGTCGGGCTTTGCATAACGCCGGCGGGTGCCCTTGTCGGCCGCAAGCTGCAGGCCGCCGATCAGGCCGACGCTTTCGGCCTGGCCGACCACCGCGTGATCCTCCAGGCTTTTCCAGGCAGCGGCAAAATAGGGGCCGATATCGTCGCGGACACGCTCGACCAGCCCCTCCTGCTCGATGATGCGGATGTTTTCGAGCGCAGCGGCAGCTGCAACCGGGTGACCGGAATAGGTGAAGCCGTGGTAGAAATCGCCTAACTCCTCGACCATCACGTCAGCGACGCGGTCGCTGACCAGCACGCCGCCGATCGGCAGATAACCGGAGGACAGGCCCTTGGCGATCGGCGCCAGATCCGGCTCGAAGCCAAAATGCTGGTGGCCGAACCAGGTACCCAGGCGGCCGAAGCCGCAGATCACCTCGTCGGAAACGAGCAGGATGTTGCGCGCCTTGCAGATGCGGGCGATCTCCGGCCAGTAGGTCTCGGGTGGAATGATAACGCCCCCTGCCCCCTGGATCGGCTCGGCGACGAAGGCAGCGACCCGATCCTCGCCGAGTTCGTCGATCTTCGCCTCGAGCTCTCGGGCGACTTTCAGGCCGAATTCGGCAGGCGAGAGATCGCCGCCCTCGGCATACCAATAGGGCTGGTTGATGTGGTGGATGCCCTCAATCGGCAGATTGCCCTGTTCGTGCATCAGCTTCATGCCGCCGAGCGAGGCGCCGGCGACCGTCGAGCCGTGATAGGCGTTCTTGCGGGCGATGACCAAGGTCTTCTCCGGCTTGCCCAGGGCCTTCCAGTAGACCCGCGCCATGCGGAACCAGGTGTCGGTCGCCTCCGAGCCGGAATTGGTGAAGAAGACGCGCTTCAGCTTTTCGCCGGTATGGCAGGCGATCTTCTGGGCGAGCAATGCCGCCGGCGCCGTCGTGGTGCCGAAGAAGGTGTTGTAATAGGGCAGTTCCTGCATCTGGGCATAAGCGGCGTCGGCGATCGACTTGCGGCCGTAACCGACATTGACGCACCAGAGGCCGGCAAAGGCGTCGAGATATTTCTTGCCCGTCGAATCGTAGATATGGACGCCTTCCGCGCGCTGGATGACCCGCGCACCCTTGGCGTTCAGCTGCTTCATGTCCGAGAACGGGTGCAGGTGATGCGCGGCATCGATGGCGGCGAGATTGGAAAGCGGCGGCATATCGGTCATGACTGTCTCTCTGCCCTAGATTGTGCCGTCAATTCTTATCGGCTACGAACAGAGTTCCGCAACACCCCGCAGAAGACATTTCCCATGGCTGACGAGACCGCCCCGCCCCGCATCGAAATCCTGCTCGTCGGCATGAACGGCGACCTGCGCGGCAAGCAGATTCCGCTCGAGGCTGAAAAGAAGGTCTGGGACGGTACGGTGCGCCTGCCCTCCTCCACCCAGTCGCTGGATATCTGGGGCGATGACAACGACGACATTACTGGCCTGTCGCTATCGGTCGGTGATCCGGACGGGATCTGCCTTCCCGACCGACGTAGCCTTGCGCCGATGCCATGGGCGCCGGAAGGGTCGAAGCAGGTTCTCTCGACCATGCACGAATTCGATGGCACGCCTTCCTTCATGGATCCCCGCGCCATCCTCGCAGCCCTTCTCAAGCGCTTCGACGAACGCGGCCTGACGCCGGTCGTGGCGACCGAGCTCGAATTCTACGTGATCGAGGACGATTGGCGCGAGACCGGCAGGCCACGCCCGCCGGCCAGCCTCATGTATCGCGGCGAGCCGAACGGCTTCCAGCTCTACGACATGAGGGCCCTCGATGCGCTCGACGACTATCTGCAGACGGTGCGAGCCTGGGCGAAACTCCAAGACCTGCCGGCCGATGCGACGACCGCGGAATTCGGCCCCGGCCAGTTCGAGATCAATCTCCTGCACCGCGCCGATGCACTGGCGGCCGCCGACGACTGCATCTACCTGAAGCGCATCGCCGAACAGGCGGCCAGGAAACATGGTCTCAAATCCACCTGCATGGCAAAACCCTATGCGGAGCATGCGGGCTCCGGCCTGCATGTGCATGCGAGCATCGTCGACCGGGACGGCAACAATGTGCTGGATGCCAGGGGTGGCGATCCGCTGCGGCTGAAATCTGTCTGCGCTGGAATGTTGAAGACGATGCGCGATGCACAGCTGATCTTCGCGCCGTTTGCCAATTCCTACCGCCGCTTCCAGCCAGGTTCGTTCGCGCCGGTCGATATCGACTGGGGCTACGGTCATCGAGGGACTGCGGTGCGCATTCCGGATGTCCAAGGGCCTGCCGCTCGCATTGAACACCGCGTCGCCGGCGCCGACGTCAATCCGTACCTGCTGCTCACCGCCATCCTCGGCGGCATGCTTTTAGGATTGGACGAAACGCTCGATCCGGGCCCTGCAACCGAACCGGGCAAGGAGCCGCCGATCGGTGCAAACAAGCTGACGCACGACTTCCTGACGGCGGTCGAGGAGTTTTCCGCCTCGCCCTTCATCGCCGACGTGTTTGGCGCGCGATATCAGAAGCTTTACGGCGACACGAAGCGCAAGGAGGCGATCACCTACCTGCGCACGGTCTCGGATTTCGACTATCAGACCTACCTGACGCGGATTTAGGGCTTCATCCATGCTGCGTAGAGAATATCCTTCACGTCAACAAACATAAATACATCGCCTGGCTTGAAGCCGAATGCATCACTCCAGGCGGTGGCGTATGAACCGAGTTCCATGCCGAGTTCACGTAAAGCCGTCTCGTCGCCGGTCGTGGCAGCGTTGATCTCTTCCTCCTTCATCGCGTTCATGAGGTCGCTATAGGTGCTGTTCCCCTCGCTGTCGGGAATGAAGACGATGATGCCGCTCTTGTCCTCGAACTTCACCGAAAGCTCGATCTCGTCTTCGGTGAAACGCTCGCGGTTCTTGACGATCATCTGGGGAAGCACGATTGCGAAGAGGTTTTCGCGCGAAATAGCACCGTCATGGGCCTCCTGCTGCTGTTTCACCAGCTGCATGAATTCCCATCCCCTTTCGGAGATCACCTGCTTCAGCGTCTGCTTGACGGTCAGGTCGGTGACCTTGAATTGATCCGAGTCGATAAATTCCATCGCCTCGGCGGCCAGTTCACCCTTGGCGTCCAGTTCCATGAATGCGACGCTGATCGCAAAGGCGGCCTTCAGCGTCTCTTCAGCGGGCTCTCCGGTAATACCGTTTGCCACCTTGACGAGATCGGCTTTCTTTTCCTTGTCTTCGTCAGTTTCGGCAGGCTGGGCGCTCGCCTGCTGAAGGATCAGCAGAGCCGCAGGTTGAACAGCGGAGATGGAAGTCATGCCGGCCCTCGCCCGCGACGCACCACCCTTGATGGGTATTGCCGCGATTTGTCGGGCGCTTCATGGCCAGACCAACCAATGATTCTATCAATGGTTGAAAATCTAATGCTCCCCACTTAACGAGATATGAACAAGCGGATGCAAGAGGTTGTATTGCAGGCCCTGAACTCGCCCAGATGCCGCTGCCATCCTGTTCCTGCGATTGATTGACCAGCGCATTGACCGCACACGATCGATGTTTAAGCGAATGTTTCAACCTATCTTAAATTCATGGAGGCTAAGGAAGCTTGATATTTGAAGTCTTGCGGCAAAATCGATGCATATTGTTATCGCCAAGTCACTCTTTGCCGGACTTTTGTCCCTGCTCGCATCTCTGGCTCTATCGTTTGCCTTCGTTCCGATGCTGGGCGGGGAAGTCGCCGGTGCCGGCCTGGTGATGACCATCGTTTGCCCGCTTGCTATCTCCATTCCCGCCTCGGCCGTGCTTTTCAGCCAGACAGAACGCGTTCGACGTGCGGAAGCCGTGGCCTCTGACGCACTCGCGAAACTGGCCGCCGCCTACGAGGAACTTCACTGGCAGTCCCGCCGGGACGGACTGACCGGGCTGTTAAACCGCAGCGCCTTCATGGAGGAACTGCAGACCTTCAGCGGGGAGGGTCTAACCGGAGCTCTTATTTTCCTGGATCTCGACCACTTCAAATCGATCAACGATCGCTACGGTCATGCGACCGGTGACGAGGTCCTTCGCCGCACCGGGCAGATACTCGCCACGTATGACGGGCAATTCACCATAGCGGGCCGCCTCGGGGGCGAAGAGTTCGCTCTCTTTCAAGGTGGCCTGACCGTCGACGAGATGTTGAGGTGGTGCAAGGATATCCGTGAACTCATCGAAGGCCTGGATGTGCGCTCCGCCTCACGATCGACCGTTCCGGTGTCGGCCAGCATAGGAGCTATCCACTGTGCTTCTGGCTTCGATCCTCTTGAATGCCTCAGAGCCGCCGATGTGAACCTGTACGAGGCAAAATCGCTCGGGCGAAATCGGGTCGTTTCATCCATCTGAAGATGGCGGCAGAACGGTTCAGATATCGCCGCGAGCCCGCTCAGATGCCGCTGCCGTCCCGTTCCTGTGTCACACGCTCCTGCGGCTTGTTGACCAGCACGGTCAGCTCGCCCGCATGGATCTTCAGGAGCACGTCGCGATCCATGGGCAGCAGTTCCCCGTCGATGACGCAGCGGATATCGTGGCGCTCGCGGGGGAAGTGCAGTTCCAGTTCGGTCGCCGTCATCGCCGTGACGGCCGCGTTTTCCTTCAGCCGGCCGCGCATGATATCGAAGGTCAGCCGCGCCACGCCCGCCGGCGTCAGCGGATCGGCGACATAGAAGCCGAGATGGCCGCCGGTCAGGCTGTCGGCGAACATCAGCGGATCGCGGCCGAACTCGTTGTTGGAGACGGAAATCGCCGAGACCTTGCGGTGCCCGATCTTGCCGCCGGCGTTGAACTCCACCTCGAATTCCGGCGGATTGAACATGACGCCGATCGCCGCCCGCGTACTCGCGCGTATCTTGCCCAGCCGCGAGGCGAAGGTCATCGAATTGCGGTAACGCACCATGCGCGCATGCATGCCGGCAGAAAACTGGTGCACGAAGCTCTTGCCGTTGGCGCTGGCGATGTCGATGTTTTCCGGCGTGCCGTCGGCCAGCGCATCCAGCACCTGCCAGATATCGAGCGGCAGTCTCAGCGAGCGGGCGAAAAGGTTCATGGTGCCAGCCGGCACGACGCCGAGCGTCAGGCCGCTTTTCCAGGCGATGCCGGCGGCCGCGGAGATGGTCCCGTCCCCGCCACCGGCGATCAGCCCTTCGACGCCGGTCGTCGAGGCCGCCTTTTCCATGGTCGCGACCACGTCCTTGCCGGACACCACATGGCATTCGATCTCGTGACCGGCCGCCTTGAACGTCTCGGCTGCTCGAGCACAATAGGCGTCCATATCGGTGGTTCGGAAGGTACCGCCATCGCGGTTGAAGACGGCAAAAAGGTTCATTTGATCTCGCTTGCAGAGGAGCGGATTTGGCGCGGGACAACGGCCCATCAGAGAAATGGTTGCGACCGGGAGCTTTATCAACAAGCCCGCCGTCGCTTCAGGAAAAAACTCACAATCCCGTGAGGGCACGCCTGAATAAATGGCGGATACTACCGCAACGCACAATGCCATGTTAGCCTGACGGTCGGTCATTTCGATGACCCACTCACCTCCAGAGCGGGTGGATGCCTCCCACATCCTACCCGCGTCTTTTTTCCAGCAGATTCAATATTATGACCGATACTGCCGCCGATTTTCAATCCGCACGGGACCGTTCGGAAGCCCAGGATTTTGATGGTGCACCCGCTCTTTCGCGGCTCGCCGTCATCCTGATCGAGATCGCATTGGCGGTCGGAGGCTTCGGCATCGGCACCGGCGAATTCGCCATCATGGGCCTGCTGCCGGATGTCGCCTCCACCTATCAGGTCAGCATTCCGATGGCGGGCTACGTGATCAGCGCCTACGCTCTCGGCGTGGTCATCGGTGCACCGATCATCGCGGTCGCCGCTGCCCGGATGACGCGGCGGTCGCTGTTGCTGATCCTCATGACTGTGTTCGCGCTCGGCAACATCTCGAGCGCAATGGCGCCGGATTTCTGGAGCTTTACCGCGCTGCGATTCATCACCGGCCTGCCGCATGGCGCCTATTTCGGCGTCGCGGCTCTCGTGGCTGCCTCGATGGTGCCACCCAACAAACGTGCCCGCGCCGTCGGCCGGGTGATGCTCGGCCTCACCGTCGCGACCCTGGTCGGCACACCGATCGCCACCTTCATGGGACAGATGCTCAACTGGCGCGCCGCCTTCTTCCTGGTCGGGGGCATCGGCGTCGTGACGGTAGCATTGCTCTGGTATTTCCAGCCGCGCGACGCAGTGCATGAGGGCGCCAGCATTTGGCGCGAGCTGAGCGCCTTCGGCCGCGCGCAGGTATGGCTGACGCTCGGCATCGCGGCGGTCGGCTTCGGCGGCATGTTTTCGGTGTTCAGCTACATCGCCTCGACCACGACCGTGACGGCCGGGATGTCGGTCAGCATGGTGGCGATCGTGCTGACGCTGTTCGGCATCGGCATGAATGTCGGCAATATTGTCGGCTCGCGGCTGGCCGACCTGTCGCTCAAGGGCACGATCGGCGGCGTGATGCTGTTCAACATCGTCGTCATGGGCGCCTTTGGCCTGTGGGCCGAATATCCGGTCGTGCTCTGCCTCTGCGTCTTCCTGATTGGCTGCGGGTTTGCCGCCGGACCCGCGCTGCAGACGCGGCTGATGGATGTCGCCGCCGACGCGCAGACACTGGCCGCCGCCTCCAACCATTCGGCCTTCAATATCGCCAATGCCCTCGGCGCCTGGCTCGGCGGGCTGGTGATCGCCTGGGGCTGGGGTTTTGCCGCGACCGGCTATGTGGGAGCGGCGCTGTCGCTGTTGGGCTTTGGGGTGTTTGCGGTCTCTGCGGCGCTCGACCGGAAGACCGCGACGGCTTGAGAGCCCGCAGCCCCCTCACCCCGCCTCCGCTTTGCTCGGCGGACCTCTCCCCGAGGGGGAGAGGATAAACGATAGGTCGCGGCACATTCCCTCTTCTCACCAGCGGGGAGAAGGTGGCCCGAAGGGTCGGATGAGGGGGGGTGGCTTGCGCTGCCGTCTCCCGTTAGAGTCCGCATGAACACGCAGCGCTTCGATGACTAAGCCGCTTTCGACGCAGCCTCTTCCTCCGGCATGACCATGTACTTTTTGCCGCCTTCGCAGATGACGTGTTCCTTGCCCCAGAGGCGAAGCGCGGCGATGACCGGCTCCAGGCTGCGGCCGATCGGCGTCAGCGCATAATCGACACGCGGCGGCACGACTGGAAATACGGTGCGCGACAGCAGACCCGCCTCTTCCAGTTCCCGCAGCTGCTTGGTCAGCATGCGCTGGGTGACCGCTGGAATGCGGCGGCGCAGTTCGTTGAAGCGCAGCGTGCCGTCTTCCAGAAGATGATGAAGGATGACGCCCTTCCATTTTCCGTCGAGGAAACTCAGGGTCGATTCCACCGGGCAGCCAGGGAAATTGTCGGTCAGCTTGGCACGGGGTTTCGACATGGTCAGCGTCCTTTCACGGTATACTTTTCGGTACTATAGACCAAAAATGTGCATTCTTGCGCTCATTGAACATAGGCGCCATCTAGTCTCCGGACAACAGGACACACACCAAGGAGACGTTCCATGCGCGCCGTCGGCTTCAACATGCCCCAGCCCATCACCGCCGAAACCTCGCTGATCGACATCGATCTGCCCATGCCGGAGGCGGCGGGCCGCGACCTGCTCGTCGAGATCAAGGCTGTCTCGGTCAATCCGGTCGATACCAAGGTGCGCCGCTCGGCCGCGGTCGAGCCCGGCCAGCACAGGATCCTCGGTTATGACGCTGCCGGCGTGGTGAAGGCGGTCGGCCCGGGCGTCAAACTCCTCAAGCCGGGCGACGAGGTCTATTATGCCGGCGTGATCAACCGGCCGGGCACCAATGCGGAATTCCATCTGGTCGACGAGCGCATCGTCGGCTTCAAGCCGAAGACCCTGAGCTTCGAGGAGGCCGCCGCCCTGCCGCTGACGGCGATCACCGCCTATGAGACACTGTTCCACCGCATGAAGGTGCAGGACAAGGTGGCGGGTGCCTGGAACGCGGTGCTGATTATCGGCGGCGCCGGCGGGGTCGGCTCGATCGCCATCCAGCTCCTGCGCGAACTCTCCGACGTGACGGTGATCGGCACCGGATCGCGGCCGGAGACGCAAGGGTGGATCAAGGAACTCGGCGCCCACCATGTGCTCGACCATTCGAAGCCTATGGGGCCGCAGCTTGCCCAGATGGCGATCGGCGCACCCGCCTTCGTCTTCTCCACGACCCACACGGAAAACCATCTCAAGGATATCCTGGAGTTGATCGCCCCGCAGGGCCGGCTGGCGCTGATCGACGATCCGAAGGAACCGATGGACCTGCGCGCCTTCAAGAGCAAGGCGCTGTCGGTGCATTGGGAAATGATGTTCGCCCGTGCCGTCTTCCAGACCGCGGACATGATCGAGCAGCACAAGCTCTTGAACCACGTCGCCGAACTGGTCGATGCCAAAAAGATCCGCACGACGCTTGCCGAAACTCTGGGGCCGATCAACGCCATGAACCTGAAGAAGGCGCATGCGATGGTCGAAAGCAACCGCACCAAGGGCAAGCTGGTGCTTTCGGGCTTCTGACGGGGTCCTGTGAAAGAAACAAAGAAAGCCCGCCGTGGCTGAAACGGCGGGCTTTCTTAGCGGCCTGGCGGTGGATCAGGCCTGGATGACGACGACCTTGGCGCCGACATTGACGCGGCTGTAGAGATCGACGACGTCATGGTTCATCATGCGGATGCAGCCGCTCGACATGGCAAGCCCTATCGATTGCGGCTGGTTAGTGCCGTGGATGCGGAAATGCGTGTCGTTGCCGCCGCGATAGAGATACATGGCGCGGGCGCCGAGCGGATTGTTCGGGCCGCCCGGCATGCCGCCTGCGAGCTTCCGGTATCGCTCCTCGCGGCGCTGCATGTTTGCGGTGGGCGTCCAGGTCGGCCATTCGGCCTTGCGGCCGACATAGGCATTGCCGGCAAGCGCCAGTCCGGCACGGCCGACGCCGACGCCATACCGGATCGCGCGGCCGTTGCCGAGAATATAATAGGCGCGGCGGGCCGGCGTATCGACGACCACGGTGCCGGGGGCATACGGGGTGACATAGGCGACTTCGGTGCGGCGCAGCTCCGGCTTGATGTTTTCGACCGGCACGGTCTTCAGCGGAAACTGTTCGTTCGGCAGCGCTGCGTAATTCGTCTGATCGTTGATGGTGGAAGCGCAACCGGCAAGCAGAAGCGGCAGACCCGCAAGAAAGCCGCGACGAGAAATCGACATGAATGTGTCCTTGGTGCGTCGAGAGAATGACGCTGACCTTAAGAATATTATGGTTAATGAAGTGCTAAACGGGTGATTGCCCCAGTCATCACGAACGCGTTAGGAGGGCGCTGATGTAGAGAGGCCACATTGCCATGTGTGAGATGGGAAATGCATCATCTGATGTGGGCGGCCGGGAGGCTAGGATATGCGCACGACCATAACCGTCGACGAAAAATTACTTGCAGAGGCCAAGGAATTCAGCGGGATCGAAAATACCTCCGAGGTGATCAAAAGAGCCCTCACGCTTCTCGTCCAGCACGAGGCAGCGCAGAGGTTGATCATGCTTGGAGGCAGCGCGCCGGATCTGGAAGATCCGCCACGCCGACGCTGGAACCCGGATGGCACTTGGGAGGGTAATCCGGAGTGATCTGCTTGGGGCCTCGCTCTGGCGAACTCCGCGACAGGCACCAGCCTCACATATTCGGATAGACCGGGCCTTCGCCGCCCTGCGGGGGGACCCAGTTGATGTTCTGGTTGGGGTCCTTGATGTCGCAGGTCTTGCAGTGGACGCAGTTCTGGGCGTTGATCACGTAGACTTGGCTGCCGTCCTTCTCCACCCACTCGTAGACGCCGGCCGGACAGTAGCGTGTCGAGGGACCGCCATAGACTTCCAGCTCGGAGCGCTTCTGCAGGTCCATGTCCCTCACTTGCAGATGGACCGGCTGGTCTTCCTCGTGGTTGGTGTTCGACAGGAAGACCGATGACAGGCGGTCGAATGTCAGCACGCCGTCCGGCTTCGGGTAGTCGATCTTCTTGTGCCGGGCTGCCGGTTCGAGGCTCTGCGCGTCGGTCTTGCCGTGTCTCAGCGTGCCGAAGAAGGAAAAACCGAACAACGTGTTGGTCCACATGTCGAGACCGCCGAGCGCGACGCCCAAACCGGTGCCGAGCTTCGACCAGAGCGGCTTGACGTTGCGCACCCGCTTCAGGTCCGTGCCGATCGGCGTCGAGCGCCATTCGTTTTCGATCTCGACGACCTCGTCATTGGCACGACCGGCTGCGATTGCTCTGGCGATGTTGTCGGCGGCCAGAATGCCGGACAGGACCGCATTGTGGCTGCCCTTGATGCGCGGCACGTTGACGAGGCCGGCGGAACAGCCGATCAGCGCGCCGCCCGGGAATGTCAGTTTCGGCACCGACTGGTAACCGCCCTCCGTGATGGCGCGGGCGCCGTAGGAGAGGCGCTTCGCGCCCTCGAAGGTTCCCCGGATCGCCTGATGGGTCTTGAAGCGCTGGAACTCCTCGAACGGGTAGAGATATGGGTTCTTGTAGTTCAGGTGCACCACGAAGCCGACGGCGACGAGATTGTCCTCCAGGTGGTAGAGGAAGGAACCACCGCCGGTAGACAAGCCGAGCGGCCAGCCGAACGAGTGCTGCACCAGGCCCGGCCGGTGGTGTTCCGGCTTCACCTGCCAGAGTTCCTTGAGGCCGATGCCGTATTTCTGGGGCTCGCGATCCTTCTGCAGGTCGAACCGCAGGATCAACTGCTTGGCGAGCGATCCGCGCACGCCCTCGCCGATCAGCGTGTATTTGCCGATCAGTTCCATGCCGCGGGTAAAGGCCGGGCCGGGCTCGCCATTGCGCTCGACGCCCATGTCGCCGGTCGCCACGCCCTTGACCGCGCCGTTCTCGTCATAAAGCACTTCGGTGGCGGCAAAGCCCGGATAAATCTCGACGCCGAGCGCTTCCGCCTTTTCGGCGAGCCAGCGACAGACGTTACCGAGCGAGACGATGTAGTTGCCGTGATTGTTCATCAGCGGCGGCATCATGAAGTTCGGAAGCCGGATCGAGCCTGCCGGGCCTAAAAACAGGAAATGGTCGGCGGTGACCGGCTGCTTGAACGGGTGGCCTGCCTCCTCACGCCAGCCGGGCAGCAGCGCATCGATGCCCGACGGATCGACAACCGCGCCGGACAGGATATGGGCGCCGACTTCCGAACCTTTTTCGAGCACCACGACGGTCAGGTCCGGATTGACCTGCTTCAGGCGGATCGCGGCTGAAAGCCCCGCAGGACCCGCGCCGACGATCACCACGTCGAATTCCATGCTCTCGCGTTCTGGCAGTTCTTGCTCGTTCATATCCAACTCCGCTCGCCGGCCCCTTCCGGCTTTATTCAGGCAACCTGTTTGACAAAACCGCCCCGGCTTGTCGAGGCGGGAAAACGTCCTCCGCCTTGTCATTCGCGCAAATGGCGTTTCGGTTTTCTCATATTACGTTTACGTACACGTCAATTATAGACACCGAACCGCAGAAAGCAAGATCGGCCTTTCGCAGCCTTCTGCCGCTGCTATAAAGGCCCGACAACCGATCACAGGAATTGGGGAAGGAATAAAATCATGGATCTCGGTCTAAACGGCAAACGCGCTCTCGTGCTCGCCTCGTCCCGCGGGCTTGGCCTCGGCATCGCCAAGGCACTTGCGAGCGAGGGCGCCCACGTTCTCCTCGTCGGGCGCTCCGGCGAGCGGCTGGCGGACAATTGCAAGGCGATCAATGCCGAAGGCAAGGGTAAGGCAGACTGGGTCTGGGGCGACCTTTCCGAGGAGAATTTCGTCGAGGCGATGAAGGCTGCCGTCAAGGAGAAGCTCGGCGGCATAGACATCCTGGTCAACAATACCGGCGGCCCGACGCCGGGCACGACAGAAGACATGACCGCCGACAAGCTCGACATCTTCTTCCAGTCCATGGTGCTGCGCGTCATCACGCTCACCAACGCCCTCCTGCCGCAGATGAAGGAACAGGGTTTCGGCCGCATCCTGACCGTCGCCTCCTCCGGCGTCTTCGAGCCGATCGCCAATCTGGCGCTGTCGAACACGCTGCGCTCGGCGCTGGTCGGCTGGAACAAGACGATCGCAACCGAAGTGGCGGGTTTCGGCATTACCTGCAACATGCTGCTTCCCGGCCGCATTCATACCGATCGTATCGACGAACTCGACGGCGCCAATGCCAAGCGCACCGGCAAGTCGGTGGAGGAAATCCGCTCCGCCTCGCTGAAGACCATTCCCGCCGGCCGGCTCGGCAAGGTCGAGGAATTCGCGGCCGCCGGTGCGTTCCTCTGCTCGGCCCCGGCAAGCTATGTCACCGGCACGATGCTCCGGGTCGACGGTGGCGCGTCGCGCTCGATCTGAGGCTTGCGAAAGAGGGCTAAATCCAGGTCGTTAAACATTAAATCGAATTGGGGTGCCGCTGTTGGCGGTATCTCAATTCGCCTGAGCTAAGAGGCAAGCCGGCCCCCAAAATTAAAGGATCGCCGGCATGATCGAAAGTGTTTCGGGGGCGACCGAGGCTACCCCGCCCAGTGTACCCTCCGCCGTGCCTCACGCCACGGCGCCTTCCGCTGCCTCCTCGGCGGCCTCGATCTCGGCGACACTTGCGGCCGGACAGGTCGCGACCTATGCAGGCACCTGGGAAGCAGCAACCCGGCACGCAGCCGAGACCTCGGCGATCTCCGGCCGATCGGGAAACATGCATGCGCGAAGCCTCGAGGCCGTGGACGATGTCGTGGTCCGCAATCTTCTCGACAGCCTGTCGCCTTCGAGCCGGATCGCCGGCAGTTTCTTCCTGGCCGACGGCGAAGAACCGGCACCACGGTCGCTGATCGCCACCTATTACGAAGACGTCTGACCGGAGACGTTTGCGGACGACCCGACATCACGCAAAAGCGTCTCGCGGGAGCACCGGCCCACGCTTATGATCTCCAGACCCTGCCCTCGGAGATTCTTCCATGAAATTCACTCGACTTGCGCTTTCGATCATCGGCATCCTGATGGTGGTGATCGGCCTCATCTGGATCGGCCAGGGCACCGGCGCCTTCCCCTATCCCGCCAGCAGTTTCATGATCAACCAGACGCCCTGGATCATCAGGGGCGCCGGCGTTGCGATCATCGGCCTTGCCGTCATCTGGGGCGCCCGACGGTTCCTGCGCTAGGCCGGTTGGCAGCGCTTCTCCTGCGCAGCCAAAAGGCGAAGAAAATTAACTCCAGTTCATCTAAGCCCTTCATTACAAACCTTTAATCCGCCTTCACCGGTTAGTGAGCCGGTCGGTAAAAACTTGTCTTTTTTGCGCCGCAATAGGGGCGGTTCGATGGGCCGATACCATCGAGCACAACCACAGGCGAGCGGTCACCCCATGAAGAAGATCTGGATTTTTGCCGGCATTCTTGTCGTTGCCGGCGTTGCGGGCTGGGAGTTCCGCGATCGGATTCCCTTTCTTTCATCCCTCAGCCAGCAGGCCTCTGCCGCTCCCGGCGAAGGCCTGCCGCAGGGCGCACGCCGGCGCGGCGCAGTCGGTCCACCGCCGGCGGTCAAGACGGTCGCCGCCACCCGCACCGCCCTGCCGATGGACGTCACCGCCTCCGGTGCGGCCAATGCCGACGAGAATACCACAATCGCCGCCCAGCAACCGGGCATCGTGGTCAGCATCGCGGCAACCGACGGCGCATTCGTCAAGACGGGCGACCTGATCGCCAAGCTCGACGACCGCACGGCCAAGGCCGCTTTGGACAAGGACAAGGCGTTGCTCGTCCGCGACCAGGCGACGCTCACCCAGGCTCAAACCGCGCTCACCCGCGCCAACGACCTGCTGCGAGGCAACGCCGGCACCCAGCAGACCGTGGACCAGGCGAAGGCGGCGCAGGATACCGCGGCCGCCACCGCGCAGAGCGACAACGCGGCGATCGCAGCCGATCAGATCGACCTCGACCATACCGATATCCGCGCGCCCTTCGACGGAAGGCTCGGCGACATCGACATCAGCACCGGCGCCTATCTCAGCGCCGGATCGGCGGTGGTGACGATCGCCAAATACGATCCGATCTACGTGAAATTCCACCTTCCCGAAGCCTATCTCGGCCAGCTCAAGCAGGGCGCGACGGCGAAGGCGGTAACGGTCGATGCCGTGCCGCAGGGCGGCGGCACTTCGGCCAAGGGAACCTTGAGCTTCTTCGACAACACTGTCGATCCGGCTTCGGGCACGATCCTTGCCAAGGCGCGGTTCGACAATCCGTCCGGAACGCTGTGGCCGGGGCAATCGCTGAATGTCACCGTGCATTTTGAGAGCGACGACAAGGACATCGTGGTGCCGACGGTGGCGGTCAATCCGGGCGTCGACAGACCGTTCGTCTATGCGGTTGGCGACGACAAGAAAGTTCATGTGACGCCGGTCAAAATTGCCCGCTCCAACGGCCCGGACACGGCGATTGCCAGCGGACTGACCGAAGGCGCGCATGTGGTGGTCGAAGGCCAGGTGCAGCTCGTCGATGGCGCCACCGTCGTCGAGCAGTTCGGCAACGGCCAGAAGACGACAGACGCCAAGGGCAATGATCAGCCGGTCGAAGTGGGGGCAGCGCAATGATCCCGCAATTCTGCATCCGCCGCCCGGTCGCCACCACGCTGCTCGCTATCGGCGCCGTGCTCGCCGGCCTTGCCGGCTATCAGCTGCTGCCGGTCGCCGCCCTGCCGCAGGTCGACTTCCCGACCATCAACGTCTCCGCGCAGCTGACCGGCGCCTCGCCGCAGACGATGGCGACGGCGGTATCAACGCCGCTGATCAAGCAGTTCGAGACGATCCCCGGGATCAGCGAGATCAGCGCCACCAACTCGCTCGGCAATACCTCGATCGTGCTGCAGTTCGATCTCAACCGCGATATTGACGCGGCGGCGGCCGACGTGCAGGCAGCGATCTCGCATGCGACCCGGCAGCTGCCGGACAACATGACGACGCCGCCGAGCTACCGCAAGACGAACCCGGCCGACGCGCCGGTCCTGCTCCTGTCGATCCGCAGCGATACGATGCCGCGCAGCAAGATCGACGAGATCGCCGAGGACGTCCTCTCCCCCTCGCTCTCGACGCTGCCGGGCGTCGCGGAAGTCTCGATCTTCGGCGCCCAGACCTATGCAGTGCGCGTCGAGGTCGATCCCAACAAGCTGCAGGCCCGCAACCTCGGCGTCGACAACGTCACCGATGCGATCTCCACCGCCAACAGCCAGGCGCCGGTCGGTTCGCTCGAGAACAACAGCCAGCGGCTGACCATCAATGCCGATACCCAGCGCACCAATGCCGACCAGTTCCGTTCGCTGGTGATCGCCAGCCCGAACGGCGCACCCGTCCATCTCGGCGACGTCGCCAACGTTCAGGACAGCGTTGCGAACCTTGACGCGGGAAGCTGGTATGACGGCAACCAGTCGATCATCCTCGCCATCCAGCGCCAGCCCGATGCCAATACGGTCGATGTCGTCGATGCGGTGCGCGCAAAACTGCCCGGACTGTCGGCCGAGCTGCCGGCCGCCGTGTCGATCAACGTCATGAACGATTCTTCGACGGCGATCCGTGCCTCGATCTCGGACGTGCAGTTCACTCTGATGCTGACGATCGGCCTTGTCGTGCTGGTCATCTATCTCTTCCTCGGCCGGATCACCGCCACCCTCGTTCCGGGGCTTGCCGTGCCGCTGTCGCTGATCACCACGTTCGGCGCCATGTATGTGCTCGGCTACAGTATCGACAACATCTCGCTGCTCGGGCTGACGCTTGCGGTCGGACTGGTGGTGGACGATGCGATCGTCATGCTGGAAAACATCATGCGGCATGTCGAGGACGGCATGGCGCCGATGCAGGCGGCCCTGCAAGGGGCCGGCGAAGTCAGCTCGACGATCATTTCCATGTCGGTGTCGCTGATCGCGGTGTTCATCCCGATCCTCCTGATGGGCGGGGTGGTCGGGCGGCTGTTCAACGAATTCGGCATGGTGGTGGCGCTTGCCATCGTCGCCTCGGCGGTCGTCTCGCTGACGGTGACGCCGATGCTCGGTTCGCGTCTATCCGGCGCCGAACACCACCCGGGCCTGATGGTGCGTGTCTTCGACGCCGGCTTCAGCCGCACGCTCAACGGCTATGACCGGGCGGTCGGCTGGTGCCTTCGGAACCGCGCGATCATCCTTCTCGTCTTCCTCGCCTCGATCGGCGCCTCGGTCTATCTGTTCTGGACGCTGCCCACGAGCTTCTTTCCGCAGGAGGATATCGGCCGGCTGACGATCTCGACGCAGGCCCGCGAGGACATCTCCTATCCGGCGATGCGCGACTTGCAGGCACAGGTGGCTGCCGCCGTGCAGAAAAATCCGGCGGTCAACCACGTCACCTCGATCGTCGGCAGCAATGGCCGCAGCTCGCTCAACAACGGCACGATCTGGGTGGAACTGAAGGACCGCGACCAGCGCCCGCCGCTCGACCAGACACTGCGCGAACTCCGGCAGGCGACCTCCGGGTTCGCCGGCATGAAGACCTTCATCACCCCGCAGCAGAGCCTGCGCTTCGGCGGCCGCGCGACGGCCAGCCAGTACCAGCTCGTCGTCCAGGCGCTGAATGCCTCGCAGACCACCGAATGGTCGGACAAGATCCAGGCCGCGATGCGCGCCGATCGCGCGCATTTCACCGACGTCACTTCCGACGCCCAGAACGATGCGATCGAGGCGAATATCAAGGTCGATCCGGAAAAGGCAGCTTCGTTCGGGATTACCGACGACGAATTGCGCAAGACGCTGCAGATGGCGTTCGGCGGTTATACGGCCGCCGAAATCCAGTCGACCGGCGACAGCTACGACGTCATCACCGAGTTCGACAATACCCAGCAATGGAACGACCAGATGCTGCAGGATGTGAGGGTGCTGTCCTCGAACGGCGCGCTGGTGCCGCTGTCGAATTTCGCGACGGTGGTGCGCCAGACGGCGCCGGTCACCGTCAACCAGACCGGCCAGCTGGTCTCGACGACCGTGTCGTTCAACCTGCCGGCCGGCGTCTCGCTCTCCGATGCGACGGCGGCAGTCGACCAGATCAAGGCGAACCTGCAGATGCCGAACGACGTGTTCACCTCCTATGGCGGCACCGCGCAGATTTTTCAGCAGAGCCAGGGCAATACGCCGATGCTGATTCTGGCTGCGGTGCTCACCATCTACGTGGTGCTCGGCGTGCTCTACGAGAGTTTCATCCACCCGCTGACGATCCTGTCGGGCCTGCCGGCAGCGGCCTTCGGAGCGTTGCTGGCGCTGAAACTGTTCGGTTTCGACCTTTCGATCATCGCGCTGATCGGGCTGTTGATGCTGATCGGCATCGTCAAGAAGAACGCGATCATGATGATCGACGTGGCGGTGGAGACGATGCGCTCGAAGGGGGAAACGGCGGCAGTCGCAATCCATGAGGCCTGCGTGCGGCGTTTCCGGCCGATCATGATGACGACCTTCTGCGCCCTGCTCGGTGCACTGCCGATCGCGCTCGGCACCGGTGCCTCGTCGGAACTGCGCCAACCGCTGGGTATCGCTGTCGTCGGCGGCCTGATCGTCTCGCAGGCGCTGACGCTGTTCATCACGCCGGTCATCTTTGTGGAGATGGACCGGTTCGGCCGCTTCCTCGGGAGGCTTTGGTCGAGGAAGGACAAGGACCTGCACGAGGCAAACGACGACGCGCCGACGGCGATTGCGGCCGAGTGACGCCCTCTGCCCGCCGCCTGAATGGGCGGGCGGGCAAGGATGTGGGGCTCTCAGCGAAAGTAACCTTAACCGATAACCTGAACAACGGACTCCGTTTGCATTAGCCACCGCTAAAGCTTCTTATAGGTCGTGCAGCGTAGTACTGCGTACGCGCTGCTGCGGTCGGGCTTGGGGGTCGCCCGGCCGCTTTCAGTTTCAGGCAAGGGGCTGGAAAATCAGAAACTTTCCGCCAGTTTCGGCAAATCCTTGATCAGCCCATCCCGTACCACGAAGCTGATCGGCTCGTTCGGGTACCGCTTGGTATCGACCAGCAGCCTTGCGAAGATGACACGCCGTTCGTCCTTCATTGCCCAGCCGACGAACCAGCCGAGCGGGCGGGCGTAATCCACCTTGCCGGCCTTGTCGCGCAGCCAGCCGGAACCGGTCTTGCCCTGAATGTCCCAGCCGTCGCCGGCCTCGAAATGCGGCACGATCGCCAGCGTCATGTCGACCGCATGTTCGGAGATCGGCAGGCCGCCGTTGAGGAAACGGCGCAGGAACTGGACCTGCTGGTCGGCCGAAATCTTCAACGACGACATCAGCCAGGATTCGGTCAGTCCATCGGTATTGCCCGGGCCACCGGAGATATCGCGGTTGCCATAACCGAAGCGCTGGATGTAGTCCGCGAACTTAGGCTTGCCGAGTTTGCGGGCGATTTCCTGCGAGTACCAGACGATCGATTCTTTTTCCCAGATCAGCGGATCGACATCCTTCTTCACCCGCTCCGGTCCCTTGAAATTCGCCTGGTATTTCCAGCGCGGGTTCTGGGCGTCGGTCAGGATGCCAGCGTCGTAGCCCATCATGGCCAAAGGCAGTTTGAAGGTCGACTGGGGATAAAAGCCCTGGTCGCAGGTGCCCTGGCGGTAAAGCGCATCGCCGCTCTCCTCGTCGATGATGACGGTGCAGCGGATCGGATCTGCGGCACCAGCGAAGGTGCAATCGAGAAAAATCGCGGTAATTCCGAGGGAAAATGCCAGAAGAAAAGAATTTCTGAAAGCCATCGCGGTGCTCCAAATGGGGTGACACGGCTTTTCTAGGTCGGCTTGCAAGCCCTAATCAAACGATGATATCTGCGGTCAGGCATGAATCAAATTAGGGCATGGCCATGGTTCGACCATATTTGCCGCTGAACGCGCTGCGGGCCTTCGAGGCGGCCGCGCGGCATCTCTCCTTCACCCGTGCGTCGATCGAACTCTGCGTCACCCAGGCCGCCGTCAGCCATCAGGTAAAGCTGCTCGAACAGCGGCTGGGCGTGACGCTGTTCCGCCGCCTGCCGCGCGGGCTGATGATCACCGAGGAAGGCCTGGCGCTGCTGCCGGCGCTGCAGGAGAGTTTCGACCGCATGGCCGCCATGCTGGAGCGCTTCGAAGACGGGCATGTGCGCGAGGTGCTGAAACTCGGCGTGGTCGGCACGCTGGCGGTCGGCTGGCTGCTGCCGCGGCTTTCCGACTTCCGCGAGAAATACCCGTTCATCGATCTCAGGCTTTCCACCAACAACAACCGCGTCGACATCGCCGCCGAAGGGCTCGACTACACGATCAAGTTCGGCAACGGCGCCTGGCACGATATCGAGGTGGAGCCGCTGTTCGAGGCGCCGCTGTCCGTCCTCTGCATTCCGGCGATCGCAAGGCAGATCAAGACCCCGGAGGACGTCGTGCACCAGGTGCTGCTGCGCTCCTACCGCGCCGACGAATGGCCGAGCTGGTTCGAGGCGGCGCAAGTCGCCCCGCCGCAGATCCGCGGGCTGGTCTTCGACAGTTCCGTGCTAATGGTCGAGGCGGCGATGCAAGGGGCCGGCGTGGCGCTCGCCCCTCCCCTGATGTTCTCCCGCCAGCTTGCCGCCGGCATGATCGAACAGCCGTTTCCAGTCTATATTTCCAAGGGCAGCTACTGGTTGACCCGGCTGAAATCACGCACCGTGACGCCGGCGATGGAGATGTTCAGGAACTGGCTTGCGCAGCAGGCGGCGGAGACGCGGGCGAAAACCTAGGTCTCCTCCGCCGCCCGCCGCGCGGATTTCATCGCCTCGGTGATCGCCACCGTCTCGACCGAGACCCGGGTGACGCGCGTCAGGAGATCGACGACCTTTTCCTTGTAGTCGGCAAAACGATAGGTGTTGAATTTTTCGCGGATCGTCGGGTCCTTGGGGGTCTTTTCCTTGTACTGGTCGAGGATCCATTCGAGCCCGGAGCGGTTGCCGAGGCGGTAGGTCCAGACCTCGGGCGGAATGCCCGAGAGCGTCGTTTCGCCGTCGAGCCGGATGATGCCGGCGTCCTTGTCTGCCTTGAGGACGGTTTTCGGCGAGACGCCGGCCGCGCGGGCCTTTTCGTCGGGCGTATCGAGGCGCTCCAGCGGCCAGGGCTCGACGGCCTCATAGCCGATATGCAGGTCCATCAGCCTTTTGCCCCAGCCGGCCCAAGTCCAAAAATCGGGATAGAAGGGAATGCGCGGGAATTCGCGCTTCAGGTTCAGCGCGTATTTCTCGCGATAGACCGGATCGTGCAGGACGCCGTAGACATAGTGGAAGATGTCTTCCTTGGTGATTTTTTCGCCCTTGCCGTAGTGCTCGCGGAACTGTTTCAGGCCCCAGTCGGTGATGTTATCGACCCGCTCGCCGGTGGAGGTGTAGCGGTAGAGGGGGACCTGCTGGTATGCATCTATTGACGCACCAAAGTGAATATCTGAAGGCCCATCCACACATAAAGCCATGAATTCAGATCGCCTCCCCACATCACTGAATGCAATAGAGATATTATTTCCTCCAAGAGGAAATATAGAAGGCAACTGATAAAGGGACCAATTCAGCTCCGAATCATAATAGAACCACCTCGTCGCAAACGGGCGATAGCAAGCTCTCGTTATTGAAGATTCACGAAATTCTAACGCGTCTCCACGCTCTAGTTTCCGGCGTGCGTCTTGGGACCACTTAATTCGATAATCGATATTGTCTTCCCAATTCGCTGACAGCGGGCGAGTTACCGATCTCTGCGCCTCATTGAAAGTATCAATATAATAATTCAACTTTCTTTCTAAATTATCCTTATTGAAGTCAAAAACCCATCCATCCCGCAACGAAATCGCTCCGTACGAACTAATAGAGAAAAGCGAATTTCTATTTTCCAACTTAGCGTTGGAGCTAAGCTTGTTCTTCACCATCGGTAAGAACGTATCAAACTCAAAATTCCCAATAGAGATCCAGTTTGAACTTTCATCGGGCTCGAAACGTTCCATATTAAGCGTTGACAGCTTCGACGCGCCAAGAAACGCGAGCTTATCTTCAGCCGTGTCGAATTCCGGTCGGCGGGCGTAAAAAATCTTGCAGCCCTTCTGCTTGCGCCGCTTGACCAAGAAGGAGATGGCCACACCCGTCTGGATGCCGAAGACATTGTGTTTGGTGCCGGACAGTTTCGGATTGGCTCGCACGTCGCCGCCGAGATCGACCACGTAGATTTCGTGGAACTCGTCGGCGACCACCTTGCGAAACCCGTCGAATGTGCGGCTGTCGATGAAGGAGCGGTTGGTGATGAAGCACAACACGCCGTCGTCGTGCATGCGGTCCGACGCCCAGCGGAAAAAGCGCGCATACATATCGTAGAGCTTGGTCTTGTGAGCTCTAGAAAGCCTGATGTAGCTATCTTTTATATGCTTATCGATTGCCGGGTAGTCGCGGTTCTTATTGTTGTCGTTCTCGTTTGCCTGGTTTGCATTATAGGGCGGGTTGCCGATGATCACCGAAATCTTGCGGGCGTTCTGGCGCTTCACGCGGGCGACGTTCTCCTCCGACATGGCGCCGAAAAGGTCGTGCTGGTGTCCGGAGCGGATGCCCAGCCCGCCGACATTGTCCAGCGTATCGACGAAACAGAGGTTCGGATATTCGGCGAACTGGCCGGTAATCGCCGCATAGGTCGCCTCGATATTCAGGTTGGCGACGTAATAGGGCAGGATCGCCACTTCGTTGGCATGCAGCTCGTTCTTGTATTTGTGGGCGAGCTTCTTCGGGTCGCCGCGAAAGCTTTCGAGAAGTTCGCAGATGAACGTGCCGGTGCCCGTTGCCGGATCGAGGATTTCGACATGCTCGTCGATCAGGTTCTTGCCGAAATGTTTTTCGCAGAGCCAATCGGCCCCTTCGATCATGAACTTGACGATCTCGTTCGGCGTATAGACGACGCCGAGGCGGTCGGCCTTCTTGGGATCGTAGACCTTGTAGAAATTCTCGTAGATCAGCTTCAGGAAGGTCTGCTTTTCCGGATGGCTGTTGATCTGCGCCGCATTCGCCCGGATCGCCGCATAATAGGGTTCCAGCCCCTTCAGCGTGTCGCGCTTCACCGCGCCGGTGAAGAATTTCCCTTCGAGCGCATAGAGTTCCTTGGCGATGTTGTTCTCGTGGTGGAAATCGCCCTCATTGAAGATATGGGTGAAGATTTCCTCGGTCAGGATGTGCTGGATCAGCATTTCCCGGACATCCGCCTCGCCGAGCGTCGGATTGATCGTTTCCTGGCAGGTTTTCAGGAAACGGGCCGCCTCGGCCCGGAAAGGTGCATTATCGCCATAGGCGGTGTCGATCCGCGCGCGCAGCGCATCGAGAACCGTCGGTAGATCGGCCTTGAACCGGGCGACCGCCTTGCGGAACTCGGCGATTTCCGGCCGCTCGTAGGAAAAGAACAGCGAGACCAGCCGCGACAGGCTCGCCGTATCGGTCATCGAGGCGCGGGTGACCTCCTGGCGGTTCTGGATCAGCACCGCCGTTTCGGAATTTTCAAAGACGATATTGTCCTGCGGATAGCCCTTGGCGAGCTTCTTGCGGATCTCCTCGTCGAGATCGTCCTTGGTGTCCTTGGCCTCCCAATAGCCGAGAGGCACGCGAATATCGTGAAGGACGGTGCCGTCCGGATAGACGGTCGTCTTCAAAGTGGTCTGGACCGGATATTCCTCCAGGAAGACGAGCTTGTCGGACGCCGCCCACGAGTCCAGGAGGCGCCGGAAGGCCGGGCGGATGATCTGTTCGTTGGAAAGGCCGGAAAACTTCCGCAGCCGATCGATCTCGGCAAGATATTGATTGATAAGCTGCTGACTCATGAATCCCCCTGAAGCCGGGACATTAGAACGCAGCGGCTCCAAGCGGAAGCGCGAAATCTTGCACACCCCACAACCGCTGCCAAAGCGAAGCCTCCCCTTGCCATCCCGCCTGCCTTGTGCGATCACCCGCCCTCTCAAAAATTCCGGGGCGCCAGAAGCGCCCTTTTCACATTCGGAACCTGCCGGCGCATTGCCGGGGGTTCCGGTTCAATGATCTTCGATGGGTAAAAGGAGCACGGCGATGGCACGGGCGCTCGGGCTTGATTTCGGCACGACCAATACGGTTCTGGCACTGGCGGATGGCGGCAGCGCCACGCATTCGATGCGTTTTTCCAGCAGCGCCGGCGAGAGCGATTCGATGCGCACCGCGCTCTCCTTCATGAAGGATCCGGTGATGGGGGCGCAGGCGCTGAAGGTCGAGGCCGGACAGGCGGCGATCCGCCAGTTCATCGACAATCCCGGCGACTGTCGCTTCCTGCAGTCGATCAAGACGTTTGCGGCAAGCGCGCTGTTCCAGGGCACGCTGGTCTTTGCCCGCCGGCACGTCTTCGAGGACCTGATGGAGATCTTCCTCAAGCGCCTGAAGATCTATGCCGACGACAACTGGCCGACCGACGTGTCGCGGGTGATCGCCGGACGGCCGGTGCATTTCGCCGGCGCCAATCCGGATCCGAAGCTGGCGACCGAGCGCTACAACGAGGCGCTGACGCGGCTCGGTTTTCCGGAAATCCACTATGTCTACGAACCGGTCGCCGCCGCCTATTACTTTGCCCAGACGCTGAAGAGCGACGCCACCGTTCTCGTCGCCGATTTCGGCGGCGGCACGACCGACTATTCGCTGATCCGCTTCGAAACCAGGGCCGGCAAGCTGACCGCCACCCCGATCGGCCATTCCGGCGTCGGCGTCGCGGGCGACCATTTCGACTACCGGATGATCGACAACCTGGTGTCCCCGGAAATCGGCAAGGGCAGCAAGTTCAAGAGTTTCGACAAGGTTCTGGACGTGCCGGCCGGCTATTACGTCAATTTCGGCCGCTGGAACCAGCTGTCGATCTTCAAGACCAGCCGCGAATTCACCGACCTGAAATCGCTTGTGCGCTCGGCGCTGGAGCCGGAAAAGCTCGAACTGTTCGTCGATCTCGTCGACCATGACGAAGGTTACCCGCTCTACCAGGCGATTTCGGCGACCAAGATGGCGCTGTCGGGAGCCGAGGAAGCGGAATTCAACTTCGCGCCGCTTGGGCGTGCCGGCCGGAAAATGGTGAAGCGCACCGATTTCGAAGGCTGGATCGCCGAGGACCTCGGCCGCATCGAAGGTGCGCTCGACGAGGTGCTGCAAAAGACCGGCACCGCGCCTTCCGAGATCGACAAGGTGTTCCTGACCGGCGGCACCTCCTTCGTGCCGGCGGTGCGGCGGATTTTCACGCAGCGATTCGATGCCGGCAAGATCGAGACCGGCGGCGAACTGCTGTCGATCGCCCACGGATTGGCATTGATCGGCGAGAGCGACAATGTCGCGCAATGGGCGGCTTGAGGGCGTTTTCTCCGTTGCATGCCACTATCTGCGGAGTTCCGCGCGTGGGCGACGGCCGTGCGCCCAGCCGATCTCCCCCCATGAGGGGGAGATGCCCGGCAGGGCAGAGGGGGGGTGCCGCGGCACACTCTTCTGCCACTGCATTTGCCGAACCGTCGCTACCCCCCTCTGTCACCTTCGGTGACATCTCCCCCTCAAGTGGGGAGATTAACGGGAGACTGCCGCTCCGCCGCCGTCCACATGCCAACGCCCGTTCGAGCCCAAAACCGGTTCCCTCTCGCACGCGACATGCTGTAGTGTGAATCAGATGAACCTCGCCAAAGACATGGACGCCTCCGAGCTCGCCGCCCTTCTGCATTTCTATGCGGATGCGGGCGTGGAGTGGCTTGTCGAGGATGAGCCGGTGGACCGGCTCGCGCAATTTGCGGCCCAGAAGGCGGCGCAGGCCGATGCCAGGGCGCCCGCGTCTGCCCGGCAGCAGCAGCCGACGAACTATGAACAGGCGCCGACCTCCCAGGCAGCCGCGGCAACGCCGAAACGCACAGCCCCGACGGCCCGCGCGTCAGCACCTCCACCCGCCTCCGCGCCCGTATCGGTACCGGACGAACAGGCGGTCGCCTCGGCACGGTTTGCGGCCGAAAGCGCCCGTTCGCTCGACGAACTGAAGACGGCGCTCGAGGCCTTCAACGGCTGCAACCTGAAGAACGGCGCGCGCAACACGGTATTTGCGAGCGGCAATCCCGCTTCCGGCATCATGGTGATCGGCCCGATGCCGAATGCGGACGACGACCGCGACGGCATTCCCTTTTCCGGACGCCAGGGACAGTTGCTCGACCGCATGCTCGGCGCGATCGGGCTTTCCCGCGACGGCGTTCTGCTCACCAACGTCATCCCCTGGCGGCCTCCGGGCAACCGCATGCCGTCGCAGGCGGAGATGGATATCTGCCGGCCGTTCCTGGAGCGTCAGGTGGCGCTCGCCGAGCCGAAACTCCTGCTGCTGCTCGGCAATTTCCCGGCCCGTTTCTTCTTCGGCGGCAATGGGACGATCCATTCGATGCGTGGCGAATGGCGGGACATTGGTTTCGGCGGCGTGACGCTTTCGGCGATCGCCACCCTGCATCCGCAGGAACTGCTCGCGGCCCCTGCCAACAAGGCGCTCGCTTGGCAGGACCTTTTGATGTTCAAAATGCGTTTGTCGGCGCAGTGATTGCCCGCATTTCAGGCAAATTGAACCCTAATTTCAGTAAAGTTACGGAAATATGAAAAATGCCATGCAACCGGCGCATGGCAGTGCAGCGTTTTGCTGCATTGCAGAATCGATGCTGCATTGCAATATTAGGCCTGTGTCTTGGGAGGAATTCTAGGTTTAAGGAACCAAGGCCAATGACGACCCGCTTCCGCCCGATCCATTCGGGTTTCGAAACTCTTCGCATCGCCGGCCTGTCGCCGCGCTCGACGAAGGGCTATCACCATTTCGGCTCCGCGACGAACGAGCAGCTCACCTCCTGCGCCATGGCGCGCACGGTCGGCGTCACTCGTCCGGCTTCGGTCTTCGCCGATTTCCGCGAACGTTGATCGCGCGACCCAAGGAAGCATCAGCCATGACGGCCATCCTCCACCCGATCCGCACGCTGCGTGAGAACTTTTCTCACATCGGCGCTGCCGTGAACGCATCGCGCGAATACAGCCGCGCCGGTGCTGTGCGCGCCTCCGCCGAAGCGACCAACCCGGTCGCCGCGGCCATCCCGCTTTAAGCATCCGGCTTTTCAAGCCCCGGGGGTCAAGCCCCCGGCGGCGAAGCCTTGCGCGCCGCCTTCCGCTCGAGCCCCAATTGATGCTCGCGGTAGATGATGAAAATCCCCGCCGATACCGTGATCGCCGTCCCGACCAGCATGGCCGCCGTCGGCACATCCCCGAACAGAACATAGGCGATGCAGATCCCGAGAAGGATCGAGGTGTATTCGAACGGCGCCACCGTCGAGACATCCGCATTGCGGTAGCTTTCGGTCAGCAAAATCTGGCCGACGCCGCCGCAAAATCCGGAACCGATCAGGAAAAGCTTCTCCGGCATCGTCAGCTCTGCCCAGCCGAAGGGCAGGCTGAGCAGTGAAAACAGAGCGCCCGACAGCGAGAAATAAAGCACGATCGTCGCCGTCTTCTCGGTGCGCACGAGCTGGCGCGTCTGGATCATCGCAAAGCCGGCCAGCACCGCCGAGAGGATGACGGAGGCCGCGCCCATCGCCTGCTCCGAGCCCATTCCGCCCTGTTCGAACATGGTGAGTTTCGGCCAGGAGATGATCACCACGCCGACCATGCCGACCATGACCGCGCTCCAGCGATAGATACGCACCGTTTCCTTGAGGAAGATCGCGGCGAAGACGACCGCCAGGAGCGGCGAGGAATAACCGATCGCGATCGCATCCGGCATCGGAAGGTGCACCAGGCCGTAAAAGCCGAAAACCATCGACAGGATGCCGAGAAAACCGCGTTTCACATGGCCGGTCAGGCTGTTCGTGTGGAAGGCGCCGCGCAACTCGCCCTGGAAGGCGAGATAGACCATGATCGGCACAAGCGCGAAGGCGGAACGATAGAAGGTGATCTGGCCTGCCGGGATATCGGGACCTGCGGATTTGATACAGGTCTGCATCATCACGAAGACCACCACGGAGGTGACTTTGAACATGATCCCACGCAGGGGATTCAGGGCATCGGCGGCCATCAACAACTCATGGGGATTCTTGGGGGATTTTCGGCGGAAATCCGGTCCGGCACGGAGAGGGCGTTTTGGGGAGACGATCGGGTGAGATTCAGTTTGACGGCAAAGTAACGGAAAAGTGCCGTGAGGGGGATCAAAACTGATGATAGGTCGATCAATATCCGTGACCTTGTGAAAGATTGCGCGAAATACAGCGGATCAAAATCACGCTTTATTTTAGCCAAAGTTTCAACAATCGTTTAGCATTGCGTGCAATTATCCCCGCGGCGACGGGTGTGTGTGCCAGTTCGAGGGAGTGCTGCGAAGCTCCCGACACCAATTTGAAGAGCCGGTTCAGGAAGCAACATGCGAACAGATACGGGCCAGATCGTTCATCTGGCAGATTACCGCCCCACCGACTTCGTCCTGGAACGCGTCGATCTGACCTTCGAGCTCGACCCAACCAACACCAAGGTTGATGCGCGGCTGATCTTCCACCGGCGCCAAGGTGTCGACCCTTCGGCGCCGCTGGTGCTGGATGGCGACGAACTGACGCTGTCCGGACTGCTGCTCGACCAGAACGAAGTGCCCGCGGCGCAATACGATGCGACGCCGGAGAGCCTGACGATCCGCGACCTGCCGGCCGACGCTCCCTTCGAAATCACCGTCACCACCTTCATCAATCCGGAAGCCAACACCCAGCTGATGGGCCTCTATCGGACCAACGGCATCTACTGCACCCAATGCGAGGCGGAAGGCTTCCGCCGCATCACCTATTTCCCGGACCGGCCGGACGTGCTGGCGCCCTATACGATCACCATCATCGGCGACAAGGCCGCCAATCCGGTCATGCTGTCGAACGGCAATTTCCTCGGCGGCGCCGGTTACGACGAGGGCCGCGCGTTTGCCGCCTGGTTCGACCCGCATCCGAAGCCTAGCTATCTCTTCGCGCTGGTCGCCGGCGATCTCGGGGTTGTCGAGGACACGTTCGTCACCATGTCCGAGCGCGAGGTGACGCTGAAGATTTATGTGGAGCATGGCAAGGAGGCACGCGCGGCTTATGCCATGGACGCGCTGAAGCGCTCGATGAAGTGGGACGAGGAGCGGTTCGGCCGCGAATACGACCTCGACATCTTCATGATCGTCGCCGTGTCGGACTTCAACATGGGGGCCATGGAGAACAAGGGCCTCAACGTCTTCAACGACAAATACGTTCTCGCCGACCCGGAAACCGCGACCGACCAGGACTACGCCAATATCGAGGCGATCATCGCCCACGAATATTTCCACAACTGGACCGGCAACCGCATCACCTGCCGCGACTGGTTCCAGCTCTGCCTCAAGGAAGGCCTGACGGTCTATCGCGACCACGAGTTTTCCGCCGACCAGCGTTCGCGCGCGGTGAAGCGCATCGCCGAGGTGCGGCACCTGAAATCGGAGCAGTTCCCGGAAGATGCCGGTCCGCTCGCGCATCCGGTCCGCCCGACCAAATACCGCGAGATCAACAACTTCTACACGACCACCGTCTACGAAAAGGGCTCGGAAGTCACCCGCATGATCGCCACGCTTCTCGGCCGTGACGACTTCAAGGCGGGCATGGACCTCTATTTCGAGCGCCATGACGGACAGGCCGCGACGGTCGAGGATTTCGTCAAGTCTTTCGCGGATGCGAGCGGCCGCGACCTCACGCAGTTCTCACTCTGGTATCACCAGGCCGGCACGCCTCTGGTCACGGTGTCGAGCGACTACGACCAGGCAAGCGGCACATTCAAGCTGTCGCTCGAGCAGATGATCCCGGCGACCCCCGGCCAGACGGCCAAGGAGCCGATGCACATCCCGCTCTCCTTCGCGCTCATCCTCGACAACGGCTCGGCGGCAGTGCCGACCAAGGTCGCGGGCGGCGAAGTCACCGGCGACGTGCTGCATTTGACCGAACGCCGGCAGACCTTCACCTTCTCGGGGATTTCCTCCCGTCCCGTCCTGTCACTCAACCGTTCGTTCTCGGCACCGATCAACCTGCATCTCGACCAGACGCCGGCCGATCTTGCCCATATCGCCCGCCACGACACCGACCTCTTCGCCCGCTGGCAGGCGCTGACCGATCTTGCCCTGCCGAACCTGATGCAGGCGGCGCGCAACGCGCGGGACGGCAAAAAAATCACCTGCGACCCAGCTTTCGTCGCAGCACTTCTCGAAGCCGCCGGCGACGAGACGCTGGAGCCCGCCTTCCGCGCCCAGGCGCTCACGCTGCCGAGCGAGGCAGACATTGCCCGCGAACTCGGCGGCAACAATGACCCGGATGCGATCCATGCCGGCCGCAACGCGATTCTTTCGGAAATTGCCAAGGCCGGCACCAGAACCTTCCTGCGCCTGTTCGAGGACATGAAGGTCAAGGGCGCCTTTACGCCGGATGCGGCAAGTGCCGGCAAGCGCTCGCTGCGCAATACCGCGCTGTCCTACCTGACCTATGCGGAAGGGACGCCGGCCCGCGCGGCCGCAGCCTTCGCGTCTGCCGACAACATGACCGATCTCGCCCAGGCACTGGCGGTGCTCGCCCATCGCTTCCCGGACGCGCCGGAAACGACAGACGCGCTCGCCACGTTCCTCGCGCGCTTCGACGGCAACGCTCTTGTCGTCGATAAGTGGTTCTCGGCCCAGGCGACCATTCCGGGTGCCGGCGCGCTTGCCCGCGTCAGGGCGCTGATGGAAAACCCGCGCTTCATCGCCACCAACCCAAACCGGGTGCGGTCGCTGATCGGCACGTTCGCCTTCGGCAATCCGACCGGCTTCAACCGCGCCGACGGCGAAGGTTACCGGTTCCTGGCCGAGCAGATCCTGGCGATCGATCCGCGCAATCCGCAGCTCGCGGCCCGGATCCTGACCTCGATGCGCTCATGGCGATCGCTGGAACCGCAGCGCGCCGACCATGCCCGCGCGGCGTTGACCACGATCGAACAGGCTGCAACGCTTTCGACCGACGTGCGAGACATCGTCGAGCGGATGCTGAAAAGCTGAACCTAAGGCGCCGGCTTCAAGCGCCGGCGCATTTTTCCAGGAAGCGGGAAACCAGCGAGCGGCAATAGTCGGTCGTCAGCTCGCGATCGCCGAACAGGATGTGGTAGATGATCGGCGCGACGACGACGTCGATTGCTTCGCCTACGTCGAAGCCCGTCTCGCCCCTGCTCAAGGCGCGCTCGCGCAACGTCTCCAGGTGATCGTAGGTAAACTGGCAGCAGCGGCCCGCCGCGGCGCCTTCCATGCTGCCGAGCACGTCCGCCAGCATCGAACGTCCGACCTTCGACGACATCTCCTCCGCATATTGAAGAATGAAGGTTTCGAGGTCGGACCCCATCGCGCCGGTATCTTCCGGGTCGGCGACCGGCCGCATGCGCGCGACCGCGACATCCGCCAGGAGTTCCGACAGATCGCCCCAGCGGCGATAGATGGTCGACGGCGTCACGCCGGATTTTTCGGCGATCATCGGCACGGTGATCGCGCCGCGATCCATGGTCTTCAGCATATCCCGTACCGTGCGGTGCACCTCCGACTGTATGCGGGCACTGCGCCCACCCTGGCGCACCATTTCCCTGGCCAATTTGTTCTCCTTGCCGGCACGTGCCGGAGATATGAAATTCCTTAACGCAAAGATATTGCATTAATCCGGCAATGCAACTACATGCGGCTAACGCTAAGAATTTGCGTTAAGGTGAACCGCCATGAGCAGCATCCTCCCCTCGCCCAATTCCCCGTCCGCTTTCCGGATGACGGTCTACAGTTTCATATTCGCGATGCTCATCTCCGCTACCAGCAGCGCACCGACGCCGCTCTACCATCTCTACCAGGAGCTTTTTCATCTCTCGCCGGCGATGATCACCCTGATCTTCGGTTCCTATTCCTTCGCGCTGCTCGCAGCGCTTCTGACCGTCGGCGGGCTTTCGGACTATCTCGGGCGCCGCCCGCTGATCCTGCTGGCACTGATCTTCAACGCCGCGGCGCTGATCGTCTTCATGCTGGCTGAATCGGGCACGATGCTGCTCGTCGGCCGTATCGTCCAGGGTTTCGCGACCGGCATCGCCTTCCCGACCTTCGGGGCGACGATCCTCGATACCGACAAGCGCAGAGGGCCGACGCTCAACAGCATCACCGCCTTTCTCGGCCTGATGGTCGGCACGCTTGCCGGCGGCACGCTCGTCGCCTTCGCACCCGCGCCGACGCACCTCATCTACGCACTTCTTTTCATCGTGACGGTGGCCGGCATCATCGCGCTTGCCTTCATGCCGGAGACCATCACCGGACGGCCGGGCGCGCTCGCCGCCATGCGCCCGCATATCAGCGTACCGCGGCGGGCCCGCGCGACGCTTCTGAAGGTCACGCCGGTCAATATCGCCGGCTGGGCGCTCGCGGGCTTCTATCTGTCACTGATGCCGACGTTAGTCGCCGTTGCGACCGGCGTCACCTCGCCCTTCGTCGGTGGCACGGTCGTCGCCACGCTGATGCTCAGCGCCACCGCCTCGGTCTTCATCTTCCGCACATGGGCGCCACAGCGGGTTCTCTTCACCGGCGGGGCCACGCTGATAATCGGCGTCCTGATCACGCTCTCCGGCGTATACCTTGAGGCCGTCGGGCTTCTCTTCCTCGGCACGGCGGCCGCCGGTCTCGGCTTCGGATCGATCTTCTCGAATATTCTGAAGGTCGTCCTGCCGCTTGCCGAAAGCCACGAACGCGCCGGCCTGTTCGCAGCCTTCCTGGTCGAGAGCTACCTCGCGTTCTCGATCCCCGCGATAGCCGCAGGACTGATCGCCCCTACACTCGGCCTCTCCAATGCCGCGTATGTTTATGGCGGTGCAATCATCACGCTGGCGGTGATTTCGATCGCGGCCACACGCACCAACCTTTCCGAAAGCCCGGCCGTCTCCTGAGATGGCCGGTTTGCCGCCCTCGCGGGACTCTTCCGATTCGCAATTGAATCAAATCGTTAAAAAAATCTTAGCAAGCCTCTGGACACGAAGAATCACTAATGATTCATTAAGGCAGATTCGGGCGAGCGGCGCGCCGAATCACCATGAGGGATACCATGAAAACCATGTCGGACGTGCAGCGGGCAACCGCGGCCGAGGGGCGGCTGCGTCTAAAATTTCCAAGCTTTGGAAGTTTGCGGCGGATCATCCCGGATGAGGCCCGACTCTCCGTCAAGCCCATCGCGCGGCAGATGCCGCGGGTGGAACTCGTTCTCAAGCGTTCGATCCCTCTTCTTATCATCGCATTCCTCACCGTCGTTGCCGCGTCGCGCATTCTCGGCATCGTTTCCGAATACACGCGGATGGAAGATGCCGCACGGCAGGCAACCGCGCTGATGGCAGCCACCGCGAGTGCTGCCTTCTCGGGCGACGCAACGGCACTCATCGGTCGAGACCGCGCCGCCGCGGAAAAACGCCTTGGGACCTTTCTGCCACAGGAACGCATGGAGGCCGAGGCCTTCTTCCTCTTCGTCGACGAAACCGGCCGGATCTTCGGCGGGACCAAGCACGCCGCCAGCTATGTCGGCCGGCGCCTGACCTCCGTCCTGCCGGAAACTGCAGCACTGCGGCGGTTCGGCGACGAGAGCGGCGTGATCGAGACCTATTTCGGCGAAGTTCCGCACTATGCGGCGATCGAGATGGTCGGCAGCGAAGGCGCGCTGATCGTGGCGGCCTACTCGCTGGAGAGCATCAATCTTGCGTGGCGTCACGACGTGTCCCTCAACGTCACGCTCTTCACCGGCATTTCGGCGATCCTGCTGGTCATCCTCTATGCTTACTACATGCAGGTGAAACGCGCCCGCGAGGCCGACGAAACCTTCGTCGAATCCAATCTCCGCATCGAGACGGCGCTGTCGCGCGGCCGTTGCGGGCTGTGGGATTTCGACGTCAGCAATCGGCGCCTGTTCTGGTCGGGATCGATGTATGAAATGCTCGGCCTGCCGCCTGCCGGCAACGTGATCTCGTTTACCGACGCCGCACGGATGATGCATCCGACCGACGGCAATATTTATGCGCTCGCCCGCGCCATCAGCCGCGGCAATGCCAAGCAGGTCGACCAGGTCTTTCGCATGCGCCATGCGGCTGGCCATTACGTCTGGATGCGCGCCCGCGCCCAGCTGGTGAAGACCAGCCAGGGGCGTACCCATGTCATCGGCATCGCCATGGACGTCACGGAGCAGCACCGCCTTGCCCAGCGTTATGCGGAAGCCGACCAGCGTCTTGCGGACGCGATCGAATGCACCTCCGAAGCCTTCGTGCTCTGGGACAAGAACGACCGCCTGGTGATGTGCAACACCCATTTCCAGCAGGCTTACGGCCTACCCGACAGCGTGCTGGTGCCCGGCACCGAGCGTCATGCCGTCAACGCCGCCGCCGCGCGCCCGGTCATCGAGCGCCGCGTCGCCGATCCGGACGGCAGCGGCCTTTCCCGCACCACGGAAGTGCAGCTCGCCGATGAGCGCTGGCTGCAGATCAACGAGCGCCGCACCCGTGACGGCGGCCTGGTCTCGGTCGGCACAGACATCACGCTGCTGAAGCGCCACCAGGAACGGCTGCGCGACAGCGAGCGCCGGCTGATGGCGACGATCGGCGATCTTTCCTCCTCGCAGAAGAAGCTGGAGCGCCAGAAGTCCGAGCTTTCGATCGCCAACGCCAATTATCAGGCGGAAAAGGACCGTGCGGAGGCCGCCAACAAGGCCAAGTCGGAATTCCTCGCCAACATGTCGCATGAACTCAGGACCCCGCTCAACGCGATCCTCGGCTTCTCGGAAATCCTGACGAACGGTATGTTCGGACCGCTCGGCTCGCCGAAATATTCGGAATATTCGAAGGACATCCACGACAGCGGCAAACATCTCCTCAACGTCATCAACGACATCCTCGACATGTCGAAGATCGAGGCAGGCCACATGCGCATCCAGTGCGAGGCGGTCGACCTGAAGCCGCTGATCGAGGAAAGCCTGCGCCTTACCTCGATCTCGGCCCAGGACAAGCAGATCGCCATCCATCAGCGCCTGTGCGACAGCCTCCACATGGTGGCCGATCGCCGCGCACTGAAGCAGGTGATGCTCAACATACTCTCCAACGCGGTCAAGTTCACCAACCACGGCGGCAGGATCGAACTGCGTGCCCGCAAGATGGAAAAAGGGGTGCTGCTGACGATCGCCGACACCGGCATCGGCATTCCGATGGATGCGCTCAACAAGATCGGCCAGCCGTTCGAGCAGGTGCAGAGCCAGTATGCCAAGAGCAAGGGCGGCTCGGGACTGGGACTTGCCATTTCCCGCTCGCTGATCGGCCTGCACGGCGGAAAGATGCGTATCCGCTCACGGGTCGGCGAAGGCACGGTCGTCTCGCTGCTGATCCCTGACCAGCCGATGCTGGTCGGTCGCAAGCGGGTGGCGTGAGATCGACCGCGAAACCGGATGAGGGGCGGAGGCGCCCTCACTTCCGGATAACCGACTGGAATATTCCCCGCACCGCCTTCGACAGCCGCTTTACCTCGCCCTCCAGCGTGCGGATATCCGGGCAATCCCCTGCCCGGCAGACGCGCTCGACGAGCCCTGCGGGCGCGTCGCCCGGATCGAACGGTCCGTCGACGCAGAGCCTAACGATCTGCGAAAGCTCGGTGAAAAGCCGTAGCGCCTCGACGCAGATATCAAGATCGGCCGGCTTCATCAGCTTTTCGCCGAGCGCCTTCAGGGCTTCTTCCGTGCTGAATCCGTAGGTATCGGGCGCAACGCCTTTGGCCGGCGCTATCAGCCGCAGATACTGGGCGATGAACTCGATATCGATCAGGCCACCGGGGACCAGCTTGAAATCCCAGATATCGCGCGGCGGCTTCTCCTTCTCGATCAGCTCGCGCATCTCGGCCACGTCCTTGGCGATCTTGGCGATATCCGGCTTGGTCGACAGCACTTCGCGGATCAGGGCCTTTGCTTCGTCGACGAGGCTTTCTTCGCCGCAGATCAGCCGGGCGCGGGTGAGCGCCATGTGTTCCCAGGTCCAGGCCTCCTGGCGCTGGTATTTGCCGAATGCGTTGATGCGGGTGGCGACCGGCCCCTTGTTGCCCGACGGCCTCAAGCGCAGATCGACCTCGAAGATCACTCCCTCGGCCATCGGCGCCGAAAGCGCTGCGACCAGCCGCTGCGTCAGGCGGGTAAAATAGCGGCTGGAATCGAGCGGCTTGTCGCCTTCGCTTTCCATCGCCTCGTTATCGTAGTCGTAGAGAAGGATGAGATCCACGTCGGAACCGGCAGTCAGTTCGAAACTGCCGAGCTTGCCCATGCCCATGACGGCGACGCGGCCGCCCGGATAAAGGCCATGGGCGCTGCGGATCTCCGCCGTCACCGCCTTCAGAGCGGCGTCGATCAGGAGGTCGGCGAGATGGGTGAAGGCACGTGCCGCCTGAGCACCCGAGATCGCGCCCGTCAGCAGCCGGATGCCGATCAGGAAACGCTGCTCGGCCGCAAAGATGCGCAGCCGGTCAAGCTTTTCCTCGTAGTGCCGGCCGGCGGTCAGGAATGCCGCCAGGCGATAGGAAAGATAGTCTCGGGTCGGCAATTCGGCCATCAGGCCGGGATCCAGCATGCCATCAAAGACATGCGGCTTGGAGGCGATGATATCGGCAAGCCGCGGCGCCGAGGACATGATCGTGACGATCAGCGCCAGCAGCGGTGGGTTGTTGCCGATCAGCGAGAAGAGCTGGATGCCGGCCGGCAGCCCCCTCAGAAAACTGTCGAACCGCAGCAGCGCCTCGTCGGCACGTTTGCTATCGCCGAATGCCATCAGCAGCGCCGGCATCAGCTCGGTCAGCCGCTCGCGCGCCTCTGCCGATTGGGTGGCGCGGTAGCGGCCATAATGCCAGGTGCGGATGACGCGGGAAATGTCGGCCGGGCGCTCGAAGCCGAGCGAGGCGAGCGTCTTCAGCGTGCCCGGATCGTCCTGCTGGCCGGTGAAGACGAGATTGCCGTCGCCGCCGGACAGTTTTGCCTCCTGTTCGAACAGCCGGGCATACCGTTTTTCGACGGTCTTCAGCACATATTCCAGCCTGGCGGAAAAGCTGGCGGTATCGGCAAAACCGAGCATGAAGGCGATGCGCTTCAGTTCGGGCTCGGTTTGCGGCAGGTTATGGGTCTGTTCGTCGTGGACCATCTGGATGCGGTGTTCGACATCGCGCAGGAACCAGTAGGCCTCGGTCAATTCGGCGGCGATGTCAGGCGCGATCCACCGCGCCTCGGCGAGCGCCTTCAGCGCCACTTCCGTCTCGCGCGCCCGCAGGGGCGGCATGCGGCCGCCGGCGATCAGCTGCTGGGTCTGGGCGAAGAACTCGATCTCGCGGATGCCGCCGCGGCCGAGCTTGACGTCGTGGCCCTTCACGGCGATCGCGCCGTGGCCCTTGTGCACGTGGATCTGCCGCTTGATCGAGTGGATGTCGGCGATCGCCGCATAATCGAGATATTTGCGAAACACGAAGGGGGTGAGCAGCCGCATGAAATTTTCGCCGGCGGCGATATCGCCTGCGATCGGCCGCGCCTTGATGAAAGCCGCCCGCTCCCAATTCTGGCCGCGGCCCTCGTAGTAGATCAGCGCCGCATCGAGCGAGACGGCGAGCGGCGTCGAGCCGGGATCCGGGCGCAGGCGCAGGTCGGTGCGGAACACGTAGCCGTCTGCCGTGCGTTCCTGCAGGATGCGGATCAGCCGCCGCATCATCCGGCCGTAGACTTCCGACCCGTCGAGCGGATCGGCAAGGATGCCCGTTTCAGGGTCGAAGAAGACGACGATATCGATGTCGGAGGAATAGTTGAGCTCGCGGCCGCCGAGCTTGCCCATGCCGAGCACGATGAGGCCCGAGCCCCTGCTCGGTTCTTCGAGATCGGCGAGCTTCAGTTTGCCGCTCTCGTGACCGGCGACCAGTAGGTGATCGATCGCCGCCGCGACGGAGGCTTCGGCAAACAGGCTCAGCCAGCGCGTCGTGTCCCTGGCGGAAAAGATACGGGCCAGATCGGCGAGCGCGACAAGGAAGCTCAAGGCCCGCTTGCCGGCGCGCAACGCGGTCATCACCTCGTTTTCGGAGGGCGCCTTGCCGTCCATCTTCTGCCAGGCCCGGCGGGCCGTATCCACCAGACGCTCCAGCGTCGGCTCAAGCGGCTCGGTGATTGCGATCGTCAAAAGCCTTGGCGTGATGACCGCGGTATCGCGCAGGTAAGGCGAGAGGGTGAAGGCAGCGACGATGAAATCCTTGAGCGCGCTATCCTTGCCAAGCAGTTCCGCGACGGAAGGCTCGGACTTGCCGATATCCTTCAAGGCCGCCATCGCCGCCTTGGTTTCCGTCTGGTTCAGCGGGCGGATCACCTCCGCCTTCACCGTATCGAGCCGATTTCCGGTCTCCGACACTGGCACCTCCCGTGATTCTTCCCTGGCGAAACTTAGGGCTTCGGCACGGGAAAGACCATGGTGACCGTCAGGCCGGGCGCTGCGGCATTCGTCTCGTCGGTGGCGAAGAATTCCAGCGACCCGCCGTGCAGCTCCATCACCGCTTCGACCAGCGAGAGGCCAAGGCCGGTGCCAGGTTTGGAGCGGCTTTCGTCCAGGCGAAAGAACCGCTTGGTCACTTCGCCCCGTTTGTTGGCCGGGATGCCGGGGCCGTTGTCGCAGACGGAGAGCCTGAGCGTGCCGTCACTCCTGGCGAGCTTCACGCCGATCTTCGGCGTCTGGCTTCCTTCGGAAGCATATTTGATCGCATTGTCGAGGAGATTGAAGATCGCCTGGCCGATGAGCTCCCGGTTGCCAGTGACGACGAGACCCGGTTCGAGCTCGGTGGTGAGCGACAGACCCGCCTCCTCCGCCGCCGGCTCGTAGAGCTCGGCGCTGTCGGCGGAGATCGCCGACAGATCGACATCGGACATTTCCGCAGCAATCGAGCCCGCCTCGACGCGGGAGATCATCAGCAGCGCGTTGAAGGTGCGGATAAGCTGGTCCGATTCGGCGATGATGCCTTCGAGGGCCGTGCGGCGCACATCCGCACGATCCTCGCCCAGCGCATCGGCCGCCTTGTTGCGCAATCTCGTCAGCGGCGTCTTCAGGTCGTGGGCGATGTTGTCGGAAACCTGGCGCAGACCTTCGTTCAGCTTCTCGATGCGTCCGAGCATGGCGTTCAGCGAATCCGACAGCCGGTCGAATTCGTCGCCGGACTTGCCGACCGGCAGACGCTGCGAAAGATCGCCCGCCATGATCTTCTGGCTCGCCGCCGACATGCGGTCGATGCGTTTCAACGCGTTGCGGCCGATGCCGAACCAGATCACCAGCGCTCCGACGCCCATGATGGCCAATGCCACCATCAAAGCCCGGCGCACGATGCCGCGGAACCGGCTCGGGTCGCCGAGATCGCGGCCGACCAGCAGTCGCAGACCGTTGTCGAGGCGGATGACGTTGGCGGTCGCCAGATGCCGGCCGCGGCGGTCCACTTCCGTATAGGGTTCATAAGTGAAGGGAATGTCCGTCCAGCCCTGCTCGTCGAGCACGCCGGGCTGCACCGCGGCGACGTTGCCGGCGAGCATTTCGCCGTTTGGCCCCGCGATCACATAGAGGTTGGCGCCCGGCTGGCGGGCTCGCCGCTCCATGATCCGCAGGAGCAGGCTGACGCCCCCCCGTTCATAGGCGCGCTGTATCTCCTGCACTTCCTCCTGCAGCGACTGGCGCGTCTGCTGCGCCAGCAGCCGTTCGGACATCGCCGTCACGTAAATGACCAGGAAGGCCGCACACAAGGCGAAGAGCAGGATATAGAGCGCCGACAGCCGCACGGCCGTCGAGCGGAACATCAGGCGGGCGCGTGCCAGCAACTCGGCTTACCCCTCGTCCTTGATCATGTAACCGGCACCGCGGATCGTCTTCAGAAGCGGCTTTTCGAAATCCTTCTCGATCTTCGACCTCAGCCGCGAGACATGCACGTCGATGACATTGGTCTGGGGATCGAAGTGATAGTCCCAGACGTTTTCGAGCAGCATGGTGCGGGTCACCACCTGGCCGGCATTCTTCATCAGATATTCGAGCAGGCGAAACTCGCGCGGCTGCAGCAGCACTTCCTTGCCGGCGCGCTTCACTTCGTGCGACAGCCGATCAAGCTCCAGATCACCGACCCGGTAGACCATGTCCTGTTCCGGCGTCCCCTTGCGGCGACCGAGCACTTCGACGCGGGCGAGAAGCTCGGAGAATGCATACGGCTTCGGCAGGTAGTCGTCGCCACCGGCGCGCAGGCCGGTCACGCGGTCGTCCACCTGGCCGAGCGCCGAAAGGATCAGCACGGGCGCATTGACGCCGCGCTTTCTCAGTTCGCTGATGACGGACAGCCCGTCGCGGCGCGGCAGCATGCGGTCGATGACCATCACGTCGTAGGAATTCTCGGTTCCCATGAACAGGCCGCTCTCGCCGTCGCTTGCATGGTCGACCACTATCCCGGCCTCACGAAAGGCCTTGGTCATGTAGGCTGCCGCCTCCAAGTCGTCTTCTATCACCAGAATCTTCATGTGCGGGACAATAGCGTCCGCGCCTGTCTTTGCACTACGGGAATCTGCGGTGCCGGCAGAATATCGGGTATCCGTCTCCATCACTCGCTCCATGGAAAGAAGAAGGGCGCCGACCGTTGCCGGCGGCGCCCCTGACCTTGCGACCTATTTGAGAAATCAGCCTTCGTTGATCGGCAGGGCGACGAAGCGGCTGGTATTGTTTTCACCAGCCACCTGGAACAGCGCGCGGGTGCGGCCATCCTTGCGGGCCTGGTCGAGAACCTTGCCGACATCGGCGGCGCTGGTGACCTTGCGGTTGTTGACCGAGACGATCTTTTCCCCGGTCTTCAGGCCGCGGGCAGCGGCTTCGCTATCCGGATCGACGTCGGTGACCGAGAGACCGGAACCATCTTCCGCCGGAGCGACGGTGATGCCAAGGCTGGCAAGCGCCTTGTCGCTGGATGGCGCCGGGGCGTCGGGCTGCTTCGGCGTGGCCGCGGCGGCTTCGTCGCTCTGGAGATTGCCGAGCGTGACCGGGATCTTCTGCGCCTTGCCATCGCGCCACAGGTCGACATCGACCTTGGTGTTGGGGCCGAAGGCGGCGACGCGCTTGGCGAGATCACGGGCATCCTTGATCGGCTGGCCGTTGACGGCGGTGATGACGTCGCCTTCCTTGATGCCGGCCTTCTGGCCCGGAGAGCCTTCCTGCGGAGCGACGACGAGAGCGCCGGACGCTTCCTTCAGGCCGAGCGAATCGGCGATGTCCTGGGTGACCGGCTGGATCTGCACGCCGAGCCAGCCGCGATCCACCTTGCCGTCCTTCATCAGGTCGGCAACGACGTCCTTGGCGGTGGAAGACGGGATCGCAAACGCGATGCCGACATTGCCGCCCGACGGCGAGAAGATCGCGGTGTTGATGCCGACCACTTCGCCGGAGAGGTTGAAGGTCGGGCCGCCGGAATTGCCGCGATTCACGGCCGCATCCACCTGGATATAATCGTCATAGGGACCGGAGCCGATGTCTCGGCCGCGGGCCGAAACGATGCCTGCGGTGACCGTACCGCCAAGGCCGAACGGGTTGCCCACGGCAACCACCCAGTCGCCGACACGGACCTTCGAGTCGTCCGCAAAGTTGACATAGGTGAACTTGCGGCTGGTGGCGTCGACCTTGAGCACGGCGAGATCGGTACGGCTGTCCTTGCCGACCAGCTTGGCTTCGAGTTCCGTGCCATCGTTCAAAACGACCGTGTAGGCGGAACCGTCCGAAACGACGTGGTTGTTGGTGACGACATAACCGTCTTCGGAGATGAAGAACCCGGAGCCCTGTGCCGCCGGGCGCAGGCGGTGAGGACGGTTGCCGTCCTGGCCCCGCGGGCCGTTGCGGTCGGCGCGATCCTGGTTGCGGTTGTTGCGGTCGCCCGGAGCACCGGGAGCGCCCGGCACCTGGCCGCCGAATTCACGGAAGAACCGCTTCAGCGGATGGTCATCGGGAAGCTGGTCGAAGCCGCGGCCGCCGAAACTGAACGAACTGGTGTCATCGGAAACGGGCTGGGCGTCGGACTGGACGCGCACGGAAACGACGGCAGGCGAAACGGCCGAAACGACATCGGCAAAGCTCGGGGCCTGCGGTGCGGTGACGCTGACCGGAGCAGCAAGGGACTGCGTGACCTGAGCCGGGATGCCGCTCGAGAGCATGACCGCGGCAAGACCAACAACCGTGGTGGTCTTCAAGACGGTCTTCAGAGAGGGACGTCCGATATTGCGCATGTTTTAAGCTACCTTCTTCTCTTCAGTCATTTTGGCCGGAGGTCAGCCAGGCGGTGGATGACAAGAGATATAGGCGCTCGCAGGTTAACTGCAGGTGGCGGACGAATGAAATATTGGTAATGTTTGCGGCGGTCTGTTTGCGCCGCCTATTTTTTCAAAAGCTCTTCTATGCGAGCCTGTTCCTCGGCGGAGAGCGCCGCAACCGCGCGTTGGCTGGGACGCGTGCGGACAAAAACCAGGATCGCCACGCCACCGACCAGCAGCAGCAGGACCGGCGTCGCCCAGAGAATGATCGTCTTGGCGCTGAGCCGCGGCTTCAGGAGCACGAACTCGCCGTAGCGGGACACGACATAGTCGATCACCTGATCGTCCGTGTCACCGTTCGCCAGTCGCTCGCGCACAAGCACGCGCAGGTCGCGGGCAAGCTCCGCATTGGAGTCGTCGATTGACTGGTTCTGGCACACCATGCAGCGCAACTGCGCCGAAAGATTTCGGGCGCGCTGCTCGAGCACGGGGTTGGAGAGCACTTCGTCGGGGTTGACGGCAAAAGCCGGCAGGGGGGCGAGGAGAGCCAAGAGAAGTAGGAAGGATCGGAAAAGAGCGCCGGCGGACCGGCATCCTCCCCTCTTCTCCCCCACGGGGAGAAGGTGGCCCGAAGGGTCGGATGAGGGGGGCGTAGCCATCGATTCCCAATCATATAACTTGTGCCGTGAGGCCCCCTCATCGCCTCGCATACGCTCGGCACTTCTCCCCGCTGGGGAGAAGAGGGAGGTTGCCGCACCGGCCTGCTGAAACACGTTCACTCCGCCTTACCTCTTTTCATAGTGCCTACTGCGGTGCGAAGCTGCTTGGGCGCAGGTGATGCGGGTATGGTTGTCATTCTGGCTGTCCTTGATGGCTCCGGCTGCTGAGCCGCCCGCTTCACCGACCTGG
>NZ_PVBK01000006.1:0-347929 GCF_002968535.1 Neorhizobium sp. T7_12 | reverse complement strand
GGCTGGGAATGGACCCATGGCGTCGCGCTTTTCGGCCTTCTCAAATATTGGCAGCTGACCGGCAATCAGAAAGTGATGGACATCATCGTCGACTGGTTCGAAGCCCGGCTCGCTGAAGGTACCCCCACAAAGAACATCAACACGGTCGCCCCGTTCCTGACGCTTGCCCATCTCTATGAACTCACGGGGGATCCTCGGTGGCGGCCCTACCTGGAAACATGGGCCGAATGGGTGATGCACGAGATGCCGCGGACCCGCGAAGGCGGGCTGCAGCATATCGTCTATAACAGCGTCAATGATCAGCAGATGTGGGACGACACGCTGATGATGAGCGTGCTGCCGCTTGCCAAAATCGGCCTGGTGCTCAAACGGCCGGAGTTCGTGGAAGAGGCGAAATACCAGTTCCTGGTCCACGCCCAATATCTCTGCGACACGCAGACCGGCCTCTGGTTCCACGGCTGGACGTTCGACGACAATCATAATTTTGCCCGCGCCAGATGGGCACGCGGCAATAGCTGGATCACGATCGCCATTCCGGAATTCGTCGAGCTCCTGGACCTTGCCGAAAACGATCCCCTCCGCCGCCATCTGGTGTCCCTGCTCGGCCGGCAGGCAGCGGCGCTGAAACTCCACCAGCACCCATCGGGCCTGTGGCACACGCTGGTCGATGATACCTCGAGCTATCTGGAAGCCTCGGCGACCGCCGGCTTCGCCTATGGTTTGATGAAGGGCGTACGCAAGCGGTATCTGGGCATCGAGTATCTGGAAACCGCCGAGCAAGCCATGAAAGGCGTGATCGACAACATCAGCCCCGGGGGAGAGCTCCAGCAGGTCTCTTTCGGCACGGCGATGGGCGGCGATCTCGATTTCTACCGGCAGATCAAGCTGACATCCATGCCTTACGGGCAGGCGATGGCGATGCTCTGCCTGACCGAGCTTTTGCGCAGCTTCATCTGACAAGCTGCGCCGAGGAAGAATGGGTGTGTCCGGCAGGAGGAGCCGGCATGCAACAAGCCATGAACAACCGCATCCGGCGCCCATGAGGCGCTTCGGGTCAGAAGGAGGAGGACGAAATGACCAGACTGACGAGACGAGCATTGTTGGGCACCATGGGAGCGGCTGCAGCCGCTTCCGCACTTCCGGCCATGCCGGCGTTTGCTGCCGATCGCTCGATCCGGCACTATTGGTGGGGCAATCCGGAGCGCGACAAGCGCACCTTTGCCGTCATCGACACATTCCAGAAGAAAAACGCCGGTATCGCAGTTTCCGGCGAAACGATCGGCTGGGGCGACTACTGGACCAAGATGGCGACCCAGACCGCCGGCCGGAACATGGCCGACCTCGTGCAGATGGACTACCGGTTCCTGTTCGAATACGTCAATCGCGGGGCGCTGAAGCCCCTCGACGAATTCGTCGGCAAGAGCCTGATGATCGCCGACTTCGACAAGGGGCCTCTTGATGGCGGCAAGGTCGATGGAAAGCTTTATGCTCTCAACATCGGCTCGAACAGCCAGGTCATGGTCCACAACAAGCGCGCCTTCCAGGAAGCGGGCATCGATGCAGACCTGATCAACTGGACCTGGGACGACTTCGCCAAGGCATGCGAAAAGATTACCGCCAAGTCCGGCGGCAAGATGAAGGGGTCGGACGATCTGTCCCTGATGATCGAGACCTTCGAATCCTGGGTTCGCCAGAACGGTCGGGAATTCTACAGCCCAGACGGCAAGGTCACGGCAACAGCCGGTGACGTCACCAGCTGGTGGCAGATGTGGGCCGATCTGCGCAAGGCCGGGGTTGTTCGCGACAAGAACAAGACCGTCATTCTCGATCCGCCGATTGCCGAGTCGGGCATTGCCGTCGGCGACACCGCCATGTCCCACTACTGGTCCAACCAGCTGGTCGGCATCCAGGCCGTGGCGAAAGACAAGATCGGTGCCGCCATGGTGCCCCACAAGGCGGGCGGCAAGCCTGGCCAGTTCATCAAGCCGTCGATGTTCCTGTCTCTCAGCCGGGACGCCAAGGATACCGGGGCCGCAATTGCCTATATGAATGCCTGGGTCAACGATCCTGATATTACCGGCATTCTCGGCCTCGAACGCGGTATTCCTTGTTCGCCAAAAATCCGCGCGGCGCTGGCCCCGAAGCTCACGGAAGTCGAGAAGCTCTCCGTCGACTATTTCACGGCGATCCAGAGCAAGGTCGGCCCGCTGCCGGTGCCCGCCCCCAAGGGAGCGGGAGAGGTACGAGACGCCTTCATGCGTATCGGCACCGATGTCGTGCTTGGCAAGGTGGAAGTCGCGAAAGCCGCCGGCACCTTCATCGAGGATGCCCAGGCGATCATCGAGCGCGCCCAGTAATCGGCGCGGCAATATCAAGGCCCCGGCGGCGCCTGCCGCCGGGGCCTCTCTTCCGACAACAAGGTCGTTTCGATGAAACGTTTTTTTGCCCGCAATGCACCGGCCTATGTGTTTCTTCTTCCATGGCTGATCGGATTTTTCCTGCTCGCGCTTGGGCCAATCCTTGCGTCGCTTTATCTTTCCTTCACCCGCTATGACATGGTGAGCGCGCCCCGATGGATCGGCTGGGGCAATTACGAATACATGTTCACGCGGGACCGGCGCTTCTGGAAAGCGCTGGAAGTGACGTTTACCTATGTTGCGCTGGCTGTGCCTGCCCGCCTGATCATGGCTCTCGGCGTCGCCATGCTGCTCGACAAGGGCCTGCGCACGATCGGTCTTTACCGAGCGATCTTCTATCTGCCGTCCCTGCTCGGCGCGTCCATTGCCATCGCCATCCTGTGGCGCCAGCTTTTCGCTGCCGACGGCGTTGTCAATCAGGTCCTGGCGATGGTGGGAATTCAGGGAGCCTCGTGGATCACCGATCCCGATACCTCGCTTTATACGCTGGTGGTGCTCGCCATGTGGCAGTTCGGCTCGCCGATGCTGATCTTCCTGGCGGGCTTGCGCGGCATACCGCGCGATCTTTACGAGGCGGCGGAAATCGACGGGACGCCCGGCTGGCGGCAATTCACCCGCATCACCTTGCCGCTTCTTGCCCCGGTGATCTTCTTCAATCTGGTGCTGCAGACGATCGATTCCTTCAAGACCTTTTCCAGCGCCTTCATCATCTCCAACGGCACCGGCGCTCCGGCGGACAGCCTCCTGTTTTATACGGTCTACCTGTTCAACGAAGCCTTCAAATTCTTCCGCATGGGTTATGCATCGGCGCTTGCCTGGTTCCTGTTGGTCATCATAGCGACCTTCACCGCGATCGCTTTCTTCACTTCCAAATATTGGGTGCACTATGAAAACGAGCGCGACTGATCTGGAGCTCGCCATCCAGATGGACGAGGCCGCGCGCGTGGCTCACGAGCTGCGGCTGAAGCGCGACAGACAAAACCGCAACGGCCGGATCCTGAAGCATATCTTCCTGATCATCGTGTCATGCGTCATGCTCTATCCGCTGTTCTGGCTATTCGCGTCCTCCTTCAAGCCGGAAAACGAGATCTTCGGCAGCCTGACGCTCTGGCCTTCCGAGTTTCAGTTCGAGAACTACACCAAGGGCTGGTACGCCCTGCCGATCTCCTTCACCGTCTTTTATGTGAATTCGGCGATCGTCACGGGCCTGTCGGTGATCGGAAACCTGGTTTCCTGCTCGTTCGCGGCCTATGCCTTTGCGCGATTGAGTTTCACCGGGCGCAGCTTCTTTTTCGCGCTGATGATGATGACCCTGATGATCCCCTATCACGTGGTTCTCATCCCTCAATATGTTCAGTTCCTGAACCTCGGCTGGGTCGACACCTATCTGCCCCTGGTGGTGCCGCGTTTCCTCGCCTCCGATGCCTTTTTCATCTTTCTGATGGTGCAGTTCTTTCGGCAACTACCGCGCGAACTGGATGAAGCGGCGATGATCGACGGCTGCTCGCCCTTCAAGATCTATTGGGCAATCATATTGCCGCTTTCGCTGCCGGCCATGGGCACGGCCGCGATCTTTTCGCTGATCTGGGTCTGGGAGGATTTCCTCGCCCCGCTCATCTACCTCAACGACATCAAGAGCTACACCGTGCCCCTGGCGCTTCGCCTCTTCCTCGATCAGGAGGGCCAGTCCGCCTACGGCCAGATGTTCGCGATGTCGGTTCTTTCACTGGTCCCGGTCGTCATCTTCTTCGTCCTGTTCCAGAAACTCATCGTGCGCGGCATCGCCACTTCCGGAATGAAATAGGGAACAAGACGCATGGCAGGATTGACGCTTCGAAACGTCGGCAAGCGCTATGGGGCGCTGTCCATCATCCAGGGGTTGAATCTGGACATCCACGACGGCGAGTTTCTTGTTCTCGTCGGTCCATCGGGCTGCGGAAAGTCGACGCTCCTGCGGATGATCGCGGGGCTCGAAGACATCAGCGAAGGAACGATCTCGATCGGCGGAAAGGTCGTCAACGATCTGCCCGCCTCGAAGCGCGAGCTTTCCATGGTCTTTCAAAGCTACGCTCTTTATCCCCATATGAGCGTTCGCAAGAACCTTGCTTTCGGTCTGCAGAACTTCAAGGTTTCGCGCACCGAGGTGGAAAGGCGGGTGGCGGAGGCCGCGCGCATCCTGCAAATCGAGCAGCTCATGGACCGCAAGCCGCGCCAGCTTTCCGGCGGCCAGAAGCAGCGAGTGGCGATCGGCAGGTCGATCGTGCGCGAGCCGCAGCTTTTCCTGTTCGACGAGCCGCTTTCCAATCTGGACGCGGAACTGCGCGTGCAGATGCGGGCGGAACTGGCCTCGCTCTACGCCCGGCTCGGCACCACCATGATCTATGTGACCCATGACCAGGTGGAAGCGATGACCATGGCAAGCCGGATCGTAGTTCTGCGGGGTGGCAAGATCGAGCAGCTCGGCACGCCCCAGGAACTCTATACCCGGCCGCAAAATCTCTTTGTCGCGGGCTTCATCGGCTCGCCGAAGATCAACATGCTGCAGGCGAGAGCGACGCGCGACGCGGGCAGGACCGTGGTATCGGTGGCCGGCATGCCTGATTTTGCGATTGCCGAGCTTCCGACCGACGATCAGGCACTGACTTTATGCGTGCGGCCTTCGTCTCTGCGTGTCGGCACTGGCGATGTCACGGGCGAAGGCACGATCCGGCTGGTGGAATATCTTGGTAGCGAGACCTTGCTGCATATCACCCTGTCTTCAGGCCAGGTCCTGCTGGCCAGCGACAATGGGCGGACGCCCTACCGACTGGGTGATCCGGTCACCATCGGTTTCGACCTCTCCGACCTCCACTATTTCGATGGCGCAGGCAAACGCATCGAACCCACAAAGAAAGAAAGCCAGGTACAGTGAAGATCGCCATTGTTGGATGCGGTTCACGGCATCAGATGTTCCGCAATTCCGTTGTTGAAGATTATGCCGACAAACATGAGATTGTTGCACTTTGCGACAGCAACGCCCATCGCCTCAGCGAAGCGGCGCGAGCGGCTTCAAAGCCTGGGACGAACGGCGTCGCCACCTACCTCGCCGCCGATTTCGACCGGCTGATTGCGGAGCAGAAGCCGGATACGGTTGTCGTCGCGACGCCGGATTTCCTGCATGCCGATTATATCGTTCGTGCCTTCGAGGCCGGATGCGACGTCATTTGCGAAAAGCCGCTGACGATCGACCTTAGCCGTCTCAAGCAGATCGTCGATGCCCAGGCGCGCACCGGCCGGAAAGTGACCGTGACCTTCAACTACCGCTATTCGCCGGCGCGCACCCAGATCAAGGAGCTGATTTCGTCCGGAGCGATCGGCACGGTGACGGCGGTCGACTTCCGCTGGCATCTCGATCGGGTTCACGGCGCCGATTATTTCCGCCGCTGGCACCGCCAGAAGGAAAATTCCGGCGGGCTCCTGGTCCATAAATCAACCCACCATTTCGATCTTCTCAATTGGTGGCTGGGGACCGCGCCGACGGAGGTCCTGGCCTCCGGCCGCCGGGTCTTTTATCGCCCGGAAATGGCAGCGGAACTTGGTCTTGCTGGCCGTGGGCTACGCTGCAGCGACTGTCCCGTCGCCCACAAGTGCGATTTCCGGCTCGACCTTGCCGCCGACGAAAACCTGCGCAATCTCTATGTCGAGGCTGAACACGAAGACGGCTATTTCCGAGATCTCTGCGTATTCGACGAAGAGATCGGTATCGAAGATACGATGCAGGCGCATATCCGCTACGCCTCGGGCGTCACCGCCAATTACACCCTGACGGCCTATTCACCCTGGGAAGGGTTGGAGATCAAGTTCCAGGGCACCAAGGGCGACATCACCCATCGCCATGTCGAGGTTCATGGCGTGTTCGGCGGCAAACGCGCCCATGCGGATGAAGATGCAATCACCACGGAACTTCATCTGGCCGGCGAGCCTCCGCGCCAGCTTGCCGTTCCGAAGGCAACGGGGGATCACGGCGGTGCGGATCCGGTCATGCTGGGTTACATCTTCGATCCGGAAAGCATGCAGCCCGATCCCTACGACCGCGCCTCCGATCATGTTGCCGGCGCCTGGTCCATCCTCACCGGCATCGCCGCCAACGCTTCCATCGAGACGGGTTCGCTCGTCAACATTCAATCCATGCTTCGCGCTCGCGGCATCCACCTGAACAGGTAGTTCCCATGGCTTTTAACCTTCGCATCGGCGTCATCGGCATAGACCACGGCCATATCTACGGCATGATCAACGGCATGCTGGACGCCGGCGCCACGCTCGTTGCATGGACAACGGGCGACGAGACGCCGGAGGCGGTCCGCAAGACATTCCAGGAAACCTATCCGGATCTGCCCGCCCGGCCGATGCAGGCCATCCTCGATGACAAGAGCATTGTCCTTGTCCTGTCGTCTGCAATCAACAGCGACCGCGCCGATATCGCAGTGGCGGCGATGGTGCACGGCAAGGACGTTCTGGTCGACAAACCCGGCTGCACCAGCCTGGAACAGCTGGCAGACATCCAGCGTACCGTCTCGGAGACCGGGCGGCGCTGGGTCGTATCCTTTTCCGAACGCGTCTCCGTCGAGAGCGCCACCCTGGCGGATCAGCTGGTCGCCGAAGGCCGGATCGGCAAGGTCGTCCAGACGGTCGGTCTTGGACCGCATCGCTTGAATGCGCATCTCAGGCCGGATTGGTTCTGGGACAGGACCCGCTGCGGCGGGATTCTTGCCGATATCTGTGCCCATCAGTTCGACCAGTTCCTGCATTATACCGGCTCGGCCGAGGCACGCGTCGTTTCCGCCCATGTGACCAATGTCGCAAATCCGGATCGGCCCGGATTTCAGGATTTCGGCGAGGTTCTGCTGGAGGGCAATGGCGGCCGGGGTTATGCCCGGGTCGATTGGCTGACGCCCGACGGTCTTCCCGTCTGGGGCGACGGCAGGATGACCATTCTCGGGACGGAAGGGTATATCGAGCTGCGCAAATACATCGATATTGCCGGTCACGACGGTCAGGACCACGTTTTTCTGGTCGACAAGTCGGGCGTCCAGCGTTTCGAGGCGAAAGGCGCCGGAAAGCCATTCTTCGCCCGCCTGGTTACCGATCTGGAAAGGCGCACCGAGACAGCCATGACCCAGTCCCATGCGTTGCTTGCGACCCGATTGGGGCTGCAGGCGCAACTTGTCGCGGAAGAGAAAACAGACCGATGACGAAGCGCATCCGTGTCGCCGTCATCGGCGCGGGTATAGGCAAGGCCCATATCGCCGCTTATGCGCAATTGGCCGATCTTTTCGACGTCCGCTACGTCTGTGACCTCAACCTGCCTCGCGCCGAGGACGCGGCGCAACAGGCTCCCGGCAGCCGGGTCGTTGCCGACATCAGCGAGGTCTTCGCCGACCCCTGCGTGGATCTGGTCGACATCTGCCTGCCGCCACAGATGCACGCGCCGATGACGCTTGCCGCACTGGAGGCAGGCAAGCACGTGGTCTGCGAAAAGCCGCTTGCCGGTTCAATAACCGAGGTGCGCCGGATCACTGAGCTTGCCGCACGAGCGGGGCGGCAGGTCTTTCCCGTATTCCAGTATCGTTATGGCGCCGGCTACCGAGCTGCACATGAATTGAAGGTCCGGGGGCTGCTGGGCCGGCCTTACGTGGTGGCACTGGAGACACACTGGCAACGCGGCTCCGATTATTACGCAGAGCGCTGGCGGGGCACCTGGAAAGGCGAGCTCGGCGGCGTGCTCGTCAGTCATGCGTGCCATATCCACAACCTGACGACCCATCTCGCGGGAGATGTCGTGGAGGTTGCCGCCTTCCTCGATACGCGCGTCAATCCCATCGAGACCGAGGATTGCGCCGTGCTTTCGATGCGCACCGCAGCGGGCGCGCTGATCACCTCCTCAGTCACCTTGGGTGCGGCCGGAAACAGTTCGCGGCTGAGGATGTGTTTCGAGCATGTCACGGTCACGTCGGGCACGGAACCCTATCAGATAGGGGCAGGACCGTGGAAGTTCGAAGCAACCGACCCCTCGCGACAGCCCGAGGTCGATGCGGCAACGCGAGACATACCCGATGTCCTTCCGCGATTTCCGGGACTATTCGCAGATGTCCATGCACGTCTCACCGGCGAACCTGACCTTTACCTGCCGTCGCTTCAGGAAAGTTATCACTCGATCGAGCTTGTGACGGCAATCTACGCGTCGGCAAGGGAAGGCCAGATCGTACGCCTGCCGCTTTCCGCAGATCACCCCCTCGCCGCGGGCTGGCTGCCGGTCTGAACAGGACAGATATCGCGGAGCCCGAAAGGGGCGCTCAGGCGGCCGTCGCCCGCTCAGCCACCGCGCGATGCACTGCCGTCTGAAGCTGCTCTTGAGTGAACGGCTTCATCATCCTCGGGAGATCTGAAAGCCCGTGATCTTCGTGCAGTTCAACATATCCGGAGGCGAGGATCACCGGCAAGCCCGGATAGGAGGCGAGGATCCGGCGTGCCAGTTCCGCGCCGGTCATGCCCGGCATGGCGTGGTCCGTGATCACGAGGTCGAACTTCTGGTCGGAGCCGAGGATCTCGAGTGCGGCGGCGGCCGAGGATGCCTCCGTGGCGACATGGCCAAGGTCTTCCAGCATTGCCGACGTTCCCATGCTGACGAGCGAATCGTCGTCGACCACAAGCACCGTCAGTGGATGCGGCACATTGGGAGCAGCGTCCTGCGATGCGGCCTCCGCTGACGACGCCGCCACCGCAATATTTTCGGCGACCGGCAACCACAAAGACACCGTCGTCCCCTCTCCCTTGACGCTCGACAGGTCCAGGATGCCACCCGATTGAGCCGCCAGGCCGTGCACCATGGAAAGGCCGAGACCCGTCCCCTTTCCAGGCCCTTTCGTCGTGAAAAAGGGCTCGGCTGCGCGGATCACCGTCGCTTCGTCCATGCCTTCGCCGGTATCGGACACCGAAATCCGCACGTATCGACCGGCGGCCAGGCGGCCGTGCCTCGAGACATCTTTCTGCTCTGCGGACACCATGATCGTACCGCCCCCGATCATCGCGTCGCGCGCGTTCACGAACAGATTGAGGAGGGCAAGTTCAAGCTGGTTGCTATCGACCAACAACTGCGGAAGCCGTGGCGGAATATCTTTTCTGATATCGACCCCAGGCCCCAGCGCCTTGCTCAAGAGGTCCTGAATGTTTTCGAAGAGTTCGGCGAAATCGACCGCGTGCGGCTTCAATTCCTGGCGGCGCGCGAAGGCCAGCAGCCGTTGGGTCAAAGCCGCGCCGCGCTCGGCCGCCTGTATCGCATTGGCGATCAGCCGCTCGCTCTTCTCGTCGATTGGAAGCCGCTTCTTCAGGAGGTTCAAGCTACCCAGCACCGCCATCAGCAGGTTGTTGAAATCGTGGGCGACGCCGCCGGTCAGCTGGCCGATCGTGTCCAGCTTTTGCGCCTCAAACAATTGCGCAAGCGCTTCTTCGCGCTCGCGCGTCCTCTGGTCGATCCGTTCCTCAAGGTCTTCATTGAGCTGACGGAGCTGGTTCGAGGACGCTTCGAGTTCGGCGGTGCGTTCCCGAACCCTGTCCTCGAGGTCGGCATTCAACCGCTCCAGTTCCCTCGTCTTCCGGTACAGGTCGGCGAATACCCGGACCTTGGCCCGCAGAACTTCCGGAACGATGGGTACCGAGACATAGTCGACGGCACCCGCCGCATAACCCCGCAGCCGGTCCGGTTCCGCCATCATGACGGCCGACACAAAAATGATCGCCGTATGCTGGTATCGGGGGTGCTCCCTGATCATCCTGACGAGCTCGAAGCCGTCCTGCTCCGGCATGCAGACATCCACGAGAATGACCGCGATATCGTTGCGCAGGAGATGCTCCAGGGCTTCCCTGCCCGACTGGGCCTTGATCAGGTTTTCGCCAAGCTCCTGCAGCACGACTTCATAGCTCAGGAGCTTTGCCGGCTGATCATCCACGAGAAGGATATTGACGGGGTTCATGGCCATATCCCTAGCGATGCAGCCACATGCGGAGAGCGGAAAGCAATTGCTCCGTATTGACCGGCTTTGCCAGATAATCCGACGCACCCGCCTCCAGGCACTTTTCGCGGTCTCCCTTCATTGCCTTTGCGGTCAGCGCAAGGATGGGCAGGCGCCGGAACCGGTGGTCTGAGCGGATCACCTGCATTGTTTCGTAGCCGTCCATTCCAGGCATCATGATGTCCATCAGGACGATCGCGACAGCCGGCTCCCTGTGAATGACGTCGATGGCCTCGCTGCCGGTCGTCGCTGTCAGGACCCGCATTCCGCGGCGCTCGAGAACGCTGCTGAGAGCGAAGATATTGCGGGCGTCGTCGTCCACCAGCAGAACGGTTTCCCCGATCAGATCCTCATCGGAACTGTGAAGTTCCTCAAGCATCGCTTGCTTGGCGGCCGGCATATCGGCCACCACCCTGTGGAGGAACAGTGCCGTCTCATCCAGGAGACGCTCGGGCGACTCCACACCCTTGACGACGACGCTGCGCGCCATCGTGTGTAGCTGGGCGTCCTCCTCCGGCGAAAGCTCGCGGCCCGTGAACACCACGACCGGAACCTCGGCAATGTCACTGTCGTCGCGGATCTTTTCGAGAACTTCGAAGCCCGACATGTCAGGCAGGGTAAGATCGAGAACGACGCAGTCGGCCGGATCCTGCTTCAGCGCGGCCAGCGCTTCGGCACCCGAGCCTACACTTTCGATGTCGATGTCATCATGGCTGAGCAGAGCAGTCACGCTCAGCCGCTCCGCCTCGCTGTCTTCAACGAGCAGAAGCCGCTTGCGACGCGGTTCGGCATAATTCTTCAGCCGCAGGAATGCCTTTCCGAGGCTGTCGGTGGTTGTGGGCTTGCTCATGAAGGCGAAAGCGCCGCGCGTGAGGCCATGCTGACGGTCCTCGTCAAGGCTGATGATCTGGACCGGAATATGCCGCGTCGCCGCGCTCTGCTTGAGCTGGCTCAGCACCGTCCAGCCGAGCATGTCCGGCAGGAAGATGTCGAGGGATATCGCGGCGGGTTTGAATTCCTGCGCGAAATTCAACGCTTCGCTGCCGCGCGTGGCCACCAGGACCTTGAACCCGCTGTCACGGGCCAGATCGACAAGCACCCGGGCGTAGTGGGGATCATCCTCGACGATCAACAGAACCGCGTCCCCGGGGTTTATTTCGCCGCGATCGTCGTCGATCTGTTCCGTGGTTTTGTCGGCACGCCGTGCCGCGGCCGCTTCCGCGAGCTGAACCACGTTGCTTTGCGCCGGCAGGTATTTTGGCACGGGGGAAGCGCCGACATAGGTCAGCGGCAGGTAGAGTACGAACGTGCTGCCGACGCCGGGGGTGCTGCGCAGCTGGATTTCGCCCCCAAGCAAGCTCGCCAGTTCGCGGCTGATCGCAAGACCTAGCCCGGTGCCCCCGTATTTCCGGCTGGTCGAGGCATCCGCCTGTTGGAATGCCTCGAATATGATCCGCTGCTTTTCGGGCGGGATGCCGATACCGGTATCGGAGACTTCGAAGGCGATCACCGACGGGGCATGTTTGAGAGAAGGATGATCCAGGGACCAGCCTTCCGTCACCGGAGCGACTTTCAGCGTGACGCCGCCCTGCGCGGTGAACTTGAAGGCGTTGGACAACAGGTTCTTGAGGATCTGCTGCAACCGCTTGGAGTCGGTAATGATGCTTCTCGGCACCTCTTCGCCGATCTCGACCATATAGCTGAGATCGCGGTTTTCCGCCTCATGCCGGAACGGCCTCGACATCATCTCCAGCAGGTTGGTGATGAATATCTCTTCGGCATCGACCGAAACGGTCCCAGACTCGATCTTGGAGAGGTCGAGAATATCGCTGATCAGGTTGAGGAGATCGGTGCCCGCGCCATGGATCGTCTTTGCAAACTCCACCTGCTTGCCGGAAAGATTGCCGTCGGGGTTTTCTCCCAGCTGCTGGCCGAGGATCAGGATCGAGTTGAGCGGCGTGCGCAGCTCGTGCGACATGTTGGCGAGGAACTCGGACTTGTATTTCGATGTGAGTGCAAGCTCGGTCGCCTTTTCTTCCAGCGCACGGCGGGCCTGCTCGATTTCCTGGTTCTTCGCCTCGACCTCGACGTTTCGTTCTTCGAGCTGCTGCGCCTTTTGCTCAAGCTGCTCGTTGGTCTGCTGCAACTCCCGCTGCTGCGTCTGAAGTTCGGTCGCAAGCTGCTGGGATTGCTTGAGCAGACCTTCCGTCTGCATCGTCGCCTCGATCGAGTTGAGTACGATGCCGATCGAGGTTGTCAGCTGGTCGAGGAAGGAAAGCTGCAGCTCGGTGAATTCGCCGGCCGAAGCAAGCTCGATCACCGCCTTGACCTGTCCTTCGAAGTGAACCGGCAGAACGATGGCGCTCTTGGGAAGGGTCGAGAAAACCCCCGAGCTGATGGGAACGACATTGTCGGGAAGATTGGTGACGAGGATGCGACGGGCATCGATGGCGCACTGCCCCACCAGGCCCTGGCCGAATTCCAGGCGCCGCGGATGTGCCGCACCGACCCCGTCCGCGTAACTGGACAGCAGAGACAGGGTTGGTTGGCGATCCTCGGCGTCCACCTGATAGATCACGCCTTGATGTGCTCCGACGAGAGGCGCCAGTTCCGACAGCAGCATTTTCCCGACCAGCGTCAGGTCGCGCTGCCCCTGGAGCATGTTGGTGAATCTCGCCAGGTTCGTCTTCAGCCAGTCCTGTTCGGTATTCTGCTCCGTCGTCAGGCGCAGATTGCCGATCATCGTATTGATGTTGTCCTTGAGCTCGGCGACTTCTCCGCGCGCTTCCACCTGGATCGACCGCGTCAGGTCGCCTTTGGTGACGGCGGTTGCCACCTCGGCGATAGCCCGGACCTGGGTGGTGAGGTTTGCGGCCAGCAGGTTGACGTTACCCGTCAGGTCTTTCCATGTACCGGCAGTGCCCGGCACGTTCGCCTGGCCGCCAAGACGGCCTTCGACGCCCACTTCGCGAGCCACCGTGGTGACCTGGTCGGCGAAGGTCGCGAGCGTATTGGTCATGTTGTTGATGGTTTCGGCAAGCGCTGCGACCTCGCCCTTGGATGCGACGGTGAGGTTTTGCTTGAGGTCGCCGTTGGCAACCGCCGTCACCACCTTGACGATGCCGCGCACCTGTTCGGTCAGGTTGGCGGCCATGACGTTGACCGTGTCGGTCAAGTCCTTCCACGTCCCCGCGACGCCGGGCACCTGCGCCTGGCCGCCGAGCTTGCCCTCGGTGCCGACCTCGCGCGCCACGCGGGTGACTTCGCCCGCAAAGGCGTTCAGCTGATCCACCATCGTGTTGATGGTGTTTTTGAGTTCCAGGATTTCGCCCTTCACATCCACCGTGATCTTGCGCGACAGGTCGCCTCGCGCAACGGCGGTCGTGACTTCGGCGATGTTGCGGACCTGCGTGGTGAGATTGGCGGCAAGCAGGTTGACGTTGTCAGTCAGATCCTTCCAGGTTCCCGCGACGCCCGGCACGACGGCCTGGCCGCCAAGGCGGCCGTCGGTGCCGACCTCGCGCGCCACGCGCGTCACTTCGCCCGCGAACGACCGCAGCTGGTCAACCATGGTGTTGAGCGTGTCCTTCAGCAGCAGGATTTCGCCACGAACGTCGACGGTGATCTTGCGTGACAAGTCGCCATTGGCGATCGCGGTGGCGACCTCGGCGATATTGCGGACCTGGGCCGTCAGGTTGCCGGCCATCGAGTTGACGCTGTCGGTCAGGTCCTTCCAGGTGCCGGCGACACCCGACACCTGCGCCTGGCCGCCGAGCTTGCCTTCGGTGCCAACCTCGCGTGCAACGCGCGTTACTTCGCCGGCGAAGGCGTTGAGCTGGTCCACCATCGTGTTGATGGTGTTCTTCAGTTCGAGGATTTCACCCTTCACGTCGACAGTGATCTTGCGCGACAGGTCTCCTCGCGCGACCGCGGTCGTCACTTCGGCGATGTTTCGCACCTGACCTGTCAGGTTGGAGGCCATCGAGTTGACGTTCTCGGTCAGATCCTTCCAGGTGCCGGCAACGCCGGGCACCTGAGCCTGGCCGCCGAGCTTGCCTTCGGTACCCACTTCGCGCGCCACACGCGTCACTTCCGAGGCGAACCGGTTGAGCTGGTCCACCATCGTGTTGAGCGTCTCCTTCAGCTGAAGGATTTCACCCTTCACGTCGACGGTGATCTTGCGTGACAGGTCGCCGTTGGCGATCGCCGTCGAGACCTCGGCGATGTTGCGGACCTGGGCCGTCAGGTTGCCCGCCATCGAGTTCACCGAATCCGTCAGATCCTTCCAGGTGCCGGCGACACCCAGAACGTTCGCCTGGCCCCCAAGACGTCCCTCCGTCCCGACCTCTCGGGCGACACGCGTCACCTCCCCGGCAAAGCCGTTGAGCTGGTCCACCATCGTATTGATGGTTTCCTTGAGTTCGAGAATTTCGCCGGACACCGTCACGGTAATCTTCTTCGACAGGTCGCCCTGGGCGACGGCGGTCGCAACTTCGGCGATGTTTCGCACCTGACCGGTCAGGTTGGAGGCCATGGAATTGACCGAGTCCGTCAGGTCCTTCCAGGTTCCCGCGACGCCGCGCACGTTGGCCTGGCCGCCGAGCCGGCCTTCGGTCCCCACTTCGCGCGCGACACGCGTGACTTCCGATGCAAACGCGTTGAGCTGGTCGACCATGGTGTTGATGGTCTCCTTCAGCTCCAGGATTTCACCCTTCACGTCGACGGTGATCTTCTTCGACAAGTCCCCATTGGCGATTGCCGTCGAGACCTCAGCGATGTTGCGGACCTGTGCCGTGAGGTTCCCGGCCATGGAGTTGACGTTCTCCGTCAGGTCCTTCCAGGTGCCGGCGACGCCGCGGACGTTGGCCTGGCCGCCGAGCCGCCCTTCCGTGCCGACTTCGCGGGCGACACGCGTGACTTCCGATGCAAACGCGTTGAGCTGATCCACCATCGTGTTGATGGTTTCCTTGAGTTCCAGGATTTCACCCGAAACCGTGACCGTGATCTTTTTTGACAAGTCGCCATTGGCGATTGCCGTCGACACTTCGGCGATGTTTCGCACCTGGGCCGTCAGATTGGACGCCATGGAGTTGACGTTGTCGGTGAGGTCTTTCCAGGTTCCGGCCACGCCCGGCACCTGAGCCTGACCACCTAGGCGGCCTTCGGTGCCGACTTCGCGGGCGACACGCGTCACCTCGCCGGCAAAGCCGTTGAGCTGGTCCACCATCGTATTGATGGTTTCCTTCAATTCAAGGATTTCGCCGGACACGTCGACGGTGATCTTTCTCGAAAGGTCGCCGCGGGCGACGGCGGTCGTGACCTGGGCGATGTTTCGCACCTGCGCCGTCAGGTTGCCGCACATTGCGTTGACCGAGTCGGTCAAATCCTTCCACGTGCCGGCTACCCCCGGTACGAGCGCCTGGCCCCCCAGCTTTCCTTCCGTGCCGACCTCCCGGGCAACGCGCGTCACTTCCGATGCAAAGGAGCGGAGCTGGTCGACCATCGTGTTGATGGCCTCCTTCAGCTGCAGGATTTCGCCGCGGACATCGACGGTGATCTTTTTGGAAAGATCGCCGTTGGCGACCGCAATCGTGACGTCTGCGATATTGCGGACCTGAGCGGTCAGGTTCGAAGCCATCGAATTGACGCTCTCGGTCAGGTCCTTCCAAACGCCGGTCACTTCCGGAACCTGAGCCTGCCCACCCAGCTTGCCATCCGTGCCAACCTCGCGGGCGACGCGCGTCACTTCGGACGTGAACACGCTCAGTTGCTTGATCATCGTGTTGACGATCTCGGCCGAACGCAGGAACTCCCCTTTCAGCGGACGCCCATCGACGTCAAGCGGAACCGTTTGCAGCAGGTCACCCTTGGCGACCGCCGTGATCGTCCGGGTAACCGCCGTCGTCGGCCACAGCAAATCGTCGATCAGGGTGTTGATCGACCCTTCCATGTCCGCCCAGGCTCCATCGGAGAGGCCAAATCTGACCCGGGTGCTGGTGCGGCCATCCCGCCCGACAACCTGACCGACATTTTCGAGCTGCGCCGCCATTTTCTGGTTGGCCGCGATGATGTCGTTCAATGTATCTGCAATTTTTCCGGTGACGCCGGTCATATCGGACCGCATCCGGACCGAAAAGTCTCCCCGTCTCATCGCCAGGAGAGCTTCAAGCAGGGCGCGGGCGTCTTCGTCCGCCATCACCGCCACATCTACGTCGGAAAGGTCATCCGAATCCATGCCACTGCGCTGAACGTCATTGCCCTGTCTGCTCACCGAAGCCCCCTGCCTTAGAGTGCCATTTAATCTAGCGCAGGATTTCAAAAAGACTACAGGCCGGGCGCGCTCCGCCTCCCGCGTCAAACGAGCAGATTTCGCTCTGCAAAGGGACGCCAAATTACAGCAAGTGAAGGCCCGCAAAAATACGGCCTGGCCAATCCATCCGGCGCCCACGCGACGACACAATTTGTCAAATACTGCTGTTATACAATTGACAATATGAGCAAATTTCGCTCAAAAAGATAACAACAGATTATGTGGCCCATTATGCTGGTTATTCTTGCCGACGACCTGACTGGCGCGCTTGATTGCGCGGCGCCGTTTGCCGGCAGAGGTCTGCATACTGAAATCGCGTTGAGCACCGAGGCTATCGGAGCGGCGTTGCAACTGAGGCCCGCGGTTCTTTCAGTCAACCTCGGATCTCGGGAAGTCGAGTCGGAGGCTGCGCGGCAGTCGACTGCGGCGGCCCTGTCCTGCCTGCCGTCGGACATCGTCCTGTTCAAGAAGATCGATTCCCGCCTCAAGGGCAATATCGCCGCCGAGCTCGACGCGACGCCTTTTCATCTGGCACTCGTCGCGCCTGCGATACCTGACTTCGGACGGAATGTCCGAACGGGACATGTCGAAGGTTTCGGCCTGGACAAGCCGTTGAAGGTCGCCGACGCGCTTGGCGTTCATGCCGAACGCGCCATCATTCCCGATACGCTTTCACAGGAAGACATGTCTGCGGCTCTGGCAATTGGCCGCGAGGCCGGGGCAGATCTTCTTGTCGGCGCCAGGGGTCTCGCCGAGGCGCTGGCCTGTCACATGACCGGCCGTCAGGTCGCCGAACTGGCTCTCCCTGAACCCGGCCCTGCCCTTTTCGTCATCGGCTCGCGAGATCCGATCACGCTGGCGCAAGTCGAGGAATTGCGGCGGGCGGTCGTGCCTGACTATATTGCCGCGCCGAACGGGCACCCGGAGAGGATCGCACCGCCGCAGCATTCCGTGACGCTGGTTCAGGCCACGCCGGATGGAAAGGACGATCTGCCGCTTCTGGTATCGGACCGGTTGGCGGCAAGCATAGTCCCGGACATGACGGCACCGGTCGCCACTCTGCTTCTGTCGGGCGGCGCGACTGCCGAGGCTGTCCTGAAGGCAATGAATGTCTCGCGATTCCAGCTTCTCGGCGAATGTCTGCCAGGCCTTGGCTTGGCTTATATCGATGGCCAATGCATCATCGCCAAATCCGGCGGATTCGGCACGCCGGGCACATTGTGCGAGATAGCAAGAATAGCCATGGACGAGAAGGGTTGAACGATGGGGCTTGAGAGCGGCACTGCCCGCAAGGGCCTTCCTGATATCGTCTTTGAGCGGATGTTGCGCGCGATCAAGTCGGGGGCATACAGGCCGGACGAGCGGTTGCCGACCGAACATGAGCTAGCCAACGAATTCGAAGTGTCGCGGCCGATCATCCGGGAAGCGCTGAGACGGTTGCGCGAGCAGGGACTGATCTATTCGAGACGCGGTGCCGGCAGCTTCGTGCGTGCGCTCGGCCTGCGTGAACCGCTCGGATTCGGCCAGCTGGAAAACGTTGCCGATCTCCTCAACTGTTATGAGTTTCGCATGACGCTTGAACCTGCGGCGGCGGCAGCAGCGGCAGTGCGTCACGACAAGGAAAGCCTGGCAGCCATAACGCGGGCCCTGGAATTGCTGCGCGATGCCACGAACCGCCAGGCCCATCGCGAAGACGCCGACTACCAGTTCCATCTGGCTATCGCGCGAGCGGCTCAGAACAACTACTTCTCGACGGCGATGGAGGCCCTGAAAGATCACATTGCAGTGGGGATGAAATTCCACGGAGCCTCCGTGAAGAGAGAGGCAACCGGGCTGGCGAAAGTGTTCGGCGAGCACGAGGCGATTGCCGATGCAATCACTCGTGGTGACCAGGAAGCGGCGCGGCAGTTGATGCTGGACCACTTGAAGGGTTCACGCGCGCGGCTGTTCCAATCGTCGCACCAATGAAACCCGAATGCGTCATCCGGAAATAACGGCCATCCGGCAGCCTACCGCCGGATGGCTATCACTTCAAAATGCCGCCTCGTAGATTCCCAGCACATCGTCGATACTCATTTCGGCCGGGTTGTTATCCATCAGCCGACGGATCGCATGCGCCTCAGAAGCGTAGAGGGAAAGCTCATCCTGCCTGGCGCCGTGAGCCGCCAGCGACATTTGAATGCCAAGCGCTCCGCAGAAATCGCATGCCGACGATCGCAATTCGTCCGAGGAGAGATTGTCACCGAGACCGAGTGCCGCGGCCACTTCCGCGGTCTTCGCGGCGGCGACAGACTGGTTGAAAGCCAGCACATGCGGGAAAACGATGGCATTCGCCAGACCGTGCGGCAGGTTGAGCCGCGTCCCCAGTGGATAGGCGATCGCATGGCCGGCCGCCGTATTGACCGGGCCAAGGCAAATCCCACCGTAATAGGAAGCGAGCATCAACCCTTCGCGCGCCTCCGTATCCTGCCCGTCCTTCACCGCCCGCGCCAGATACCGGCCGACGAGCCCGAATCCCATGCGGGCAAAGCCATCGATCATCGGATGGGCGCGGCGGTTGGTGAAGGCTTCGACGCAATGCGCCATGGCATCGACACCCGTCGCGGCGGTCACGGCCGGAGGCACCGAATAGGTCAGCTCAGGATCGAGCACGGCGAAATCCGCGATCATATGCGGGCTTTCGACCGCGATCTTGGTCCGCTTGACCGGATCGGTGATGAGCGAACGGATGCCCGCCTCCGAGCCGGTACCCGCCGTGGTCGCGATCTGCGCAAGCCGCGTGCCTCGACCGGCGACGCGATTGGGACCGGCAACGTCTTCGAGGTTCTGCTCGGAATCCCACAGCACCGCAACAAGCTTGGCGACGTCCAGCACGGATCCACCGCCGAGGCCGACGATCAGTTGCGGACGAGCCTCGCGGGCAGCCGCCAGCGCAGCATCCAGCGTCAAGGTATCCGGCTCGCCCGGAATGGCGTCGAATATCGAAAATCGGCCGGGCAACTGCAGACGGTCGGCAAAACCAGCCGTGATCGGCGTCGCAATGACCAGGGTCGAGGCGACGTCGCCAGCCCAGACGCCAACCTGGCTGATCGTGCCGGCCCCGACGGCGAGGCGCAGCGGCTGGTGGAGTGTGATGGGTGCAATGGCCATGACGCTTTCCTTACCGGACCCCCGCCACGAGCTTGCGCGCGTAGGCGATGGCAGAATTCATGTTGCCGTGATTGGCGATCCCCTTGCCGGCGATATCAAACGCGGTGCCGTGATCGACGGAGGTGCGGTCGATCGGCAGATCGACAGAAACGTTGACGGCCGTGTCGAAGGCAACGAGCTTGATCGGGATATGGCCCTGATCGTGATACTGCGCGACGACCAGATCGAAGCCGCCGGAATAGGCCCGGTGGAAAACCGTATCGGCGGAAATCGGCCCGTGAACCTCGATGCCTTCGGCGCGGGCGGCAGCGACGGCCGGCGCAATCTGATCGTCGTCCTCCGTGCCGAAGAGGCCGTTTTCGCCGCAATGGGGATTGATGCCGGCAACCGCAATGCGCGGACGTTCATAACCGATGCGCTTCAGATGCGCGTCACCGGCGCGGATCGTCGCCAGAACCCGCTCCGTCGTGGCGCGCCGGATGGCCTCCTGCAGGGAAACATGCGTGGAGACATGGATCACCTTCAGGCGGTCGGAGGCCAGCAGCATGTATGCCGCTGCCGAGCCGGTGAGGCTGCGCAACATGCCCGTGTGGCCATCGTAGTGATGACCCGCAAGGTTGAGCGCTTCCTTGTTGATCGGCGCGGTGACGATGCAGCCGATCGAGCCGGCCTCGGCATCGCGTACGGCGCGCTCGATGAAGCGGAACGCCGCATCGCCGGCGACCGCCGACAACTGCCCCCAGGGCAGAGGCGCTCCCTCCACCGGAAGATCGACCACGTAAGGCGTGAGGTCGAGCGTGACCCCGACCGCGTCGCGGGCCGCCTCCAGCGTCGCAAGATTGCCGTAGACCCGCGTTGCGGAGCGATCGGCGTCCGACATCTCGGCCAGCGCCTTGACTGTTACTTCCGGACCGACGCCACAGGGGTCTCCCATGGTGATACCAATGATATTGCTCATCAAATTCTCCCGTCAGTCGCGTCTGCCCAGCCCGAAGCCAGGCTCACGTATTTGATTGCCCGCCTGTGATAGGTATAGGCGATGTGCAGGGTCCCGTCCGGCGCTTCCAGCAGCCACGGATAGGACATTTCCTTGTTCCGGCCATCGGTGGAATCGTTGGACAGGCAGGTGCCCGGTCCGTCTTCGATCAGAATACGGACTGGGAAGCTTAGCCCGCCATCATTCGAAATACAGACACAGACCGGCGCGCGCGGCACGCCCCAGACGGGCACGCAGCCGCCCGTAGGATCGGCATCCGGTCTTTCGTCACTCTCGCCGAGTTCATCGTAAAGCGAAGCACGGCGATCGCCGGACTGAGCCGCGCTTGCCGGATTGCAGATCATCGCAAGCCGACCGTCCTTCAACCGGATAACCGCAATCGAGGAATTGTTGTTCGGCACATCCGTTGCCTCGGGCACCGACCAGGATCGGCCGCCATCGGCGCTTTCGCTCCGGTAGACGAAATCCGCCTGCCTCCGGCGGAAAAAAGCCGCATGACCGCCTGCCGGCAAGGCGACGGGACTCATGTGGACGCAGCCGGTCGAACGCGGCAATTCTTCGAGGCGCCAGGTTTTCCCGGCATCTGTCGATATCCCGATTGCCGCCGTGTCATGGCTTCCATTCCACTTCTGGCCCGGCCGCTGAACGCAGCGGAAGATCGGCAGAAGCCATGCGCCGTCATCCCGCACCGTCAGTGGAGCCCGGATAAAACATCCTTTCGGCAGGTCGAGATAACCGCCCGCCTCCGCTGTCAGCCTTGTCGGGTCGCTTTGATCACGCCGGATCTCGGCCATGCGGATACGGCATTCGTCCTGGTTGCCGGAAGGCTGCGACGTGTGGAAAAGCCAAAGCCGGCCATCGGGCGCGGTAAACAGAACCGGGTTCTGCTCGGAATGCGCGTCATCGAAGCTCAGCCTCTGCGGCAGCCCCCAGAGGTCCGAAGACGACATGAGAACGGACGCGAAAATGGATATGTCGGACTTGCCTTCCAGCGAGCCACCGAACCAGGCGCAGATCAACGCGCCGTCAGCCAGGAGATGCAGGAAGCTTGCATGGTTCTGCACCATGGGGGAAGGCAGGAAGGCTTCGTGCCTGTCGGCGGTCATCCGTACCTTGCCGGTCATTGCTGCCGCTATTTCATCAGGGCTCATAAAGCTCTCCTCTCGGCGCTGAGAATTGCCAGAAACACAAAGTTGTCAAGTTTTATAATACGCACCAGCTGCAGATCTCAGGTGCAGTTGTAATCATAACAATATGGAAAATAATGGTATTTTTTCGAATGAATTTTTCTCAAAAAATTACGTCGCAAAACAATTTGACAAAGTGTGCAGGACAGAACATGGTTTGGAGGAGAATAGCACAGGAGGAGTAGGCGATCGCGGTGCAGCGAAATATATGGCCCTGCCGTCGGGAGAAATTTTCGGTCCAAGACCCGAACGCCCCACGATAGAGCCTCTAAATCGCCATCGGTCTTCCTTCACGGGTCGGCTCGCCAATCACCAAATCAGCCGTTCATCCACCGGGCCACGGCAGGTCGATCGGAACGGTGTCCGATCAATTTATATTCACTTGGGAGGTGAACCACATGAAGAAGATGCTGATGACCGCGCTGATCCTTGGATCTGCGCTTGCGCCGGCTTACGCGGGGTCCGGTCCTATCAAGATCGTGCTGCCCGAAGAAGCCGATCTGCTGGAGCCTTGCATGGCGACCCGTTCCAACATCGGTCGTATCATCATGGAGAATGTCAGCGAAACCCTGACCGAGCTCGATGTACGCGGCAAGAAGGGCGTCATGCCACGCCTTGCCGAAAAATGGGAGCAGACCCAGGACGGCAGCTGGCGGTTCCATCTCCGCCAGGGCGTCAAGTTCTCCAACGGGACGACGTTCGACGCCAAGGACGTGAAGCACAGCTTCGACCGCGTGATGAGCGACAAGAACGCCTGCGAATCCCGCCGCTATTTCGGCGGCATGAAGATCAGCGCCAATGTCGTCGATCCCAACACGATCGATTTCAAGGCCGACCCGGCCCAGCCGATCCTGCCTTTGCTGATGTCGTTGGTGACGATCGTCCCGGAAGAAACTCCGCTGGCATTCATTCGCGAGCCGGTCGGAACCGGCCCCTATGCGCTGAAGAACTGGACGCCGGGTCAGCAGATCGTGCTGGCCGCCCGCAGCGACTACTGGGGCGCCAAGCCGCAGGTGACCGAGGCGACCTATCTGTTCCGCTCCGATCCGTCCGTGCGTGCGGCGATGGTGAAGGCTGGTGAGGCGGATCTTTCTCCGTCGATCTCGCAGCTGGATGCAACCGATCCGAAGACCGACTTCTCCTATCTCGACAGCGAGACGGTCTATCTGCGTCTCGACCACAACATTCAGCCGCTGAACGACGTGCGGGTTCGCAGGGCGCTCAATCTGGCCATCGATCGTCAGGCTTTCATCGGCACGCTGGTGCCGGATGGCGCCGTGCTCGCCACGGCGCTGGTTCCGCCGACCACCCAGGGCTGGAACCCGGACGTCAAGGTGTTCCCCTATGATCCGGCAGGCGCCAAGAAGCTTCTCGCGGAGGCCAAGGCCGCCGGCGTGAAGGTCGATACGCCAATCACGCTGATCGCCCGCACGGCAAACTTCCCGAACGTCACCGAAATCATGGAAGCGGTTCAGTCGCAACTCCAGGAAGTCGGCTTCAAGGTCGACCTGAAGTTCGTGGAAGTGGCCGAACACGAGAGCTACTATTCCAAGCCCTTCAAGGAAGGTCGTGGCCCGATCATCGTCGCCGCCATGCACGACAACTCCAAGGGTGATCCGTCCTTCACCATGTTCTTCAAATATGCCTCGCAGGGTACGCAGTCGGGCTTTTCCGACCCCAAGGTCGACGACCTGATCAAGCGCGCCTCGGCGGCAGTCGGCGACGAACGTGCGAAGCTCTGGTCGCAGTTGATCGCCTACCTGCATGACGACGTGGTTGCAGACGGCCTTCTCTTCCACATGGTCGGCTTCTCGCGCGTTTCACCGCGTATCGACTTCAAACCGACCATCGCTACAAATTCGATGCTGCAATTGTCCGAGATCGGCATCAAATAGTCAGCGGAAACCGGCTACCGGATTTCCAATCACGACCCAAAGGCGGCGGGTACCCATCCGCCGCCATAATAGTCGAGGGCGACATGCTCAGTTTCATTCGTAAGCGCTCCGTGGCGAGCTTGATTTCACTGGTCGGGCTGCTTGTGCTGGTGTTCTTCCTGTCCCGCCTGACCGGCGATCCGGCCGCTCTCTTCCTGCCCGTCGAGGCTTCGGCCGAAATGAAGCAGCAGTTCCGCGAGCTTCACGGGTTGAACGACCCGCTGATGGTGCAGTTCGGGCGCTATGTCGGCGACGTGGTAACCGGCGATCTCGGTGAATCGCTCCGCAAGGCACGGCCGGCGCTGGGTGTGGTGACGGAAGCCTTCGTGTGGACGCTCTGGCTCGCCGTGATCACCATGTCGCTCGTCACGGCGGCCGCCATCGTCGTCGGCTCGCTCGCCGCCTTTCGTTCCGGCGGCTTCTTCGACCGGCTCTCCTCGATCATCTCACTCGTTGGCGCGTCGGTCCCGGATTTCTGGCTGGCCATCGTCGCGATCGTCGTCTTCTCCGTTAACCTCGCATGGCTGCCGACCTCCGGTACCGGCTCGATCCTGCACTGGATCCTGCCGATCGCCGTGCTGTTCGTCCGTCCCTTCGGGATCATCGTCCAGGTGGTGCGCGGCTCGATGATCGGCGCGCTATCCTCCGCCTATGTGAAGACGGCGCGCGCAAAAGGCGTCAAGGCCGGGCCGATCATCTTCATCCACGCCCTACGCAACGCCATGCTGCCGGTCATCACCGTCATCGGAGACCAGGCGGCAAGCCTCCTGAACGGCGCCGTGGTGGTCGAGACGATCTTCGGCTTCCCCGGTGTCGGCAAGCTGATGATCGACTCGATCCTGCAGCGGGACTTCAACGTCGTCCTGGCCGCGATCCTGGTGACCGCGCTGGCGATCTTCCTCATGAACCTGCTGATCGATCTCGCCTATGCGCTTCTCGATCCGCGCATCCGTCATTGAGGAGCGCAACGATGAGTGTTTCCACCTCCGATACGACGATCATCCACGAGCCCCCCTTCGCGGTCCGCATGGCGCGGATGCTCTGGGCCGACAAATTCGCGCTCTGCGCGGTAATCTTCCTGCTCGTCATCATCGTGCTTGCCCTGATCGGGCCGTCCTGGCTCGGCGAACTCGCCACCAAGCAGAACCTGCGCGGCCGCAACCTCGCGCCGTTCGACTGGAGCCGTGAATGGGTATGGTGGATGGGGGCCGACGCTCTCGGCCGGCCGCTGCTCGCGCGCATCATCGTCGCGACCCAGAATACGATCATGGTCGCCGCAGGAGCGGTGATCCTGTCATCGGTCGCCGGCACGCTGCTCGGCCTCGTCGCCGGCTTTTCATCGCCGCGCGTCGGGCAGGTGATCATGCGCCTGGCAGACGTGATCATGTCCTTTCCCTCGCTGCTGATCGCGGTGATCGTCCTTTATCTCCTGGGCTCGTCGATCGTGAACCTGGTCGCCGTCCTGTCGATCACCCGCATCCCCGTTTACCTGCGCACCACCCGCGCCGAGGTGCTGGAGATCCGCGAGCGGATGTTCGTGCAGGCGGCGCGGGTGATGGGCGCTTCGCAGAACCGCATCCTGTTCCGTCACATCCTGCCGGTGGTTTTCCCGACGCTCACGACGCTCGCGACGCTCGACTTCGCCTATGTCATGCTTGCCGAAAGCGCGTTGTCCTTCCTTGGCATCGGTATTCAGCCTCCCGCGATCACCTGGGGGCTGATGATTTCCCAGGGGCGCCAGTACCTGACCAATGCGTGGTGGCTCTCGTTCTGGCCCGGGCTGGCGATCATCATGACGACCTTGTCGCTCAACCTTTTGTCGAACTGGCTGCGCATCGCGCTCGACCCGGTTCAGCGCTGGCGCCTGGAAATGAAAGGCCGAAAGAATGGCTGAGCACCTGCTGGAAGTCCGCAACCTCTCGGTCGAATTCCACACGGCGGCCGGCGTCGTGCATGCCGTGCGAAACATCTCCTATCATCTCGACCGCGGCGAAACGCTGGCGATCCTGGGCGAGAGCGGATCGGGCAAGTCGGTTTCGTCAGCGGCGATCATGAACCTCATCGACATGCCGCCCGGCCGGATCAGTGCCGGGCAGATCCTGCTGGACGGCAAGGACCTGCTGACCATGCCGCCCCAGGCGCGCCGCGAGGCAAACGGCCGGCGGATCGCGATGATCTTTCAGGATCCGCTCAGCCATCTGAACCCGGTCTATACCGTCGGATGGCAGATCCGCGAGGCGATGACGACCCATGGCATGCCCGCCGAACAGGCCAGGAGCGAAGCGGTGCGCCTGTTGACGCGGGTCGGCATTCCCGATCCGGAAGGCGCCATGGGCAAATATCCGCACGAATTTTCCGGCGGCCAGCGTCAGCGGGTGATGATTGCGATGGCGCTTGCACTGCGCCCCGACCTGCTGATCGCCGATGAGCCGACCACCGCACTCGACGTGACCGTCCAGGCCGAGGTGCTGGCGCTATTGAAGGAGCTGCAGCGGGAAACCGGCATGGGCGTGCTGATCATCACCCACGATCTCGGCGTGGTGGCCGAAATCGCCGATCGCGTCGTCGTCATGGAAAAAGGCGAGTTGGTCGAGACCGGTACGGTACGCGACGTCTACAAGAACCCGACGCATCCCTATACCAAAAAGCTGATCGGCGCCGCCCCGGGAAAGGGCGAGATGCACATCGCGCAGCTGTCGGGTGAGCCGCTGCTCAGCGTCCGGGACATACGCAAACGCTACGGCTCCTTCGATGCGCTGAAGGGTGTCTCGTTCGATCTGAGAGCCGGCGAGACCATGGCGATCGTCGGCGAAAGCGGCTCGGGCAAATCGACGCTTGCCCGCGTTCTTTTGAGGCTGGACGAGCCGGATACCGGTACGGCACACTGGAAGGGGCGCGATCTTTTTCAGCTCTCGCCATCGGAACTCTACAAGCTCCGGCGCGACCTTCAGATGGTGTTTCAGGATCCCACCCAGTCGCTCAATCCGCGCATGACGGTGTTCCAGCTCGTATCGGAAGCATGGGCCATCCATCCCGACATTCTGCCGAAGCGCCAATGGCGGGAACGGGTCGCGGAACTACTCGTGCAGGTGGGCCTCTCAGTCGAACACATGAGCCGTTACCCGCACCAGTTCTCCGGCGGCCAGCGGCAGAGGATTGCAATCGCCCGTGCGCTTGCGCTCGAGCCGCAGCTGATCGTCTGCGACGAGGCGGTGTCGGCGCTCGACGTATCGGTGCAGGCCCAGGTCATCGCGCTTCTCGACAAGCTGCGCCGGGACATGGGCATCTCCTTCATCTTCATCGCCCACGACCTGCCCGTCGTTCGCGACTTCGCGGACTACGTCATGGTCATGCAGAAGGGCGAAGTGGTGGAATTGGGAACGGTCCGGGAGATCTTCGAGACGCCCCGTGAAGCCTATACACAAGCGCTCCTGGCGGCGAGCCTCGATCCGGACCCGGATGTTCAGGCCGAACACCGGGCAGCCCGTCTCAAACGTGCATGACACACCGCCGAGCGGCGGATAAGCGGAGTTGATTGAATGACCAGAAATGCCTTTGTCGCACTCGTGACCTGCTTCAACGAAGACGAGACGATCAATTTCGAGGCGACCCGCGCCCAGGTGCGCCGGCAGGTGGCGGCGGGCAACAACATCATGTGCGCCGGCACCAATGGTGACTTCACCGCTCTCACCCACGAAGAGAAGATCCGGCTGACGGAACACGTGGTCGACGAGGTCGCGGGTCGCGCCAAAATCATCGTCAATGCCGGGATGCCGGCCACATTCGAAACGGTGCAGCTGGCCAAAGAGTTCGACCGGATCGGCGTCGACGGCATCGCCGTCATCACCCCCTTCTTTATCGCCTGCACCCAGGATGGACTGGTCCGCCACTTCTCGACGGTCGCGGATACGGTCAAGACGCCGGTCTATCTTTATGACATCCCGGCCCGGACCCAGAACCATATCGAGCCGGCGACGGCCGCAAAGCTTGCCGGGCACGGCAATATCGCCGGCATCAAGGAATCCGGCGGCGCTCAGGAAACTCTGGCAGCCTACCTCCAGGTCTCGAAAGAAAACCCGGGATTCGAGGTTTATTCCGGTCCTGACCATCTTGTCCTGTGGTCGCTGCAGAACGGCGCTGCTGGCTGCATATCAGGCCTCGGAAACGCCCTGCCGCACGTGCTCGCCGGCATCCTTGCGGCCTTCAACTCCGGCGACATCGCGGAAGCGGAGCGTCAGCAGGCGATCTATACCGCCTTTCGCACGGAGCTTTATGCGCTGGGCTTTGCGCCCGCCATGGTCAAGCGCTCGCTTTACCTCCAGGACAAATCAGTCGGCGCGAGCAGGCAGCCTGCCCTGCTTCCGGACGACACTCAAGACGAGAAAATAAGAGAGATCCTGAAAAAATACGAGCTGCTGTAGGGTTTTCTGACCTAAGGTGTCGCCAAGTTTACGACACGCTTCGAGTGCAACCCTATTTGGTGATCACGAAGACCACGTCAGGCGCCCAGCTGATACAGCATTCCTCGCCTTCCTTGATGATCACTACATCGGCGCCGAGCACCCTGACGCGCATGGGGATATCCCCTGCCCGTCCGATCACGAGTGCGTTGTCGCCGTAGTTGACGATCGTCTCGACGATCATGCGGGCGTTCTTGCGGCCCTCGATCGGGCTGCGTGACAGCTTGATATGCTCCGGGCGGATCAGCAGCGTCACCTTCTGGCCGTCGGCAAGAGCATCGTCGCCAGCGTATTGGAAGGCTCCAAGCGTCGGGTTTTCGGCCGTTTTGCCGGCCCCGCTGGTAATGATTGCCGGGATCAGGTTGCTCTCGCCGATGAAGGCGGCGACGAACGAGGTCTGCGGGCGATGGTAGATATCCAGGGGTGCTGCGACCTGCTCGATACGCCCCTTCTCGAACACCACGATGCGATCGGACATCGACATGGCTTCCGACTGGTCATGAGTCACGAAAATGGTCGTCACGCCGAGGCTGCGCTGGATACGCTTGATCTCGATCTGCATCTGCTCACGCAGGTTCTTGTCGAGCGCGCCGAGCGGCTCGTCGAGCAGAAGCAGCGAAGGCTCGAAAACCAGGGCGCGAGCCAGCGCGACGCGCTGCTGCTGGCCGCCGGACAATTCCTTGGGATGGCGATGGCCAAAACCCTTGAGCCCGACGAGCGACAGCATGTCCTCTGCCTGCCTCAGGCCCCGCACACGGCTGACACCGCGCATCTGCAGCGGGAAATAGACGTTTTCGACCGCCGTCTTGTGCGGAAACAGGGCGTAGTTCTGGAACACGATACCGATATTGCGCTCGTGCGGCGCAAGCTCGGAGATCGACCGGCCACCGACTTCCACAGTGCCGCCACTCGCCTTCTCGAAACCGGCAATGATCATCAAGGTCGTCGTCTTGCCCGAACCGCTCGGTCCCAGGAAGGTCACGAACTCCCCCTTGTCGACCGACAGGCTCACATCGTCGAGCGCCGTGAAGTGTCCGTAGGTCTTGGTGATGTTGGAGAGTTGCAGATAGTTCGTCATGGAAAGTCCTTGGGGAAGTCCTTGCGAGGATCAATGTGCGCCGGCGGGCCGGCTCGGCTTGGGAGCGCGGCTGCGCAGCGCGCTGGCGAAATAGGGAGCCGCTATGCCGAGCAGGACGACGAAGAACAGCAGCGTCGAGATGACGGCGATCACCGGATCGGCCTCCTGGCGGATGCTGTCGAACATCTTGCGCGGCAGGGTCTCGGCGTCGCGGCCCGAAATGAAGATCGCCACCACGGTCTCGTCGAAGGACTGGATGAAGGCGAAGAGCGAGCTGATGACCAGCCCCGGCCGCAGGATCGGCAGGGTGACGTGCAGGAAGGTCTTTGCCGGACTGGCGCCGAGGCTCTGCGCGGCGCGTTCAAGGTTTCGGTCGAAACCCTTGAGATTGGCCGAAAGGACGAGGAAGGCGATCGGGACCGACAGGCAGGTATGCGCCAGGATGACGCCGAGATGGCTGTGCACCAGCCCGAGATCGCCGAAATAGGAATAGTAGCCGACCGCCATGACGATATGGGGCACTGCCATCGGCATCAGCATCATCAGGTCGGCAAACCCCTTGCCGCGAAACTTGTGGCGCACCAGGGCGAAGGTTGCAGGCACGACCAGGGCCATGGTGAGGATGGTCGTCGCAGTCGCGATCACGATGCTGTTCCAGGTCGGTATCAGCCAATCCATGCTGGTGAAATAAGCCCGGTAATATCCAAGCCAGTAACCCGGCGGCGGGAATTGCAGCGAGCTCGCGTTCGAAAACGACATCGGCACGACGATGACGAGCGGTGCGGCAATGAAGAGCACGACGATGAAACCGGCCCAGCGCATGAACGTGTTCATGTTCGGTCACCCCCAGAGTTTGTCGAGGCCGAAACGGCGGTGATAAATGGTGAGGATGATGAGTGTCACCACGAGCAGGATCATCGCCATGGCGGAGCCCAGACCGAAGGCGAGGAACTCCTCGATCTGGTGGCCGATCAGACCGGCGACCATCTGCTCGCGCGGGCTGCCGAGCAGAACCGGCGTCACGTAGAAACCGAGGCAGATGACGAAGACCAGGACGGAACCATTGGCGATACCAGGTGCCGTCAGCGGCAGGTAGACATGCCTAAACAGCGACCAGCCCTTGGCGCCGAGGCTTTCCGCCGAGCGGATCAGCGCCGGGTCGATCTTCTTCATCACCGAATAGATGTTCATGATCATGTAGGGCGCCAGGATATGCACCATGGCGAGCGTCGAGGAAAAACGGGTGAAGAGAAGCTGCGGCGGTTTGTCGACCCCGATCATCTGCAGGAAGGCGATCAGCGGACCGTTATTGCCGAGCAGAACCATCCACGAATAGGTACGGACGAGGAAACTGGTCCAGAAGCTCATGGTGACGAGCAGCAAGATCAGCATTGCCGTGCGCGGCTTTGAATGCGCCATCAGATAGGCCAGCGGATAACCGACCAGAAGGCAGCAGAGCGTGACGAAGGCGGCCGTCACGAACGTGTTCAGGAAGACGCGCTGGTAAAGCGCGCCGGTGACGACCTTCTGGTAGTTCGCAAGCGAGACCTTCGGCTCGGTGAAGCTCATGATCGCCACTTCGGCAAGCGGCACGGCGAAGAAGACGAGCATGTAGATGCCGAGCGGCGCCAGCAGCAGCCAGGGCCAGATGTTCGTCTTTTCCGTCAGTTTTGAAAGGCTGATGCCCATTGCCGTTCCCTTTTCATGGCAGGCAGGGTCGTTGCGGCATCGCGCGGTCGCTCCGCGCGATGCCGGCTAGCAGGTCAAGTTGATCCAGGAGAGCGGATCAGCTCGCGACCCACTCCTCGAAACGTTCGGCGAGCTCCGCCGGGTCTATGCCCAGATTCGCCATGTCCTGCTCGAAGGTCAGCTTGTAGTTGTCCGGCGAGGTCGGCATGCGCTTGGCATCCGCCGGATCCACGAACTGGTTGGAGGCCGGGTTCAGCGCGCCGTAGTCCGCAGCCTTGGAGAAGCCGGCGAGCGGCTTGGCACTGGTTGCGAACTCCACGAATTTCCTGGCGTTCTCGAGGTTCGGTGTCTTCTTGGCGACAACCCAATAGGCGCGCTCGATCTCGCCCTGGTTCCAGGTCATGGCAACCGGAGCGCTGGCCTTCTCGGCCTCGAAATAACGGCCGTGCCAGATGCCGATCATGTCGATCTCTCCGTCGCGCAGGATCTGCGTCGATTGGGCGCCGGCAGTCCACCAGACGCGGATATGCGGCTTGATCCTGTCAAGCGACTTGAAGGCCCGGTCCACATCGAGCGGATAGAGGTCCTTGACTGCGACGCCGTCGGCGAGAAGCGCGATCGGGATGACGCGCGACGCATAACGCTGCAGCGACCGCCCGCCGGGGAATTTCTCGACGTTCCAGAAATCGGCCCAGGTCTTCGGAGTGTCCTTATATTTGTCCTTGCGCCAGGCCATGACGGTGGCGAACGCATGTGACGCGACGCCGTTTTCGAAGAGGCCGCCTTTGTAGGGTTCCTTCAGCTCTTCGATGATGCCGGCCTGGTTGGCGCGCACCAGTTCGCCGCCGCCGAGCGTGGTGACGTCGAATTCGTAGGTGCCGGTCTTCACCTGCTGGGCGAGCTTGGCGAACGAGACCGGGGAAACCGTCTTGACCTGAATGCCGGTTTCTGCGGTGAAGGGATCGATGAGATGCGCCTTTGCCGCAGCCTCCCAGGGACCGCCCCAGGTGTTCACGTAGAGGATCTTTTCCTGCGCGCGAGCGAGATAGGGAGCGGCAAGCGAGGCGGTGACCGCAGCGCCGGCCGTCTTCAGGAAACGGCGGCGGTCAGGCATGAGAAATGTCTTCATTCCAGTCATTGCAGTTCTCCTCTTTATGATTTTCTGAAGGTGGCTTCGTAGAGCCGCAGCCAGTTCTGGTGGGTGATCTTCGCGACCTCTTCTTTCGAGAAGCCCACGGCGCGCAGGCCGTCCGGGATTACCCTGATGTCCTCGACCTTCTGGAACCATTCCGGCGGCGCGGCCTTGAGCGGCTTGCCGGGGGCGCTGGCGCCATAGTCCTCGCCACGGGTCCAGCGCCCCTTGCGCATCCACGCATAATCGGGAGCGGTGAAATTGTGGCTCTTGTCGGTGCCGATCGCGACGGACTCGATGCCGGCAAGATCCACCGTGCGGGCAACCATCGTGCACCAGGCTTCGATCGAAGCGCAGAAGTCGTCGCCGGTGATGTTGCGATAGGCAGCGCAGCCGATCACGCCGCCGGTATCCTTCAGCGCCCGGATGACGTCGTCCGACTTGTTGCGCTTGTGGAAGAACAGCGACTGGGCGTTGGCGTGGGTGACGGCGATCGGCTTTTCGGAAACCTTGATCGCATCGAGCGTCGTGCGGTCGCCGACATGGCTGCAGTCGACCAGAATGCCGGCGGCATTCATCTCGCGCACCACTTCCTTGCCGAAGCGGGCAAGGCCCGAATCCTCTGCCTCGTAGCAGGAGCCGCCGAGTTCGTTCTGGTTGTTGTAGGTGAGTTGCACGACGCGCACGCCGAGTTCGGCAAACATCTCCACGAAGCGGATCCGCCCTTCGAAGAGATTGGCGTTCTGGAAACCCATGATGACCGCGACCTTGGCCGCGCTGGAAACGCGCGTGATGTCGCCTGCGGTAAGGGCGATCTCGGCAATGTCGGAGTTTTCGCGCACCAGGTCGCGCCAGCGGCCGATCGAGTCCATCGAATCGACGGTGCCCTCCCAGAAGCCGCAGGTATTGACGACCCCGCCGACATTCCCTGCCCTCAGGGATTCAAAGGCGGCGCGATCGAAATGCCCGCATTGCAAACCGTCGATGATCATGATCTCGCGCCCTCTTTCATACGTTCGGAAATGCTGGACGACAGGAAGGAGACATCCGTCTCGTCGTCATTGTCCTTGCGGCCGATGACGGTGCCGTCCTCGTTGACGATCATCGGCCCGGCATGGCGGCGCGAGACGATGCTGTCGGTCGCAAGCGCCTGCTTCGCCAAGTGATAGATGCGCCACCAGAGGTCGCTCTCGATCTCGGCGCCGTTTTCCAGAAGCGACCAGAGAAGAGGATCGTCGTTGCGAACGTCGCCGGTGACAGCTGCCGGAACAGCCTTCAGGCCATTGCCGGTCACGGAGATCGAAAGCCCCGACCGCCCGCCGAAACGCGCGGCAAGCGCAAGTTCCTCGGCATCCGTGGCCCCTGTGACGGTCAGCTCCACCGACCCGAACCGGGTTGTCAGCTCACCGAGAAGATCGATCGCCGTCGGCAGCACGAACCATGCGTGTTCGCCGCAAGCATCGAGCGTCATGCGGTTGCCGGCTTCGGAAGCAATCGCGATACGGGCGGGAGCCGCCGACTTGAAGCTCTCGAACCGCTGCTCGAGCAGTTTGAAACCGCCAAGGCCGAGCTTTTGCGAATACATCGGAATGTCGCCGACTGTCAGGAAGAAGCCTTTGGGCAGGCTGCTCAGCGAAAGGATCCTCTCCGACATCAGCCGCATTTCGCGAGGCATGACGCGCATGGAGGGAGATGAATGCGAGGATGTCATAGAACAGGCTCCGCCGGGTAATACCAAGTGCCGGTATAGCCGGCGCGCAGATCGTCGGGGGTCGGTGCGCCGTGATAGAGCACGCCGCGCAGGTTGCGGTTCAGGAAGTCACGGGTCTTGTCGATGCCGTGGATGCCGACATTCATCAGCCGCACGAGATCGATCGGCACAAAAGCCTCCGCGTTAATGTTGGCGCGGGGCGTGTGATAGTCCCGCCCGCGCAGGCTCTGAATGCGCGCCACCATGTAGCGGTGTTCGGGATGTTTCATCAGGAAACGGGCGGTGCTGAGCGAACCATCGGCGCTGCCGAGATCGGCAAAAAGGGATTGGATGCCGCCGCAGACATCGAGGCCGAGGTCGAGCGCATCGGGAACCTCCTCCCGGGCGCCGCGGCGCGGTTCCTCCGCCGTCTCCGACTTGTACCAGACATATTTATAGGCCTCGGGGCCAGCCATGTCGGTGTCGAGCGCCCACCGATATTCATCCCCGACAAGCGCCATCAGTTGTTCGACCGTCTCGGCCGGTGAGATGCTGAATTCGTCGGGAGCATCGATGGCTGACAACAGCCGGTCGGCTTGTTCCGGCACCAGTTCGATCAGCAACGACAGGAAAGTCTCGAAGGCTTCCGGAATGAGGTGGGCTTCGAATTCGGCGGCAAACACGTCAAGCGGGAAATCCGTGGCACGGCCAAACACCGTTCCGCTGCGGCGGAATTCTTCGAGTGCTGCCACGACCTTTTCGAGGTCGGACGCCACTTCGGCGCTGGAAGCAAATGTCTCGTAGACCATCCGGTCCTGTTTGCGGAACAGGATTGCCTGGCGGAGAAGTCCGAGCAGCCTGGCGATGCGGAGATCCGACCCATCGAGCTTCAGCGCGCGGGCCATCGCAATCGCGGCTTCGCGCGCGGACAGAAGCCCGTCGATCAGGCGCGGATGTTTGTGGACGAAGAAGATAAGGCCGAGCGCCGAACCATTGCCGACGCCGATATAGCGGCGAAGCTGCGGGTCGAGACGCACGGCGGTCTCCGATTTCTTGGCCGCCAGATGCTCGACGAGGTCGCAGGAGAATTCCCGCATCAGGTAGGCGGTCAGCAACTGGGCCTGCAGGACATTACCGAGCGCATGACGGGCACCGAGCGACGGAAAGGAGCGCGTTCCGAACGTGCCGTTGCCGTCGAGGCCGGTATTGCGCATCAGGTAACAGACCTTGGAAAGATCGGCGACGGAGGGCTGACGGCCTTCGGCAAGCGCTTCGAGCGTCTGGTCGAAGACCCGCATCGAGCGGTTCGAGCGGCACCAGATGAGCGTTCCTGCGGTCGCCCGGCCGGTATAGAGCTTGGGGATTTCCCGCCGCGCCGTTTCGATCTCGACTTCGGTCGCCGGCCCTTCGATCAGTGCGCCCATCATGTCCCAGGCCTGGCCGATGATACGGCCGGTACGAGCCGTGCGGCTCGGCGGACGGGAAAAGCCGATGAAGGAGAATTCCTGGTCAGGCGCCTTGATGGAGTAAACGACGGTTCCTTCGGCGTTTCCATCCACGTTGAAAAGGACGTTGGAGATGTCCCAGCGCTCGCGGATCATCTTGTTCATGAAGGCGCGGGTGCCGCTGAGCCGGCTCGGCTGGATTGCCGCCAGCCGTGAGGTCTTCATCACCTCATGGCTCGGGCGCGGTCGGGGCGTTGCCACCTGTTCGGAAGTCGCGGTCATGACCGTCAACGTTCTCCCTGCTGCATTTTCGTAATGGTGCGGGCGGTTTCGAGAAGCGGCTCTCGGAAGCTTTCGAGGTCGAAGCGCATTTCCGGCATGACCAGCGAGATCGTCGACGTGCACTTGCCGTGGAGATCGAAGATCGGCGCGGCGATGGCGACGACGCCGCTATGGGTATAGCCGCTCGACAAGGCGTAACCGTTCGCGCGCGCTTCGCCCAGGAGCTCCTCCGAAGCGAGCGGCTCGCCGCTTTCCGTCAGGCGGGCCAGTGTCAGTTCGTCCGCGAAAGCGGTCAGGATGCGGCCGGATGCGGAACCTTCGAGTGACATGGTCGTGCCGATCTTCTGTTCCGCACGCAGCACGCTTTGGGATTCGACACGCGAGACTATGCAAGGCAGTCCGCGATCGAGCACCGCCAGCGAAGCCGTCTCCTTCACTCGATGGACCAGCATTTCGATGATCGGCTGAACCCGCGTTCCGAGATTCGCCTGCTCCATGGCCGCCGCGGCAAGCCGGCAGGCATGCATCGAAAGCCGGTAGCGCATCTCCTGATCCTGCTCGACCCAGCCGGCTTCGATCAACGTGAGCAGCCGCTGGTAGGCGGTTGGTCGCGACAACGCCATGGCCGACGCGATCTCGGGCAGTTTCATGCCGCGGGCGCTCGATGCCAGCACGTCCAGCACCGCCATGGTCTTCAGGACCGTGGAGAGTGGGCGGACGCCGCCGCTTTCCTCTTGTATTCTATTTGAATATATTGTATCCATGTTGAATATAATCTGGCCGTCATTGATTTATGTCAATCGCGTCGGAGGCGAGCGCGCGCGAAAACGGCACGTTCATCGCTAAGGGGTTCAGGATGTTTGGAATTTTTTGCGTTGAATTCAGTGCGCCACAGGCATCGACACGGTCGAGTGGCGTAAATCCACAGCCGTGACGTGCATCTACGTGCGAAGACGGAAGTCGTGGCTGTCGGTTGGCTACCACCCGTCGCTATCTTGGGGAAGGGATAGAGGCGCTCCCGTATGTGAGCAAAATATTCGCATTTGCCGGCTTTATTTGCGGTTTTCTTTCAATCGCCGCGTCCTATTTTCTGTCATCTAGTCGCCAGCAAGCACTGCTGAAAGGATGACCTAAATGTTCCGGCTGAAAACCATTATCGCGGCGGCCCTTATTCACGCGGCGGCCCTTACGCCGTCCCTCGCCGGCGAAAATCTCGCTGCCATCAAATCCTCCGGTGTCGTCAAGATCGGCACGGAAGGGACCTACGCGCCATTCACCTTCCATGACCCAAGCGGCAAGCTCGTCGGTTTCGACGTGGAGATCGGGCAAGCCGTTGCCGCGAAAATCGGCGTCAAGGTCGAGTTTTTGGAAGGAAAGTGGGACGGCCTTATCGCCGGCCTCGACGCCAAGCGTTACGATGCCGTCATCAACCAGGTCGGCATCACCGAAGCCCGCAAGCAGAAATACGATTTCTCCGAGCCCTACATCGCCTCCAAGGCAGTGCTGATCGTTCGCCAGGACAATAGCGACATCAAGGGCTTTGCCGATCTCAAGGGCAAGAAATCCGCCCAGTCGCTGACCAGCAACTTCGGGAAGATCGCCCAGCAGTCGGGCGCCGAGCTTGTGGGTACGGACGGTTTCGACCAGTCGATCCAGCTTGTGCTGACACGCCGCGCCGACGCGACGATCAATGACAGCCTCTCCTTCCTGGATTTCAAGAAGCAGAAACCCGACGCGCCGGTAAAGATCGCAGCGCAGCAGGACAATGCCGATTATTCCGGCATCATCATCCGCAAGGGCGAACCGGAACTGCTTGGCGCGATCAACAAGGCCCTGGCGGACATCAAGGCCGACGGCACCTATCAGAAGATCTCGGACAAGTATTTCGGACAGGACGTCTCGAAATAGGCTGCCAGGGCGTTCCTGAATGCATGAATCCAGCGTCCGGCGCCTGCGCCGGACGCCTCATTTTGAGGATCACATCGTGCCGCACTGGCTTCAACTGATGTCGGATTCACTTCCGACCCTCCTATGGGCGGGCATCCGCTTTACGGTTCCGCTGACATTGCTGTCCTTCCTGTTCGGGCTCATCCTCGGCCTGATCACGGCGGTGACGCGGCTCTTCGGCCCGGCACCGCTTGCGCTGATCGCCCGGTTTTACGTCTGGGTGATCCGCGGCACGCCGCTTCTTGTGCAGCTTTTCGTGATCTTCTACGGCCTGCCGAGCATCGGCATCCTGCTCGATGCATTCCCGGCGGCGCTGATCGGCTTTACCCTGAATGTCGGCGCCTATAGTTCCGAGATTATCCGCGCCGTCATCTCCTCGGTCCCGAAGGGGCAGTGGGAAGCGGCCTATTCGATCGGCATGTCGTGGCGCCAGGCGATGAGCCGCACCATCCTGCCGCAGGCCGCGCGCGTCGCCGTGCCGCCGCTTTCGAATACCTTCATTTCGCTGGTCAAGGATACCTCGCTTGCCGCGGCGATCACTGTGCCGGAGCTTTTCCAGGCAGCCCAGCGGATCGTCGCCACGACCTATGAACCGCTGATCCTCTATATCGAGGCGGCCCTGATCTATCTCGTCCTGAGCTCGGTGCTGTCGTCTTTGCAGAACAGGCTTGAAAAGCGTTTCGCCCGTTATGGCGGCATGATGGAGTCAAACCGATGATCGAGCTTTCCAACATCGAAAAGCGGTTTGGCGACGCGATCATCCTGAAGGACATCAGCCTCGGCATCCGCGAGGGAAGCGTCACTGCGCTCATCGGCCCCTCGGGCGGCGGCAAGAGCACGCTGCTGCGCTGCATCAACCTCCTGGAGATCCCGACCGCCGGCTCAGTCCGCATCGGCGATGAAAAGCTCGACTTCGAGCCCGGCATGAAGATCGGCTGGAAGTCGATCCAGAAAATCCGCCGCCAGACCGGCATGGTCTTCCAGAACTTCCAGCTCTTTCCGCATCGCACAGCGATCGAGAATGTCATGGAAGGGCTGATGACGGTTCTCAAATGGCCGCGCGAAAAGGCCTATAGCCGCGCCAGCGAACTGCTCACCAAGGTGGGAATGGCGCATAAGACCGACGCCTGGCCATCAGAGCTTTCCGGCGGGCAGCAGCAAAGGGTTGCGATCGCCCGGGCGCTGGCACCTTCGCCCCGGGTTCTTCTCTGCGACGAACCGACCTCGGCTCTCGATCCCGAACTTTCCGCCGAGGTCATCGATGTGCTCGGACGGCTCGCAGCTGAAGGTACGACGATGGTGATGGCGACGCACGATCTGCGGCTTGCCTCGCGGATTGCCAATCACGTGGTTTTCCTCGAGAGCGGAAAAGTGGTCGAGTCCGGCAGAGCGCAAGCGATCTTTGGTGATCCGAAACAGGAACGCACGAAGAGCTTCATCTCATCGATCAACGCGGCGCAGACGACGCATATCTAAGCGCCGTTCTTCCCGCCGAACGTGGGCGCCGGGCCTGCGCTTCTACACGCCGACGGATGCCGAATCCGGGTGATTTCCGGTGGCCGGGTCACCGAGGTTGTTCAAAGGTAAAGCGCGCGACGGCATTGGTGCTGTTTTTCGCTGGAATGTTCCAAAGTCCCTTTCTTCCGATTGTGACAATGCTAGAGTTCGATCAGCGCTATCGCTCACGTCGACCGGGGGACGAATGAAGGCTTTTATAACAAAGGCCGCGGCGGCGGCGATCGTCGTATTTGCCCGCGCGGTCACGGCGGTTCGCGCCATCTGGCCTGAGGAAGGCCTGCCCACCCGCCCTTGCGTTTATTTCGCCAACCATTCCAGCCACGGTGACTTCGTTCTGGTCTGGACGGTGTTGCCGCCAAGGCTCCGTCGTCAGGCTCGTCCGGTTGCCGGCGCTGAATACTGGCTGAAATCGCGGCTTAACCGTTTTATCGGCCGTGACGTTTTCAATGCGGTTCTGATCGCCAGGGAGCGAGACCAGAGGACTGAGGATCCCGTCACACAAATGGCCGCGGCGATCGACGCCGGTTCGTCGCTGATCCTCTTTCCGGAAGGCACCCGCAACCAGTCCGATGCCCCTCTCCTTCCGTTCAAGAGCGGCATTTTTCATCTGGCGGCGGCACGCCCCGACATAGAATTGGTCCCGGTCTGGATCAACAATCTCAACCGGGTCATGCCAAAGGGTGAGATCGTCCCGATACCGCTGATCTGCACCGTCACCTTCGGCAGCGCCCTGCGCTTGGCACAGGATGAGGCCAAGGACACTTTCCTTGAACGCATGCAGACGGCTCTTCTAGCTCTGTCCCCCAAGCCTGCAGGGAGTGGTGAATGAGTGCCGCGAGTTCCGATCTCTTGACGCTGGTGGCCGGCATATTCGGCGTGCTTATTCTTGCATCGGCCATTGGTTACGTGCTGCAGCAGCGCCTCTCGCCAAACGGTTCGAACGCGGCAATCGAAAACCTCAACGCCCGGATCAAGGCCTGGTGGATCATGGTTATCCTGATCGGCATCGCTTTCGTGGCGGGCCGCATCGGGGTTCTCGTTCTATTCGGTTTTTGCTCTTTTGCCGCGCTCAGGGAATTTGTGACCCTCATCAACACCCGCAGGGCCGACCACTGGGCACTGGCGGCCGCCTTTTTCGTCGTGGTGCCGGTTCAATACTATCTGCTCTGGGCGGAACAATACGGCATCTTCTCGATCTTCATTCCGGTCTATGCGTTCCTGCTGATGCCGATCATATCGGTGCTCAGGGGCGATACGGAGCGTTTCCTGATCCGTATTGCGGAGGTGCAGTGGGCATTGATGATCTGCGTCTTCTGCGCCTCGCACGTCCCGGCGCTGCTGACCTTGAACATACCGGGCTACGACGGCCGCAACGTACTGCTGATCGCCTTCCTGGTGATCGTCGTCCAGTTGAGCGACGTGCTGCAATATGTGTGGGGCAAGCTGTTCGGGCGCACCAAGATCGCACCGAAACTGTCGCCATCCAAGACCGTCGAGGGCTTTGTCGGCGGCGTCATCAGCGCCACTCTGATCGGTGCTGCCCTCTGGTGGATCACCCCGTTCACGCCTGTTCAGGCAGGGCTGCTCGCCTTCATCATCACGCTGATGGGTTTCTTCGGCGGCCTGGTGATGTCGGCGATCAAAAGGGACCGCGGCATCAAGGACTGGGGCAATCTCATCGAAGGTCATGGCGGCCTGATCGACAGGCTGGATTCCGTCGTGTTCTCGGCGCCGATCTTCTTCCATATCGTGCGCTACTGGTGGTCGCTGTGATGCCGGATGCGCTGAAGCGGCTTGCACGCAGCGGGACGGTGCATGTGCTGTTCGCGTTTCTTGCCATGGGCGGCTGGGCTGTCTTTGCCAATCGCGACTATGCAATGCCAAGACCGCTTTATTCCGGTCTGGTGCAGGGCGTGATGTCCGCCTGCCTGACACTTTTCCTGAAATCGGTGATCGACGGACTTTCGAAGCGCTTTGACGGCATGACCCGGTTATGGGCGCCGCCGCTCATTGCCTGCCTCGGCTCGACCGCCGTTCTCGTCGCGATCCATGCGGCGAGCGGCACACCGGAAATCCTCAAGACCGTCGCGGTTCCGCTTCTGGTATCGACGAGCTACGCCGCGATCTACAATTATTCGATCTCCGCAAGACGAGGTGCCGGGACATGACCGAGACAGGCGACAGGCGGCCGCTGGCAAGCCGCAACACCCGCTGGGCAGGCTCGATCGCGCGATGGATGGCATCGAAAACCATCACCCCCAACCAGATATCCCAGGCCAGCATGGTCGCCGCGGCCCTTGCCGGTGGCGCCTTCTATATGGCGGGACAGACGGTCGGTTGGTGCCGCATTGCCTGTCTGCTGCTGGCCGTGCTTTGCTGCCAGGGCCGGCTGCTTTGCAATCTGTTCGACGGCATGGTCGCCGTCGAAGGCGGAAAGGGAGAACCGGACGGCCCGTTCTGGAACGAATTCCCGGACCGCATCGCCGATCTCCTGATCTTCGCGGGCGTTGGATATGGGATCGGCATGCCCGGCCTCGGCTGGGCCGCTGGTGCCTTTGCCGTATTGACGGCTTATGTCAGGGAACTCGGCCGGGCCACCGGCAATCCGAGTGATTTCTCCGGCCCGATGGCCAAGCAACACCGGATGGCAACGATCACCGCAGCAGGATTGATATCCATGCTTGAGCCGTTGTGGGGCGGCTACAATCAGGTCCTGATGATTGGTCTCGGCATCATCGCGCTCGGCGCAGCCCTCACCGCAGTTCGCCGCTCTAGGACCTTGATCCTACACCTCAAAACCCTCTGAAAGGGCCATGGAACAGGCTATGGCGGCGAGCGGCCCAAGTCGCTTTTCTGGGGGTGAGCCGAAGATTTCGGCTGCCCCATATCAAGGACAGGATACCAGTTCAGGTCGTGCTGATCTGCAGGGCCACCGCCGGCCTTGCAAGCCCGGTCTTGCCGTTCGTCCGCTGGTATGGTTTCGCGAAATGCCGCTCGAGCTTTGCGCCCAAGGCAGAGATCGACCAGCAGAGAGCGAAATACACCACAAGAATGGAGCCGTAGACCAGATAGGCCGGGCTTCCTCCGCGCGCGATGGTCGTCTGCTCGATGAGGATCTGCGCCGAGCGCAGCAGTTCGTTGACACCGAGGACCGCGCCGAGAGAGCTCGCCTGGGTGAGGCTGGTGACGAGGCTGACGTAAGGGGGCAGAATGACAGGCATCGCCTGCGGGACGATGACCAGGAACAACCCTTTCCAGCCGCGCAGGCCGGATGACAGGGCAGCTTCCCGCTGGCCGCTCGGCACGGACAGCAGACCGGCGCGAATAATATGCGCGCCGTTCGCCCCACCCCAGACCGACACGCTGAGCGCGCTCGACCAGAACGGATTGAACGACAGGCCTGCATGCGGCAGCACGAAATACACCATCAGCACCGTGACCATCAATGGAATGTCGCGAAGGCATTCGACGAGACCGTAGACAGGTCCTCTCAACCAAGCCGATTGGGCGGAAAGACCGGCGGCGAAGATCACCGCGAAGAACGTGCCGCCCGCGATCATGACCGACGAGAGAAACAGGGTATTCAGGAGGCCGTCCAACAGGAAGGACTGAAATTCCAGAAGCAGCATCGTCTACCTCCCGCCGAAAGGTCGGCTGAGACGCCGTTCAACCATGTAGCCGAAGCCAGAAATGGTGAAGACGCAGATCAGATAAATCACGCAAATCGAGGCGAACATCTCCATTGCCCGGAAATCGTAGGCGATCCGGTCAACGGCGACAAAAGTCAGTTCCACCAGGCCGATCGCCTGCAGGTATGCGGAATTTTTCACCGTCGCCACGATCGTATTCATCGCCGACGGCAGAGCGGCGCGGGTCGCCAGAGGCAGGAGGACGAATACCGAATGTTGCCATCGCTTGAGACCGAGCGACGCCGAAGCGTCGTGCATTCCCCTGCCGACTGCCGCGAGCCCTGCCCGGAAATTTTCGATCTGAAAGGCACTTGCCCAGGCCGTGAGAGCAATGACCCCGGACCAGAAGATGCTGAAGCGCAACCCCAGGCTCGGAAGGCCATAAAAGATGAAGAAGATCTGCACGAGGTAGGGCGTGCCGCGAATGAATTCGACATAGGCCGTGACAGCATATTGCAGGGGCTTGATCCCGCCCGTCCGCAACACCGCGCCCAGCAGGCCGATAAGGAAGGACAGGACGATCGCGAGAAAGCTGACGATCAGCGTCATTTTGAGGCCGGTCATCAGGTCCGGCAGGGCGTCGAGAATATAGGCAAAGTCCATGGGCGACATCCTGCTCGAAAATACCGGTGAACATGGGCGGTCCTGGCGGTCGAAACCGTCAGGACCGGGTTCGCTCACTTTACGGCCGGCGGATCCGTTTCGAAGGATTTTACCATTTCCGCCGCGACGACGGGATCCTTGACGAAGGTCGGCACTGTCTTTGAGTAAAATTTCTCGTTCTTCAGCTTCTTGACCACACCATTGACGAAAGCCTTGAGTTCGTCCTCACCCTTGCGGACGCCGACGCCATTGAAGCCGAGATCGACGGGCTCTTCCAGCGTGCGGAATTCCGGATAATTGGCCGCAAGCGTCGCGATCGTGATCGCATCGCCCACATAGCCGTCGGCGCGACCCTGCTGCAGGGCCTGCAGATTGTCGGCATTGGTGTTGAGCTGGACGAATTCCAGGCTCGGAATGCGTTCCTTCAACCACTTCAGCTGCGAGCCGCCCTTGATGATGAGCATCGACTTGCCGTCGAGATCGGCCAGCTTCTGGACCTTGCTGTCCTTCGGTACGATCACCCGGCTGCTGCCCCAGTAGTAGATATCGGAATAATCGATCACCTGTTCGCGCGACGGCGTCTTGCCGAGCGTCGCAATGATCAGGTCGATCTTTCCGCCCGTCAGGGAGGGAATGCGGGCGTCCGTCGCCACGCAACTCAATTCCGCCTTTTCGGCTGCCCCGAAGGCGGCAATGCCGATTTGCTTCGCCATCTCGATCTCGATGCCGGCCGGCTTGCCGTCGGTGCCGGATGCCCCGAATGGAGGAGAGTCGCATTTGACGCCGATGCGGATCACGCCGGCATCCTTGATCGCCTTAGGCACGGTCTGAGCCGAAGCGGGCAGCGGCGCAAACGCAAGGACGGCAAGCGCGCCGAAAGCTACGGCCGTGCGGCGAAGCATGCAGATGGATATGTACATGACAGTCGTTCCCTTTGTTTCATTGTTTTGCCATCGAACGTTTGCCCGTCCGTATGCTTTTTGCCGCAACCGGTCCGGATGCAGAAAATCAGACCCGCTAGTGCAGTATCTGGCTGAGAAATGCCTTTGTCCGGCTTTCCCTCGGATTGCTGAAGAACTCCTCGGGCGGCGCTGTCTCGATGATCCTGCCCGCGTCCATGAACACCACCCTGTCCGCCACCTGCCGCGCGAAACCCATTTCATGTGTGACGCACACCATGGTCATGCCGTCGCTCGCCAGCTGCGCCATCGTGTCCAGCACCTCGCGCACGAGCTCCGGATCGAGAGCCGAGGTCGGTTCGTCGAACAGCATGATCTTCGGGTTCATGCAGAGCGATCGGGCGATCGCCGCGCGCTGCTGTTGTCCGCCGGACAACTGGCTTGGATAGAAATCGGCTTTGTCCGGAATCCGCACCCGCTCCAGATAGGCGCGCGCTACAGCCTCGGCATCCTTTCTCGCAACCCCCTTTACCCAGCGGGGAGCCAGCGTGCAGTTCTCGAGCACGGTGAGATGCGGATAGAGATTGAAGTTCTGAAACACCATGCCGACATCCTGCCGGACGCGGTCGATAACCTTCCTGTTGTCCGTCAGCTCCGTACCGTTGACGACGATGCGGCCCTTCTGGTGCTTTTCCAGGTAATTGATGCAACGGATCATGGTGGACTTGCCGGAACCCGAGGGACCGCAAACGACCACCTTTTCACCACACCTGACGGTAAGGTTGACGTCGTGCAGCACCTGGAGGATGGAGAACCATTTGTCGACGCCGGACAATTCGACGGCAACTTCGAGATCGACCATCTCCGAATTCTTCTCCTTCGCCGTCATCTGCAATCTCCTCCCTGCAGCTCGGCTTACGATGCCAAGGCCTGGCTTTTCCGGGCGAAACGGGCCGGCCGGAAATTCGCAAGCAGAGGGCTCGCCTCCCCCGTCACGATTTCCCGCGCGATGAGCTCACCGGCAATCAGCCCGAGTGTTGCGCCGCTATGGCTGAAGGCGACGAAATAATCCGGAATGCCCTCGAGCGGGCCGATCACCGGTTCCCCGTCACCCGGCACGGGCTTCGGCCCGCAGTGATAGCTTTCCAGTTCAAGCGCGGGGCTACCCTCGAGCACGTTCGAGGCTTCCAGAAGGAGACGACGAAGCGTCTCTTCCTTCACGTCATGGGTTCCGTCGGAGCGGCGATTGAGCTCTTCCTCCGACCATGCGGAATCGCAGACGACCGCGCCATCCGGCGTCGGGCGCAGCGCCACGTTCGGTGTATTGAGGACGGCGCGGACGGCAGGCCTGAAAGGCTTCGATTTGACAAGAAGGGCGATCGGAGTTCCATCGGCAATGGCATGGCCCGCCTGTTTTGCCATGTCAGGCACGGCCGCGCCGGTGGCGACGAGAACTGCGTCCGCCTTTACATACGTTCCATTTGTAGTCGAGACCCCGGCTGGCCGACCACCCTTGATGTCGACGCTCGCCTTTCCGGCATGGGCGACGGCCTGGCCGCCAAGCGCCTTGAATTCCTGAAGGAGGATATCGATCAGGGAAGGCAGGTCCACCCAGCCCTCACCGGGATTGAAAATCGCGCCCTGAGGCGAAACCGCAGCCACATTGATACCGGGCGTGACCTTCACCACTTCTGTTGCGGCAAGAAGCTGGCAGTCATAACCGATCGATTGCTCGTGAGCGAAGGTTTCCGCAATCCGGTTCGCCGCATCGTCCGCATCCCATGTCAAGCCACCGTCGAAGCGCAGCCAGGCAGCGCCTTCATTGCGGCTTGCCAGTGTCCGGTAGCGATCGATGCCGGCGACCCGAAGACGGTGATATTCGGCGGAACGGAAACGTGCCGAATTGAGCCATGCCAGCGACCGACCGGACGCGCCGCTGGCGAACGCCCCTTCCGTGACTAGGATGACCTGCGCGCCCAGCCGGGCCAGATGAACCGCCGAGGAAACACCGAAAATACCGCCACCGATGACGGCGATCCGCTGGCTGGAGGAAGAGGTTGTCAACTGCATGTTCCTTCGTCCTGGATTATCGTAGGGGGCTTCGTCCATCCGAGGCGTAAAAGCGCCCGTATTTCCTAATGAGACCGGTATCAATCGTATTTGAGACCGGTCTCACATGTCAATGGTGTGATTTTCTTGACGCCGTTTTTTTCTCAGCCTATGTCACGGAACATGATGAAGAGAACGACGTCAAAGCGGCTTGTCACCATCTCGGACGTTGCGCAGAGCGCAGGTGTATCCAAGGCGACCGCCGCACGCGTTCTCGGCAGCTACGGGACAGCGAGCCCCGTCGTGAAGGAGAAGGTTCGCGAAGCCGCAAGAAAGCTTGGCTATCAGGCCAACGAGCTTGCGCGCAGCATGACGACCGGAAAGTCGAAGACGATCGGGGTCATCGTCGGCGATATCGAAAATCCGTATTTCGGCCAGGCCGTGCGCGGGATCAGCGATGCGGCGCACGCAGCCGGATTCGATGTCATCCTGTCCAATTCCGGCGAGGATGCCGCCAAGGAAAAGGCGGCCGTGCGCGTCTTGCTGGGCAAGCGCGTGGATGGATTGATCGTTACTCCGGCCTCGGTATATGAGACACAGCACCTGCACGAGGTCCAGCGATCCGGTCGACCCCTCGTCCTTCTGGACCGGACCGTTCCGGGTCTTGCAGTCGATGCCGTCGTTACGGACGACCGACAGGCGGCCGAGGCCGCCACACGAGCCCTGATCGAAGCCGGCCATCGCCGCATCGCCTACATCTCAGCCACGGAGTCGGACGACCCGATCTACCGGGGACCGCACCAGATCAATCTGAGTACGGTGATGGAGAGAATAGAAGGCGTTGTCGCGGCGAGCCGGTCTGCCGGTATCGAGCATCCGGAGCGCTACATCCGGCTCGGTGCCAACCGCCGCGGCGAGGGTGACAAGATCATTTCCGAATTGCTTCAGGGCGCCGACAGGCCAACTGCCATACTCGCGTCGGATAACGTGGTGGCGCTTGAAGTGTTCAAGACCCTGCGCAGACTGGGCATGTCCATCCCTCAAGACCTGTCGCTGATCGCTTTCCACGATGCCGATTGGACAAGCGTGACCAGCCCGCCGATTACGGTGATCGCCCAGCCGGTCTACGACCTCGGCTTCGAAAGCGCGCGGATCCTCGTCCGGCGCATTACCGGCATCGGCGATGCGCCACGCTGCCGGGTGCTGGCGACCACACTCATCAAACGACAATCCATAGGAGCTCCGCCGGAGCTCCCGGAGAGCCGCACCGTTCTTCAGAACACTGCCGCGAAAATCGGTTGATTCAGGTTGCTGGAATTGCCGTTGACTTCAATCGTAGGCGGGTTCGAGCGGCGCGGGAATCGAACCGTTGCCGCGTTGGGGGCCACAGCGCGTCGCCGTAGATGAAGATTCCACGCCCAAGCGAGCTGCAGGGCCGAACTCGCCGAACGCTGGCGGTGACAGGCGTCAAACGGCCTCGATGCGAGCCCTGCGCCAGGCCTCGAACCGCTCGAGCGTTTCCGTGTTTGGCGGATAGACGCCAAGTGTCGATTTGCCCGACTCGATCTCCAGCTTCAGGAACTCCTCCTGCTCCTCCATTGCGACGGCCTCGTCAGCGATCTCGTTCACATATTGCCGGGGGATGACGATGACAGCCTCGCTGTCGCCGAAGATGATGTCGTCGGGATAAACCGCAACACCACCGCAGGCGATCGGCTGATTCATGTCGGAAGCATGGTGGGCAACCAGATTGGCCGGAGCCGCCGGCCCCATGCAGTAGGTCGGGAGCCCGAGCTGGGCGATATCGGCCGTATCTCGAACGCCGCCATCCAGCACAAGGCCAGCGCATCCGCGGTAGACAAGGCGCCGGGCCAGCATCGCGCCAATCCCGGCAATCTCCGCCAGCGAGCGGCAATCGAACACAAGGACGTGCCCCTCGGGTATCGTGTCGATCGCCTTGCGCTGCTGATTGGACGGATCGGAACTGTAGGTCGAGCCGTCGATATCCTCCCGGGCGGGAATGTAGCGAACGGTGACGGCCGGGCCGATCATAGGTTTCTCGGCGGCGGCCAGCGGCCGCACACCGCGAACCGCGGTGTTCCTGAGCCCACGTTTCAGCAGCAAGCTGCTCAGGGTCGCCGAATTTGTCCGCAAAAGCTTTACGTAAACCGATGGGTCCAACGCCGTCATGATAACCTCCGTTTGTCCGGCTGCGAGGTCTAGCATAACGGCATGATAGTTCAATAAAGAATTTCTTGCTTCTTATTTGGACATTGGATGAGCGCCATTGATAGCCTTCATCACCATGGCAGCGGCGTCGAGGACCTCGCGCCTGATTGATCGAGCGCGCTCCGGCGTCGCCTCGCCGATGAACGGCACGCTGACGGTGGCGACCAGACGACTTGCTGAATCGAATATGGGAGCTGCGAAAGCTCGCAGGCCAAGGTTCGATTCCTGGTTGTCCTCCGCACTTCCGCTGCGGCGAATTTCAGCGAGCGCTTCCTTCAACGTCTCAGGATCGGTGATCGTATATGGCGTCCGAGCCTCCAGCCCGCCGGCGCAGTAGACCTCGATCTCGTTGTAGTCGGAATAGGCCAGAGCAAGTTTGCCGGCCGCACCGACATGCTTGCGCGAACGACCGCCGACCTTGATGAACAGGGCGTAGTCCCCGGGGCTGGGGGCCGCAAATATCGTCATCATTTCATTGCCTTCGGGCGCCGCCAGCCTGAAGGATTCGTAGATCCTGTCGGCCGCGGCAGCCAGAACAGGCCTCGCAGCCTCGATCAGCGTCACCCTATCCGCACCGGGCGAAATACGCCGCGCAAGCTGCACGAATTTCGGCCCCAGCTCGTAGGAGGCCCCGCCGTTTACCCGAGCCACAAGCCCATGTGCGGTCAGTGAATTGAGGATGCGATAGACGGTCGAACGAGGCACTCCGAGCTGATCGACCAATGCGCCGAGCGAAATTCCGGTCCGCGCATCCGCAACCGCCTCAAGCAGATGCGCCGTCTTTTCCACCATCGGGGACCCATGCTTTGGTTCACTCATGAACTTCAAATTCCATATACGGATTGACTGCCTTGACTTCTTGAGATTGAACGAGCATGTTGGCGTCGCAAGTGTCACATTTGACACTACGCACTTGCAGGAGGAAGTAAAGCCATTTGAGCGCGGGTTGTCCCCGCGGACCCGGATGACTTTGAGGAAGAGATCACCGAGGCGCCGTATGCGGCTCGTTTGGATTTGGAGGAGGGCTTTCATGAAGAAGATCACGGGTATCCATGCGTTGAGCATGGGGCTTGCAATATCGTTGGCGGCAGGCGTCGCAATTCCCGCTCGTGCGGCCCCGGACAAGCTGACGGTCGTGGTGACGGACGAGCCGAAATCGCTCGACCCTTGCGACACGGACCTCTCGGGCAATTCACGCATTCTGCACAACAACATCACCGAAGCGCTCGTCAATCTCAGCCCCAAGGATGGTTCTGTCGTCCCGAGCCTCGCCACCAGCTGGCGGCAGGTCGATAGCCTGACCTGGGAGTTCAAGCTGCGCCAAGGCGTGACCTTCCACGACGGCAAGGCGTTCGATGCGAATGCGGTTATCGCGGCTCTGAAGCGGGCCCAGGATCCGGCGCTCGCCTGCGAAGTGGGACTTGCCACCCTGAAGGGCCTCAAACTCAATGCAGAAGCCGTGAACCCGACGACCCTCCTCATAAGGACGGACGTCGTCGAGCCAATCCTGCCGAACAAGCTGTCCGCCCTGGACATCGGTTCGCCGGCAACCCCGGGTGACACCAAGACGCGCAACCCAGCTGGAACCGGACCTTACAAGCTGGTCGCGTGGACACCCGGCCAGTCCGTCGGTCTGGTGGCCTATGAAGGCTATTGGGGCGACAAGCCGGCAATTCCCAACGCGACGATCATCTGGCGCGCCGAGTCCGCGGTGCGGGCGGCGATGGTCGACACCGGCGAAGCGCAGATCGCCTATGAAATTGCACCCCAGGACGGCACCACCGGACAGGATCACGCCTTCCCAAACGCCGAAACCTCGCTGTTGAGGATCGATGCGCAGATCGCACCCCTCAACGACAAGCGCGTTCGCGAAGCCCTCAACCTCGCGATCGACAGGGATGGCCTCATCGGAACGATCTTCCACAAGGACGCTCAAAAGGCGATGCAGGTCGTGCCACCATCGGTCTTCGGCTTCAATCCGGACATTCCCGTTTGGACCTACGATCCGGAAAAGGCGAAGTCCCTGCTTGCAGCCGCCAAGGCGGATGGCGTGCCGGTCGACAAGGAGATCGTCATCTACGGCCGCATCGGCATCTATCCGAACTCCTCCGAAAGCCTGGAGGCCATTCAGGCCATGCTGGCGGATGCCGGTTTCAACGCCCGGCTTGAAATGCTCGAGACAAGCCCGTGGCTGAAGCGGCTGCTGAAACCGTGGAACAAGGATCGCCCGCCCTCGATCCTGCAGACGCAGATCGACAATGCCGAGGGCGATGCCGTGTTCACGCTGCCGAACCGCTTTACCACCGATGGCAACCAATCGACCATCACCGACGCCGGCCTCGACAAGCTGATTACCGACGGCTCGAAGGCAACCGGCGACGAGCGCAAGAAGCTGTTCCAACAGGCGTTCAGGTACATCGCCGTCGATGCGGTCAACATCGCACCGCTCTTTCACATGGTCACGATCGCCCGTGTCGCCAAGAATGTGAACTATACGCCTGATGTGCAGGCCGGCAACGAGATCAAGCTGAAGTCGATCAGCTACCGTTGATCTGCCCGGCCGACGGCTTGTATGTCGCTTGAGGAGAGCGGATGTCCTTCACCTATTTCCTGAAACGTGCGGCCTTCGCGGCGCTCGCGCTTGCGGCACTGATGACATCCGCCTTCTTCCTCGTGCGCTTGACGGGCGATCCCGTCAATCTCTACTTGCCTGTCGACGCTTCGGAGGCGGCGCGCGACGCCATGCGCATCCGTCTTGGGCTCGATCGCTCGCTCCTGGCCCAGTTCTTCGATTGGGCCTGGGATATTCTCAGCCTCGATTTCGGAATGTCTCTCTGGCACAATCGCCCGGCCATGGACGTGGTGCTGGAGGCGCTGCCGAACACGCTGGCACTTGGCGCCATCGCCTTGGCTCTGGCCTTCACCGCCGCGATCGTCATGGGATCCATTGCTGCCGTGAATGCCGGCGGCTGGATCGACCGGGGCGTCAATGTCCTGTCGCAGGCAGCCGCAAGCGTGCCGGATTTCTGGCTCGGCCTGATGGGCGTGCTTCTGTTTGCGGTCACCTTCCGCATTCTGCCGACGTCAGGCTTCGGCGGCCCGATTTACTGGGTGCTGCCCGTCGCCTGCCTGTTTGCCCGGCCTTTCGGAACTCTGGTGCAGATCGTCCGCGGCTCGATGATTGAGGCGCTGAATGCGACTTTCGTCCGGACGGCGCGGGCCAAGGGCGCGCGTGACGGACGGGTCACCTTCGTGCACGCGCTCCGCAATGCTCTCCTTCCCGCAGTCACGGTGACCGGCGACCTTGCCGCCCAGTTCGCCGGCGGTGGCGGCGTCGTCGAGGTGGTCTTCGGGTTTCCCGGCATCGGCAAACTCCTGATCGACGGCATTCTGAAACGCGACTTCGCGATCGTCCAGGCATCGATCTTTGCCGTCGCGGTCGTGATCTTCGTCATCAACATTCTGGTCGACATGCTCTATGCCTCGATCGATCCGCGCGTGAGGATCGAATGACCGACACATCCGCCGAATTCCTCCCGGCCCGCGAGCGCCGTAGCCCCCGCATCTTCTGGCTCCTGCGTGCGCTCGCGGGTGACCCGATGGCCGTCGCCGCGGCGATCTGGCTGCTGATCGTCGTGCTCGCCATCTTCACCGATTCGCTGTCGCTCCTGGGCGACAACCGCATTTCGCTGAAGGCACGCAACCTGCCGCCGTTCGACTTCGGCCAGTCCTGGACCTTATGGCTGGGTGCCGACGCACTCGGACGGCCGCTCCTCGTTCGCCTCATCCAGGCGGCTTCGACGACGATCGGCATCGCCGTGGTGACCGTGCTGACAAGCCTGATCGGCGGAACGCTGCTGGGCGTGATCGCCGGATATTTCGGCGGCATCGTCGGAAACCTCATCATGCGGATCTGCGATATCATCCTCGGTTTCCCGACCCTGCTGGTGGCACTCTTCGGCCTCTACCTGTTCGGTCCGAGCGTCAGCAACCTCGTGATCGTGCTCGCCATCACCCGCATGCCGGCCTATATCCGCGTCGCAAGGGCAGAAACGCTCGAGGTCCGCGAACGACTTTTCGTCGATGCCGCGCGCGTCTTCGGCGGGGGACCGACCTGGATCCTGCGCACCCACATCCTCCCCAGCGTCGCACCCACCATGCTGACGCTCGCCTCGGTCAATCTCGCCATGGTCATGTTGTTCGAATCCGGGCTGAGCTATCTCGGCCTCGGCATCCAGCCGCCTTCGGTAAGCTGGGGGCTGATGGTCGCCCAGGGCCAGGGCTATCTGTCGTCTGCCTGGTGGCTCGGCTTTTTCCCCGGCCTCGCGGTCATGCTCACCACCATGTCCTTCAACCTTCTCGCCAACTGGTTCCGGATCGTCAACGACCCGTCGCAGCACTGGCGCCTTGTAAGCCGGAGGCGCTGATGGCTCTTCTCGAAGTCGAGGATCTGCAAGTCAGTTTTGATACGGCGTCCGGCCGCATATTCGCACTCAATGGCGTCTCTTTCTCGCTGGAACGCGGTGAAGTCCTGGCCCTTCTTGGCGAAAGCGGCTCCGGCAAGTCCGTGACTGCATCTGCCATCATGGACCTCGTTCCCAATCCTCCGGGCGCGATCGACCGGGGATCGATCCGCTTCGACGGGGCGGAACTGCTGCAGCTTTCGCGCAAAGAGCGGCGGGATCTGTGCGGCAGCCGGATCGCCCTCATCTTCCAGGATGCGCTTGCGGCGCTCAATCCCGTCTATCCCGTCGGCTGGCAGATCGCGGAGATGTACCGCATCCACGGCCGCAACCCCGAAGGCGGCGTCGAGAAGGCCGTGATCGACCTCCTGACCGCAATCGGCATTCCCGATCCTGAACGTCGGGCGCGGCAATATCCGCACGAATTTTCCGGTGGCATGCGCCAGCGCATCATGATCGCCATGGCCGTAGCACTCGAACCGGATGTCATCATCGCCGACGAGCCGACGACGGCGCTCGACGTCACGATCCAGGCGCAGGTGGTTGATCTTCTGGCGACAATCCGTAAACGCAGCGATGCCGGAATGATCTTCATCACCCACGATCTGGGTGTGGTAGCCGAACTCGCGGACCGCGTGGCCGTCATGTATGCCGGCCGGATCGTCGAGACCGCAAATGTCTTCGAACTTTTCGAAGATGCGCGACATCCCTACAGCGTCGGCCTGCTTGCCTCGCAGCCGCGCCTGGATACCGATGACGACGAACTGGTGCCGATCCCCGGTTCGGCGCCCAATCCCGTCGCCCTTCCTTCAGGCTGCGCGTTCAGGACGCGCTGTCCGCGCGCCGAAGGGCTCTGCGCCGAGGTCATCCCTCCCCTTGAAACCGTGGGGCCGGGCCGCCAGGCCGCCTGCCATTTCCCGGTATCACCAGCATGAACCAGCCTCTTCTCAAAGTCGAAAACCTTTCCCGGCACTTTGGCAGCGGCGCGACGCCCGTGCGCGCAGTCGACGACGTCAGCTTCGAGATCGCCCGCGGAGAGACGCTCGGCCTTGTCGGCGAAAGCGGTTGCGGCAAGACTTCCCTGGTCAGGGCGCTCCTGAAGCTCGGGCCGGCGACCAGCGGCAGCGCCGTTCTCGATGGCGTGGAAATCACCAAAGCGAGCAGACGGGAGCTGCATGAGTTGCGCCGCAAGATGCAGGTCGTCTTCCAGGACCCCTACCAGTCGCTGAACCCGCGCATGCGGATCGACCGGCTGATCTCCGAACCGTGGGCGCTGCATCCCGGCGCCGTGCCAAAGGCCCGCTGGCGGGAAGAGACGGTCAAGCTGCTTGAATCCGTGGGGTTGCGTGCGGAACATGCGGACCGCTATCCTTCGGAATTTTCAGGCGGCCAGCGGCAGCGGCTTGGAATCGCGCGCGCCCTGACACTCAACCCGACGCTCCTCGTCTGCGACGAACCGGTCTCCGCCCTCGACGTCTCGGTTCAGGCCCAGGTCGTCAATCTGCTCGCCAGGCTGAGGCGCGAGCGCAATCTGGCGATGCTTTTCGTCGCGCACGACCTTGCCGTCGTGCGGCACGTCTCGGATCGAGTGATGGTCATGTATCTCGGCAAGATCATCGAGACCGGGCCGAAGCAATCGATCTTCAGCGCGCCGGCACACCCCTATACGCAGGCCCTGATGTCGGCTGTTCCGACGCCGGACCCAAGGCTTCGCGGACATCGCAAGCGCATCGTGCTGGAAGGCGATCTTCCAAGCCCTGCCAATCCGCCGAGCGGATGCCGATTTCGGACGAGGTGCTGGAAGGCCACTTCGATCTGCGCCGAACAGGAGCCTGGCCTGACGGCAAGAACGGCTGCCCCGGGGTTGCTGACGGCCTGCCACCATGCAGATCCCGAAACCACGCGTTGACGATGGCGGCCGACGTTTTCTGGGGCTTTCCGCCTCGGTATCACATGCATGCCGACAAAGTCTGCCTGCGGCCTTGAGGCTCTATCTGGCCGGCTTGACGCCCTGGTCGAAAGAGGCACGCTCTATCCCGTGCCGTTGGAGCTTGTCGTAAAAGGTCTTTCGCGGAATTCCGAGCGCCTCGATCGTACGGCGGACATCGCCTGCGTTGCTGGCCAGCGTCTCACGGAGGATTTCCGCTTCATGCTGGTTGAGACGCTGGGGCAGCGTCAGGGTGGCTGCCTCCAGCGGCACCATCGCCCCGTCGTCCTCCCCTGCAAGCCCGAGGACGAAGCGTTCTGCAAAGTGGGACAGTTCGCGGACGTTTCCCGGCCAATGATGGGTTTCGAGGTGATGACGGGCAGAAGATGACAGAGCGGGCGTTTGACGGTTGAACCGCTTGGCGGCCCGTTCGCAAAAGAATCCGAAGAGGAGGAGGATGTCGTCGCGCCGTTCACGCAGCGGCGGAATGGAGATGGTGACGACGTTGAGGCGGTAGTAGAGGTCTTCGCGAAATGCGCCGCGTTGCGAGGGATCGCCAAGATCGACCTTGGCGGCCGCCACGACCCTCAGGTCGATCGGCCGCGTCTCGTTGGTGCCGAGAGGTGCCACCTCACGCGCCTCCAGGACGCGCAGCATATGGATCTGCGTGGCGGGCGGCATGCTTTCGATTTCATCGAGGAAGAGGGTGCCGCCACTCGAATATTCGATCCTGCCGACGCGCTTTTTCTGCGCGCCGGTAAAGGCGCCGGGCTCGTGGCCGAACAATTCGCTTTCGATGATGGTTTCGGGAAGCGCGCCGCAATTGAGCGCGACGAAACTGCCCTTCGACCGCCGGCTCCATCGATGGATCAGATTGGCAACGACCTCCTTGCCGCTACCGGTCTCTCCGGTCACCAGAACGTCGACGTCCGTATCGGCAATCTGGCGAAGCGTTCTTCGCAGCCGCTCCATGGCCGCGGACTGACCGATGAGCGGCAGGTCGTCGCGTGCCTGTTCGGCCACATCGCGGAGCGTCCTGTTCTCCAGTATCAGCCGCCGTTTTTCGGCAGCCCGGCGAATGGCCTGCACCAGGCGGTCCGCGGCGAAAGGTTTGGTGATGAAGTCGTAAGCTCCGTCCTGCATCGCCTTGACGGCCATCGGGATATCGCCATGGCCGGTCATCAGGATGACGGGAAGGTCCGGATCGAGCTTGCGGACGCGATCGAAGAGCTGCAGCCCGTCGATCTCGGGCATCCGGATGTCGGAAACGACGACGCCCGCGAAACCATCGTCGATCCGGACGAGCGCGTCGGACGCCTTCGAAAATCGGGAGACCGCAAAGCCCGCAAGCTCGATCGTCTGGGCGGTCGCCTTGAGAAGGTCGGCGTCGTCGTCAACCAGAACGACGGGTGTTGGATTGCTCATGATACCGCCTTGCGCAGATAGACAATGAAAGTCGTGCCGGTTTCGCCGCTTTCCACCTCGATGCGACCACCATAGTCAGTGACGATATCCTTCGAGATGACCAGACCGAGGCCGAGGCCCTTTTCCTTGGACGTGTTGAAGGGCGAAAAGAGCGAACTTCTAACCGATGGATCGATACCGGGGCCATTGTCGGAGACCCGGATCACGATCTCGTCCGCCAGTGTCTCCACCGAGACATTGACACTTGCCTCGGTTCTGCCCTCCAGCGCTTCCAAGGCATTCTGGAACAGATTGATCAGCACCTGTTCGAGGCGGACCCGATTGCCGGTGACGGCAAGGCCGGGTGGTGGCAGACCGATCTGGAGTATGTCCAGCCGCCCGGCAAAGCGGCTTCTCAAAAGCACCACCGCGCCTTCGATAGCGCCCCGCAGATCGACGGCTTCGGGCGGCGTTCGTCCCTTGCGTCCGAAGGCCTTGAGTTCCTCGGTGATCATGCCGATCCGCTCGGTCAGGGCGGCGATCTCGCCGAGATTTTCCTCCGCCGAGGCTTTCCGGTTCCGTTGCAGGAAGACACGTGCATTGTCGGCATAGGCGCGGATGGTCGCGACCGGCTGGTTGATTTCATGGGCAACCCCGGCCGCAACCTGACCAAGGATCGCAAGGCGATTTGCCTGCACGAGCTCCTGCTGTACGACCTGCAGTTTCGACTCGGTGCTGCGATGGTCGGCGATCTCTTCCTGCAGGAGGTCCCTCGCACGGCTTAAATCCACGGTCCGTTCCGCGACACGGCGCTCCAGTTCCACGCGCAGGGTTTTCTCCGCGGCGATGCGAATGGTGATCATCTGCCGCCGCCTCAAAAGGAATGCGATCAGTGCGAGGATCGGAACGAGCACCGCAAGTGCAAGCAGCCGCGCCCCGCGGACCGCAGCGGCGACGGATGGCTCGGTCGGCACGAGATATTCAAGCCGCCAAGATGTCGACGGAACCGGCGTCAGAAGGCGAAGATACTCACCTGCGCTTGTTCCGGGCAAAACCGCCGAAACGATCGATGCGTCCTCCGAAAGCAATTCCTGCCGCACGATCGGAAGAGGCGCCAATGGCGCGTTGCCGAATTGCAGGCTTTGGCGGATGGCGCCAAGCCGTTCCACAGGCAGCGGCGCGGCGGTCATGAAGCGCCAGGACGGAATGCTGGCGATCAAGACGACACCATCGGCGTCGGTGACATAGACGGGACGGTTGGCGTCGTGCCAATCGCCTTCCAGCTGGTCGAATTCCATCTTCACCACAACGACGCCGAGCGCACCGGCCTGATTTTCGGCCCGCCGCGAGATGTACAGTCCAGGGCGCTTGCTGACGCTGCCCAGGGCGAAATGCTCTGCCGTTCCGTTCTCCATCGCCCGTTGGAAATATTCCCGGAAGGAATAGTCGTTGCCGATGAAGCTTAAGGGTTCGCGCCAGTTGCTGGATGCGACCGCAATGCCATCCCTGCCGGTGACGTAGAGAACGGAGGCATGGGTGCGGGCCACCAGCCCTTCCAATTTTCGGTCCAGGGCGCCGACGCTCTGTACGTTTCTCGACGCCAGCGCGCCGACCACCTGTTGATCCTCGGCCAGAAGCAGGGGAAGCGCTCGCGGTCTTTCCAGCACCGCACGCAGCAGCGCAACCTTGAGATTGGCATCGGCGCGGCCCTGGTCGAGGAGCGCTCCGATTGCGGAACTGCGGCCGTAGAGACCGGCGGCATAAAGAGCGGATATCAGGATCGCGGCAGCTGCGAAGGCAAAGGCAGGCCATGGTGTCCACCCGAAGGCGGGATCCCTGACCGATTTCTCTCGACGGCGCTGCTCAAGCATCACCGGATGTGTGCATAAATCCGCATAAAAAGCAAAGACCAATGGCGGAAATCCGCACGGCAGGCTTCAGGAACCACTTCCGTCGTTCAGTCTTAACATTGAAAATCAATGGGTTAGGCGTCAGCCACCTCTCTGGCACGCATGTTGCTCCAGCAAAACCAGCAGCACACCTGCAGCAACAGTAACGCCGCCGCCCCGGGAGGCCAATTGGTTGGGGCGCCATGGAGGACATGATGAACGCAACGATCTCCGATGTGCCAACGCACGACAAACTTCCTTTCTACCGCCACCTTTATTTTCAGGTTCTCGTGGCAATTGCCGCCGGCATCCTGCTCGGTCATTTCTACCCGGATGTCGGCGCGTCGCTGAAGCCGCTCGGCGATGCCTTCATCAAGCTGGTGAAGATGATTATCCCGCCGGTGATCTTCCTGACGGTGGCAACCGGTATCGCCGGCATGGCCGACCTGCAGAAGGTCGGGCGTGTCGCGGGCAAGGCGATGATCTACTTTTTGGCCTTTTCGACGCTTGCGCTCGCCGTTGGCCTCCTCGTCTCGAATGTCGTCCAGCCCGGCGCCGGCATGCACATAGATCCGGCCACGCTCGACGCCAAGGCAGTGGCGACCTATACGGCGAAGGCCCATGACGCCACGATCACCGGCTTTCTGATGAACATCATCCCGGACACGATCGTCGGCGCCTTCGCACAGGGCGATATCCTGCAGGTGCTGTTCTTCTCGGTTCTGTTCGGCATCGCACTTGGCATGGTCGGCGACCGCGGCCGTCCCGTTCTCGATTTCCTGCAGGCATTGACCGCGCCGATCTTCCGTCTCGTGACCATCCTGATGAAGGCGGCCCCGATCGGCGCTTTCGGCGCCATGGCTTTTACCATCGGCAAATACGGCATCGGTTCGATTGCCAATCTTGCCATGCTGATCGGCACTTTCTATCTCACCTCGCTCCTGTTCGTTCTGGTCGTCCTTGGTGCCGTCGCCCGATACAACGGCTTCTCGATCATCTCGCTTATCCGCTACATCAAGGAAGAACTGCTGCTTGTGCTTGGCACTTCCTCGTCAGAAGCGGCATTGCCCGGCCTGATGGCCAAGATGGAACGCGCCGGCTGCACGCGCTCGGTGGTTGGGCTGGTTATTCCGACCGGCTATTCCTTCAATCTCGACGGCACCAACATCTATATGACGCTTGCCGCGCTCTTCATCGCCCAGGCGACCGACACGCCGATCACACTCGGCGACCAGGTCCTGCTGCTGCTGGTCGCGATGCTGAGCTCGAAAGGAGCTGCAGGCATTACCGGCGCCGGCTTCATCACCCTGGCGGCGACCCTTTCGGTCGTTCCCTCCGTGCCTGTCGCCGGCATGGCGCTGATCCTCGGCATTGATCGTTTCATGTCGGAATGCCGGGCGCTCACCAACCTGATCGGCAATGCGGTCGCGACCGTCGTTGTCGCGCGCTGGGAAAACGAGCTGGACCGGACACAGTTTGCAGCCGCCATGGCAGGCGGCGCCGACGCCGAAAACGCGGTATTGATACCGTCGGGCCAGCCTGCCGAATAATCGCCTGTTTCTATCGCAGCCGAAGAAAGGTCGCTGGCCAGCCGGCGGCCTTTCCCGTTTCCGTAGAACACACGTGTGTCTCGGGATAAGCGCGGCTCTATTCTTCAGGCACGCCTTCGAGCAGACCGTCATACACCTCGATGAGTGCATTGGTGATGGCCTGCCCCAGCGCGTTGCCGGCGACGCGTAGCTCGTCCTCCGTGCCGCTCCGCGAAGCGTTGGCCAGGTCGAAACCCTGTTCGCTGACGATCTGCTTGGCCACTTCGATGGCCCAGAGCCCGAAGTCGCCGCGATTGTCTATCTTGATCGAGTCATCCATCGCGATCTGCCTGTTGCTGAACCTGGCTTCTATATCGCCTCGGCAATGATGGCCAGCATCTATCCGCATAGTATTCAAGCGGCCCGAAAGAAACGGCCCAAGGATTATCAGCTGGTTGGATATTCTGGACAGCCGGCCAAATCGCCGCGTTTCCGCAGTTCATCAATGAAAGGGTCAAATATGAGAAGGCACCGACGCTGCAGTGCAGGCGTTTCCGTTCATTGAAGGCTAGAGCGACAGTCGAACGCCATCGATGCGCAGGGTCACGAGCAACCCTTCCATAGACCATACGTGCTCGAGGGCGCCGCCAAGATGGCCAGCCAGCGTGCGGCGGAGAAGCTTACTCCCATATCCGCCAGGCCCCTCAGGCGCGCTGACTTCAGGCCCCCCTCTCTCCGTCCAGCGAATTTCGACGTCATCCCCAACCATCGTACCCGAGACATCGAGCGTGCCTTCCGACACCGATAGCGCGCCATACTTCAAGGCGTTGGTTGCCAGTTCGTGGACGACGAGCGCCAGACCCGTCGCAGCCGCCTGGCCGACGCCGAGACGCGGAACGGCTACTCTGATTCTTCCGGCAAAAGCTCCATCGTCGTCATAGGGAGCGAGCAAAACGGTAAAGATGTCCCCGAGAAGCGCGGCATCGCCCTGGCCGCTCGGTAACGGCCGAACAAGATCGTGCGCCCGGCCGAGTGCGGTCAGCCGGTTGGTCAGCTGCTTCGTCATGTCTTCGATGGATGCAGAGGATCGTGAGGTAATCAGAGTGAGGCCCGACGCGATGGCAAGCAGGTTCTTGACCCGGTGGCTCATTTCGCCCGCAAGGAGTTCATGGCTTTCTTCGGCCTGCTTTCGCCCCGTGACGTCCAGAAAAATACCCGTCATCGCCCGGTTCTTGATGCCCGCATCACTGCCTTGTCCCCGCGCCGATACCCATCGCACGTCCGATCCCACGAGGATGCGGAAGTCGATCTCGTAAGGGCCGATCACAGCGCGTGTCGCGACAAAGGCTGCCCTCACCCGGTCCCTGTCGGCCGGATGTATTTTCTCGGACAGGTGCTCGAAGGTCAGGGCAACATCGTGCGTGACGTTCCAGAGAGTAAAGCCGTGACCGTCCATAACGAAGCGGTCAGTATCCACGTTCCAGGACCATAGGGCCACGCCCGCCGCATGGATTGCGCTGCGCAATTGCTCCAATCCCCATTCGGGATGTTCGGCGGGGCGACTCTCGGTCACGGCGTTGCTCACACCTGTCTCTGTTTCGCGCGCTTCGCGAGCGCGATGGCGAGCGCTGCATTTCGATCGCGCTCCTCCCTGGCAAGGCGGGCTTCGCGAAGACGCAGGGTCTTCGCCTCCCGTACCTGCGCGACATAATCCAGCTCTTCGACCGCGTGGTCGCGCGCGAAGAACTGCGATTGAACCTGGTCAAAGGCCATTTCGGCCTGCTGCCGGGTCTTGCTGTGCGTCATGACGGCTCCTGTTTGCAAACTATGCAGGATCGAAAACAAAAAGGCCGGACATGATGCCCGGCCCTTAAAAAATCAGCTTCCAGCGGTGCCAGTACATCCGTGGTCAAAGCGGAAGCCGCTTTTGGTTAGGCAGCCTGCAGGTTGCAAGCCGACATCTTGCCGGACTTTGCGTCGCGTTCGAGTTCGTAGCCGATCTTCTGGCCCTCGACGATTTCCCGCATTCCGGCGCGCTCGACGGCAGAAATGTGTACGAACGCATCAGCGCCGCCGTTGTCAGGCTGAATGAAGCCGAAGCCCTTGGTGGAATTGAACCATTTAACTGTGCCTGTGGTCATGATGATGAACCCTTTCAAAGCAAGATTGAGTGACCCCAGAGCCAAAGCCCTGCGGATAGTGATAGCGATTGATTTTGAAAGGGAAGTTCGTCAGGCGCGGTGCCAATCGCGCGGAAACCAAAGTTCAGCAAGCAAAAGATCGATAAACCGTAAATAGAGGCTATCTGCCCGTGAGTCAACTTTTAGTTTGGACGTCTCGGTGAATTTGCGTCCCGGCACAGCAAAAGGGCTCTCACAGGTGGACCTCAGCCCGCTCGGCTGGGCGCAGAACTGCCGCAGCAACGGACTGCTCTGTGGTTGGCCTGTCCATACTCCTTGCCTGCTGGCGCAGGACCGCCATATAAGGCGCGATGACGTCTGATTCAAAGATATTTGTCGGCCTACGGTCGATCCGCAAAAAACCGGCTCCGCACCACGAACCCAACCATCCGAAATGCCAGTGGGACGGATGCGAAAAGGGTGGCACTCATCGCGCTCCTGTCGGGCGGGATGCCGAAGGGCTTTATCTGCTGTTCTGTCCTGAGCATGTAAAGGAATATGGCAAAGGTTATAACTTTGCGCCAAACCTCTCCGACCCGTTGATCGCGCGCTATCAGAGGGAAGCGGCAAGCGGCAGCCGCCCGACCTGGGGCACCGGTATCAAAAAAGCCTCGGAGATGCCGCTCCCCTCCATGGCCCGCTCCGGTTCCGCAAAGGCGACGAACGCACGCAAAAGCGCTGCACAACGCCAGGCCGCAAACGTGGATCTTCAGCGACGCAAGCTCAAGGTACTGGAAGCCAAGGCTTTCGAGACGCTTGGCCTTTCACCGGATGCAACGCCGGAGGAGATCAGAAGCCGCTACAAGCAAAGGCTCAAGATGCATCATCCGGACGCGAACCATGGAGAGCGCAACTCGGAGGATCAGCTTCAGGCGTCGATCGACGCCCATAAGATCCTCAAGCTCAACGGCTTTTGCTAAATACGCGGCGGCGACCCGCTGGCGGTCTCGATGTCGGCCGCCCGTCCCCTGGCGAAGAGAGCCAGCGTCGCCGCCGATGCCGGATCACCACCAAGGCACGAATGGCGCTAGCACTCCTGGCATAAGAGTGCTAAGGATATCCGATCGGGAACCCGCCATTGGGCTGCGCTCTCGCTAAGGAACCCAAAATGAACAATACCAATTTTCGGCCGTTGCACGACCGTGTCGTCGTGCGCCGTATCGAGGCTGAAGCCAAGACCAAGGGCGGCATCATCATTCCCGACACCGCCAAGGAAAAACCGCAGGAAGGCGAGATCGTCGCCGTCGGCACCGGCACCCGCGACGAGAGCGGCAAGATCGTTCCCCTCGATGTCAAGGCAGGCGATCGCATCCTGTTCGGCAAGTGGTCCGGCACCGAGATCAAGTTCAATGGCGAAGACCTGTTGATCATGAAGGAAGCAGACGTCATGGGCGTCATCGCCTGATCTTCGGCCGCTTCCTTATTTCCTTTTGACGAAGACCATGGGGCCAACGGCCCGGGAGTTTTTCCATGTCTGCCAAACAGATCAAATTCGGCCGTGATGCACGCGAGAAGCTGCTGCGCGGCGTCGATATTCTCGCCGACGCAGTGAAGGTGACGCTCGGTCCGAAGGGCCGCAACGTCGTGATCGACAAATCCTACGGCGCACCGCGGATCACCAAGGACGGCGTTACCGTCGCCAAGGAGATCGAACTTGACGACAAGTTCGAGAACATGGGTGCCCAGATGGTCCGCGAAGTTGCTTCGAAGACCAACGACATCGCCGGCGACGGCACCACGACCGCGACCGTTCTTGCCCAGGCGATCGTTCGCGAAGGCGGCAAGGCCGTTGCAGCCGGCATGAACCCGATGGACCTGAAGCGCGGCATCGACCTCGCCGTTACCGCCGTCGTGAAGGACCTGCTTGCCAAGGCCAAGAAGATCAACACCTCGGAAGAGATTGCCCAGGTCGGCACCATCTCGGCCAATGGCGAGAAGGAAATAGGCCAGTATATCGCCGACGCGATGCAGAAGGTCGGCAACGAAGGCGTGATTACCGTCGAAGAAGCCAAGACCGCCGAAACCGAACTCGAAGTCGTCGAAGGCATGCAGTTCGACCGCGGCTACCTGTCGCCCTACTTCGTCACCAATGCCGAAAAGATGGTGGCTGAGCTGGAAGATGCCTACGTGCTGCTGCACGAAAAGAAGCTCTCCAACCTGCAGGCCATGCTTCCTATCCTGGAAGCCGTCGTCCAGAGCGGCAAGCCGTTGCTGATCATTTCCGAGGACGTCGAAGGCGAAGCCCTTGCGACGCTCGTCGTCAACAAGCTGCGTGGCGGCCTCAAGATCGCTGCCGTCAAGGCTCCGGGCTTCGGCGACCGCCGCAAGGCCATGCTGGAGGATCTTGCGATCCTGACCGGCGGCACCGTGATCTCCGAAGACCTCGGCATCAAGCTCGAGAACGTCACGCTCGAGATGCTCGGCCGCGCCAAGAAGGTCTCGATTACCAAGGAGAACACCACCGTCGTCGATGGTGCAGGCACCAAGGCGGATATTGACGGGCGCATCGCCCAGATCAAGGCTCAGATCGAGGAAACCACTTCCGACTACGACCGTGAGAAGCTGCAGGAACGTCTGGCCAAGCTCGCTGGCGGCGTTGCCGTGATCCGCGTCGGCGGCTCGACGGAAATCGAAGTCAAGGAAAAGAAGGACCGCATCGACGACGCCCTCAATGCAACGCGTGCAGCGGTCGAAGAAGGAATCGTGCCTGGCGGCGGCACGGCCCTGCTTCGCGCCTCGATCGTTCTCGACATCAAGGGCGAGAATGACGATCAGAATGCCGGGATCAGCATCATCCGCAAGGCCTTGCAGTCCCTGGTTCGCCAGATTGCCGAGAATGCCGGTGGCGAAGGCTCGATCGTGGTCGGCAAGATCCTGGAAAGCGATACCGACAACTTCGGTTATAACGCCCAGACCGGCGAATTTGGCGACATGATCACCATGGGCATCGTCGATCCGGTCAAGGTCGTTCGCACGGCCCTGCAGAACGCGGCTTCGGTTGCCGGCCTGCTGGTGACGACGGAAGCCATGATTGCCGACCTGCCCAAGAAGGATGCTGCTGGCGGCATGCCTGACATGGGCGGCATGGGCGGCATGATGTAAACGGGTTCCCATCGGGAACTCGATCACGTCTTCTGCTATGAAGGGCTCCGATCGATCGGGGCCCTTCGTTCGTATAGGCAGAAAAATATCGATGGGCCGCCCTGGTGGCGGCGGACGCGGCCTGGGCCGCAGTATCTGCCAGCCGCTCAGGCTGCAGCATAAGATGAGGGTCAAATGGTTGTATTGAACAGGCCGCGCAGTTCCGAACCCTATCCGGACAGGGATATCGGTTGCCAGGAAGCCCTTGAGCAAGTCTTTCTTCAGCTTGCAAAGGGACTGACGCCGGACGATATCGTGGCGACGGCTGGCGGCAATCTGCCGCCAGTGTTGGCCGGCCTTGCAAAACGCGCCGAAAACGTCGGCTGGAACCTGGAGGAAGCGGAAACCGCCATCAGCGAACTGGCACAGAACCTGCTGGATGACATGTCGCAGATGTAGGTTTTTGGCGATTCAGGACCGATCCGTATCCCTACGCCTCGGGGGATCGACCGGTGAACCACCTGAGACGCGGTGAATAGTCTGCATCCGATCGCCAGGGGCGGGACAGAAATGTCAGCGAACTCTACGCGGAATTCAATGCGAAAGCGTCACGCGCCATCAAGCAGGCATCGTCTCCCGGAAGGCATTCGCGACAAACGTCAGGCCTGATCTCGTAGACCATGCAGGATGTGCCGACGCCGACCTGCCCTGACAATGCAGAACAACGGGATCCTTCACAACGCATTCCTCCTTCATCCGCAGCGACGAAACGTGCCGGCAACAGATCGAGGGCGGCTTCGCTTTCCATGGAAAATCGTGGCCAATCGGCGGAAAACGAACAGCACGCACCGCATGACTGGCAATCAAAATCGTTCGATAAGGTCATCACCGTCTCATATCACGGCGCCGACCGAAACTCCACAAAGGTGCGCCACACGTGATGATACCTGACCACGATCCGGCAAACCCGGCGGTCGGTGTCGCATAGTCACAAAAAGGTCGTGAGATTGCGGGTATCACAGCGCAAGGCATGCCCCGAAGGGCGCCGCATGATCATGGTAATCCAGGAGGCTGCATGAGCGTCGCCGCATCTTTTCTCTATCGCGACGGCCGGCGAGTCGAGGCCGTGCCGTTCGACGAGGCGGCGATCCCGGCAATGGACAACGAATTCGTGTGGATCGGCCTGCACAAGCCCACCCGCGACGACCTTTTGATGCTGCAAAGCCGTTTTGGCCTGCACGAACTCTCGATCGCCGACGCGCTCAGTCCGCTGCAGATGCCGAAGCTCAGCGTCTATGACGATCAGTTGTTCGTCATCGCGAAGACGGCGCAGCTGGAAGCCGACCATATCACCTATGGGGAAACAGCGATTTTCGTCGGCAAGCGCTATATCATAACGGTCCGCAATGGCTCGGAGCGCGGACATCAAGAGCTGCGCGGCAGGCTGGAAACATCGCCGCAGACGCTATGCCATGGCACCGACTATATCCTGCACGCCATTCTCGATTTCATTATCGACGGCTATCTTCCCATTGTGCGCACGATCGAGGATTCCGTGCTCGACATGGAAAGAAAGATGCTCGATGCGTTTCTGGACCGCAACCAGATCAAGCGCATTTTCAAGCTGCGGCGGGAAATCATCCTGTTTCAGCGGGTGCTGGACGCAATGCTCGACCTTTGCGGAAAGCTCTATCACCTCGATTTGCCGTCGCTTGACAGGGAAGCCAAGCCCTATTTCCGGGACGCACTGCAGCACATGCACCGCGTCGAAACGATGGTCGCAAGCTTGCGCGACGTGATCACGTCGGTTTTCGAGGCGAGCAATCTGCTGGAACAGCAAAGACAAGGCACGATCACGCGGCAACTGGCGGCCTGGGCCGCCATTCTCGCGGTTCCGACGGCGATCGCCGGCATCTACGGCATGAATTTCGACAATATGCCGGAGCTGAAAACCAGCTACGGCTATTTCGTCGTTTTGGCAGTCATCGCCGTCATGTGCATCGCGCTTTTCATCCGGTTCAAGCGCGCTCGCTGGATCTGACGCCTTCACGATGCCGCGCCGTCCACCTATCGATCATTGCTGCCGATGAACTTTCTTCTGGTCCGCCAATGCCTCCTTGCGCCGGCGACGCGGTAGGAGCGATTTGAAATAGCGCCACATCGGCGAGATAACGTAGCCTGCGACCGGGATCGTGATAAAGCCGAGGACGATACCGACGATGCCCGCTCCTGCCGCCTCGACGATCCAGCGCAGCACGGAGGGCAGAACGGGGATCGCATGCGCGGTCACCTCCCCGGCATCATGGATCAGATGTGCAAGGCCAGCGAGACCATAAGCCTCAAGGCCGTGGACGATGATGCCGCCGCCGACCCAGATCATCGCGGCCGTTCCCACGATACCCAGCATTTTCAGGAAATACGGCATGCCGGTGACAAGCCCTCGTCCGATGGCGCGCACGAACGGCCCCACGGGCGGCGCCGTCTGCGCACGCGCCATCATCAGGCCCAGATCGTCGGCCTTCACGATCAACCCCACGCCACCATAAACCATGGCCGTTATGCTCAATCCCACGGCCGCAAGGATAAAGGCCTGCGTGATGACGCTGCCTGACGGCACCGCGGCGAGCGTAATGGCCATGATTTCGGCCGACAGGATGAAATCCGTCTTGATCGCGCCGGCAACCTTCTCGTCTTCGAGCGACTGGGCGCCGAAACTTGCCGTTTCAAGGGCCGTTTCATGGGTGTGAGCAGCATGCGGCAGCAGCATTTCGTAGATTTTCTCCACACCCTCGTAACAGAGGTAGAGTCCACCGATCATCAGCAGCGGCGTGATGGCCTGGGGTGCCGCCAGGCTTAAGACGAGCGCGGCGGGGAGCAGGATCAGAAGCTTGTTCTTCAGCGAACCGAGCGCGATCTTGCCGATGATCGGCAATTCGCGTTCCGCCGAAAATCCGGTCACATAGCGGGGCGTGACCGCCGCATCGTCGATGACGACGCCTGCCGCTTTCGCACCGGCCTTGGCCGCCTGTCCGGCGATATCGTCGAGCGATGCGGCGGCCATTTTCGCCAAGGCCGCGACATCGTCAAGAAGGGCGATCAAGCCAACGCTCATTCGAGCCTCCGTGGGTTAAGAGATTGCGCAGCGGCAACGGGTAGCCGTCATCCCTTAACGCGAGGACGTGGCATCTTCTATCGCGAAGATGCCACGTGCAGATCTCGACGGCAATGTCCGTTACTCGGCCGGCATCGGACTGAACCCGCCCTCGTTGCTGACGGGACGAGCCTGTTCGTCTCGCTTGCGCGGCACGCGCGACAGGATGCTTTGCCGGTTCACAGACTTGCGCTCCGCATCGATCCGGTGGATCAGGATCTGCGCCCGTTCGATCGAACCGAGCAGCGCGAGGATGGTGCCGCGTTCCGCAGCGCCGGCATTGGGTCCGAGCGCCAGCGTGCGGGCACGCAGTTCCTCGACATCGGGAAGGCTGACATGGCCGGCGGGCATATCCGGACGGGCGACGCCGTGATCGGGCATGATTTCCTGCAGGGCAGTCCCCAGCTTGTTCAACGCGACATCGACGATCGCCTGGGCCTGGCTGCTGAACTTTTCACGCCTTACCCGCCGGGCGACCTGATGCATCGATTCCGTCAGGGCCGCGGTAAAATCCGCCTCCTCGATCAGGCTTGCCACGAGATCGAGCTGCTCGTAGGGCAAGTCCTCCTTCATCAGCGAAGCGGTATAATCGCGAATATCGCGGCTGAGGATATCGGTGGCGAGATAGTGTTCGCCCGGATCGGACGGTGCCGACTTGGCGGAACGGGCGATGTCCAGGAACATGGCGCCGGCCTGAAGATGCCGAGCGGTTTCCTTCTGCACTGCCGGAACCGCAAGGGCAAAGTTGCCGGCAAGCTTGCGGTCGAGGAATTTCGGTGTCGAGTAATCCTCCGCATCCCCGGAATCTGTGCGGCCGATCCGCGACAGGATCCGGTCGAATACGCCGACGAAGGGAAACAGCAGCGCCGTGTTGAAGACGTTGAAGAACGTTGAATAGAGACCGACGGCCACGGGAACCAGCGGAAACGTTTCCTTGCCCTCGATGACGACGGCGACACCCGGATCGCCACCGAACCATTGCATCGCCCATGCCAGCACATCGATCGAGACGAAGAACAACGGTACGGTGATGCAGACGCCGATAATGTTGAAGGACATATGCGCATAGGCGGCGCGTTTGGCATTCTTCGAAAGATTGAGGGAGGCGATCCACGAGGTGATCGTGGTCCCCAGATCGGCACCCAATGAGAAGGCAACCGCCGTCGTCCAATCGAGGACGCCGGCCGCGCCGAGACCCATGACGATCCCGATCGTCGCGGACGAGGAATGGATCATCGCGGTGACGCCGGCGGCGATCAGCACGCATTTGATCAGGTTATAATAGGAGTCCGCCGTCAACGTCGACAGAACGGCCATGACCTCGGGTATGTTGCGCAGAGGACGAAGGCCACCTGTCATCAGATTGAGGCCATAAAAGATCAGCGCGAAACCCATGCAGGCCAGTGCGATGTTGCGCACCTTCTCGCTCTTGGCAAAACAATAGACCAGCGAGAACGTGCCGGCGAAGATCAGACCGAGGGGACCAAGCGGCAGGGCGATCAGGCCGTTTCCAAGGGTCGTGCCGATGTTGGCACCCATGATGACACTGATGGCCGGCCGCAGGCCGACGACGCCCGCATTCACAAGGCCGACGACCATGACAGTCATGGCCGTGGAGGATTGAATGACGCCGGTGATGACCGTGCCGGCAATTACGCCCTTGATCGGCGTCCCCGCAGCCTTGGCGAGGAACGCCCGCATCTTGTTGACGGAGAGTGCCTGGATGCCGTTCGACATGAACTCGAGACCAAGCATGAAAATGCCTAGGCCGCCGATGACGGGAACCAGGATATCCTTAAAGATATCAATATTCATAACGCCTAACCCCTTTTGACGCCGTGGCGGCACGATGCAATGAGGCCTTTCGCAACCGGCCGGAGCCCGGAGTGAAAAACCTGGCTACGAAAGCACCAGCCTATTGGCTGGCGGCAGTGTCCTTCTTCAGCCAGTACTTGACGATCTGGCTGACCATTTGCGGCGTCACGGGCACGTAGCCCAGCGCCTCGGCGTCCTTGCCACCGTTCTCGAATGCGAGGCGGAAGAAGTCTTGAACCCGCCCGAACCTGTTCGGTCCTATTTTCCTGGAAACGACTGCGAACGTTGCCCCGGCGATCGGATAGGCGCCCTCCGCCGGCTGGTCGGTCAACGACACGGCGAAATCTTTCGCTTCATCCCAGGAGGCCGCGCTGGCGGCGGCCCGCACACCTTCCGGCCCCGGCGTCACGAACTTGCCCGCCTTGTTGCCGATGGCCGCGTAGGGGAGATTTGCCCGTTTCACCTGACCGAAATCGGCATAAGCGATGGCGCCCTTGGTCGCCTGCACGGCGCGTATGAGATCCTGGGTGCCCTCAACGGAGGCTCCGACGGGCCACTTGATCAGGGTATCCGCACCATGGGTCGCCTTCCATTCCGGGCTGACGGACGACAGATACTCCGTGAAGATAAAGGTGGTACCCGAGCCGTCCTTGCGCGTGACGGCGCTGATCGCCAAGTCGGGAAACGCGATATTGGGGTTTGCGGCCTTGATCGCAGGATCGGCCCAGGACTTGATCTTTCCCAGATAGATGTCGGCAAGAACAGGTCCGGTAAGGTTGATCCCGCTTTTCTCGATCCCGTCGAGATTGACGGCGACAGCCACGCTGCCGAGCACGATCGGGAACTGCTGACGACCATGCTTTGCCAGCTCCTCATGCGAAACAGGCACATCCGACGCAGCAAAATCGAGTTCCGGCTGGTCGAGGCGCATCAGGCCGGCCAGGGAGCCCACCAGCTCGTAGTCGACGGTCCAGTCCGGCGAACTGAAATCGCCGTCGTCCATGCGCGCCTTCTCGTAGTTCTCGGCCCATCTGGCGATGATTGGCGCAGCAAAGGTCGATCCAGCCCCGCGGATCGGATCGGCCGTGACCACTGTTGGGCAAAGCACCAGAGCGATGGCGATGAGCCCGCAAAGATGGGCGGCGGCCGCACTCAGTCCCCGCATCTGTCGAAAGAAACGTTCCATCGGTTATTTCCCTCATGGCCGTTATCTGCATCCAACCGAATGGCCCGACGGCCGGACATAATCATTCCGCAGCGAGTTGCCCCGCCCCATGCACCATCCGAAAAGATATCCCGGGAATTTAGGTATTTACCTTTGTTAACATCCTGATGACGGCTCACATCCGACGAGCTCGGCCTGGCCGCCAAGCGCGCAACAAAGCCCCTCTACCTAACAACGAAGGCGCTCACGCCTTGAAAGCGGGAAGAATGCGCTATAGGCTCCCGCTTGCGGCAACGGCCGTGCAAAAAATCAGGAGCCTTCATGCCTACCGGTACTGTCAAATTTTTCAACGAAGACAAAGGGTTTGGCTTCATCACGCCCGAGAATGGTGGAGCCGATGTGTTTGTGCATGTCTCTGCACTGGAACGAGGCGGATCTTTGAGAGAGGGACAAAAGGTAAGCTATGAGCTAGGCCAGGACCGCAAGACCGGAAAATCAAAAGCCGAAAACGTCAGCGCCCTTTAATCGGCAATGCGCGTTTAAACTACAAAACGGGGTCGAGCCGAAAAGGCGAAACCAGTGAGATGCCGGCGCATCAAATGACAGCCGCCGGCCTCTCCCACCGTTCGTCGTGATTGCCTTCCCCTCATCTCCGGATCGATTGCGTACGCACCTGTACCTGGCCGGATCGACCTGCGCGTGTAGGGCGACGTTCCTCGCCGACCGCGACGATGATGGGATAGGTATCGGCCAGCCCGGCCAGTTCCTCGACGGTTATCGATAGTTTGGGTGTCCAGTTCGGGTAGGTGTCACTGGTCCCTGGCACGTTGGTGGGCTGTTTTTCGTCCGTCACATCGGCCAATCGCACGGCCACGAGCAACGAAGGCGTCTTGGCGATGAAGCGGTGCGCCATGACCGCCAGTGCCGGAATGTCATTCTCGCGTGCCGTCGTTTCGCTCATCGACGCGACTGGGAGTCCGGCCGTCTTGAATGCCCGCAGAACCTGTCGTCGTTCCCGCTTCCGGTCCCTGATCTGCTGGCGGCCAGCATCGCCGGAAACGAGCCCGTGGCTGATGCGCATCTCGACGTCTACCGCCTTCCACCATCCGGCAAATGTCTGGTGATCATGGGTCGACACACAGGCAAGCGCAAGGGACGGATAATCCTCGGGCAGCTTGAACCCACTCTTCGTCTGCTCGTAGGAGATTATCCGATAAGAGAGAATATTCGCCGCTGTCAATTGGGCTTGCAACCCCTTCGGCAGGTTACCGAGGTCCTCTCCGATCACCACGCAACGGTATCTCTCAGACAACGCCGCCAGAGTGGCGATCAACGACCGCTGAGGGTAGCCGACATAGGCTCCCTGGTCGGGTCCGTCCTCCGCGGGCACCAGAAATAGCCGGCGCAGGGCGGCGGCGTGATCGATGCGGACAGCACCGGCATATCGCATGACCGCGGACATCAGCTTTTCGAACGGTGACGGCTCGCCTTCGGCAATCGCCGAGGGATGAAACGCCGCCAGCTGCCAGTCCTGCCCACCGGCGGCCATCGGGTCCGGTGGGCTGCCGATGCTCGCTCCCTGGACATAAATCTGGCGGTTGCTCCAGGTCCCGGAGCCATCGAGCGCTTCGCCAACCGCGACATCGAGGTACAGCCCTATACGCATCCCCAGTTCCTGCGCGTGATCGGCAGCCTCCGAGAGCTGCCGATGCGCCAGCCATTGAAGCCATATGTGAAACGCGACCTCGTCAGCGTGTTCTTCTTCGAAGCGCGACACGGCCTCGCTTTTCGGATCACGGTATTGTTCCGGCCAGCGGTGCCAGCCCGCCTCTCCGCCCGAAACGACCTGGGCCTCGGAAATGGCTTCGAACAGCGCATGAAGGCGGAGATCGTCGCCGCCGTCGCGACGGAACTCCGAGAATTCGCGAGCGGCGGCGCTCTTTTCACTTCGCAAATCCCGCGAACTCCGCCAGATTTTGCGCAGAACATCGAGCTTCATGCGCGCCACCCGTCGGTAATTCACCAAGGGCAGGAGCCGTAATTGCGCGATCTCGTCCTGCACTTGCCGGGACGCGGCAAAACCCTCGACCCCGTCAACGGCGATATAGAGCGGATTGAGGAAACGACGGTTGGAAGGCTCATAGGGGCTGCATCGGTCGGGTGCGGCAAGGAAAGGGGCGTGGAGAGGATTGAGGCCGACAAAGTCGGCCCCCCAGGCCCTTGCCAGACCGACGACCGACCGGAGGTCGGCGAAATCGCCGATCCCCCAGTTCCGTCCCGACCTCAGTTCGTAAAGCTGGCACGACAGCCCCCAGACGCGATCGGTGCGCGCGAAATCCGGGAGGAAGCATTTCGGGAGATGGGAAACGAGCTCACGGGACTGGGTAGCCGGAAGCGCCTTCAATGCCGACAGGATTTTGTGCCGACCGGTCTCCGAGACCGGCACCTCCTCGCCGCTTGGCGAGGGCCGTTTTGCCTCCACCCCGTATTGGTTCGCGAGCTCATCCTGTTCCTTCGGGGCCTTCGATCCGCCTCTTCTCATCGGACTGACTTCCAATGCCATGATCCCTCGATCTGATCCATCGCGTTCCCTTTCTCCCAGCTCTCGTGCAGATCACGAAGCAAGAGCCATGGAACTATCGCGGCGCCCAGGTGTTCCGGCGGGCGAGCGAATAACGGGCTGGCCCGTGCCGCGGAACTGGAAAACGCCGATGGGTGAGTGCTTGAGCATCCTTGATGTTTTATGATTGCGCGGTCATCGGCGGTGGTCCGGCGGGGCTGACCGCCGCCATCTATCTTGCCCGTTTCCATCTCAAGGTGATCGTGCTCGATGATCGGCGCGGACGAGCGGTCACGATCCCGATGACCCGCAACCACGCCGGTTATCCGGACGGGATATCCGGATGGGAGCTGGTCGAACGGATGCGAAGTCAGGCTACGCGCTATGGCGCAGAGTTTCTCTCGACGGAAGTCCTAGCTTTGGAGAAGAGCACAGACGGCTTTGTCGTCTCAAGCAAAAGTCAGGTCATCGAGGCTAAAACGGCTCTTCTGGCAACAGGTGTCATCAATCACAGACCGCCTATGCCCGTTCACATGCACGATGAGGCCCTAGCCAAAGGCTTCATTCGCTATTGCCCTGTTTGCGATGGTTTCGAGGTCACGGATCAGGCCGTCGGAGTTATCGGAACCGGCGAACACGGTTTCAGGGAGGCGCTGTTTCTCCGGAGCTATACCACGGATGTTTCCCTGATCTCGCTTGATGATCGTCATAACCTGTCGGAAAACCAGACGGAGGTCCTGATGCGGCACGGCATCAAGATAGTGACCGGCCCCGTCAAAGCTTACGCTTTGCACGCCGATTCAATCACCGTCGAAGTCCCGGCCGGAGCGCTGAGCTATTCGGCCGTCTATCCGGCATTGGGCACCGAGGTGCGCTCGGGCCTTGCGAGATCGCTGGGGGCGGACTGTAGCGAAGAAGGGTGTGTTGAGGTGGACCGCCATCAGCGAACCACCGTGAGCGGCCTCTACGCAGCCGGAGACGTCGTGCAGGGCCTGGATCAGATCAGCCATGCCATGGGTCAGGCTTCTGTCGCTGCGACAGCTATCCGGAACGACCTGTCCGTGCAAAATCCCTTATTCCGTTCCTGACCGGCGCAATCAGCCCAATGCCGCGCCGTTGGTCGCCACGAATACGGAATAGAGCGATTTGGTGGCGGTGATGAAAAGCCGGTTCCTGCGCGGGCCGCCGAAGGTGAGGTTCGCAACCGTCTGCGGCACGAGGATCTTGCCGAGCAGCACTCCGTCGGGCGAGAAGCAATGCACGCCATCGCCGGCGCTCGTCCAGACATTTCCCTTCATATCGACACGGAAACCATCCGGCAGGCCATTGTCCAGGCTGCAGAAAATCCGGTCATTGGAAAGACGCCTGCCGTCGACGACATCGAACACCCGGATGTGCCGCGGCGCCTTGATGTCGTGGCTGGAGGCGGAGTCGGCGACATAGAGTCTTGTTTCGTCCGGTGAGAAGGCAAGGCCGTTCGGCTGCCCGAAATCGGTGACGGCCGCCTCAAGGTCGCCGCTCACCGGATCAAGGCGGTAGACGTTGCGTGTATCCTGCTCCGGCTCGGCCCGGTAACCTTCGTAATCGGACTTGATGCCGTAGGTCGGATCGGTGAACCAGACGCTGCCGTCCGAGCGCACGACGACGTCGTTCGGCGAGTTTAGGCGCTTGCCCTGGTAGCGGTCGGCCAGAATAGTGATCGAACCGTCGATCTCGGTACGTGTCACGCGTCTGCCGCCGTGCTCACAGGAAACCAGCCGGCCCTGACGGTCGCGCGTATTGCCGTTGACGAAATTCGATGGCGAGCGGAACACCGAAACACCGCCGTCCGGCGCCCAGCGCATCATGCGCTGGTTCGGGATGTCGCTCCAGATCAGGCAATTCAGGTCCGCGAACCAGACCGGTCCCTCAGCCCAGCGGCAGTCGGAATAAAGTTCCTCGAGTGCTGCGCTGCCGACGATCAGCTGCCGGAAGGCCTCGTCGTGAATCTCGTAGATGGAGGTTTTCTGCGGCATGGGAATGTGTCCGATTGGAGTTGTTCATCGGTTGGCTTGACGGCCGCCGGCGATGAGAATGACGGCGATGATGATGAGGCCGGTGAGGATGAGGCGGAACCCGGCGCCGAAGCCATAGGTGTTGAGCATCGACACGACAAGGAACATGAAGAGCGAGGCGCCCCATATGCCCGGAATGTTGGAATTGCCGCCCGCGACGGCAGTACCGCCAATCACGACGACGGCAATCGACGTGAGCAGGTATTCGGAACCCATATTGAGTGCAGCACCTCCGGAGAAGCTCGCAAGCAAGTAGCCGCAGATCGAGGCGAGGACGGCGCAAAGAATGTAGGTGACGAGCCGCGTGCCATCGACCGGGATTCCCGTCATGCGGGCAGCAAACGTGCTTTGGCCGATCGCCGAGATCCACCGGCCATAGATCGTCTTTTCGAGCAGCACCCAGGCGATGACGGAGAGGATGAGCGCGACGATGGCGATGTTGGGGACGCCGAACAGGTTGGATGTGGTGAAGATCGCCAATATCTCCGGGGGCTTGATGCGCAGGCCGCGGTTCGTCCAGATCGCCGTCGACTGGATGATGAAGCTCATGGACAGCGTCGCGATGATCGGCGGAATGCGCAGCAGCTTGATAAGCACGTAGTTGCCGATACCGATCCCGAAGCCTAGCAGGATCGAAACCAGCAGGCCGACGACGATCATGCCGTCCTCAACGTCCATCAGCTTTAGCGCCAGCGTGCCCGAAAGCGTCATCGTGGCAGGCACGGAGAGGTCGATATTGCCGGGGCCGAGCGTGATGACGAACATCTGGCCAAGCCCGACGATGACGGAGAAGGCCGCGAAAGTGAGAGCCGCCTGCGACAGGCCGAGCGAGCTTGCTCCGCCGGTGAAGAGGACGGTGACGATCCATACGGCAATCGTGGCCGCGAAAGACCAGATCCAGGGTTTGGAGAAGAGAAGGCGTGCGCCGTTCATCGGCTCTTCTCCCGCTTTTCCAGCCGGTTGAGGAGGAGGCGCAGCCCCAGCACGACGATGAGGATCGCTCCCTGAGCGCCGATCTGCCAGTCGGGGGGAATGCGCATGAAGGACAGGAACGAACCGGCGAGCGTCAAGGTCAACGCCCCGATGACGGCGCCGATCGGCGAGACCTTGCCGCCGACGAACTCGCCGCCGCCGAGGATGACACCCGCGATCGACAGCAACGTATAGCGCAGAGCGATATTGGCGTCAGCCGAAGTCGTGAGGCCGACGAGCGCGATGCCGGACAGCACAGCGAAGAAACCGGCCAGCGCATAGGTTCCCGCACGGATGCGGATGACCGACCAACCGGCGCGTTCGACCGAGCGGACGTTTCCGCCGACGCCGCGGATCAGCACCCCGACGGAGGAGCGCATGATGACGAAATGGGTGACCAGCGCGATGACGATGCTGGCAACGATCGCCATCGGCACAAAGGGTGGCCGGGAGGTCATCAGCCAGCGAGCCCAGCCCGGAGCTTCGCCGCCCGGAGACGGCAGCATGAGGACCGCAAGCCCACCCCAGACGAAGCTCATGCCGAGGGTCACGACGATCGAGGGCAGTTCTCGAACGTGGATGACAACGCCGATCACGGCGTAGGCCGCAATAGCGCCAAGGAAAATCAGCACTCCGATCGCCGGGGAGGCCTGCAGGAACGTCGCCGTCACGCAGGCGCAGAAGCTGACGAAGGCGCCCATCGACAGGTCGAGGTCGTTGACCGCCATGATAAGCATCTGCGCCACCGTCGCGAGTGCGATCGGCACGGCGAGATTGAAGAGCAGGTTCAGGCCGGTATAGCTCATGGCGCGCGGCTGCATGTAGAAGACGGCGGCGAGCAGCAGTGCCAGCGACGCGGCAGGGATGACAAGGCGGATCGTGCCGGTGGATATCCTCATGCCGCTTCGCCTCCGCTGAAGGAGGCTTCAAGCACATTCTTCTCGGTGATCTCGTCGCCTGCGAGCTCGGCGACGATCGCTCCTTCCCGGAAGACATAGACCCGGTCGCACAGACGTATCTCGTCCATTTCCGTCGAATACCAGATGAAGGTGCGGCCGCCTGCCGCTTCAGAGCGGAGGATGTCATACACTTCCTGCTTGGTGCCGACATCGACGCCGCGCATCGGATCGTCCATCAGCACGATCCTCGCGCTCGTCGCCAATGCGCGGGCGAACAGCACTTTCTGCTGGTTGCCGCCGGAGAGCGACAGGATGCGGTTTTTCATTTCCGGCGTGCGGATCTCGATGCGCTTCTTCCAGCCGTCGCCGAGCGCGCCTTCGCGGTCATGGTCGACGATGGTCCGGGAGGAAAAATCGCCGAGCGAGGCGACGCTGAGGTTCTTCAGGATGCTCCAGAGCGGGAATATGCCGTTCAGGCTGCGGTCGCCGGCGACGAAGGCGATCTCCTTGCGGCGGGCCGGCCACCAGTTGCCGTTGCGGGAAAGATAGAGGTCGAGAAGCGTTTCCGTCTGGCCATGGCCTCCGAGACCGGCAAGGCCGATCATCTCGCCGCGATGGGCTTCGAAGGCAAGACCGTGACCCCGTCGCGGTGGCATGGCAAGCACCGGCGCGCCGCTGCGCTTGTCGCCCATGCGCTGCCACTCCTTTTCTCGCGCCACATTGCCCATCGCTTCGACGAGGCTGCGTTTGCTGAACTCCGAGGCGGAGCGGTCGGCGACGACCCGGCCATCCTTCATCACCACGATGCGGTCCGAGGTGGAGAGGATTTCGCCAAGGATGTGCGAGATCAACAGGACCGCACCTCCCTTGCCGACGAACCTCCGGATATAGGCCATCAGCTGCGCTGCCAGCCCTGCGTCGAGCGAGGATGTCGGTTCGTCGAGAATGACGAGTTTCGGCTTCCGGTTCAGCCCGGCGAAACTGACGGCGATCTCGACCATCTGTCGCTCGGCGATCGAAAGGTCATCGACCGTGCTGTCGCAGTCGATGCCGTGGCCGGGGAAAATATCCTGCAATTGCAGTCTGACGAGGGTGCCCGCCCTGCTGCGCCAGTTCCAGCCGGCGAGTTCCGCGTGCATGATGCGGGCGTTCTCATTGACGGTTAGGTTGGGGCAAAGCGACAGTTCCTGGAAGACGCAGCGAACGCCATTGGCTCGCGCGGTCGAAATGCCGTGCTGGGTGCTGACGCCGCCATAGCTGATTTCGCCAGCATGCGGGTTCAAGCCGCCGTTGATGACGTTGACGATCGTGGATTTGCCGGCGCCGTTATGTCCGACCAATCCGACGCATTCGCCGGCATGGATGACAAGGTCGGCGCCGTCCAGTGCCTTCACGGCGCCGAAGGTTACCTTGATGCCGCGGGCGGCAACGACCTCTTGTCTTGTTGTCACTTCATTCATGCGAAACACGTCGTCGACAGTTCGGGAGGCGGTCGGGCACGGATCGGGACACGGCGCGCAACGGCGCCGCATCCTGTCTTGGGGAGGATCAGCTTACTTGGCTGCGCTGATGACTTTCTGGGCGTCTTCCAGCGAATACTCGACGTTGGCGACGCCACCCTTCTGGGTGCCGGCGAGATTGGTTTCGAGATTGCCCTGGTCGATGCGCAGGAAGGGCACGACAAGGTCCTTCTTGACCTGCTTGCCATCGAGGATCTGCTGGGCCACCCAGAAGGCGAGCGTCGAAACGCCGGGAGCGATGGAGACGGACATCGTCTCGTAGCCGTTCTTGTCCTTCTGCTGTTTCCACCAGACGAGTTCGTCCTCGCGGTTGCCCATGACGATGGTTGGAGTGGGACGATTGGCGGCAGCGAACGCCTGGGCCGCGCCATAACCGTCGCCGCCCTGGGTTACGACGGCGGTGATTTCCGGAAGGCTCGGAAGGATGCCAGCGACAGCGCGCTGCGCGACGTCCTGCGCCCAGTCGCCGTTGACGGCACCGACGACCTTGAACTGCGGGTTTTTCCGGACGCCAGCCTGGATGCCCGCATGGATTTCGTCATCGACCGAAACCCCTGCAAGACCGCGAATCTCGAGCAGGTTCCCACCCTTCGGCAGCTTCTTGGCGAGATATTCGACCTGGCTTTCGCCCATCGCCTTGAAATCCACCGCGATGCGCCAGGCGCACGGCTCGGTCACGATGCCGTCGAAGGACACGACGGTGATGCCGGCGTTACAGGCTTCCTTGACGGCGCCATTGAGCGCGGTCGGCGACGCTGCGTTGATGACGATCGCGTCATAGCCCTGCAGGATCATGTTCTGGATCTGGGCGGCCTGCTCGGTCGCCTGGTTCTCGGCCGTCGTGAACGGATCGGCGGCAGCGACGATCTTCTTGGAGACGGCTTCCTTGGTGATCTTGTCCCAGCTTGTCAGCATGGCCTGACGCCAGGAATTGCCGGCATAATTGTTGGAAAGGGCGATCTTTTTGCCCGAAGTATCGGCCAGGGCGGAGACCGGCCCGGCAACGCATGCGATAGCGACAGATGCGAAAAGCATCTTCCTGATGATCATGATTTCCTCCCTAGAGTTCTCGACGGGTTCTTCGGGCCGCTCCTCAACGGTTGTCCGAAGATAGTGATTGCGCTGAGCCCCGTTTGCTCAGTAAAGCGAGCATGGAGGAGAAATCAGATGTTGTATAGGCGCATACAAGCAACCTCTCTGCGGGTATTCGCGCAAAATTTGCGGGTTCCCGCAAGACAAGAGCAGCAGCGAGGCGTCTAATAATTGGAGGACTGGAGGATGTCCGTCATGCTCAATCCGGCGCCAAATGCGTTATTTGACCGCTATCTCGGAATTTCCCGGCTGCTGGCAGGCCAGCTCGATTTCAATTCGATCATCCAGGCGGTGGCGGCTGAGATCAGCCATATCATTCCGCACGATCATCTCGACGTATGCATCAAGATGCTGGACGGGAAATACCACATCGCCTACGAGAGCGGGCTTGCGACCGCCTGGAGCCAGCAACCCCCGGCGCTGCTGACCGGCAGCCCGATCCGTACGCTCCTGTCCGGCGAGGTGGATTTCCTGCTTTCACCGGATGCTTGTGCCGATCCGCGCTTTCATTTCGACGGCGCGTTTTCGAGCCCGATAATCGAACTGTCCCTGAGAAGCCGGCTACATGTGCCGCTCAAGGTCCAGGGTGATATCATCGGTGCCCTGAGCTGCTCCAGCCATCAGCACGACAAGTACTCGATGGAGGACGTCGAGAACGCCCGCTCGATCGCCGACCTTTTGGCACCTTATTTCTTTGCGCTGAGGGCTGCCGAACAGGCCAAACGCTCGGCGATCGTCGAGACGGAGGCCCGCGCCCGCGAAGAGGGATTGCGGCTGGGTGCGCTAAAGCTGACCGAGGCGCTGGAGGCCGAACGGCAGCGGATCGGCATGGACCTTCACGACCAGACGCTCGCCGACCTGACACGGCTCGCGCGGCGCATGGAGCGGCTTTCAGGACTTCCGGACTTGCATGGGGATGCTCTCGAACCGCTCTGCCGCACCCTCCAGCAGTGCATGCACGACCTTCGCCAGATCATCGAGGAGGCCAAGCCGACCGTGCTGCAGCTTTTCGGCGTGGCGGAGGCGATCGAGAACCACCTGGAACGCTCGGTACGCGAAAGCGGCCTGCCCGTCGCCTGGCGGATGGTCGACGAGACGGGTGGAGCATTGCTCGACCTCGACAGGACCGTGGCGACCGCGCTGTTCCGCATTGTCCAGGAGGCGGTCAACAACGCGATCCGTCATGGGCAACCGAAGACGATCCTGGTGCATCTGCGTATCCAGGGCGACGCGCTGTCGATCGAGATCAGCGACGACGGGAGCGGCCTGCGCAACGCCCGCGACAAGGCGGGGCACGGGATAGGCAATATGAAGACGCGAGCGCGGCTGATCTCGGCAAAATTCGAGATCGGCGCCAATCCCGGCGGGTGTGGCACGACCGCCAAGGTCCTGCTGTCGATGGAACGCCGGCATGTTGCGGAGAGGTTGGCATGAAAGTCTTGATCATTGAGGACGATCCGCTGCACCGGTCCTACCTGCACGAAGCGGTGCGGGCAGCATTGCCGGAATGCGACACGGTCCTGGAGGCGGAAAACGGCCATGCCGGTGAGGTGCAGGCGCGCCAATCCCAGGCCGAGCACGTGGTCATGGACCTGCAGATGAGCGAGCGTAACGGCATCGAGGCGGCCCGCACCATCTGGCGCGAACGGCCGGATACCAAGATCCTGTTCTGGTCGAACTATTCCGATGAGGCCTATGTGCGTGGCGTGGCGCGTATCGTTCCGGAAGGTGCGACATACGGATACGTGCTGAAATCCACCTCCGACGAACGGTTGAAGCTCGCATTGCGCGGCGTCTTCATTGAATCGCAATGCGTTATCGACCGCGAGGTCCGGGGCATCCAGCAGAAAAGCCTCGGTACTGCGCATGGCCTGAGCGACGCGGAATACGAAATCCTGGTGGATGTGGCGCTCGGCCTGACCGACAAGGCGATAGCCCAGCGGAAAAAGCTCTCGTTGCGAAGCGTCCAGAACCGCCTTCAGCAGCTCTATGAAAAACTGGACCTCTACGAGGAGCCCGGCAATGGGCCAGAGGGCTGGTACAATCTTCGCATGCGCGCGGTCGCCGTCGCCCTGCTCCGCAAGGTACTGAATGCCAGCGCGCTCGAAAGGGGCGAGCGGGAATTGCGCAGCGCGCGCGGGAATTAGGCATCGGGGCTGAATTGTCTATCACAGCACGGCAGTTCTGCGATCAACCGATTCCGCGTCGTGAGCGGATCGGCACGTTTGCTCCTGCACGACCAGGCGTGAACTCTCTACATGGTGAACCGCCTCGAGAGAAAAAGCAGGAGGACAAGCGGCCCTCCAAGAAGGGCCGCCATCATGATGGCGGATAGAAGAAACCTGCCGAAGAGGCGGAACACGGTTTTGCGGGTCATGGCTGTGCCGATTTCGGCGAGTGAAATTCGTTTTCGCTGGCCGCATGCGTCCGCACCCTCCCCGCAATCCAAAGCGTCAGACTGTCGATGTAGGAGAGGATGACGGGCACCACAATCAGGGTCAGGAGCGTAGAACTGACAAGGCCGCCGATGACGGCATGGGCCATCGGCGCCCGTTGTGCGCCGCCGCCACCGGCTGCCAGCGCGAGCGGGATCATCCCGGCGATCATCGCGAGCGATGTCATGATGATCGGGCGGAACCGTACGGCGCCTGCATTGACGAGCGCCTCGCTGAGGGTCGAACCCTGCCGGCGCTCGCGGTTGGCGAAGTCGACCAGCAGGATGCCGTTCTTGGTCACGAGCCCCATCAGCATGATGAAGCCGATCATCGAGAACATGTTGATGGTACTTCCCGCGACCATGAGGCCAAGGAGCACGCCGACCAGCGACAGGGGAAGTGCAGCCATGATGGCGATCGGCTGTGTGAAGCTTCCAAACTGCGACGCCAACACGACATAGATGAAGATCACCGCCATGGTCAGCGCCTTGAACATCCCGCCTGTCGCGTCCTGGATGTCCTCGGAATCGCCGCCGAATTTTATCCGGTAGCCAGTCGGCAAATCTTGCTTGGCTACCATGGCCTCCAGTTCGGCTGTGACATCCCCCGCGGCTCGGCCGGATATGTCCGCCGAAATCAGGATCTCCCTGGACATGTCGAGACGACGGATCTCGGAGGCCGCCGGGACGACCGCAATGTCCGCGACCTGATCCAGCCGGACCATGCGTGGGCTGCCGCTTGCGTCATCACCCGGGACCTTGATCATCAACTCGCCGATAGCGGCAGCGTTGGTGCGCTGGTCGCGGGGAAGGCGGGCGACAACGTCGTAGGTTTCTCCGCGCCTATCGGTCCAGGTGGAAACGTCTTCGCCGCCGATCAGCGGCGAGAGCATTCCGGCCAGTTCGGCGATACCGATGCCCAGATCGCTCGCCTGCTCGCGCTTGAGCCGGACGGACAGGATGGAATTTTCCTCGCCAGCGCTCGAATTGATGTCCACCATGCCGGGCATCCCGCGCATGCCGGTGGTCAGATCCGCCGCGATCTTTTCCAGTACCCGCTGATCGTCACCCAGGACGCTCAGTTGGATCGGACTGGCGCCTCCGCCCAGGCCCTCCTGGACGATGGCGATCTTGATCCCCGGTATGACGGAGAGACGTTCCCGGACGGGACCCGCGATGGCGGCGGGCGCCCGTTTGCGCTGCTCCAGCGGCACGAGGCTGACGAGAATGGCGGCTTTGTGTTTGCCCATGGCGCTGCCGGTATTGATTGTCGAGTAGATCGAAGCAACTTCCGGAAACTCATGCAGCGCCTTCTCGATCTGCCCGACCTTGGTGCGCGTGTAGTCCAACGAAGAACCGGCCGGCGTCGTCACGTTGATCTGGAATCGACCTTCGTCCGCATTGGGAACGAATTCGACACCCATCAGCGGCACCATCAAAATGCTGCCGACGAAGATGCCGCCAGTCAGGCCGAGCGTGACCAAACGATGTCGCAGCGTCCAGCGGATGATCCCTCGATAGCGCGAGGCGAGCCTTTCGAACCCGGCATCGAAGCGCGCAATCAGCCGTCCGACCGGTCCGCGCCTTGCGCCGGGCTCGGCATCGGGATCATGCCAGACACTGGAAAGCATCGGGTCGAGGGTGAAGGCGACGAACAGCGAGATCAGCACGGCAGCGGAAACTGTGACGCCGAATTCGTAGAAGAAACGGCCAACCATGCCTTCCATGAACGCGACGGGCAGGAAGACGGCGACGATCGTGGCGGTCGTCGCCGTCACGGCGAGCCCGATTTCGTTGGTGCCATCGAGAGCCGCCTTCAAATGCGACTTGCCCATGTGCAGATGGCGCATGATGTTCTCGCGCACCACGATCGCGTCATCGACAAGAATGCCGATCGAGAGCGTCAACGCCAGCAGGCTGAGCATATTGAGCGTGAAGCCGAGAAAATCGATGACTGCGAGCGTGCCAATCATGGCGATCGGAAGCGTCAACCCGGTGATCACGGTGCTTCGCCATGAGTTGAGGAACAGGAAAACGATGGCGACCGACAATGCCGCTCCCTCGATCAGTGTCGATTGCACCTGGCCGAGCGATTCCTGAATGGGGGTCGAGGCATCCGTGATGATTTGAAGCCGAACGTTTTGGGCGCCCAGTTCGGCGTTCAGCTGAGCGAGCCGCTTGCGCACATCGCTCACCACCTGCACGGTATTGGCATCCCGGACCTTGACGATAGCGACGGCGAGCGCTGTTTCGCCGTTATAGATCGCCCGGCTTTCCGGATCCGCCGCGCCATCCCTTACGGTGGCAACATCGCGGAGATAGACAGCCCCGTCGCCGCGGCGGGCAACGATCATATCCAGAAAGTCCTTCGGCTCCGCAATCCGTCCCTGCACCTGAATGGTACGGTCCGTAATACCGCCGATCACGTTTCCGGCGGACCTGTTCCGGTTGGTGGTCCGGAGGGCCTCGATGATCTCGTCGATGCCGATGCCCAACGCGCGCATTCGCGTCTCGTCGATGCTGATGTCGACCTGCCGTTTCTGACCGCCGATCAGCGTCGCCTGCCCCACCCCGGCTATCGTCGTCAGTTGGCGCAACACGCGCTGGTCGGCGATGGTGGTGAGTTCCGGCATTTCGAGGGAGGGCGAACTGATCGCCACCGAAAGTATCGGTTCGTCCGATGGATTGAACCGCGCCACGACAGGCTTGTCGGCTTCCTCCGGGAGGTCTGCTTCGAGGGCTGCTATCTTGTCGCGGACGTCCTGTGCTGCCGTCGTGCTCTCCACCTCCAGCTTGAACTGGGCGATGACGACCGACCGTCCTTCGTAGGAGGTCGACGTGATCTCATCGAGGCCGCTGATCGTATTGAGCGCCTCCTCGACCGGCCTGGTCACCTCCGTCTCGATGGTTTCGGGCGTCGCACCCGGGTAGGTCGTCGTGACCACGACAACCGGAACGTCGACATTCGGAAATTGGTCGACGCCGAGGCGCTCGTAAGAAAACGCGCCCAGCACAAGCAGCACCACCATCATCATGGTGGCGAAGACGGGATGAGCGATCGAAATGCGGGTGAGAAACATGTCAGCCCGCCTTCGGGATCGTGACGGTGACGTCCGGTCGCAACTCGGGCAGCGGTACGGTCACGATCGCGTCGCCGTAAGCCAGGCCTTCGGAAATCTCCAGGCTGTCACTCCCGCCCCATCCCGATCCGACAGTCACGGGCTGGCGGACGAGACGGCCTTTTTTCAGCTTGAGGACATAGTCTCCCGTCTCGTCCTTACGCAGCGAGATCGCCGGTATGATGATCGCGTCTTCGTTTTGCCGGACCAGGATTGAGCCTGTCGCGAACGATCCGCCCCTCAGATGGGCGCCACTGTTGGAGAGCCGGATATAGACCGGGATGAAGCGCGTGCCGCGGTCGGCGACCGGACTGATACGATCCACGCGTCCGATGACCGTTTGCCCGTCAAGCCCGTCGATGTGCAGTTCTGCCCGTTGGGCGATGGCAATACGGTGAACGTCGCGCGTGGAGACCAGGACTTTTGCTTCCAGAACGCTCGTATCGACGATCGTGAAAAGTTCTGCGCCGGCGCCGACGCGGGAGCCCTGATTGATCGCCCGGTTTGAGATCACCCCATCGAACGGCGCCAGAACTTCGGCGTCCCGCAAAGCGGTGCGTGCGATATCCGCCTGGGCTGAAAGGCTTTTCAGTCTGGCGGTCGCGGCGGCCACCTCGCTTCGTGCTTTGTCGAGCTGCTCCTGGCTCGCGATGTTCTTATCCGCGAGTTGTTCGATCCTGTTGAGCGACTGCATGGCGAGCAGCATCTCCGCTGCCGCGACATCGCGATCCCCTTCACGCTGCTTGAGGATCGATTGGAGATCGTCCGTCTCGAAACGTGCCAGCACGTCCCCTGCCTTGACGCCCTGTCCCGCAACGGCGCGAACCTCGATGATCCTGCCTCCATCCTTGGCGTGCAGGACGGCGCGATTGATCGGCTCGAGGTCCCCGCTGACGCGCAGCCGTTCCGCCATCGACATGGGCCTGATGTCAGCGATCTCCGAAGGGGCCAGTTCCAGCGGTCTATCGAGCTGGTTCGCCGCGACCGCCGCGACGACCTCTTTCACCCGCTCATTCGCATCGACCGTTCCGCGTGCGGGATCGATAAACACGACAGCGAGGTAGACGCCTCCCAGAAGCATCCCCGCCTTGGTCAATCTCATCGTCCATTTCAAAGCCATAGCGACATTCCTTGGATGTAAAGCACGGCCACCTGCGGGCGGCGCCTCGCGTTTTCGCGACTGGATGGCTCCGGTTGCTAGGCTTCTACAATTGCAGCAGCATTACCTGATGGTTCCTTTGTCCCCCGTAATGCTGCCGCAATCTTCGCGGCGGAGAAGGACCGGACAGGAGAGCCAAGGGACGATGAGACTTCTATTGATAGAGGACGAGAAAGAGCTGGCCGACGCTCTTTCAGGGGCGCTGAGCAAACGCGGCATCGTCACTGATCACACCACGCATCTTGCGGACGCTTTCGAATTGACGCGCCAGAATAGCTACGACGCGATTCTCCTGGATCGGCGTCTGCCTGATGGCGAAGGGCTGACCTTCATTCCGATGCTGAGGCGGACGGGCACCGACACACCGATCATTGTGCTGACGGCGCGCAACGAGCCGTTGGAGCGGGTCGAAGGGTTGGATCTCGGGGCGGACGATTATCTCGGCAAGCCGTTTCTTGTCGACGAGCTGATGGCCCGGTTGCGGGCGGTTCTGCGACGGCCGCCAAGTCTGACGGAACTTCAGATCTCGGTGGGCCGAATGGTGATCGATCCGCTGCATTTGAGCGTGACCGTCGAATCGATCCCGCTCGATCTGCCGAGGCGCGAACTTCTCGTCCTGGTGGCGTTGGCCAAGCGGAAAGACAAAACCGTCCTTCGATCGACCCTTGAGGCTGCGGTCTACAATTATGAAGAAGAAATTCAGTCGAACGCGCTCGATGCGCATATTTCAAGATTGCGCAAACGACTGCTGGATGCCGGCGCCGGTATCACGATCCACAATATCCGCGGTGTCGGATATCTCCTGAAGGAGGAATGATGCACGACAAGGCTACCCGTTCGCTTTGGTGGAAGCTGAGTTGGCAACTCAGCCTGGTCATTATCGCTGTTGTTGCTGCGGTGATCCTCGGGCTTTGTATATGGGCTGCTACGATCATGTCGCCTAACATTGCCATGGAGGAGAAGATCGGTTCTGCGATAGCCGCGGCCGCGACACGCGACAGCCAAGGACGTTTGGAGCTACGAGAAACGCCGAGGCTAAGGGCGCTCAAGGAGCAGAACAACTCTCTTTGGTATGTGGTCGCCACGATAGATGGTGCGTCGGTGTCCTATGGCACCATCCCTCCAGCTTATGCTGAACTCGCCCATCTGGTCCATCTGTTCGACGACGCGGACATACGGGGATCCTCTGCGACAAAGGAGGCCGCGACGATTGACAATGCCGAGGCGGCCGTCGGCGAGATTCGGATTCTGTTTGGCGGCGTGGCTGACAAAGGTTCGCCGGTCTTCGCCCTTCTAACAAGGGCCTACCCGATCTATGTCTCCCTGCTTGCGGTCGCCTTGCCTGCGATCTTCCTCGCCGTCCCGCGAATCGTCGGCCGCGCGCTTGCGAGGGTGAGCGATGTCGCCGACAAAGCATCGCAGATCCAACCCCGCCAGCATGGAAAACGGCTGCCGGTGGCAGGTATTCCCAAAGAAGTTGCTCCGTTGGTGATCGCATTCAACGGTACGCTCGAGCGGCTTGAGAACGAATTGAAGAAACGCCAGCGCTTCCTGATCGACGCGGCGCATGAGCTCCGAACACCGATCGCCATCATGCAAACGCGGATCGATGGGACGTCCGAGGGCCAGGAACGCAGGCGATTGTTGAACGACGTTGCGCGTTTGGCCGAGACCGCCGAACAGCTCCTCGACTTTGAGCGCAACGACCAGGCGAGCGAGCTCCATGAAGCGGTCGATCTCGTGGAGATTGCACGGACGGTGGTTGCCGACCTCGCGCCCCAGGCGATCGCTGCGGGCTACCAGATTTCCTTCCAGCGCGAGGTGGAAAGCGTTGAGCGGCGCGGCAGCCCTTCCGCTCTGCCAAGAGCGATCAGCAATCTGGTCCGCAATGCGATCGACCACGGCGGCAACAGGGGAATGATCACCATCTCGGTCTCGGCCGGCGGGCGGATCACCGTGGCCGACGAAGGGGCAGGCATACCCGCCGAACATCAGGAACTGGTTTTCGAACCCTTCTACCGCGTCACCCCAAAAAGCAGAGGCGCAGGCCTTGGTTTGAGCCTGGTGAAACAGATCGTCGCAAACCATCAGGGGCGGGTCAGCCTTCAAAGCGGCACAATCGGAACCCAGGTTGCAATCGAACTCTGACAGACGACACCATGTTCGCCCATCCCAATCCTCTGTAATGCTGCGGCAATCCTTCCCCCGCACTGTCAACCTGGTACACCCATGACGGAGGCCCGACGGCGTGCGCAGCAATCCATCAATTGAACCATTTCTCCGATTTGCAGGATCTCCATCCACGTTAGCTTTCAGATCTCTATGTTTCGCCCTGCCTCTAACCCTGGCGGTGGCGGGATGCACCTCGGTGCCGCTGAAGGAGGCAGGCACCCTGACTTCCTACAGCAATCTTGGCGCGCCGAAGGGAACGCTGGCCAAGAAACGCCTCTATGTCGATGGGCGACATCTGGCCACGGTCAAGACGGTCAGCATCGTGCCGACAACCTTCTCTTTCAGTGCCGCATCCCGCATTAAAACGGAAGCCGACCGCTCGCTGGTGTCGAACGTTCTGGACCGGGCGCTCTGCGTCGCGCTTAGCGACAAGTACCAGATGGTGCCGGCCGGCCAACCGGCGGATCTGACAATACGGTCCGTCGTCACCGATATCGTACCGACGAACAGGGCCGCGGCTGGGGTCGCGACCGCCGTCACCGTCGGCACCGGCTTTGTCCTGCCCGTCAGCATGCCGCGATTGCCTTTCGGCCTCGGGGGATTGGCCGTCGAAGCGGAGGCTGTCGACGGCGACGGCATTCAGAGCGCGGCGATGGTGTGGGCCCGCGGCGCAAATTCGATCCAGGACAAGCCCCGCGTTTCCGAAGTCGGGGACGCCTATGGCCTCGCCTCCAGGTTCGCGTCCGACTTTTCGCGCGTGCTCATTTCCGGCAAGGAGCCGAAAGGATTGAACATCGCCCTTCCTTCAGGGCAGCGGATGCGATCCTGGCTCGGCGGAAAACCCAAATACCCGGCGTGCGACGCCTTCGGGCGGGCGCCTGGATTGGTGGGAGCCGTGGCGGCCAAGTATGGCGCGCCGCCGGACTGGACCGACAAGAAGCCGAAAGCGGCCATTACGCACTGACATATCATCCGAGTGGCCCGGCATGCGCGTCAGCGTAGCCGTTGCACTTTTTACGGAGGAACGGCGGTCGGAGCCTCCAGCGACCGGCCCGCTCCGTAAGGCGGCATGGACGGACGGAGCACGGGCCGGCACCCCCAAAGCCTTGCTCCGTTCGTCCGCTGCTCGCCGGCATTGGCAGCAGGATTTGCCGCTATCGCTTCGCCCTGCCGCACCGACAGTGCCGGCTGGTTTTCATCTCGACCTTGTAATGCTGCGGCAATTCTTCAACCGCAACTTCTCCCCGAAACCATACCCCGGTTTCTTTAGCTTTTATAATCAGGAGTTAATTTGGTGAGCCAGCACGATCAACATCATCCGGAAGACCGGCACCGCAATACGGTCTTAAGCGGAGTTGGGGCTTTCGACATCATTCAGCGACGGTGGACGATAAAAATCTCGATCGCGGCGTTGGCCGCAGCCTCGGCACTCTTGCCGGTCACGGCACTCGCGGCTGACCTTGAAGCAACCGACGCGGCGATTGCCCCTCCCCAGCAGTTCGATACCGCGCGCTACGGCGGCATTCGCGGCAAACTGCATGACTGGAAGGTAACGATCGGCGTCGGGGCGGTTTACCTGCCCGAATACGAAGGATCCGACGAATTCGAGGTGCAGCCGTTTCCGCTCGTCTCCGCCCAGTTTGGGGAGCGCGTGCATCTCGATACCAGTGGCCTCACCGTCGATCTTTTCGAAACAAACGGCTTCAGGATCGGCGTGACCGGTGGTGTCGAGATGGGCCGCAAGGAGGACGACTCGGACTACCTGCGTGGTCTGGGCGACATCGACATGGGCGGCGTCATCGGAGGGATCGTCAGCTATGAGGTCGGCCCATTCGGCGTCTACGCCAAGTTGGACAAGACCATAGGCGGCAGCGAGGGACTGACCGGCACTTTCGGCGCGAAGGTTTCCCATCGCTACGAACGGTTCATCTTCTCCGCCGATGTGTCCGGCACATGGGCCGACGACAAGCACATGGAGTCGTATTTCGGGGTGACTTCGATCCAGTCAGCTCGGTCCGGCCTGGGGGCATACGAAGCGAAGGCGGGGATCAAGCGCGTCGATCTCAAGGGTTCCATCACCTATATGATGACCGAGAACTGGAGCGTCACAGGCGCCGGCGGGGCCGGCTTCCTGCTCGGGGATGCCAAGGACAGCCCGATCGTCAAGGACGACGTTCAACCCTTCGCAATGCTGGGAGTAGGATACAGGTTCTAGAAAACGAGTGAGATCCTGCGGCAGCCATGACGGCTGCCGCTATTCCGTAGTGGGGTTACCGCCTAACGAAACCCCACTGGCTGACTGTATACTTGAAATTACTGGGCCAGCGCCACCAGCCGGCCGCTTGAGGGCTGGCATAGGATATCCATCCGGACGTCGTAGATGCGAACCAGTTCCTCGGTCGTCATGACCTCTTGCGGGGTGCCATGGGCAATCAGCCGGCCGGAATGCAGCGCGACGATCTCATCGCAGAAGCGGGCGGCCATGTTGACGTCGTGCAGCACGGTGATGATGGTGATGCCCTTTTCGCGGCAAAGGTCGTGCGTCAAGGACAGGACTTCCAACTGATGGCCGATATCGAGCGCGGAGATGGGTTCGTCGAGCAGAAGGCAGGCGGCATCCTGTGCCACCAGCATGGCAAGCCAGGCCCGCTGGCGTTCGCCGCCCGACAGGCTGTCCACCATGCGTTCTGCAAAAGAGCCGATACCGGAGAGCTCGATAGCCTCCTCCACCTTCTGCTTGTCGGTGGCGCTGAACCGGCCGAGCGCGCCGTGCCATGGATACCGGCCGAGCGCCACCAGTTCCTTGACCAGCATGCCGGGCGCTGCTGGCGTCCGCTGCGGCAGATAGGCGAGCCGGCGGGCGAATTCGCGCGCACTCCAGGCTTCAAGCGGCTTGCCCTCGAACTGGATAGTGCCCGCGCTCAGCGCCTGCTGCCGGCCGATCAATTTCAACATCGTCGATTTGCCGGAGCCATTGTGACCGATCAGAGCGATCGACCTGCCTGCCCGAAGATCGAGCGTCAGCGGATGTAAGAGGACGCGGCCTTCGATCGCAAAGCTCGCCTCCTTTAATGACAGGAGAGGGAGATTTGCCTTGGCGATCTCACGCTCGTTTGGGTTCAGTGGCATGGGTACCATCCGTACATCGTCTTTCAAACCGGAAAACTAAACTCATGTTTCTTCGAATCGGACGCTCCGGTCAACCGACCTCCTTTGCCGTGCCGTTGGTCGCGTTGCCGGCCGCCCGGTGTGTGTGTATTTGCCCCTGTGTTCCGCAGATCGGGATGGTGCAGCATCCGCAACGCCCGCGGGATTGATACGCTGCATTAAAGTTGATAAAAATATGCAAGTTTATTTATTCGGGTAGCTGCATGATCTTTCAACCGCGGATGCAGAACAGGATCGAGGGTTTTTCGGTCATCGGGGGGCTGAGGCGCCGTTACTGGAACGGCATCACCGCCGACCTCTGGGAGGTGGAATGCGCCGCCTATGCGGGCGGTCACTACGTGGCGCGGGACCCGCGACTGTTCATCCTGCTCGACCAGCGCGGCCGCGGGCGCCCTGTCGTAAAGCTCTCCCCGAAATCCCGCGGCGCGCCACAGGACAGCAATCAGAGCCCGATCTCCTACATTCCCGCCGACATGGACCTTTGGCTGGACATTGCCGACGTTCAATATGTGCGCCACCTCGATATCCATTTCGACGCGGACATCCTCGGCCGCCGGTTGATGGAAGACATCAACCCCAAAAAGCTCAAGGATCCCCAATTGTTGTTCTCCGACCAGCGCGTCATGGCGCTGGCCGGACTGATCGCCGCCGAGATTTCCAACCCGGAGCCGCTGCATGATCTCTATGGGGACGGGCTCGCCCTGGCGCTGGTCATCGATGTCCTGAAGATGGCAAAGGTACCGCCCCGGCGGCGAGGAACGCTGGCCGTAGCGCAGCTGCGGCGCGCCACGGATTTCATCACTGAAAACTGCATGCGCAATATCCGCCTGCAGGAACTCGCTGACCTGACGGGACTGTCGCCATCGCATTTCAGCCATTCGTTCAAGGCATCGACTGGAATGGCCCCCCACGACTGGCAGATGAATGCCCGGCTGGAACGCGCAAAAGCCTTGCTGGCGTCGGACGCCTGTGCCTTGACCGAAGTTGCCGCCGAAACCGGTTTCTCGGACCAGGCGCATTTTACCAAGGTCTTCCGCAAACATGTGGGGATCACCCCGGCCCGCTGGCGCAAGGCCAGGCAGTCGTGATGCACTTCGCAAATATTTGCTCACTCCTTCAGAAATTGCCCAAAAACGTCCAATTGTCGCCGATCGAACCAAGCCCAAACTTTAAATATGAGTTAACTGCTCACCTTATTGTAGCGCCGCTTCCGGAGAGCGGCGAAAAGTTCGTGTGAGTGGGGCATGGAATGAACAAGAGAAAAACAACCTTGGGGGCAAGGCTCGGCCTGGGTGCAGGTGTGGCGTTTGTCGCCCTTTGCAGCGCGTGGGCGGCTCATGCCCAGGACGCCGATACGACCTTGGCGCCGATCGTCATTCGCGGTGAGGGCGAAGGCGACGGAACCGGCCCGGTCAAGGGTTATGTCGCGAGGCAGTCGACGACCGGGTCCAAGACCGATACGCCGCTCAAGGAAATCCCGCAGTCCGTGTCGGTCATCGGCCGGGAAGAGATGAACGACCGCGGCGCCGTCAGCAAGATCGACCAGGTGCTCCTCTATACGCCGGGCGTGTTCGGCCAGCCCTACGGCTCGGACCCCGACACCGACTGGATCTATGTTCGCGGTTTCAATGCGTCGCAGACGGGCGTTTTCTTCGACAGCCTCGCGCTCACCAGTCATGCCTATGGCGGCTTCCACATCGATCCGTTCATGCTGGAACGCGTCGAGGTCCTCAAGGGCCCGGCCTCCGTCCTGCTCGGTGGGGCCAATGCCGGCGGCGTCGTCAACCTGATCCGCAAACGCCCGACCGACGAGCCCTACTACTACACCGAGACCGGCATCAACACGAATGGCAACGCCTTCTTCGGTTTCGATATTTCCGACAAGATCACCCCGGACGGCACCTTCAGCTATCGCCTGACCGGCAAGATCGCCGGTGGCGACAACTATACCGACTACAGCGAGGACCTGCGCGGTTTCATCATGCCGCAGTTCACCTTCTCGCCGGATGCAGGCACCAGCCTGACGGTCTGGACCTATTTAAGCGGCCTCGACCAAGTCCACACGACCAACGGTCTGCTGCCTTACGGCGGCACAGTCGTCAACGCCGGCTACGGCAAGATACCGCGCGACATGTTCCTCGGCGAACCGGATTTCGATAACGGCACGGTCGTCCAGAAAATGGTCGGCTACGAATTCGAACACGAATTCGAAGGCGGTTGGAAATTCACTCAGAACCTGCGTTACAGCCATTTGTTCAAGCATGAGAAATATGTCTATCCATTCGACTTCGACCCGACGGATGGCGTGGTAGACCGGTACGGCGAAGACATTACGTCGACCGCCAATGCCTTCAATGTCGACAACCGGATCGAAAACGAGTTCGATTTCGGGAGCGCCTCGCATAAGATCATGGCTGGCTTGGACTACCGCTACTATCGGCTGCATACAGACCAGTTCGCAACCCCCTTCCCGTCCTTCCCGGATCCGTTCGATCCCAACAATCCGGTCTATGGCTCGCCGATCACTCTCGCCCGCAACCTCAACCAGGTCTACACGATCAACCAAGTCGGCGTTTACGCGCAGGACCAGATCAAGTTCGGCGATGGCTGGATCGCAACTTTCAACGGCCGCTACGACTATGTCCACAACGAGATCGATGACCTCATGCCGGGAGGAACGGAGAACTATTCCAGCAACGACCGTGCCTGGAGCGGCCGCGCGGGCCTGGCATACGAGTTCGACAACGGCCTGACGCCCTATGTCAGCGCCGCTACGTTCTTCAGCCCGATCGTCGGCCTGACGGGCCGCGCGGCGCCGAAACCCGAGGAAGGCCACCAGTTCGAGGCAGGCTTGAAGTACGAGCCTACCTGGCTCGACGGCAGCCTGACGGCCTCCGTTTTCGACATCACGAAAAAGAACTACACGATCACAGCCGGCGGGATAACCAGCCAGCTTGGCGAAGTCCGCTCCCGGGGCGTCGAAGTAGAAGGCAAGTTCAATCTGGACGAGAACTGGAAGGTCATCGCGGCGGCGTCGTATACGGATATCGAGATCACCAAGGACGATCCCACGCTCGTCGGCAATACACCAAACGTCGTGCCTGACGTTCTGAGTTCTCTCTGGCTCGACTACACCGTCACGGAAGGACCTTTGGAAGGACTCAGCTTCGGCGCCGGCGCCCGCTATCGCGGCAAATCCTGGGCGGACAATGCGAACACCCTGCGCGTTCCGGATGCGACGGTCTTCGACGCGGCGATCCGCTGCGAGAAGAACGATTGGAAGGCGTCCCTCAACGTCACCAACCTGCTCGACAAGGACTATGTCGCAGGCTGCAACACGGAGTATTTCTGCGGCTACGGCGAGGCCCGCACCGTCAACTTGAAGATCAGCAAGGTCTGGTAGTTTGACGATCTGAAACAAGTCTTTCAGGAAGGCCCGGCTGTGGCCTTCCTGTGCCTTTGGAGACATGCCGAGAGTGCCGCAATTTACCCGCAGAACCATGCTTTCAGCCGCAGCCGCCTTGGCGGCGGCGCGCACTCTGCGGGCGCAGGAAACAGGGCCGCGGGTTGCAACGCTCGACTGGGCGCTTCTCGAAACGCTGCTTGCGATCGGCGCCAATGTCGTGGCGGCGACCGAGCTTCGGCAGTTCCGCCAGGTTGCGATCAAGCCCGATGTCCCGGACAGCGTTGCCGATCTCGGCCTGCGCGGCACGCCGAATTTCGAGGTGCTGCGCTTTGCCCGCCCGGACCTTATCCTCAACTCGAATTTCTATGCCTGGGCCGATCCGCTGATGCGCCGTATCGCGCCGGTCGAAAACCATTCTATCTACAAACCCGGCGAAAGCCCGTACCTCCTTGCAGAACAGGCCGTGCTGTCGATCGGCGAGCGGCTGCAGCTGCCCGCGGCCAATAGGATGGTCGAGGAGCTCGCTGCCCGGCTCGATCGCTACAAGAACCTCCTTGCCGGAGGTGACGGCCGCCCTGTCCTGCCGATCAACCTCGGCGATGCGCGCCATTACCGCGTCTTCGGTTCCGACAGCATGTTCGGCGAGGTCTTGAAACGCGTCGGGCTGGCCAATGCCTGGACGGGCGCCACCAGTTATTCGGCCATGGCGCCGATGGGCATCGAGACGCTGGCCTCCATGCCCGAGGCATGGATCGTCCTCATTCCTCCGCATCCGGAGGATGCCTTTGCGACACTGACCGAAAGCGCTTTCTGGAAGGCCCTGCCTGCGGTGCGGGAAAATCGCGTGCTGACGGTCGGATCGATCAATCCCTATGGGGCACTGCCGGCCGCACGTCGTTTTGCCGATTTCCTGGCGGAAGGATTTTCCCATGCCCGCAACGGCTAGTCTCCCGATGCCCATGCGCGAAGGCCTTCCCCACGTTCTTCCTGCAGCCGTGCTCGGCATCGCCTGCGTTGTCTCCTTCGCTCTGCTTCTGGCGTTTCGCCCGCACGTTCCCGGGGCGACGACGACCGCGGCTGCGCTCGATGCGATCCTGCTGTGGAACAGCCTTCTGCCTCGTGCCGCGATTGCGCTGATCGCCGGGGCAGCGCTCGGTCTTTCCGGTGCGCTGCTGCAACGGGTATTGCGCAACCCGATCGCCGATGCCTCAACTCTCGGCATCGCCTCGGGGGCACAACTGGCGCTGACGCTCGGCCTTAGTTTTCTGCCGCTTCTGACCGGCATTTCCCGCGAACTGCTCGCCTTTGCCGGCGGCTTTACCGCGGTGGCGATCGTGCTGGCGCTGAGCTGGCGGCGCAGGCTCGATCCGGTCACGGTGGCGCTCTCCGGCATGATCGTCAGCCTGATCGCGGCCTCGCTCAGCGTGATGCTGATCCTGGCGCGCGGCGAATATGCCATGTCGATCCATATCTGGGGTGCGGGCGCGCTCAACCAGCAGGACTGGAGTGGTGTCACTTCGCTGGCGCCGCGGTCGGCGGCGGGCATCCTCGCCGCAGCACTGCTGCTGCGGCCGCTGAATGTCCTAGCGCTCGACGATTCCAGTGCCAAAAGCCTCGGCGTCGCGCTGCATGGTGTCCGGTTTTCGATCCTCGTTCTCGCCGTCTGGCTGTCCGCCTCCGTCACGGCAACAGTCGGCATCATCGGCTTCCTGGGGCTCGCAGCACCCGCCATGGCCAGGTTCTGCGGCGCGCGAACCACCGGACAGGTGATGATGGCCGCGCCTCTCACGGGAGCCGCGGTGCTTTTCCTGTCCGATTGCCTGACCCAATTGCTGGGACCGGGTTTTTCCGATCTGGTACCGGCGGGTGCCGCAACCGCACTGCTCGGCGGGCCGTTGCTTCTCCTGCTGCTGCCCCGCGTCCACGGATTTTCTGCCATGACCGCAACGGCCGACGCTGCCTATCGACAGCTTCGAAATCCTGCTGGCGCACTGTCGCTCCTTGCCTTGGCGCTTTCCATCATCTTCGTCCTCGTACTTGCGCTAGGCCCGACCGATCACGGCTGGAGCGTTGCAATCGGCCCGCTCTTTTCCGAGCTTCTGCCGTTTCGTCTGCCGCGTATCCTGGCAGCCGGCGGTGCCGGCGCCATGCTCGGTGCGGCCGGCTTCATCATGCAGCGCGTGACCGGCAATCCGATCGCCAGTCCCGAGGTGCTCGGTGTTTCGAGCGGCGGCGGTGCCGGGCTGACGGTTGCTCTCTTCCTGTTCAGCATCCCATCGCCTGCCATCATGCTTCTCAGCATGGCGCTCGGCTCGCTCGCCGTCTTCCTGGTGATGATCGCGATCGCCGGCCGCTCCGGTTTTTCGGCCGAACGACTGCTGCTCGCCGGCATCGCCATCAGCGCTTTCTGCATGGCGATCGTCAGCATGGTGCTCGCCCAGGGCGACATGCGCAGCTATACCCTGCTCTCCTGGATGGCCGGATCCACCAATCGAGCCGGTATCTTCGAAGCCTGGACGGCGATGATCGCGCTCGTGGTGTTGACGGCGCCGCTCTTCTTCATGATCCGCTGGCTCGCCATCCTGCCGCTCGGGACTAGCCTTTCCCGCAGCGTCGGCCTTCGCGTCCTGCCGTCACGCCTCGTGCTCGCGATCCTTGCGGCATTGATGACGGCGATCTCGTCCTTCCTCGTTGGGCCCTTGAGCCTGACAGGACTGATCGCCCCGCATCTCGCGCGGCTCATCGGCTTCCAGAACCTGCGATGCCAGCTTGCAGCGGCAATCGTCATCGGCGCAGGCGTACTGATGATGGCCGACTGGCTGTCGCGGGTCGTCATCTATCCCTATCAGGTCCCGGTCGGCCTCTTCGCGGCGCTGATCGGCGGACCTTATCTTCTCTGGCTGCTTGGGTTAAAGCAACGCTCCCCGTAATGGCCGAACGCTCCACGCCGTCCGGCAGCCGTCGATGTTTGGCGAGCCCTGTGCCCTCGGCTATTTTGATTCCCGACTGGGTGAAGGTTTGTACGGCACCGCACAGAAGGCCGCCGGCGTTCATTATCTGTGGAAAAAGCGCTTCGCGGGGATTAGAATTCGCCGCTTCAAGGAGGCCGATATGACATATCACAATCCTTTTCCGGCGCGTGCAATGACGATGGGAGACATTTCCCTCCTCCGGCACGCTGTCATTGTTGCAGCCGAAAAATCAGAACGCAGCGCCGATTCAGTCGCACCTATCGTGTACGACCTTTACTGCCGCGGCCTCAAGGATCCTGAAAAACTCGCCGAGGCGGCCGGCTTGCTTGCCACGTCTCGTTCCTTCAACTGAATAGCACCGTAGCCTATTCGCCAAAGGGATAGGTTTCCGGCATGCCGCGATGGTGCTCCGGTCCGAGCGGCGTCACCGCCTGGGACTCGTTGAACCAGACATAGGCATCGAATTGCTCGGGAAGGATTGCCTGGCTGTAGTGGCTCCACAGCTCCGTGTCGGGCCGGTAGATAACGCCGATGAAGCGCTCAAGCCGAGGCTCCGAGAGGCGGCGTCTCAGCGGCTCGTGCTTGGCAGGCGAAAGATCAAGCAGGAACCGGGATTTACCCGCCTCATGGCACAGCCGCTCATAGCTGTCCGGGCGGGAAGGATTGACCCGCATGACCTGCATGTCTCCGTCCCAGTCGTGCGCGGCGGCCACCGTGCCGGCATGGGTGCCGAAACCGACAAGTGCTGCCTCGCTTGCAAAAGCTTCCCGGCAGAGCTGTCCGATATTGAGCTCGTTACGGATTGCGCCCATATCGGTGGATCGGGCATCGCCGATGTGACTGTTATGGGCCCAGACGATCGCCTTGGCATCTGGCCCCTTGGCATCAAGAAGATGCCGCAGCGTTTCAAACATATGGGTATCACGCAGGTTCCAGCTTTCCGCCCCGCCGTAATACATGATCCGGTAGTAGCGCTCGGCGGACGCGATCAGCCGGGCGTTCTGGGCGGCATCGAGGAAGGCGTCGCCGTCGTTATTTGCATAGTCGAGCCGCTTGCGCAGCAGCGCTTGGCATTGCTCGATCACCGCCTGCTCGCATTCGGCATAACCGCGGCTGAGCGCCGCCCGGCCATAGGTCGCGGGGTTCTGCTGCCAGGGCGTCAGGCAGCCGTAGCGCTCGCGCGCCACAGCCGCCGCCTGCGGATCGACCCGATCCAGATAGTCAAGCACGGCTCCGATCGAGGCGGACATGTTGTAGATGTCGAGCCCGTAGAAGCCCGCCCGATCCTCCATGGCGTCGAGACCTGCATTGTGCTTTCGCATCCATTCGGTCAGTGCCCGAACGTCCGTGTTGCGCCACATCCAGGTCGGGAAGCGTTGGAACGGAGGCTCTTCGCGTTCGGACGCGGACCGGTGTCGGACGTATCGATCAACTTTCGCCGCATCCGGCCAATCTGCCTCGACCGCAACAATCGTGTATCCCCGATGGACGATCAGGTGACGCGTGATCGCGGCACGGGCTCGATAGAATTCGGCGGTCCCGTGGCTCGCTTCCCCCAGCAGAACCACGCGTCGATCGCCAAAGCGGTCGAACAGGCGGCCGAATGCTGGATCGTCGAAATCCGGGAGGTCTTCGGCCGCCTCGGCAATCATTGCCGGCAGGCTCTGCTTGCGAGAAATGCCCGGCTTGTGATTACTCGCGGAGCGCCGGCCATCTTCGGCCCAGCCCTGCTCCCCGATCAGCGGCACGAACATCACCGCCCCGAGATTCGATTGCTCATAGCTGGTCGCCGTGCGCCGGATAACCTTGCAGAGCGTCTGGCTAGACTCCCCACCCACGGGGATCACGAGCCGCCCGCCGATTGCGAGCTGATCCTTCAGCGCTTCCGGCACCGCCGGAGCGCCCGCGGCCACCACAATTGCGTCGAACGGCGCTTGCTCGGGAAGTCCTCGCGTGCCGTCGCCAGCAAGAACCTCGACATTGTCATAGTCGAGATCAGCCAGGCGCTGCTTTGCCGATGCGGCCAGGGCCTCGTGGCGCTCGATCGCATAGACGTGCTCCGCGATCTGGCCCATCACCGCGGCCGCGTAGCCGGAACCGGCTCCGACCTCGAGCACACGATCGCCCGCCCGCAGCTCTGCCGCCTCGATCATCGCCGCGACGATGTAGGGCTGCGAAATAGTCTGCCCCTCCTCTATGCGCAGAGGCGCATCCTCGTAGGCGAATTCAGCCATACCTTCGGCGACGAAGCGCTCTCGCGGCACGGCACGCATCGCATTGAGGACATGCTCATCCCTTATTCCACGCCGCCTTATGTGAACCTCGGCCATGTGATCGCGCATGCGCTGGTAGTCGACCATCCAGGCCTCCTTCCCTTCTGCTCACCTCTCGATCGTTCCCGCCAGGCGACGGTGCCGCATTCAGTAGGGGCGCGACGATCGAGGCGCGCCCTGGGCGTCGCTCGAAGATCGTCTCTCGTCCTGCAGAATCTTCTCCGTCGCCCGGACAGCCTTTTCCATTGCCGCCTCCCGTTCCTTGCGGCTCCGCTCCGTGTCCGCGCACCTTGCGTCATCCGTCCCCGGCTCAGGCGGCACATGCCGCTCCTGCTTCTCTTCCATAGCTGATCTCCTCAGGCGGCACTGCCGAGCGGTTCGGTTACTGGACAATCCCGCGCCGCTTCCATTCACGATACGGTGCCAGAACCTGTCCCGGATAGCGCCGCTCGATCTCGCTCTCGACCAAGGCAATTCCGGCAAGGATGTCGTCGCGGCCCTCGTCCCGCGCTGCCTCGCTCGCCAGCTCCAGCTGACGCATGGCGATGAAAACCTCCTCATCGGTCATGGTCTCCATCCTGGCTACCAGATCTCCGATCGGCTCGTTTTCAATATTCTCAATGGAGGCCATGGCTTACCCCATAGTCTGCAAGTCCGCCGTCAACGGCTAAAGCGAATGGCTATCGCCGGCATGGCTAGGATGTGGAATCGTTGAAAGTGTTGGCGGTCTCAGTAACGACTGAGGCCGCGTCCGTTGGTCATGGACGTGAACCCGAATCCGCGCGAGTTGTATTATTCGCGAGCATCGTCGAGGCATCAAGCCCTGCCGACGAAGGCCGGAAAGAACTCAGCATCGATCGACGTAACGGTTCCCATCGCGGTCGCGGTAATAGCAGCGGCCGGGCTGTCCCGCGACATTCCCGATCAAGGCGCCGGACACGCCACCCACGGCCGCACCAACCGCGGCACCGCGAACGTTACCCGTTGCTACGCCGCCGACGACGGCACCCGTGGCAGCGCCGATTCCCGCCCCACGTTCAGTCGACGTGCAAGCTGTGAGGCACAACCCTACACATCCGATGACGAAAAACTTTTTCATTTGAACCTCCGTTCAAGTTTTCTCACTGATAGATTGGCTTGTTGGGCATGGCGACGCGACGAGTGTCGGCTTTGGCTGGAACGTCGCGCTAAGGTCTCCGAACCAAGTCTGATGCCGAAAGTTCCAAGGCAATTGAGGGACAGCTCTGCCGGCGAAGAATGCCGCTGGCTTCAAGGCTTTGCGACACCGGAACGGAACCATCCCCTGCCTCCGCGGGTTAAATGGCATATTTTGCGCTCTTACCTCTGGGAGCATGCCATGGCTGTACTTTCCTCCAATGATCGAGACGCGGCCGCCTATCCGATCCAGTCGCTTTTCGTCCCATTCCCCTTCGTCTGCTTCATACTTGCGCTCGCAACCGATATCGCCTTCTGGCAGAGCAACAACCTGATGTGGCAGAACTTCTCCGCATGGCTGTTGTGCGCCGGCCTGGTGTTCGGCGTAATTGCAATCCTGGCTGGGCTCATCGACCTCGCGCGGCCCCGCACCCGTCCACTGCGGCCGGCTTTCCCGTCGGCGCTTCTCTACCTGATCATCCTCGCCCTTGCCGTCCTCAACAGCCTCGTCCATGCCGGCGACGGATGGACCGCCGTGGTCCCTTATGGCCTGGCGCTCTCTGCCGTTACATTCGCGCTTTGCCTTGTGGCTGCCGCCGTTTCCGCCCGCAAATATGCCAGATTGGCCTGGAGGATATGATGATGAGATCCCTCATTCTCGGCACTTCGGTTCTGTCGCTTTCCCTAGGGCTCGCCGCGTCGGCGCAGGAAGCCACATTCGATCTGTCCCAGCAGATCGGCCCGAACCCGGTTCTGCCTGACCCCTCTCCTTCCCTGATACCTGATCTGAAGGTCGCGGAAGTGGTCGGCTGGAAGGACGGCGAGACGCCTGCCATTCCCGATGGCCTGAAGGTCACGGCCTATGCCCAGGACCTTGCCAATCCCCGCACCGTCCATACCCTGCCAAATGGCGACGTGCTCGTCGTCCAGTCCCGCGGCCCCGCCGGCGAGCCGACCTCGCGGCCGAAGGATTTCATCCGCGACTGGATCATGTCGATCGCCCACGGCGGCGGCGGTGAACAGAAAGAAAGCAATATCATCACCCTGCTGCGTGACACCAATCGCGACGGCACGGTCGATGAACGCCATGACCTCCTGAAGAAGCTCGATTCTCCCTTCGGCCTCGCCTGGATAGACAACACGCTTTATGTCGCCACGACGAGCGCCATCCTTGCCTACCCCTACGAACTCGGCCAGAACGGGATCACCGCGCAACCGAAAACGCTGACGCCGCTGCCCGGCGGCCCGATCAATCACCATTGGACAAAAGATCTGGCCCTCAGCCCGGACGGCCGGACGCTTTACGTCTCCGTCGGATCGAATTCCAACATCGTGGAGAACGGGCTCGAAGCAGAAAAGGGCCGTGCGGCGATCTGGCAGGTCGACCGGCGGACCGGCGCCGCGCGCGTTTTCGCCTCGGGTTTGCGCAACCCGAACGGCCTCGCCTTCAATCCCGAAACCGGTGCGCTCTGGACCGTCGTCAACGAGCGCGACGAGCTCGGCCCGAACCTCGTTCCCGACTACATGACCTCGGTGGAGGACGGCGCCTTCTACGGCTGGCCGTGGAGCTACTACGGCAACCACGTCGACGCTCGCGTTCATCCGCCACGTCCCGACATGGTCGAAAAAGCAGTCCAGCCGGATTACGCCCTGTCCAGTCATGTCGCTGCGCTCGGACTGACGTTCTCGATGAATTCCGCGCTGCCAACTGCATACGCCAACGGCGCCTTCATCGGCGAGCACGGCAGCTGGAACCGGGACAGCTTCAATGGCTACAAAGTCATCTTCGTACCGTTCCAGAATGGCAAGCCATCTGGCAAGGCGCAGGATGTCGTCACAGGCTTTATCCAGGGTGATCAGGCGAAAGGACGGCCGGTCGGCGTCGGGATCGATGGGACCGGAGCGCTGCTCGTCGCCGATGACGCCGGCAATACCGTCTGGCGCGTTGCGTCATCCGACGGTCGGGTCACGCCGCAACCGATTGGCACGGACCAGGTATCTGTCAATCAGCAACTGTCATCGCCGGCGAAGACCGACAGACTTCCTGACGGAGTATCCGGTATCGGAACGGAAATCACCGCGTCGACCACGCAATCGGCGCGGCCTCCCACGTCTGCCGACGAGCGACTGACCGGTCAGAAGCCGCTTTCCGGCCAACCGGATAAGCTCGTGCCCGCCCAGATGCAGATCGCTCCCGCGACGGGCCCTTGACGAACTAGGCGGCGAGATGAAGGACGGAACCTGCTGCAACGCTTCGGATCGAAGCCGCCGGCCTGGCGGCTTCGATCAACCACGTGGCGTATGAGTGATCGCCAAAGCCACTATTTCATGGCTTCGAGCAAGGCTGCTATATAGCCGTAGCAAAACGCAAAGGCTACGCCTGTGGGATCGCGGCCGCTTATCCGGGGAACGTGATCGGGCATGATCATGTAACGATAGTCGACCTCTTTATAGACTTTGAGAGAGCGCACCATGTCCATGTCGCCCTCGTCCGGAAAAGTTTCCATGAAGGAGAGTTTTCCGCCCGCGATATTGCGGAAATGGACGTTGAAAATCTTGCCGCGTGTCCCGAACCAGCGGATGATATCGTCGATCTCTTGCCCGGGGTTCTCCAGCATCTCGCCGATCGAGCCCTGGCAAAAATTGAGGCCGTGGTAGGGGCTCTCGCGCATGAGCACGAACTTCTTCAGACCCTCGACGGTGCCGAGCACGCGGGTAACGCCCTTGTAGCCGGGCGGGGTGTAAGGGTCATGCGGATGGCAGGCAAGCCGCACCTTGTTGCTCTCTGCGATGGGCACTACACGTTCCAGAAAATAGTCGATCCGCTCCCAGTTTTCGTCCTCGGACAGCACGCCCGCCAGGCCTGGCTCGGCCTGCTGGTCGGCCTTGTCCCATCGAAAGGCTTCGTTCAGTGACCCGCCCCGCCCAAGTTCCATCTCCGTACGTGGGATGCCGATCAGGTTGAGATTGTATTTCACCGACGGGATTCCGGCCTTGGCGGTTTCCTCGATCAGCCTGCATACCGCATCGATCTGCCGGTCGCGATCCGGACCCTTGAGGAGGATGTCCGGATAGGATGCCTTCTCGATGGGCTGCGACGGAAGCGGAAGCTGGATCATGTCGAGGATGAGCCCGAAGCTTTCAATCTTGTCGCGATGACGTTCGAGATCTTCCAGTTTCCAGCTCGACGGCGCGCCGGGCGGATCTGCGCAGATGTGTTTCAATCCCAATTGGGCGAAAACGCGGTAGTCGTCATCATCTCTCGCGCCAACTTGTGTGCCAACATACATTTTCACATCCTCCCTAAGCGTATCATATATCATACGACCTAATATGATTTTTTACCGGCTGTCGAGAATCTTCGTGCGGCAAGCGTGGAGATCGGCTGGCGGAACTATACCTAAACAGCTAGCTGCGATCGCCCGATTTTTCTTGAGATTCCCGCAGAAAATCGGTTGATAATACGCATTATCAGAAAGGTTTATCGTTAACTCACCACGCTCTGTAAAATGTAGGCTTGCGGAAAGCTCGTGCGGCAAGCTTGCCATCCCCAGAAAAGTTGGCTAAGTCATCATACAACATTTGAACAACCGGCTATGTCTTTGGTTCACTCTGGGAGGAGTTACAATGAAATACCTTTGCACCCGATTGCTTGTTGGCGCGGCTTTTGCCGTCATGTCTTTCGGCACGCCAGCGGCTTTTGCCGAGACGCCGGCCAATCAGCTCGTCATTGCGACTTCGCTTGCCCAGGTTCTCTCGCTGGATCCGCATCAGGCGACGGAAGCCAAGGCCAATGAGATCATGGCGAACCTCTACGATCGCCTGGTTTCGACCGACGGTTCCGGAAAGATTTCCCCGCAACTTGCCGAAAAATGGGAGATCGATGACAAGGGGATCACGTTCCATCTGCGCAAGGCGGAATTCGCATCGGGCAACCCGGTCACCTCCGCGGACGTGGTATACTCGATCACCCGCCTCCTGAAGCTCGACCAGGCCGCGGCCGCCAATCTCAAGCGTGTCGGCTACAATGGCGGCAACGTTGAAAAGCTGGTGACGGCGCCGGACGAGAAGACTGTGCGTGTAGACCTTTCCGGCGAGGTCACGTCGGAGCTCCTGCTCTATCGCCTGGCGATGGTCATCGCGAGCGTTGTCGACAGCAAGGAACTGAAGAGCCATGTCGTCAACGACGACTGGGGCAATGCGTGGTTGCGCACCAATTCGGCAGGCTCGGGTCCTTTCACGCTGAACAAGTGGACGCCGAACGAGATCGTCATCCTCGACGCGAACAAGAATTACGTCGCCGGTCAGCCGAAGATGCGCCGCGTCGTCGTTCGCCATGTGCCGGAAAGCCAGGTCGAGCGGCTGATGCTTGAGCGTGGCGATATCGACATCGCCAGCGCACTGACCGCGACCGACCTTGCGACATTCAACGGCAAGCAGGGTTATCAAATCCAGCGCGTCCCGACAGGGGGGTTCTATGTCCTGTCGATGAACGCCGGCAAGGAACCGCTTTCCAATCCGAAGGTCCGCGAAGCGATTGCCTATGGCATTGACTACAAGGGCATGGAAAAGGCGATCATGGGGCCATACGGCCGGGCGCGCACCGTTCCCGTTCCGGAAAACTTCGAATATGCCATTCCGAGCCCGGACTGGAAGCTGGACGTGGCAAAGGCAAAGGCCTTGCTGGCGGAAGCCGGCTACAAGGACGGCTTCACGCTGAACCTCAAGACCATTGCCCAGACGCCGCGCATCGATCTTGCAACCGCGATCCAGGCGTCGCTCGGCCAGATCGGCGTGAAGATCAATATCATGCAGGGCAATGGTGCAGATATCATCGCCGCGCACCGAGCCCGAGATTTCGATCTCCTGATCCCGCAGACAGGGGCCTATATGCCGAATGTCCTGGGCGCGATGGAGCAATTCTCGAGCAATCCGGACAATTCGCTGAAGGCCAACAATGCCGGCAACTTCGTATGGCGGTCCGGCTGGGATATCCCTGAGCTGACGGCCATCACCGCCAAGGCTGCGCTGGAGCCGGACGCGAAGAAGCGCGGAGCGCTTTACGTTCAGATGCAGGAAATGTTCGTTGCCCAGAAACCTGCCGTTCTGCCGCTCTTCGAACGCTATGAACCGATCGTCCTGACCAGCCGTGTGCAGGGCTATGTCGGGCATCCGAGCCAGACGACACGTCTGGAAGGCGTCACGAAGGCCGATAAGTAACTTAACGTCAGGTCAGGCAGCCGATCATGAAGGAACTTTCGTTAGGCGAGCTGGGACGACGACTTCTCCATCTGATCGTCAGCCTGTTCATCCTGTTGTGCGTCACCTTCGTGATCGGCCGCGTCATGCCGACCGATCCGGTCGGGGCCATTGTCGGCGAACTCGCCGATCCGAAAGCCTACGAGGCCATGCGCGTCAGGCTTGGGCTCGACTTGCCGCTCTACCAGCAATTCTTCGTCTATGTCTGGGGACTGCTGCACGGCGATATGGGCACGGCCATCCTGACCGGCAACGCAGTCACCAAGGACCTGTCCCAGGCTTTCCCGGCAACGCTGGAACTTGCAACGCTCGCGGTGTTGATTTCCACCCTAATCGGCGTTCCTCTCGGCCTGGCGGCCGGTCTTTTCAGGGATAGCGCGATCGACAAGTTCGCCCGCGTCTTCGCGCTGGTCGGACATTCGATCCCGGTCTTCTGGTTCGGTATCGTCGGGTTGGTCATCTTCTATGCCGGCCTCAATCTGGTCGGCGGGCCGGGCCGCGTCGATGTCTTCTACGAAGGCCTGATCGAGCCGACCACCGGGCTGATGCTCGTCGACAGTCTGCTCGAAGGCGAGACCGATATATTCTGGAACGCCCTGTCGCACATCATCCTGCCGGCGTGCATCCTGGCCTATATGGCCATGGCCTATATCACGCGCATGACCCGCGCGTTCACGCTGGAACAGCTCAATCAGGACTATGTCATCGCCGCGCGCGCCAAGGGCGTCGGTCCGGTCCGCACCGTCATCAGCCATGTCCTGCCCAATATCGCCGTTCAGCTGATCACGGTGCTTGCGATCTCCTACGGCAACCTGCTGGAAGGCGCCGTGGTGACGGAGATCGTGTTTTCATGGCCGGGCATCGGTCAGTACATGACCAATGCCCTCATGATCGGTGACATGAACGCAATCCTCGCGGCGACCATCATTGTTGGTTTCATCTTCATGTTCCTGAATTTCGTTGCAGACATTGCCTACGCGCTTCTTGATCCGCGTACCCGGGAGGCCGCACGATGAGCAATATCGCCCAGGACGACGCCATCATCCGACCGCCGGCAATCGGTACCAGGATATGGAACTCGACCTCCCGCATTCTGCACAAGCTCGCCGACGAACCGCTTGGCATGATGGGTTTCATCATTCTCGCCATCCTGGTTGTGGTCGCGATCTTTGCGCCGCTGATCGCGCCTTACGATCCCGCGGCCCAGACTTTGAGCGACGCGCTTCAGGCTCCGAGCCTCGCGCATCTCGCCGGCACGGACGAATTCGGGCGCGATATCTTCAGCCGTCTCGTTCACGGCACGCGCATCACGATCCAGACCGTCCTGTCGGTCTCGGTGATCGTCGGGCCGATCGGCCTGGTGATCGGGGTCGTCGCAGGCTTTTTCGGCGGACGCACCGATGCCATCCTGATGCGTGCCACCGATATAGTCCTGTCGTTTCCGTCCTTGATCCTGGCGCTCGCCTTCGCCGCTGCTCTCGGGGCGGGTTTGGGAACCGCGATCGTCGCCATTTCGCTGACGGCCTGGCCACCGATCGCCCGGCTCGCACGCGCGGAAGCGCTCGTCGTGCGCAATGCGGATTACGTGGCGGCCGCCCGGCTCTATGGCGCCTCACCCTTGCGCATCCTGTTTCTCTATATCGCTCCGATGTGCATTCCCTCCGTAATCGTGCGGCTGACGCTCAACATGGCAGGCATCATCCTGACGGCGGCTTCCCTCGGCTTCCTCGGCCTCGGTGCGCAGCCGCCGCTGCCGGAATGGGGCGCGATGATTTCCAGCGGACGAAAATTCATGCTCGATTATTGGTGGGTCGCGGTGATGCCCGGCCTCGCCATTCTGTTGACCAGCCTTGCCTTCAACATCGCCGGAGACACGCTTCGCGATCTATTGGACCCGCGCCATGCCAGATCTTGATGAAACGCCTGTCCTGTCCGTTCGCGACCTGAACGTCCGTTTCGGCCGAAACTCCATTCCGGCGGTCTCCAATGTCAGCTTTGACGTGGGACGGGAGCGCATCGGCATCGTCGGCGAATCCGGTTCGGGCAAGTCGACCACCGGCCGCGCCATCATGCGGCTCCTGCCGCAACGCGCCGGCGTGACCGCCGAGCGGATGGATTTCCTCGGCAGCCCGTTGCTGGAAAAGACCGAACGGCAGATGGGAGGCCTGCGCGGCAAAGACATCGCCTTGATCATGCAGGATCCACGTTATTCGCTGAACCCTGTTCTGACCATCGGAAAGCAGGTTGCCGAGGCTGCAAAGCTGCATCTTGGCGTCAGGGGCAAGGATGCCGTTGCGCGCGCCCGCGACATGCTGGCGAAAGTGCGCATCAACGATCCCGATCGCGTCCTGTCTCTTTACCCGCACCAGATATCCGGCGGCATGGGCCAGCGCGTGATGATTGCGATGATGCTTCTGGCGCGTCCCAAGCTCGTGATCGCCGATGAACCGACGTCTGCGCTCGACGTCAGCGTACGCAAGGACGTTCTGATGCTGCTTGATGAGCTGGTGCGGGAGAACAACTCCGGCCTGATCCTCATCAGCCACGACATTCGCATGGTCGCCGCTTTTTGCGAACGCATTCTGGTCATGTATTCCGGCCGCGTCGTCGAAACGCTGAGCAGGCTCGAAGATGCGGCGCATCCCTATACCCGAGGTCTGATAGCCGCGATGCCGGATCCCAAACATCCCGTCAGGCGTCTGAAAGTCCTCGATCGCAAGTCCATCGAAGTGGAGACCAGCCCATGATCAAGGTCGAAAACCTCGATGTCGTCTATGGCTCCAAGGATAAAAGCAATCACGTCGTACGCGGTGTCAGCTTCGCCGTAAGCCGCGGCGAAACGCTCGGCATCGTCGGTGAATCCGGTTGCGGCAAGTCGACGGTGCTGCGCTCGCTTGCCGGCCTCGAGGGCGCATGGACAGGATCGATATCGTTTAACGGCAAGCCGGTCGGCAAGGTGCGGACACGCGACGAGTTGAAGCTTGCCCAGATGGTGTTTCAGGACCCCTACGGCTCGCTGCATCCGCGCCACCGCATCGGCACCGCACTCGCCGAGCCGATCAGGTCGATGGGCGCTGGCGACGGTTGGACAAGGGTCGCCGAGGCGCTGCAACAGGTCGGCCTGCCGGCGCATTTCGCCAGCCGTTTCCCGCATGAACTTTCGGGCGGCCAGCGTCAGCGCGTGGCGATTGCACGCGCGCTGATCCTGTCGCCGCCGATCCTGCTTCTCGACGAGCCGACTTCGGCGCTCGATGTCTCGATCCAGGCGGAGGTACTCAATCTGCTGGCAGACCAGCGGGAGGAGCGCAATCTGACGTTCATCCTCGTCAGTCACGATCTGTCCGTCATCTCCCACATGTGTGATCGGGTCCTCGTCATGCAAAATGGCGTATTTGTCGACGAACTCACTAGGCAGGATCTGCAGGCAGGCGTGACCCACGCGAGCTATTCCCGCGAACTTTTTGACGCAAGCTTTTTGTAGCCCATCCACTCCCAACCGGCGACCTCTCGGACAGGAAGGTCGCTCGCTTCGCGACTGGCACCGGCGCGACAAGTTCAGGGTGCCAGACCTGCGATCCTACGACCAAAGTGGGGAAATCTTTCCCTACCTCATATGACATCAGGAATCCGGCGTGATCAGCTCAATTGTCGGGAAGTAGGTCCGATAACGGCCGATGTCCCGGGTCAGCAAGGGCAGTTTCCACACAGCTGCCTGCGAACCGATGAAAAAGTCCGGTAACACGCCAGTGCGCGAACCGCCGGCCCCGCGGTATTGCCTGAATACCTTTCCGGCGAGAAACAAGGCCGCGCGCGGCAACGAAGTAAGCTCTAAGCCGGCTTCTTCGATGAAGGCATCAAGTTCTTCGATGCGTTTATAACGAACGGCGAGTTCCGCGTAGATTACCTCGTTGATCAACAACGGCCCCGCGAGGCTGGCAGCTTCCAGCTGCGCTACCGACCAGTCCGCCCAGATCGGATCATTGGTTACAAGATCGAGCAGCACATTTGTGTCAACGAGCGTCACGCTTCGCCACGTGTCATCGCCATGATGGCGTCGGTATCAAGCCCTTTTCCGGCATGACCACGAAGTCTTTGAAAACGGCTCGCCGGCTGCGTCTTGTCAGCCCTTGTCAGCACAACGCTCCCATCGGCAGCTCGATGGAAATCGACCTTGCTGCCGGGAACGATTCCGAGCAGGTCCCGAACCGCCTTCGGAATCGTGACTTGCCCTTTTGCCGTGACTGTTGTCGTCATTTTCCGTGACCTAGTAATACCGCACGCCTCAAAGGTATTACCATCGTGCACGAAAATCAACATCATCTGGCTTTTCGGCGACTGGAGCTGGAGCCTGCGACGGATGGACTTCATCGAACCAGATCACCGGGGCAAAGAGATAGACGAAGGCTTCGAAGTGAACAGTTCTGCGGCCGTATCGGGTGGCGAAGCGGTGCGGGAAAACCATGCGAGCCACCAGCGACAGAAAAAGCGCCGGGAAATCCCGGCGCTCTATACTCGAACCTTCGGTATTACCGGGCGCGCATTTGGCCGTCGTAATAGTCACCGCTGTCGATCACCGGAGACGAAGGAATATCGAGACGCCGATCGCGCTTCAGCGGCGGATAGCCATAACGGGTGACCGAGGGGATGCCCAGTGAATCCGCCGTGACCCCCAGATGGTCGCGGTCGCGAGAGGCGCCCTCATAATATTCGCCGTCCTGGGCAAAGGCACTGCCGCCTGCAAAGGTCGATACCATCAGGGTGGCGAGGATGGTGGAGATGACAGAGTTTTTCATAGTCGTTGTTCCTTGTTTAGCCTGATCGGCTTCTGGTGCGACCCAGCCGATCGATGTCTTGAATGAACTGTTTGGACGCTTTGCTTCCGGGATCTACTGCCGTTCGTCGCCGGTAAGCCGGTTGTCGCGACGGGTCGGGGTCCGGACCTGCGCCACGTCACGCGTGGCATCGGCCTTTGCCTCGGTTTTGGCGGCATCCGCCGGGGCGGCGAACGAAGCCTCGTTTCCCGAAGTCAACCGGTGGCCGTCATAGGCCAGGACGTGTCCGGCAAACGAAGCCATGCACGCCGCGGCGACGAGGAAGGCAATCTTCTCTATAGGCACAGTCATTTTTCACTCCATTGTTTGGCGAAACCCGCTTTTGCGGACGTCGTGTTTGATTTTAAGTCTGGCGAGACAGCCGTCGCTGTCATCGATTTCCGAATGACTGGAGGATCTCCTCTCGGCCCGTTGAACGGTGTTGCCGAAGCTCCCGTGAGCTCATCCTTCGGAGACGAAAGCAGGCATGAGGATCTGCCCACCGGCTTGAAGCGTTTGTGAACGTTCCCCTGCCGATCGGTTGAGTGCTGCCGGGGACGGCCAATGCCAGCCAGCCGGACCGTGTTCTCCACCGTCTTTCGTAATGAGACTTTCTCTCGAACCCGTCATCGCCCCGCCAGCGCGGCGTTAAACTTCCGTAAAAAATTACCATGGTGAGAAAACAATGGAGAGGGATCGTCAACTATAATTCCGCACAACACGTAACCAAGCAAGATATTCTGATAGAATATCGCAACAATATCGAACATTACGAAACAGCTTTTGTCATTGTATGACACCATGCTTGGCGCATACATGACATAAACTCAGGACCTTTTTCAATTATACGCGAAGACAACATCATGATCTCTCGTGATGCCTAAAGGCCTCCCGATACCATCTCGTGCAAAATGTGAGGGGGTTTGATAGTGTGATTGCGTCAGGCGGCGCCGGAGAGCCGGATGTCATGGGAAATGAGCCGCTACGACTGAAATGGAATGTGCGCCGGACCTTCGATCGGAGGCTCTCCCGACGTGACTAACGGCGCAACCGTGGCCAAAACCGAAAATTTTATCGCAGTATTGCCGTCGTAAAAGCTTGGCTTTCACGACGGAGGTTGTCTGAGGGCGCCTGCTGTTTTCAGGAAAACGTGGGAGACAATTTGGGTTATGTCGATCCCGGTTTTATGAATATGCGCTTCGCAGGCCAACCGCTCTTGCGGCCTCCCTCCAAAAGCTGCATCCGACCACGGTCTGGCGACGAACGGAAGCATGGCGATTGGACGTGATCGCTTCGAACGCCATCGGGACTTCTGCGCGTTTGCGGTGCGTCACGCCTTCGGCGACGATCTGTTCGCCGGCGCGCGCGACCAGCAGATAAGGGTGTCGGTGATGCGCCAGCTTGCTGATCAGCCGGCGGCGTTTCGCCATTGCCTCCGCCAGTTCCTGCATCTTTGGAACGGTGTGCAGGATATCGCGCGCCAGCCGGGCTGCAGCGCTGTCTTCAAAATGGAACCGAGGCAGCCGCTTGATTTTCCCGACGCTCAATCCCGCGTCTTCGTGAACGGACACGATGTCGTCCAGTCCGTCAGGAATCCACCCCAGGCCGAACGTTTCTTTCTCCTCCTGGCGAAGAGAAGGAGGCGCATCGGCGTCGTAGACATAGTGGCAATCCATCAGGAGACCGCCGGGCCTCAGACATCTCGCCACCATCCGGTAGAGATCCAGCGGCCGCTCGAAAAAGGCAGCACTTCCTCCGCAGATGATGACATCTGCCTCCGATATGATGTCCGGGAGCGCGGCAATGTCGACGCAGGAAAATATCGCCGCCGACTCCTCCCGCCGTGCGACCTCTCGCGCGACCTCGATTATCGCCGGATTTTCGTCCACACCGATTACTTCGGCTTGCGGAAAAGCCCGTGCAACCCTGCGGCTGATCCAGCCGGTGTTGCAGCCGAAGTCGACGATTTTCCGCGAGCCGCTGGGAAAGGCGGCAAGGATCGCCTCCATCATTGCTTCCCCGCCAGGCGGTACGTTCTTCTGTTTCAAAGCTGCGACGATCGAGAAATAGTAGTCCTGGGAAGAGAGGGGCTTCATGGATGACACACCTTGCAATCGAGGTTCTTGGAAACAGGATGGAGCGAGGCGTGGCCCGTGGCCGGATTGAAGAGCCAGCGATGGCCGCGCAATGAACTGCGGTGGGTCAGGCGTTCGATGGTGATCTGCGAAACCGCAAAACAAGCGATCAGGGCGTTATCGGCCGGCGACGGCGGCGCTGCAACCCCCGTGTCGACCGATGCCGGCGATGTCGAGCAGCAGAAAGGGCAGGCATCACCCGGCTGCGCCACCAGTGGCCCGGCGACACAAAACGGTCCGACCTGGCCGACATGCAGGTAAGGCGGAGGCTCCGGCGCCGTCGCGTGATATTCCGCCAGGAATTGGCCGGCCAGGCAAACGTCGTCCTCTGCAAGTAGCAGGAAAGGTTTACGTGTCCGGGCCAGAGTGAGCCGGGCAGCTTCCGCCCCATCGGCGAACTGGGTCATGATTGCGACCGCGGCGGAAAAGCGGGAGGCGAGATAGGTTGCCAACCGGTCGCTCTTTGATCGACCGGTATCCTCCGCCGCCGCCCCGCTCATCTGTCTTTGGCTGCTCTCTTCGATGCGGTCGCCGTCCACCAGGAAGAATTTGCGAGCCCCGAGCGCTGCAAGCTGGGAGGCGATCTGGGAGCCGAGGCCTCCGCATCCGACAATTATGAAATCCGTGTCGTGAATGACATCGAAGAGATCGGCATGATATTCGAAGGCTCTCATGATCGTTTACCTTGCTTGAACCGGTCGGGAACTGCTGAGAATTCACAGGAACCGCGCCCACCCATCACGCATGCTCCATCACCGTCGAAACTGACGTTCCCGCCAGCGCGACATCTTGGATGGACAACTCGTCGGGAGGCTGCCTGGCGGCTTTGCGGATCACATGGAGCCGGCCATCGTACCAGAGGCTCAGACCATCGCCGCTGCTCTGCAGCATCGGGCGGCCCATTCGCGGGTCGATGGGCTGCTCCCCCCGCAAAAGCACCTGCCCGAGATCCCAGGCCTGACGATCCACGACACACAGGCGCTGGGCATAATAGGCCTTGCGCCGAGCCGGCGGCTCGCACTCCAGAAGCCGGTCGATGAGCGCCAGGATTGCGGCGCCCCAGGATGGAATGACGGCGATGTCCCGGAGGTCGAGAAGAACATCGCCGCCCAGACGCTCGACCCCCTCGCGGGCGATATCGATGAGCGGTATCAGGCGGGCAGCATACGCAATGACAAAAGCTGCTTCCCGCGCTCGGTGCTCAGGCGGTGCTCTGAAAGGCAAGCATGCGATGCGGACGGCGCACTCCCAGGGAATGGCGTAGGCCGTATGCAGGATGCTTTCGAGCGTCTGTAAACTGTGTGTGTATGGCGATACGTATCGGAGCTCAGCGGGCAGCGATAACGGCGCGGCCGCCATATACAGCCGCAGCAGGACATGCCCCGCTTCGCGCAGAAGCTCGGCGGCAGTCGCCGGATAGTCTTCAGCGTCCAACTTTTCCTGCGACAGGACTACGACGGCACTCCCCGGCAGGTCGCCGGAGCTGGAGAACGAGCTTATCGCACCGCGCCGGATGCCGATATAAAGTGTGTGAAGCCCCGCAGTCAGCCGTTGATAGCCACCGGGATCGACGCTCGAAATCAATTCGATTGCCTTGGTGAGATGATCGTCGATCCTGTCCAGGTCATGGTCGCTCATCTGGGCCTGCTCGAAGCCGGGATCGGCCGGCCGGCAATGAGCGATGCGCTTGCGCATGGTGCGGCTCGCGTCCAGACTGTCGATCGGGACGAGACCGATACCACAGGCAAGCCGGCGGGCTGGACGGCGCTCGAGAGCAAGGTCTTCAGCCACGAGATCAGGCTGCAGGCTGTGGTCCACAACCTCAGAACTGGCGCCGTCGACGTAGCTTTCCAGCCCGCGCTGAAGCTCGTCCATCCAAGCCGCCAATGCGGGAGACCGGTAAGGGTCGCTTCGCACGGGCAGGAAGGCTGTGGTGGGCAGGAACGCGTCGGCATCATGATATCCGCCATCGGCAAGACCTGGGAAATAACGGGCCAATGCCTCGACCCTTTCTCCGCAACCCGGCAGTTCGGAAGCGGCGGCAAGAATTCGGGCATAACGGGGTCGCTGTTTCAGCATGTTGCCCGTTGCAGCCGCATTGACGAAACCGGGCTTTGAAAAGAGCGGATTGCGCTGGAGCAAGGCTCTGGCCTGATCCGCCAACGGCTCGATCTGATAAGCAGACATCTTAAGCTCTCCTCGCCCCGGACGCTTCGAACCTCATCATGAGGCGCGCCACTTCAGGGAAGATTAGTTGCCGCCAGAACCGGCCGTACCGACGGCCCTCCGGCTTGAAACCACGATCTCGTCTAGTCTTCCGTTGAGAGGAGCTTCTTGTGGACCCGTCATCGGCACGCCAGCACCGCGTTAAACTTCCGTGAAAAGGAAGCTAAACCGACAAAAAAGCCCCCTTTTTTAGGGGGCTTCGATCCTGGTGACCTTTGCCGAGAATCGGCCTTACGGAGACAATACGGCAGCGATGGCTGCCGGGACATCGGGCAGGCCGAACCCGAAGAAATAGCTCATATCGAGAGCATCTTCGCCATCCGCATTCATGCAGTCGGCGGTCAATGCGCGTATTCCCGGCGCGACCATCGCATCCAGCCGGGCCGTGGACTGGAGGATTGACTTGACCAAAGGGCCGGAGAGCCGTGCATCGCCACCGTTCTTGGTCTTATGGGCCCGCTGGATCAAGGCGCATATGCCCCCCACCTGTGCGGAGGCTCCCGACGTGCCCCCGAACGTGGTGTAGTAGCCTCCACCAATGCCGGGATTGGCTGCGGACGGCACCATGGACGACCATGGATCCGCGCCCCGGTCGTAACCGAATGCGCCGGGAAGGTCGGTCGTCAGCAGCGAGAAGTGAGAATACCTGTATTCCCGCAGCCCGAATGCCTCATGGTCATGTTGGGCGGCGAAAGGGGACAGGCGGTCGACGCGCAACTGATGACGATTGAAGACTTCGCCGTCATCGGATGGCGAGACGACCGTAAGTCCCTCTCCGTAATTGCTGTATCCCGAGCGGTAACCCTCGACCGTGACCGCGCCGACGGCGATTATCCCGTTGTCATCGGCAGCCAGGTTGGCCGGATAGATCAACTGACTTTCGCCGCTGTTTCCCGCAGCGCAAACGATTGGAATGTGATGGCTGATGGCGACGATGAGCTGCTTGAGGATATGCCACGCTCTATCAGGGTTCGATCCCTTTTGCGGGGCTTTGGGCTCCAGCTCGGCGCCCCCCTGCTCGGCCAGCGAAATACGGGCGAACAGATCGGCAGCAATTTGATTTTTCCAGCGTTCGAGATCGGCCTTCAGTTCGTTCTTCGGAATAACCCGACTGCGCTTCGGGTCCGGCAGGCCGCGTGGCAGGACGATGACATCGACGCGCTGATGATAGGCGTAGAGAAATGCGGCGATGAACTGCAGGACATCGTCCTCGAAAGACGTCCTGATCGAGATCACCCGGGAGAAGGGATCGACGCCGAAATAGGGAAGAACGTTGCGATTGGCGCTCGGGCATGGCGTGCCGCCAGCACCGGAGAATACGTCCTCCGGGAGAGCCGAGGGACCTCCGTCCTGCGTCGCCACGGCCGGTTCGCCGGCGATCAGGCCGGCACAGCAGGTGCCGTGGGAAGCAAAAAGCGACTCCGGGTGGAACAGCCGTCGCACGACGCCCTGAGAGGCTGCATATTCCGCGACAATGTCGTCGAGATATTCGCGATCATCGTCGGATAGACCGAGATTTCCCAACGGCGCGATATCAAGCCCGGCGAAGAAGGCCTGCTTTTCCTCACGGTCGAAGGATGTGGTCGCATCGAGGATTTCGGCGACGCGCGAACCGTAGCGATGGCTCGTAAGGTCGATCGAGGCTTCACGGTCAAGCCGGGTCGCCAAATTCGGATGATCGGGCGCTATCCCGACATCGATCAGCGCCACGCGGGCGGGATGGACAAGACCGGCAGCCGCAATCGTATCCCAGACACTTCCCCCGATCTCCGGGTCGGGGACGGGACGCGCCGCAGTCTCGTTCTCGGACGGCGGTACGATCGGCGGCGAACCGTAGTCGGCATCGATGACGCCCAACGCCGTCAGATGCCAGAGATAGTAGTAATTCATCGGCGCGGCCTGCGGCGCTTCCATGTCGGCGGACGTCATGATCTTCGTTCTCCCCAAAGAATAAAATCGGCCTCAAACCCATTCGTCGTGGACCGCCTGGAAAAGCGGCCCGAACGCATCATGGAGGTATGGAGCGAAACGCCGCGCCAGGTCCCGGCCGGCTTGCGTGTCGCTCGGATAATGCAATCCGGCCCATTCGCGATTTTCAGCGACGTTCTGCGCGATGCGGGCGAGTTCGTCCGTTGCCGGATGTTCGGGCAGGATCGTCGAGAAAGCGAATACAATCGAAAAACACTGGAAGGCATGGTTGCTGGGATAGGATTCGTGCACCGGCACGGGCAGAAGCGGTCGCAACAGGGATTCGAACTGGTTCGGCCGGAGCCTGTTGAACTGGCTCTTGTAGAGAAGCCCGACATATTCGCAGGCGGTCAAGATCGCCTGAAACAAGCCCTCGGTCTGTTCGTACCCGCCGATGTCCTCGATGTACAAGGCGCGGGTAAATTCCGACACGGAAATGGTCGCTTCGGCCTGGATGTCGGGCAATCGCCGCGCCCGCTCACGATCGCGCCGCTGCATGGACAGCAACACCGCCGCTTCCAGCCGGGTGTAATCCGGACCGGGTGGTGGCGGGATGTCGAGCATTTCCCATGTAAAGCGCCGCGCGGCCGTGAACGCGTTGCGCGACGGCTGCTGGTGCAATCGGCGCAATTCGAACGCCGGGATGAGTTGCGACACGCCGAGGCTCGCGCCATCCATCGTCGACTTGTTTTTGTTCTTATTCTTATTCTTGTTCTTATTCTTGTTCTTGTTCAGCGTGGCCTTGTTGAGAACCGACTTGTTGGCGACGCCCTTGTTGAGAACCGAGGCAGCTGCCGCCATCGTCGACATCATCAACGGAGGCTCGTCTATGGATAGGTCTTCCTCGGGCAAATGAGCAGGCGCAGGCGGAACGGGGGGCGACGGCTCCACCGCCACCGGAATGGCCTCGACAGGCCTCGGTTCGCAAGGGAGAACCGTATCCGGTTCAACTCTAAATTTATAAGAATTCAGAAAATCTACAATCTTTGATTGTTCTTCCAAATTTGCTTCCCCTACCATACCCCAACCTCCCCAAATGAGATCATCGTGAATGTTGCCTTAGCGAATTCTGGCGCCAGCCTTGATCAGGCCGTCGAGCAACAGCTTTCCACCGCCGGTGTTGAGCAATGGATAGCCCGTGCCGCGAAACGAGGTTATGGAGAACCCGTTTTCAACCTTATCAAGCCGTTCCACATACTGATGTGCAGCCTCCAAATTGCCCGTGTGAGCGTGGCTGGAAGCGAGATAGCGCAACAGGCTATTGAAGTTCGGGCGGGAATGCAGGGCATCCTCGCCTGCCGCTATTGCCGCCACGTGGTCTCCCGCCAACCCGGCGCTGATGCATTTCGTCGTATCGAAATAGTATTTATGAGGGCTGTAGACGCCGAGTTCCTGCACCCACCGCGCCATTGCACTGGCTTTCTCCGGCTGCCCCGCATAGCAGTGCAGCATGGCATAGAGGTCCCAACCGAGCGGCAAGGCCGGGTTCAGACGGATCGACTTCTCGAACAGACCGGCTGCGTAGTCGTATTCCCGGAATAGGAAAGAATGCACATGCCCGACCAGCGCCAGCGAGACGGAGTTGTTGGGATCGAGTTCGAGAGCCTTTCGCGCATAGGCCTGGGCCTCTTCGATCACATGCGCGTCCAGCGCGCTAAAGCGCTGGCCGACCTGGAATGTACGGATGAAGGACAGCCAGGCGAAGGCAGATGCTCGCGGCTGATATTGAATCTGCTCCTGCAGCCGCTTTTCCGCTTTTTCGAGATCGCCTCTCGAAAGCCGGAAGATCGCGTTGACCGCATCGATGAAGAGACCATCGCGGGTCAGGCGGCCGTCGCCGGCGCTCAACTCATGAAACAGCGACAACTGGTCGACCGCCTGGCTGATCAGAGCCGCGGCGACGCCGTATTCGGACCGCTCCATCTGGGTGCGACCGATCATACGGCTGCCAAGCCATATGATCCGGTTGTCGAGCAGATGCTTGATCGCCAGCTCCACCAGCACCTGACTGCCATCGAACGTCAGCCGCAGTTGAAGGCACAGCGGAAGGCCCATCTTTCGATCCGGTTGCCCAAGATGCGGGTCGAAGGAGAGATCGGTGATGCCGAGCCCCAATCCGTCGAAGATCGCCTTGGCGAGCAGGTTCTGAAACTGCAATGCCGCGATCTGCCCCCCATCTCCGGCGCCGAGGACGATCGGCGGCTGGAGAGCGATGGTCCACTGAATATTGTCCGGCGACGGCGGCTTGTCCGGATCATTGCCCGCAGCTGCCGAGGGGATATTGGTCGGGCGCTGGTCAGGCAGGCCTGTCAAAGGCAAGAGTGCTGACAGCGTGCTGACGTCGCGGCGAGGTTGCTGCCGAGGTTCGAACACATCATCGACGCGCCCTTCTTCGATGCGTCGGTACCAGTTCTGTCTCTCGACCGTCAGCCAGTCCTCGAATTCAGGATCGCGGATATCCATGCCTTCGAGCAGTTCGTCGGTGATCTGATCGACCAGGCGCTCGCTGCGCAGCATCTCCTCGGTGTCGAGCGTGATGCGGTCCATGTCCAGCCACACGGTGTTCTTGTCAGCGATGATCAGATCTCGAGACGAACCCAGGGCTTTATGAATATCGAGCAGGGCCTGCCTCAGGCTGGCAGCCGCCTGATCCTCGGACCGGTCGCTCCACAATTTGTCTCTCAGCCAAACCCGCGAGCGCGATCCCCGCGCAGACAGAGCAAGCATTGCAAGAATTGCCTGAGCCTTCTGGGACCTGGGTGTGGCCGATTTCCCTTTGCTGTCGACGAGACTGAACGGGCCAAGCAGGTACATCCGGAACACTGCATGTTTTGCATCCATGCGATCCATTGGCCCAACTCGTCTTGTGCCCCTCTCGATCATCTCATCGAACCTGGGCTGCCCGTCCAGCAGACAGTCTGACACAAAAGCGGCCCTTGACAAGAGCGCTACAGGCGCACCTGCGATTCGGCAGCGCATGTCAGCGTTGTGACCATCGACGAACTGAAGCATAAAAAGCATCCTTGGAAACCGCAAATCTGCCCTAGCGCGCCGCTGTCAAAGCAGCGTCAAAACAGCGTTAAAGTCGAGACGTCGAGCTTTGCGAATGCCGGCGACAGACACGAATCCATGAATTCAACTCAGACAAATGCAACTCTATATTGCCACCAGGCTGGCAAGAGCAGCCGGCAGATGCAGTCGTGAGGAGAGAATGACAGATGCTAGGTCGTCGAGGTGAAGCCGTGAGCAAAAAAAGCCCGCGCCAGTCTCCCGGCGCGGGCTTTTGTCCAGGTGTTGACGATCAGGCAGCGCGAACCAGCTGTTCTGCTTGGCGCAGCGCCGAGATCACCCGGTTCTGGCCACGCACGAGTTGGGTCTTGGCGAAACCGAGCTTCTCAGGGCCGAGCTTGTCGAGATCGGCTGCCGTCGAGATGGCCGGCAGTTCCGGGATCGGCAGGGCCGGGTCGTGGCGGAAACGCTGCTCGCGGGTGTAGTTGAGCGGCACCAGGATGCGGGCGAGCCTCTGGATCACGTGATTGGCACTCTTCGCTTCGATCTTGCCGCTGTCGATCCCGGCGTAGAATGCGGCGAGTGCTTCGGCCAGGGACTCGACCGCCTTGCGGCTCGGCGAAAGGTCGAAGCGGTCGCCGGCCTTCTTCTGGTAGGTGTCGACCGTGTGGATCAACTCTCGTGCCGTCGCACGCCAGTCGAAGGGCAGGATCTTTGCATTGGCATTGCGCAGCACGGCCAGCAGATAGACCTTGATGTCGCGCAGCATGATGTCCTTGTCGGCGATCTCCAGCGTATCGTTTTCGGTGTGCCAGGCGATATTGGCGCCGCAGCCGCCGACCGTGTAGTAGCCCTTTTCCTCGCGGTCGCGTTCCGTCATGGTCGAGGACAGCATCAGGTAGCTCGACAGACCTATATTGTTGAAGGAATAGTCGCCGGCGCGATGCGGGCGTTCGGCCTCGGCTTTCTTGCCGGCCACTTCCTCGATGACGTCGGAGAGGAAGGCTTCCGTCTCGGTCATCATGCAGAGATTGATGAATTCGGTCGCCCAGCGGCAGCCGGGGCTGTCGCAATTGACCGAGGCGACGCAGTTTTCGTCGAGATCGAGCGCGAAATTGTCCGAGAACCAGGTGGAGCCGGCATAACGGCCGGTCGAATGGCCGGGCCACCAGCAGATGCGGATCGAGCGCCTCAGCTTGTCGCGGTTGGCCCACAGCACGCGGGCGATTTCGAGCAGCGTCGCGTCACCGGTGGCATTGTCGCCGACACCGACATCCCAGCTGTCGAGATGGCCGTGCAGGAAGACGTATCTGTCCGGCTCCTCGGTGCCCTTGATGAACACTTCAGGCAGCTTCGACTTGAACCAGCCCTCTTCCATGTCGGCGAAGATGGTGACCTCGGCGCCGGTCCTGGCGAGCTCGATCAGCGCATCGCCGCTCTCACGGTTGACGGCGACGGCCGGGATCGACGGCTTGCGCGGCAGGTCGTCGAGATCGGGCGTGCCCCAGACGGTGGTGCAGGTGCCCCAGTGGATGTCGACGCCGGGATTGATGGCGATGACGCCGACCGCGCCGAGTTCCGTGAACTGCGAAACGAGACCCGGATTGGCAAAACCTTCCGAGAGAACCACCTTGCCGCGGACCCGGGCGGCGAGTTCGCCGGTGCCGTCGACGGTCTTCTCGAACATGGTCGAGATCGCCTTCGGCTGCAGGCTGGCGATGTAAACGATCTCGCCCCTCACTCCGCTCGATGCGTCCAGCGAATAGGACGGCGGCTTGGCGCGAAAGGTCTTATCCCCTGCTTCGACGCGGGCGAGGCCGGGTAAACTGAGGAAGAGGTCGGCCTCATGCATCTTGACTTCGACGCCGTGCTTGGCGAGCCGCGCGGCAACCTCGTCCATGGCGCGGTTCACATCGGTCGGATGCTCACGCTTGTAGGTCACAAAGCTCTCTACCAGAGCCCAGGGTTCATCCAGCTTCACCGCTCCCAGAACGGCAGATTCGATCTCGTTCATATCCGGCACTCCCCAACTTGTTTTATCTAGTGAAACGATGTTTCACAAAACTTGAAAACGCTAACAGAGGTTGGGGGACCCCGCAAGCGGCTTCGAAGGGCTAGAAATCGCACTGACGAAAACGGGCGCCGAAGCGCCCGCGAATTTCCGGATGATTGGAGACAGGTTCTATCGGGCCTCAAGCCCTTGATTTCACGAGGCCGTTTTCGCCCGGGCCATGGATCGAAAGACGATCGGATATTTCCGCAGCGGCGTCGAGGGCGGCCTTCAAATGGCTTTCGCGCCGCTCCTCGTCGAAACGGGCCACAGCGCCGGCGACCGAGATCGAGGCGATGATGGTGCCGTCGGCGCCGGTGATCGGGGCGGCGACGGAGAAGGCGCCCTCGTCGAGATCGTTGAGCACGATATTGTAGCCGTTGGCGCGGATGCGTTCGAGTGCCTGGCGTAGTTTAGCCCGGTCGGTGATCGTGTAGGGCGTGAAGGCTTCAAGCGGCTGGGAAAGGGCCGCATCAATGACCGACGGATCTGCGTAAGCCAGCAGAAGCAGCGACCCGCCGCCCGCATGCAATGGGCCGTTGCGTCCCGCCTGGGCAAAAAGCCGGATCGAATGGCGGCCGGCGCGGGTTGCCAGAACGTAGGTCTTCAGGCCTTCGCGCACAACAAGGTTGACGTTCTCGGATGTCTGGTCGCGGAGCGCATCCATGACCGGCCGGGCAGCGTAAAGCAGGGCGCCGTCCTTGCCAAGGCGCTCGCCGAGTACGCCGATGCGGTAGCCGAGCGAGAATTCGGCACGCTCCGGATCGCGCGATACGAAGCCGCGCTCCTCCAGGGTGTAGAGCAGGCGGAAGACCAGCGATTTGGTCATCCCCAGAGATTTGGCAAGCGACGTGACGCCCTGGTCCGGACGATCGGCAAGGGCTTCGAGAAGGGCCAGCGCCCGGTCCACGGCCGCGATCTTGTAGTCTTTTGGTTCGGTCATCGGATGGTCTCCTCCGGCATCTGATTTGGATTGCTTGAAGCTTCTTGCAATCTTCTTGGAATGTGTTTTACTCGCTCTCAATGCGAAACGATGTTTCACACAATAAAACAACGAGAGCCGGGTTGCAAACCCTTCAAAGGCGCTCATGGATTTATTCTGTGGATTGAGTATCGGCATTGAACGCGCGGGAAACGTGTTCGAAGGCCGATTTCGGATTTGCGATGCGGAGGGAGAAAACCCTTTGCCACATAAGAAAATAGTCAAGCTATTCAGAGGAGAACGACCATGAAGTCCCTTTTGAGAAGTGCATTCGCAGCTTTTGTGGTGACGGCCATCGCACTGCCCGCATGGGCCGGCGATCCGATCCGCAAGATCACCGTCCTGTCCCGTCCGCAGGCCGGCCAGCAGGCAGAATTCCAGTCCGTCCAGCTGATCGCCCAGGAATGGCGCAAGCTTGGCCTCGATGTCGAAGTCCGGGCGATCCCCTGGGAACAGATGTCCGACGAGGTCTGGTACAAGCGCGACCAGTGGGACTCCACCGCCTGGCAGATGGTCGGCCGTCCTGAGCGCTCAGATCCGGACGAGCTCATCTTCAACCTCTTCCATTCCTCGACCGCCAAGGACGGCTACAATTTCGCGAGCTACCTGAACAAGGACTACGATGCGACCGCCGAAGCCCAGCGCGGCGAGATCGATCCGGCCAAGCGCAAGGCGCTGGTCTTCAAGGCGCAGGAGATTCTTTCCAAGGATCAGCCCTACATGATGCTCGTGCATCCGAAGTCGACCTTTGCTTTCGACAAGACCGTCTGGAAGCCGGAATCGGTCGTCAACCAGAGCGGTATCGGCATCCGCAACACCTGGACCTTCCTCGGTGTCGAGCCCGCGGGTGCCAAGAAGGACCTGATCATCAACTCGTCCGACAATATCAAGGCGATCAACCCGCTCTATATCTCGGGCAGCGTCGACAGCTGGATCACCGAACTCGTCTGGGACCGCCTGCTGCGCGTCGGCCCGGATGGCCTGCCGAAGGCGTGGGCCGCCGAGAGCTTCACCTGGAAGGACGGCACCACGGTCGACGTGAAGCTGAAGTCCGGCATGAAGTGGCATGACGGCAAGCCGGTCACGCCTGATGACGTCAAGTTCTCGTTCGAGGCGGCGGTCGGCGGCGAAGCCCCGATGTACAAGCCCTTCGCGACGAACATCGACTCGATCACCACGAATGGCGACGCCATCACCTTCAAGCTGAAGAAGCCGGCCGCCTCCTTCGTTACGTCCAGCCTTGCCAAGGTCAACCTGATCCCGAAGCACATCTGGGAACCGATCCTGAAGGACCTCGCCGCCAAGCCAGAGACTGCCGAAAGCTATCAGGAACAGATGCCGATCGGCTCCGGCCCGTTCAAGTTCACCAGCTGGGCGAAAAACGAATCCGTCACGCTTGCAGCCAACAAGGATCACTTCGCGGCGCCGAAAGTCGATCGCTGGATCCTGCGTATCGTACCGAATGCCGAAGCCGCGCTCGGCATGCTGCGCTCGGGTGAAATCAACTTCATGGGCGAGTTCACCGGCGATCCGCAGGTGCTCATCGATGCGGCCAAGAAAGATGGCGACCTGGAAGTGGTTTCCACCGTCGACATGGGCTTCCGCTACATCGCCTTCAACGAACGTCGCGCGCCCTTCAACGACCCGGCCTTCCGTCGCGCACTTTCCGAAGCGGTCGACCGCCAGCTGATCGTCAAGGCTGCCTACAAGAGCTTCGCGGTCGGTTCGAACTCCATCGTCTCGCCGGCGCTCGAGTTCTGGCATGACAAGTCGGTCGTCGACAGTTTCAAGACCGGTCAGGCCGTTGCGGCCAAGACCCTGAAGGATGCCGGCTATACGCTGGAAGGCGGCAAGCTGCGTTATCCGGGTGACACCAAGGAAACCATCGCCGCCAAGTAATCTTCATGGGAGGCGGTGAGTTCTCCCAGGCGCCGCCTCCCTTTTTGCCTGACGCTTGACATCGGCAGCCTCGCCTTGTCCTCCCAAGGCGGCGCCGAGCCAAGAGAAGGAATTTTTTCAGATGAAGAATTTCAAGGCTGTGGGCAGCAGGTTGCTGCAGCTCGCACTTGTTTTATGGGCGGTGGTGACCATCCTGTTTCTGATGTTCCGGCTGATGCCGGGCAATCCGATGGCCGCCTATATCGACCCGACCTTTACGCTCGAGCAGCAGCAGCAGCTGATGGCCCAGTTTGGCCTCGACAAACCGCTGTGGCATCAATACCTGATCTATCTCGGTAATCTTCTGCAGGGCGAGCTCGGCCAGAGTTTTCGCTATCGCGAGCCGGTCGGCCAGCGCATCTGGATCCTGCTGCCGAACACACTGATCCTCACCTTCTCCTCGCTGATCGTCGCCTATGTCTTCGGCATTCTCGCTGGCGCCTATCTCGCCTGGCGCCGCGGCAGCTGGGTGGAGCAGGCGGCCATTCCGCTGGTGCTCACCACCCGCGCCATGCCGGAGTTCTGGCTCGGCATGGTGATGCTGGCGATCTTCTCGTTTTCGCTCGGCTGGCTGCCGGCCGGCGGCACGCGCGCCCCGGGCAACGAATATTCCGGCTTTCTCGATCTCTATACCTCGCGCGATTTCCTCGCCCATCTGGCGCTGCCGGCGGCGACCTTGGCGATCTACAGCCAAGGCCTGCCGCTTCTCCTGATGCGCTCCAACATGCTCGACGTGATGAAGGAGGATTTCGTCACCATGGCCCGCATCAAGGGCTTGTCGACCTGGACCGTGGTGGTGCGTCACGCCGCCCGCAACGCGCTGCTGCCGGTGATGACCTCGTTTGCGATCGCCGTCGGCTATCAGCTGCAGGGCAATGTCGTGGTGGAATCGGTGTTCTCCTGGCCAGGCCTCGGCCGCGAACTGGTCAACGCCGTTGCCGCTTCCGACTATCCGCTGGCGCAGGGTGCCTTCCTGATGATCGCGCTCGTGGTGATCTTCATGAATCTGCTCGCCGACCTGCTCTATGCGTTCCTCGATCCGAGGATTTCCCATGCCTGAGATCGCCGCACCCGCCATCACCAAGCCGAGACGCCCCAATATTATTGCCCGGATGTTTCGCGCACTGAGACTGCCGATGAACGACCCGTTCGCGGTCGCCGGTCTCCTCATCTATCTGGTGTTCGTCGTCGTCGCCGTGTTCGCCGATCAGATCGCCACACATGACCCGACCGAAATTCTCTACACGCCAGCCTACGATCTCGCGGCGGACCTCCGGCCGGGGCAAGATGGTTTCCTCATGGGAACCACCAGCCTCGGCCGGGACATCTTCTCGCAACTCGTCCATGGCAGCCGCTCGGCGCTGCTGATCGGCATCACCGCCGCGTTCATGGTGGCACTGATCGGCTCGGTCATCGGTCTCGTCGCCGGTTATTTCGGTCGCTGGGTGGATGCCATCCTGATGCGGCTTGCGGATATCGCCTTCGGCATTCCCTTCCTGCCATTCGTCATCGTGCTGGCGGCCTTCCTGCGACCTTCGATCTGGAACGTCGTCATCGCCATGGCACTGGTGCTGTGGCGCGATACCGCCCGCGTCATCCGCAGCCAGGTGCTGACGCTGCGCACCCGTGGTTATGTCGAGGCGGCGCGGGTGGCGGGGTCTTCCGACGTCAAGATCATCCTGCGCCATATCGCGCCCAACATCCTGCCGCTGTCCTTCCTTTACGGATCGATCGCGATCGGCTGGGCGATCCTGACCGAGGCATCGATCAGTTTCCTGGGCTTCGGTGATCCAAACTCGATCAGCTGGGGCTACATGCTGCAGGATGCGTTTGCCAGCCAGGCGCTCGCCAAACAGGCCTTCTACTGGTTCGTGCCTCCGGGCATCTGCATCATCCTCGTCGTCAGCGCGGGCTTCTTCATCACCCGCGGTTATGAAAACATCCTCTTCCCGAAGTTGAGCCGATGAGCGAACCTCTTCTTTCCGTCAGAGATCTTCGGGTCAGCTATCAGGTGGGGCGCAATTTCGTCCATGCCGTGGATGGCGCGAGCTTCGACATTCCACGTGGCTCGATCACCGGGCTCGTCGGCGAATCCGGCTGCGGCAAGACGACGGTTGCCCGGGCACTGACGCGGGTGATTGCCGAGAATGCGGCAATCACCGGTGGCCAGATTCTGTTTGACGGCAAGGATCTGGCCAAGATCCCTGAAAAGGAGATGAATGCGCTGCGCTGGCGCGACATCGCCTTCATTCCCCAGAGCGCCATGAACTCCCTCGATCCGGTCTACACGGTCGAATACCAGCTCGACGAAGTGCTGCGCCGCCGCGGCGGCCTGAACCGCAAACAGTCACGTGCCCGTTCCGAAGAACTGTTCGAGATGGTCGGCATCGATGCCAATCGCTTGGCCGACTATCCGCACCAGTTCTCCGGCGGCATGCGCCAGCGCGTCGCGATCGCGCTGGCACTCGCCCTCGACCCGAAGCTGATCATCGCCGACGAGCCGGTGACGGCGCTCGACGTCATCGTGCAGCGGCAGATCCTCGACCAGTTGAAAGAGCTGCAGACGCGGCTCGGCGTTTCGGTCATCCTCGTCACCCACGACATTTCGGTCGTCGCCTATATCTGCGACCGTACCGTCGTCATGTATGCGGGCAAGGTGGCTGAATCCGGCACGATGCAGGCGGCGCTGACGGCACCGTCGCATCCCTACACGATGGGCCTGCGCAACGCTTTCCCGGATCTGCAGGGAGCCGCAGCCGGCATCCTGACGCCGATCGAAGGCGCACCGCCGAACCTCGCCTCTCCGCCGGCCGGCTGCCGCTTCAAGCCGCGCTGTCCTTTCGCGCTCGACATCTGCGGCACCGAGCCGCCGATCGTTGACGTTGCTCCGGATCACCCGGTGCTCTGCCATCGTGCTAACGAGAGCGCTGCGCTGCGTATCGAAGCCGCCAAGACGGAGACATGGATGGCCCCGGCATGAATCCCGCCACCGAAAAAAACGTCAACAAGAAACCGGATGTCCTGGTCTCGGTCTTCGATGCCAAGCTGCATTATGCCGTCGGCGGTGCGTTTGCGGCGATGCGCGGCAAATCGACGGTGGTGAAAGCCGTCGACGGCGTCAGCTTCGATATCCGGCGGAGCGAGAGCGTCGGCCTGCTCGGTGAATCCGGCTGCGGCAAGACCTCGATGGGCCGGCTGCTGCTGAAGCTCGAGGAAAAGACCGGCGGCACGATCCATTTCGACGGCGAGGAAATCGGCGCCGTGCGCGGCAGCGGGTTGAAGAAATTCCGCTCCAAGGCGCAACTGATCTTCCAGAACCCGTTCGATGCGATCAATCCGCGCTTCACCATCCGCCAGACGCTGGCCGAGCCGCTGGAAAATGCCGACATTCCGAGGCGCGAGCGCGAAGGCCGGATCATCACCGCACTTGAACTGGTGAAACTGCCGGAGCCTGCGCAGTTCCTCGACCGTTATCCGCATCACCTGTCCGGCGGACAGTTGCAGCGCGTCGTCATGGCGCGGGCACTGATCCTGCAGCCGGAATTCGTGGTCGCCGACGAGCCGGTGTCGATGCTCGACGTTTCCGTGCGCGCCGGCGTGCTCAATGTCTTCCGCGACGTCCGCGACCGGCTGGGCCTCACCGCCATCTATATCAGCCACGATCTGGCGCTGGTGCGTTACGTCTGCGAGCGGACGATCGTCATGTATCTCGGCCGTATCATGGAGGACGGGCCGACCGAGGATATCGTCCGCGAGCCGCTGCACCCCTACACCAAGGCGCTGGTCGCCGCCGTCCCCGTGCCGAATCCCGACCAGAGCCACGAGCCGTTGCCGATCGGCCGCGGCGCGCCGGACCCGCGCAATCCACCCTCCGGCTGCGTTTTTCGCGACCGCTGTCCGGCGGCCCATGCACGCTGTGCGGCCGAGATACCTCTGCCGAAGCTGGTCGGCACCCGCACCGTGGCCTGCCACCTGTACTGATTGGAGTTGTTGATGCTTGCCGCCTCCTACACACGCACCGGTCCTGCCGCGGAGGTTCTCTCCGTGGCTGAGATGGCTGCACCGATCGCCGGTCCCGGCGAGGTGCTGGTACGCGTGCATGCGTCCGGCATCAATCCGGCCGACGTGAAACGCCGGGGCGGTTGGCGCGGCATGGGCATGGATCACAAGCTGATCATCCCGCATACGGATGGTGCCGGCGAAATCGTCGGTGTCGGCGCGGGCGTTGATCCGGCGCGCATCGGCGAACGGGTCTGGATGTGGAATGCCCAGGGCGGATATGGCGAAGCGGGCCGCGCGTTCGGCACCGCAGCCGAGTTTATCGCAATCGCCTCCCATCAGGCGGTGAGGCTTGCCGATAGCCTGAGTTTCGCCGACGGTGCCAATCTCGGCGTGCCGGCCATGACCGCCTATCGCGCCGTCTTCGCCGATGGCCCGGTTGCCGGCCAGACCATGTTCGTGAACGGTGCGGCCGGTGCGGTCGGCCATTTCGCGGTGCAGATGGCTGTTGCCGGCGGAGCGCGGGTGATCGGTACGGTCAGCACGCCGGAAGCTGCGGCCCACGTAAGGCAAGCCGGCGCTTTTGCGACGATCGACCGCAAGTGCGAAGACGTATCCGCCCGCATCCTCGAACTGACCGGGGCCCAGGGCATCGATCGCGTCGTCGAGGTCGATTTCGGGGCAAACCTGGAGCTCGACGCGGCCGTGCTGAAACGCAACGGCACCGTTGCCTCCTATTCGTCGAGCAGCAATCCGACGCCTGTGCTTCCCTACTACGCCTTTGCAGCCAAGGGCGCCAACCTGCGCTTCATCCAGGGTTTTCTGATCCCGGAGGATCAGCGGCTGGCGGGTGAAAGAACGATCGCCGAGCTTGCCGATGCCGGCAGGCTCAAGGTCGCCATCGGCGCGACATTCCCACTCGAAGACATCGCCAAGGCCCATGAGCGCGTCGAGCGCGGTGGCCTTGGCAATGTCGTCGTTCTGATCGGAGCTGCCCAATGAGCACCCGATCGATCCATTCCACAGCATCCAACGAGGATTCCAAGATGTACAATCCCAAGGAAAGCGAAAGCACGCCCGCCAGGGTGGTAAAACCGGAAGGGTCCGTCTGCGATCCCGTCTCGCTCGAAATCATCCGTGGCGCGATCGCTGCCGCCCAGTCGGAAATGGAAGCGCTGCTTGAGCGCACCGCGATCTCCGCCTTTATCCGCGAGAAAAAAGACTTCTACACCGCGCTCTTCGATGGCGACGGCGTGATGGCGGTCGGGTCGATGGTGCCTGTCTTCGGCGACATGACCGGCCCGGTGTTCGACAAGTTCCCGGCCGATACGATGAAGCCTGGCGATCTCTACTGGTACAATGACTGCTACGGTTCGCGCGGTGCCGTTTCGCATTCCAACGACCAGGTTCTGCTGGCGCCGGTCTTCAAGGATGGCAAGCGTTGCGCCTTCGTGATGAGCTGGGCGCATTTCGCCGATATCGGCGGCATGCGGCCGGGTTCGATCAGCCCGGATGCGACCGACATCTATCAGGAAGGCATCATCATTCCGGTCACCAAGCTGATGGATGGGAGCGTCACCAACGAGGCGACGCTTGATATCTTCCACCGCAATTCCCGCTTTCCCGAACAGAGCGTCGGCGACATGCGCGCCTTGATGGCGAGCGTCGATGTGGGCGTCAAGCGCATCGGCGAGATCCTCGACCGCTTCGGCTCCGATGTCGTGGAAGATGCGCTGGCACAGCTTCTGACCCGCACCCGCAAGCTGGTGCGCTCCAAGCTGGCCGAGACCTTCGATTACGGCACCCATAAATTCACCGACGCGATCGACAGCGACGGCCATGGCAACGGCCCGTTCAAGATGCGCCTCGCATTGACCCGCGAGAAGCTGGCGAATGGCGAGGACAAGTTCACCTTCGATGCGACCGAGTCCGACGATCAGGCGCCCGGTCCGGTCAATTTCCTGATGAACCGCGGTGTGCCGGGCATGGCGCTCGGTCTTTTCTACCTCGGTGGCGATCCGGGCCAGGTGTGCAATGCCGGCGGCCCGCAGGCGCTGGACGCCGTGAACCTGCGCCAGGGCTCCTTCCTGCAGCCGAATTTCCCCGCGGCACTCGGCATGCGTGGCTTGACCATGATGCGCGTGCTGTCGGCCTTGAACGGCCTCGTCAACACGGCGGGCGGCAAGGCGCCGGCTTCCAATTCGGCCTATGTCATCACCATCATGCGCGGCAACTACAAGGATGACGCGGGCGAATTGAAGCGCTTCCTGCTCGCCGACGGCATCGGCGTCGGTTACGGCGCGCGGCCGGATTCGGATGGCATCGACGCGGTCTATTTCGTGGCGCAGGAGAACTACCCGGTCGAGTTCCTGGAAGTCGGGTATCCGGTGCGCCTGCGCACCTACGGCATCGTCAAGGACTCCGGCGGCGCCGGCAAGTTCCGCGGCGGCTGCGGCATCATCCGCGAATACGAAATCCTCGCGGAAGACATGATGCTTGCGGTGCGCATCGACAGCGTCAAGAACCCGCCCTGGGGCATCAATGGCGGCATGGGCGGCGGCACCGGCCGCGTCACCATCAATCCGGGCCGGCCAGACCAGCGTATGGTTCCGCCGCTGTCGGACGGCAACAGGCTGATCAAGGGCGACGTGCTGCGCATGGAGACCGGCGGGGGCGGAGGCTATGGCCATCCCTTCGATCGCAATCTCGATGCGATTCTCGAAGACGTGCTCGGCGGTTTCGTCAGCGCCGAGGCCGCCGAACGCCTCTACGGCGTCGTCGTGAAGGGCACCAAGGTTGACCACGCGGCTACCGCCGCACTGCGCGCCAACCGTCCCGCTACCCGTGCATTCCATCGTCAGGAGTATGTCGATGTCCTCGCCTGAGAGCTTTATCGATACGTCCCTTTCCGTCGCCATCGATATCGGCGGCACCTTCACCGACGTTGCGCTTCTCGACCGTGCCACGGGCAAGGTCTGGCGGGCGAAGACGCCGAGCGTGCCTTCCGATCCTTCGGAAGCGTTCCTCAACGGCATCCGCCTGGCGCTGACCGATGCCGGCCGCGAGGCCTCCTCGCTCGGTCAGGTCCTGCATGGCACGACGGTCGCGACCAACATGATCCTGGAGGACAAGGGCGCCCGCACGGCGCTGGTCACCACCAAGGGTTTTCGCCATGTGCTGAACATCGGCCGCCAGGACATTCCCCGCAAGGCGAACCTTTACACCTGGGTGAAGCCGGAGCGGCCGGTGCCGGCCTCGCGCATCGTCGAGATCAACGAGCGCATTGCCGCGGGCGGCGCTATTCTCGATGCGCTGGACGAGGACAGCGTGCGGATTGCGGCCGAGGCGATCCGTGGCATGGACGTGGAGGCCGTCGCCGTCTGCCTGCTGCATGCGTTTGCCAATCCGGTGCACGAAAAGCGCGCCGCGGATATTCTTCGCGCAGAACTGCCGCATCTCGCCGTCACCACCTCGACCGACGTGCTGCCCGTTGTGCGCGAATTCGAACGCACGCTGACGACCGTGCTCAACGCCACCGTCATGCCCGGCGTCACCACCTATGTGGGACGGCTGGAAAAGCGGCTTGAGGACGAAAAGGTCGCAGCCCCGCTGCTGCTGATGCAGTCGAATGGCGGTGTCGCCGGCGCGGCCACCATCCGCCAGGCTCCGGCGCTGACGGCACTGTCTGGTCCCGCCGCCGGCGTGGTCGGTGCGCGCTCGGTTGCCGCCGCCTGCGGCATCAAGGATATCATCACCGTCGATATCGGCGGCACCAGCGCCGATATCTGCCTCATCAAGGATGGCAAGATCGGGCTGACCCAACACGGCAAGGTCGGCGAATGGCCGCTGCCGCTGCCGATGGTCGACATGGTGACGATCGGCGCGGGAGGCGGCTCGATCGCCAAGGTTGCTGACGGCACGCTGACCGTCGGTCCGCAGAGCGCCGGTGCCCGGCCGGGCCCGGCCGCCTATGGCCATGGTGGGGAGAACCCGACGGTGACCGACGCCCATGTCGTGCTCGGACATCTGCCGGCTCGCCTGCTCGGGGGCCGCATGGCGCTCGATGTCGAAGCCGCCCGCAAGGCGGTCGACGGCAAGGTCGCGAACCCGCTCGGTCTTTCGACGGCGACGGCCGCCCGCGGCATTCTGGCGATCGTCGATAACCACATGGTCGGCGCGGTGCGCGTCGTCTCGGTCGAACGCGGCCACGATCCGCGCGACTTCACGCTGGTGCCGTTCGGTGGCGCCGGTCCCTTACATGGCTGCGCGCTTGCCGAACTGCTCGGCATTTCCCGCGTCATGATCGCGCCGGCTCCCGGCATTCTCTGCGCCGACGGCCTGCTCGCCGCCGACCTCAAGGCGGAGTTCAGCCGCACGCTGCCGAAAGCCGGTGCCGTGGATGTGGCGATCGCCAACGGCATTATCGCCGAGCTCAAGACCCAGGCATCCGCCTGGTTCGAGACCGAAGGCGTGGCCGAAAAGGACCGCCGCATCGCGACCGTCGCCTTGCTGCGGTACCAAGGCCAGGGCGGTGAGCTTGCCGTTACCTGGGGTGAGACCCGCGAGGCTGTCGAAGCTGCGTTTGCCGCCGAGCACAAGGCGCTCTACGGTTTTGCGCTGGAAGCGGCGATCGAGCTGGTGACCCTGCGCGTCGAGGCCGCCGGTATAACGGTGGAACCGCCGCCGGCCGTTCTTGAGAAGGGTTCCGACGTCACCCCGGTCGACCATGTGCCGGTGCATTTCGAAAGCGGCGTGACGAGCGTTCCGGTCGTCGACCGTTCGACGCTTGGTGCAGGTGCCACCTTCCAGGGACCGATGATCCTCACCCAGCTCGATACGACGACATTGGTTGCACCTGGCTGGACCGGCACGGTTCACGGCTCCGGTGCCGTTCTTCTGACAGCCAAGCAGGATGCATGAGATGACTGAGCAAAAGAGCGATCTGGAGCGCGTCTTCGCGCATATCGAGGAAAACCGCGAGAGCTTCATCGAACGGGTGATGGATTATGTCCGCCACCCGTCGATCAGCGCCCAGAACAACGGAATAGCGGAAGTGGCCGCAATTCTCGTCGACATGCTGAACGGCATGGGCATGGAGGCGACCACCATTTCCACGAAAAACCATCCGATGGTGCTTGGCCGCATGGAAAAGCAGCCGGGCAAGCCGACTGTCCTGCTCTATGGCCACTACGACGTTCAGCCGCCGGAGCCCTACGAACTCTGGGACAGCCCGCCCTTCGAGCCGACCATCCGCAACGGGCGCATCTATGCCCGCGGCATCGGCGACAACAAGGGCCAGCACTTCGCTCAGTTGATGGCGCTGGAATCGCATCTAAAGGTGACCGGCGAACTGCCCTGCAACGTCATCTTCCTGCTGGAAGGCGAAGAAGAGATCGGCAGCCCGCATATCGCCGAGTTCGTCGCCGAACACGCCGACAAGCTGGATACCGCCGATCTGGTCGTCACCTCCGACGGTCCGTTGCATGAATCCGATACGCCGATCATTACCTTTGGCGTACGCGGTGTCGCATCCTTCGAACTACGCGCAAAGACCGCCAATCGCGATGCCCATTCCGGCAATTTCGGCGGGGTGATGCCGAACGCGATCTGGAAGCTCGTGCACCTGCTGGCGACGATGAAGAACGACAAAGGCGAGATCACTATCGACGGCCTGCATGATGTCGTCGTTCCTCCCACCAATATGGAGCGTGAGGCGGTCAACAAGCTGCCGCTCGATCTCGATGCGATCAAGGCCGATCTCGGTATCAAGGAACTCGACCAGCCGCTCGACCGCGGTTATTTTGACCGGCTGATGTTCCACCCGACGCTGACCATCAACGGCCTGCATGGCGGTTACGGCGGGCCGGGACAGAAGACGGTTCTGCCCTGCGAGGCATTTGCCAAATGCGACATCCGCCTGGTCGAAAGCCTGACGCCGGATTACGTGTTCGAGAAGGTACGGGCGCATGTCGCCACCCATGCGCCGGACGTGGAGTTCGTACCGCTCAACGCCATGCTGCCGTCGAAAACGCCGATGGACAGCCCATTCGCGCCGATCATCCAGGACGCCATCTTCACCGCCCGTGGCGTCGCGCCGCTGCTCTACCCAACCGTTGGCGGATCACTTCCGGACTACGTGTTCACGAAGATCCTGAAGAAACCTGCGTTCGTCGTGCCTTACGCCAACGCGGACGAGGCGAACCATGCGCCGAACGAGAACCTCAAGCTGGATTTGTTCATTGCAGGCATCAGGACGGGGGCGGCGCTGCTGACGAAACTGGGTGAGATGAAGCGGTAATGCGAAAAGTCCCTCTGCTTTTGTGCCGAGACAAATCTTGCCGGGCGCTAAGGCAGGACGGCGGCATTTCGCGCTCCTCCTCCCTGTGGAAGAGGTTGTAGCGACGCTGCATCGATACCAACCGCGCCTAGCCATTCCGCCGCTGCGGCCCGATCGCCTTCCGATCAAATTCTTCGTGCCCATTGTTAAAATACCATAAGGTTTGTTCACGTGGTATTTTCACGCAATATTTCAAAGATACACTCCACCGCAAAAGCTCCTTCAACCGATGACCCTGAATTTTCGTTTTCGCCAAGCTTTAGACGTACCGCATATCAAGATGGCAATGCTCCGTACCCTCGCCGCCGCAATTGGAGCGATCGCGATTGCTTGGTTATTAAGCCTGCTTGTTCCCCAACGTCCGCTCTGGGTGGAATTGACAGCCGTGGCGTTGATATCGGCGGCGGTTACATTTCCGCTCCAATTGGCGCTTTATCTGCGTAACCAAGCGCTTCGGGATACCCAAGAAGAGCTACGGCACGCGCTCAGTCGCAACCCCGTCACAGGCACAATGCGCGCCGGCGAATTTGCGAATTCGGTCGAGCATGCGATAGAACGCAGGCGTACAAGCAGCACCGAAAGCTCCGATGGAGTCTTATTCGTTCTCAAGGTTGATGATTTCGATGCAATCGACCGCCGTTACGGTCCACAATGGGCTGATACGCTGCTTCAATCGATGGTCCGGATCGTATATTCTTCCGTGCGCCATAGTGACCTTGTCGCCCGCCTTGCCTCAGACGAACTTGGCATCTATCTGCCCGGCACGACAATGGAAAATGCCAGCAACATCTGCGAGCGCATCCGCGGGCAGATAAAGGAAACCACATTCACAGCCGGGCAGGAGCGCCAGATATTGGTGACGGTGCGGCTTGGCGGCACCAGGGTCGAGCAGCAAGCCGACTTTCAGGCGCTGCGCGAGGCTGCCAACCGCGCCGCCATCGCGGAGGAGGAAGCTGGCTCGCCCCTATTCCGGGAGCGGTTTTCTTGAACGGGAAACTCTAGCGTCTTCCGCGCATATCCGGCCTTTGCGATCTTTCAGATCGTGGATTTTCCTACTTCGCGTCAACCTTTCCCGTTTTCGTGGCTGCGACGCCGGCCGGGCTTAAGGTGCCGCAACGCCAGACGCTATAGACCGCTTGGGTGTCCCAGTCATAATAGAAGGCCGCTCTCAGCCTTCCTTCATCCATCAGTTCGTCAAAGCTGCGGCGCACGGCACGAACCGCCACTTCCCGCGCGCGATCGTCCAGGGGACAGGAAAGTGCAGTGTTGGCAATGCCCCACTCGGTTACCCAGCACGGCTTGCCCTCCCCCTCAGGCCGGCAGAAATCGAGAAGCGTTCCGACATAGCGTGCCAGCGCCGCATCGTCCTTGCGCCCTGGATAGAGGTGAATTCCATAACCATCGACCAGCGCGTCGATATTTCGCTCCCGCAGGAGTGAAATGAACTCGCCGGGGTCGAGCCGTTCCATGCCCCGGCTATCGGCCTCGCCGGTTCCGACGTCCGACAGCCCGGCCGAAATCAAAAGCGCATCGCGGCTATGGACAGTCGCCCGCAATTCCTCCCGTGTGATGCGCACGGCACCGACATAGACGTCCAGCCCGCGCCCGAAGGCCGTGCGGTCTGCGACTTCCGAAACGTTGCGCGGCGTCCGTCGCCCGGGCTTCTCGTAGACGACGAGGTCGCCGTTATAGGCGCTGTAGTTTATCTCGTTTCCGGGCTCTACGGCGTCGATGCGGATGCCCATGCCGTCGATGCGGCGAAGGGCCGAGCGCAACTGCGACCGGTAAAGATCGAGGTCGAGATCCGAAAGCCGCTGAACATCCCAGATACGGCCAAAACCGGTGCGGGGACGCGCCCCCGGGGGGTAATAATCCTTGTTGCCGAGCTGGATCTCGAGAAGGATTTTCAGCCCCAACCGGTCGGCGATCTCAAGCGCATCAATGCTCTTGTCCACCGGCCTCGACAGCGAAAGCCGGACATGGGTGATGCCACTCGCCGCGATTTCCTTCAGTATACGCTCCTGGTCGGCGCGAGAAAGCCAGGCGAGGTTGACCCGGTTGACGCCGATGCGATCGGTAGCCACATCGCGCGCGCCCGCCGGCGGCACCGGGGCAAACGCCCAGAACACCGCCAGCACACAGGCAAGGATCGCGCGCATCTGCACCGCGACCGTCATCCGCTCAAAGTCCGATCTGCCCCAGAGCACTGCGGAAATTCGCCTCGCAAGCGGAATAGCGGTCGATCACGGCCTGCGTGTCGATCTTGCCGAGGAAGTTGGCGAGATAGGCGCGCTTATCCGTCTCCCTATTCCAGGTGGAGGCCTCGATATAAGGAAAGCCGATGAATTCCAGCATCTCGCGCATGCGGTCGTCGACGGCGATCATCAGTGCGGGCGTGCCGGCCTGCATGCCGATGATGCAGCCATGGAAGCGGCGGCCGAAGCAGAGATCGCGCTCGGACATCGCCCCGCGCCACTGGTTCGTATCGAAATAGACCAGCAACTCGTATTTCCGCTGCCATTTCTCCGAATGCTTGTATTCCGTGCCCCCGATGATGCGCGCACTCGACCGGTCATAGGCGATGTCACTGTCGCCACCGGTCAGGGAAAGATTGTAGGCAACAAGTTCGTCCTGGACGACATAGCTTGCGACGCTGTCGGGCTTGAGCAATGCGTGAGCGTCGACGATCGTATCGGCAACGCTGCCAAGATAACCGCCGAAGGCGATCTTCTGGGCTTCCGCCAGCGCCGGGTTGGCGAGCGCGGTCAGCGAGCGTTTCATATCGTTCGGGGAGAAATACAGTGACGGGCAGCCCGTCGGCTTGACGAACTTCATCCCCTGCTCCCTGAGGAATTCGGCGGTGAAGTAACCGCGCGTGAGGAAGAAACTCTCCTTGTTCCGCAACACGTCCAGGAACTTGAGCGTACCGGCCGGCAATTGATCCTTGAGGCCCTCCTTGCGCTGGATGCCGATGCCCATCACCACGACCGGCATCGTCAGCTTCGCAAAGATTTCCGCCTCGAGATCGGCGGAATAGCCGGGGCGCAGCAGATTGGCGGAGGCGAAGACGCACAGATCGAACTCGCGGTTCACCTGCTCGAAAATCTCGTTCGAGTCCCGATTGTTGGCCAGGTGCCAGAACGGCAGATAGGTGACGTTATGGCCGCGCAGGCTCTCGGCCGCTCCCTCGCCGATCAGGTAGTTGCCGGTATTGGCGATCTTCCTGACCTGCGCGATCAGGTCCTTTTTTGTCCTCGTCTCGTCGAAATAGGGCCGATGGATAACGGTCGTGCCGGAGACGTCCGCAATCGTTCGCTGCAGATAGGAGGGAATGCCCGTAAGCAAGATACGCATGACTGTCCTCTGAACCGAAGGGTGATGGCCCGCAGGCCCCTGGATAGGGCCTCGCTAGAGACCGATGCCGATTTCGCGAAGCGTGGTGCGGAAGGCGCTCTCGCGATCGGAATACCGGTCGACGAGTTCGCTCGTGTTGAGCTGCGACAGATGGTCGGCCACGAACTCGGCGCGGTTCTCCGCCTTGTCGACCTCCATGATGTCGACAGCCGGCAGGCCGGTGAAGCCCAGCATCTCGCGCATGCGGTCGTCCACCGCCACCATCAGACTGGGCACGGCCGCCTGCATGGCGATGATCGAGCCGTGAAAACGCCGGCCGAAATTGAAATCCATCGACGAGGCCCAGCCGCGCCACTGGTTGTTGTCAAAGAAGGTGCGAACCTCGAACCGCTGCTTCTCCCGCTCAATGCCGGGATAAGTCAGATCGCCGATCATCCGGCCCGACGCGGAATCATAGACACGGCCCTCGTCATTGGGCTCTACCTTCATATCGAAGTGAAGGAACTCGTCCTGCACGACGTATGGCGGTACGGTATCTTGCGGAGCGAGCGCGTTCGCATCCACGATCGCATCCTGATTGCCGCCGAGATAGCCCGAAAAAATGGTCTTCGCCTGGCCGATCTTGACGCTCGGAAGCTTCCTCATCGACCGGCGCATGTTGTCAGGCATGAAATAGACGGAGGGGCAGCCGGTCGGGCGCACGAAGGAGAAGCCCTGATCCTTCAGGAAGCCGGCGGACTCGTAGCCGCGCGTCAGGAAATAATGCTCTCGCTCCTTCAGGACGGCCAGAAGCCGCTTAGTTCCTTCCGGAAGATTGTTTTCCAGGTCCTTGCGGTTCTGCAATCCGATACCCAGCATGACGATCGGCATGTTGAGCCGGCTCAGCACATCCGCCTCGGCATCTGCGGAAAGCCCCTTGCGCAACAGGTTCGCGCAGGTGAAGACGCAGATATCGAAATTGGCGTTGAACTCATCGAACCCGCTGCCGCTCTTGCTCAGATTGTAGAGATGCCAGAACGGAACCTGCTTGGCATGCGGAGCGAGTGCCCGCAGGGCGCCTTCGCCGATGAGGTAGTTCCCGGTATTGCTGATGTTGCTCAGCTCCTGCAGGAACTCCTCTTTCGTTTCCGGCTGCTTCTGCCGCTCTGAATAGGAGACGGACGAACCATGGGCGCCATTGGCAAGGCGCGTGTAGTGACCAGGAATACCCGTCACGAGAATTCGCGGACGCATTCGACTAGACCTTTCTGTTTCAAAGAAGCGGCTCGGCGATCAGCCAGCTGCCGCGACCACGGGATTTGCCGTCGCCTGCTCGCGAAAGATCGCGGCGCGGGACAGTGACGAATTTTTTACGGACCGATCGCTCCAGGCGATGAAATCCGAGAAGGAGGACGTCCAAGACCGGTGCGCGGCGGTTCTGATGCAGCCCTCCATGAGCGGCGCAAGGCGTGCGCGATTGCGCGCGACCTCTTCAATGATGCGTGCCATCTCCCTCACCATCTGAGGATCGGAAGCAGCGTCGATGAGTATGCCGTCCTCGCCGTCGCAAATGAGCTCGTCCACCGCGCCAACCGCGGTCGCGATGGGCACGCAGCCGAGCTGCTGTGCCTCGGCGATCATCAGCGGCGCGCCCTCCCACCGTGACGGCATGAGGAGAACATCGGCCCAGCCGAGCGCCTTGATCAGATCCTTGCTCGCAAAGACCGGCGGACGCACGTCGACACCGAGGTCCTTCAGCCGCTCACTCCAGGAGACCCTGGAATCGGCGAGGATTTCCCCTCCGATGGCCCGGGCGTCGAAGGCGAGGTTGGAGGCCCGCAATTCCGCGAGCACTGCCGCCAGCCTGTCGATGCCCTTTTGCTGGTCAAACCGGCCCATGTAAAGAATCCGCAAGCGGTCATCCTTGCGCTCAATACGCCTGACGGCCAGGACCTCCGCCAAGGCTTTGGGCGGCACCGAGAAGCTCGCGCCGTTCGCAACGGCGAAGACCTTCTCGTGCGGGACGCCGTAGCTGTGCAGATAGATCTTGAGCTGTTCGGAGCAGGTCAGGAAGGCATCGTAGCAATGCTCGTGGGCAATCGCTGCGAAGGGCTGGCCGGCGGGCCTCTTGAAGGCCGTGTTGTCCACGACGTGCAGGTAGCAGGCCGTGCGCGTGCCTTCGGAGCGCAGTCGCGCGATAAGGGGATGGACGGCCATCACGTGGTTGTTGATGACCAGGTCGAAGCCGGAAAGCTGCCCCTTGAGCGCCTGCCAGTCGACCGAATGCTCCTCGGCGATGAAGTCCTGTCCCAGGAAAGAACCAGACCCTCCCCAGGCCGGAATGCCCGTCTCCCAGAAATGGATGTAATCGAAACAGGAATCGAATTCGTCGATCACATCCATCCGGGACGTGCCGAGCACGAAGAGGTGGGTTTCGTAACCGGCCGCCTTCAACTCCCGGGCCGCGGCATAAACGACCTTTTCAGCCCCGCCGAACGAGGCGTTCGGCACGAGCAGTGCCACGGTGCGCTTGCCCTCGTTATGCCCGAGCGGCAGGACCGGCGATCCTCCGATCTCCTTGCGCAACGCCTTGTGGAGATCGGTATAGGGCACCAGCCGCGCGGGACGCCAGGTCCACCGCCTGCCCGCCGTCTCGCGGAGGGGGCTCGAGGCAATCGCGTTGAGGCAATTGATCATCACCTGCTGAGGCGTGATGAGGGAGCGGCGCGGCAGGCTTCTTGGAAAAGGGAAGCGCACTTTCAGAATGGCCGATGTCGGCCATACCTGCTGGCTTGCGATCGAGGCGAACCAGTCGACGGCATTGTTCTGGACCACGTCCTGGGCGATCCGGGTCGACAGGAAGACGAGGTCGGCGGGGCCGATTTTTTGTGCGCCCGGACCATGAATGACCGGCTCGATCTTGCGCTGGGAAGCATCGTTGGCGAGCTGGACGAAGACGACATTGCTCACCTCGCTCAGGCGCTCGAGATGAGCAAGCACGTTCGGCAGCATGCGCGAGCGCCGCAGTAGGTCGAGCGCCGCGCCGCTTCCGGCGACCAGGAATGGCGGAAAATGTTCATTGTCCGGCTCACCGATATTGCCCCAGAAGGCCGGGATGATGTCGTCGAGGCGAAGCATCGTCGGTGGTTTGGTGGGATCGGTGAAGAAGGAGATCGCCGTATCCTCCGTCCGCGCAAACAGGTAGCGCGGGCAATCCTCGTGCTCGAAATCCACCAGCATCGGGCGCTGGAACAACGGCATGTGGCGCTTGCGCAGGAAGCTGACCGATGTGGCGCGGTCGCGGTTCGCCTCCTTGAAGCGGCTTTCCGCCCTCAGCCTGTATTCGAAGACGGTGTCGTGGCAGGGCGTGCCGACGAAACCGTGCTCGATGCAGGACAGCCAGAATTCCCAATCCTCGAAACCGTTCTGCCGGTCGTCATTGAAGCGGACGCTGTCCTTGAAAACCTCGATCGAGATCATCGATCCCGTATCGCAGATATTGTCGGTGATGCAGTGCACCAGCCGCGAATAGCGATTGCCGTAATGGGCGCGCCAGCTGACCGAGAATGTGTCGATATTCGTGTAAACCCACCCGCAGCCGCTGGAGACGAGCTGCTGGTAAAGCGTCTTGATCGTGCCGGGAAGGATGCGGTTGTCGGCATCGAGGAAATAGAGGGCTTTCGCCTCCGGAAAGTGCTCGATGACGTAATCGATGGCGCGATTGCGTGCGCCGCCCGGGCCGGCGTTCCGGCCGAATATGACATGGACGCAGGGATGGGCCGCGGCGTAGAGCAGCAGCTGATCGAACGTCTCATGCCGCGGATCGCCGTCGACAGAGACGACGATGACGATCCGGCAGTTGCCGGGATTCGAGGCAAGCACCGACTCGATCGCCTCAAGGGCAAGTGCCGCGTGACCGTAGAGAGGCATGGCCACGGCGATCAGGTCGGCTGGCTCCCTGTTACCGGACATCGGCGGCCTCCGTAAATTGCTTGACCATCCTGAAGCCGGAGACTTTAAGCCAGGAGAAATCGACCGAATCCGTCACCGCGCGGCTGAGGATCATCAGATCCATCGGGCCGCGCACCGGCTCGTCCAGCTGAATGTTGATGTTGACGACCTCACTGGAGCTGACTTCGCGCCATCCGCTGAAGAATGTCGACGGTCTGGCCGTGCCCTTTCGCGCGATCTCGGCCACTTCGGAACGCGCATTCGAATTTGCCGGCGCAAGCAGGAAGCTGACCGCCGCGGGCTTGCCTTCCGGATGATCGATGAAGGCACTCACCGAAAAGGATATCGTTCCGGTCTCGACGGCGCCACTGACCGCGCCGGCCGATATGCCGCTCGGCAACGGGTGGCAGACGATCGCATGCTCGTGCTCGAGGAAGCGCACCGTCTGGAATTCCGGGACGATGGGCGTGACCGAAACGTCGGCGACCTGGCTCAAGGTCGCGACCGCCAGGCGATAGTCGACAGTGTACTGGCCTTCGAGCAGGTTGCTCGGCGCTATCATGTTGGGTGTCCTGGTCGGCTTGACCCCGGGCAACCCCGTGAACACCTTGAACGCCAGCGGGCGCAGGTCGAGATCCGGATGCGGCAGCTCCGAGCGCGCCGAATAACGCTCGCCGGCGATCGGATAGCCGAGCGAAAGGCCGACGGTCTCCGGCCCGGTCGCGGAGATCCGCAGCCGCAACGTACGGGCAGCTCCCCCACAGGCGCGGGGCAGCGAGAAGAAATTCCAGTTCGGCACGAGCTGCGCATAGGGGACGGTCCATTCGGCAACCCCTTCACCGCTCTCGAGATAGCTCAGCGCGACGACAAGCTCTCCGCTGATCCTGGGCACCGAGTGAAAGTGAAGGGCAAACCCCGCCACGCCAAGGCTGGATACCGGCAGAAGCTGTTCGATAAAGGCTGCGGCAAGCAGCGGCCCGATCCCTTCGTCCTTCGGATCGGCATAGGGATCGTGGGAGAAAATCTCCGAAACCGGCTCCCAGTTTCGCGCCTGGAACGCATCCTCGAGCGCTCGGTAGTTTTCCAGCAGCGTTTCTCGTTCCCTTCGCAGGATCGCAAGCTCGGACGTGATCGAGGCGCTGTATCGCGCAAGCCGGCCGACACTGCCTTCGGTCAGAGCCTGCAGAAGCGGGAGGCTTTCCGGCCTGTTTGCGGGATCAAGCCGCCGGATGGGAACGGCCGGGATCGTCCCCAATGGTCCAAGCAGCGCCAAACCCGCCTGCAGATCCGCCTCGCCCTCGTCCGAATAGGCGACGGCGACCAATGGAAAAGCATTCTGCAATGTCACCGGAGGAAGGCCATCGGCATCGAGGAAAACGACCTGATGTTCGATATCGCTTCCCTCGAAGCAGGAGCGATCCCGGGCCGATGCCGCGATCAGCTTTCTCGTCACCAGTTGTTTCCCAATGCCGGAAGACGTCAAATTTAGCACGCACCGCCCCTGAAGAATTACCCTGCAACAAAGAACAATATTCCGGATAACCGAATTTTATCAAAGTCATCCTGCGTCTTCTGGGGAAGCCTAACAACTAACATTGCAGTGCACAATAACAAAATTCAACCGATATAAAGAAATAAACTCCAAATATACTTTAAAAATTGAAGTAATAATTATGCAGCCGTTCCTTGATCGCCTCTAAACGACTTTCCGGTCAGCTTTTCAATGATATTCTGCTGCCGGTTGAGGCATTCCGCTAACCGGAAACGCCTCTCGACTGTCCGGCGGGCCGCAGCGCGCATCCCGAAGTAATGTTCCGGACTCGCGAGGGCGCCGAGAATCGCCTCGGCGAGTGCATCCGTATCGAAGAACGGCACCAAAAGACCATTCTTGCCGGAACGTATGACCTCCTGAACGGGTGCGGTATCGGACCCGATGACCAGCGCGCCACAGGCCATCGCCTCCAGCACCGACCAGGACAGGACAAAGGGATAGGTCAGGTACAGATGCGCGGAGGAGATCTGGTAGATCTGCCGCAAGAGCGAATGCGGCACCGCCCCGGGAAAGACGATATTCTCCCGCGGTATGTCCAGAGACTTGAGGAGATGATCCTTCCACGCCCCGCCGCCCGGCGGCGGCACGCCATAGCTGACACCGTCTCCTCCGATGCAGACGAACAGAGCATCGGGGCGCTGGCGCACGACCTTGGCGGCAGCCTCCAGAACCTGCGGGAAGCCGCGATACGGCTCGAGATCGCGCGCGACAAAGGTGACGATGGGAGGACCATCGGCACTCAGCACGCGTCCATCCGGAAGCGTGGCCGAAGCCGTCGGGTCGGGTCGAAACCGCGCCGTATCGATCCCCTCGTGGCACACCGAAATGCGCCCCTGGGCGTCGGCAGGATAAAGACTTCTCTGCCAATGGGTGGGGCTGATGCCGGCCTCGATGGCCTCAAGGGACAGGAGTTGCGCGATATTGCGCAGCCGCAGTCTCTTGCGGGTCTCCAGATCGGGCCGATCGTCAGGGGAGAACCCGATATCCGCCCCTTCCGACCGGTAGAAGAACTCGCAATATCCCAATACGGGCACCTGCGGGAGCACATCCTTCAGAAACATCATGCTTCCCCAGCCGATATGGCCGACGACGACATCGGGCACCAGCCCCTGCCGCACCATGGCATCGAGCGTCTCGGCGACGCGATGGCCGATTCGCGCATGGTGATCGGGAGTAGCCATGTGTCGGGCCATATGCGGATCCGCACGCGGGCCCGCTTCCGCTCGATGTCGAATGACGCGAACGGAAGGAATCTTCTGATCTATGGTCTCGGTGATGAGGCTGACCTCATTGCCCAGCTGTGCAAGCTGGGCGGCCAGGGCAGCGAACTGGCCGAAACCCCGTCGATGAACAAACGCCACGTGCATCGCGTCTATTCCCCCACGGCCAGGCGCACGGCCTCACCACCACTCAAACGCCGTACCGTGAGGTGCTGCCCCAGGCCAGTTCGAGCTGATGCAGTGTCTGGAAGGCCGTTTCAAGCATCCGTTGCTCCTGGTCGCCACGATTCACCGCGCGCTCATAGGTCATCGCGGCCTCCCGGAGATTGGCTCTGAGCTGCCGCCCCTTCTCCGTCAACTTGATGCGTGCGGACCGCTTGTCGCGCTGGGAGGCAACCCGATCGATGTAGTCACCATCACCAAGCTGTTTCAGATAGTAGGAAACGTTGGAGCCGACATAATGGCCCCGATCCAGCAGCTCGGCGACCGAGAGCTCCGAATCGCCGATTGCCAGCAGGATCATCGCCTGTGCCGGCCCGATATCGTCAACCCGAAGCTTGGTCAGCTCCGCACGGATCAGACCCGAGAACCGCCTGCTTGCCCGCTCCATGAGGCGAGCGAGTTCGAAATATGTAACCTGTTGGAGGGCCCCAAACTCGGCATCCTGAGAATGCTTGGGGTCTGTCTGTGCCGCCTGACCCATTTGAACTGTTAGTTCGCCACTCAGCTCTACAGGCAAATTAAGCACAACTTCTTCTTTCATCCCAATCTCCGCTTCAGGAAACTACTTCAAAAATTGAAGTAATATTCAACTACGCCCAATCCCCCCAATCGCCATGAGCTTGCACAAGCCCTCCGTTATGTGCCAGATTGGAGGAAGCAATACTATCCTTCGGTTTAGCTATAACCAAAACGTCCTCCGACTGATTGATCTAACGTTAACCTGAGGCAAATTGCCATGCGCGATACTGTTCAAAATGAGACAACAATCAAGGGGCAAATTCGCAGAGGTCGGAAAGAAAGCAGCCCAGGGTTGCTAGTATCGCAAGCCAAGCGTGTATTTTTGTCGGGACTGCTTTATGCCGCAGCGCTCAGCGTGTGTCTGAATTTATTACAGCTGACGATGCCTCTGTTCATGCTGCAGGTTCATGACCGGGTGCTTAACAGTCAGAGCATGGACACGCTGGGAATGCTCGTCATCCTGGCCATAGGCGCCCTGATCGTGCTCGGTGTTCTGGAATTCATCCGCGCCCTTTCGTTCCAGGCCATGGGAGGTGCGCTTGTGCGCAGACTGAACATGCCCATCCTGGCGGCCGCCGTTCAGGCCTCGGTCGACCAGGGCCTGTCGCGCGCGACGCAGTCGCTTCGGGACATCTCGGAATTGCGAAGCTTTTTGACCTCGTCGGCAGTCACTGCGCCCCTCGATGCGGCGTGGTCACCGATTTTCCTCGGCGCCCTTTTCCTTTTGCATCCGCTCTTTGGCCTCATCGGAGCCGTTTCCGCCGCTCTGCTTCTCTGCGGCGGACTGGTTACGGACATTTTGACACGCCAACTCACCAAGGAGGCGAATCAGACGAATATCGAGGCGGTGTCCAAGATTGGCGCTTCGCTGCGACATTCCGAGGCAATCGAGGCAATGGGCATGCTGCCGGCCCTGGCGGCCCGTTGGCGTGCCCTGCAGCTGCAAGCCCTCAGCGCGTATGAAACGAGCGGGAGCAGGAGCAAGGCGATGTCCTCCATTACCCGCAGCCTGCGCTATTCCATCCAGATCATTACGCTCGCGGCCGGTGCCTATCTGGTGCTGCAGCAGGAAATCACGCCCGGCGCAATGATGGCATCGAGCATCCTGGTCGGGCGCCTCCTGATCCCTTTCGATTCGCTCATCGACAATTGGCGGCAGTGGGTACTGGCGGCAGGGGCCTGGCATCGTCTCGAGGCCCTCCTCACGGCGGACGTTGCAATCCGCCAGACGATGCCGACGCCGCATTCGTCGGGCGACATCGTCGTCGACAAGCTCATCTACGCAGCCCCCGGCCTGGATGTGCCGATCATCAAGGGCATTTCTTTCTCCCTCTCTCCGGGCGAGGTTCTGGGCGTGATCGGCCCTTCCGCCGCGGGCAAATCGACGCTTGCGCGCCTGCTGGTCGGCATCCTGCGCCCCACGTCCGGCGGCGTCTTCCTCGACGGCAACAATACCTTTCTCTGGGAGCGTAGCTCGTTCGGCCAGGTTGTCGGATACCTGCCGCAATCCGTCTCGCTTCTGGAAGGCACCATCCGGGAAAACATCGGGCGAATGGCAGACAGCGATCCATACAAGGTCCTGGAGGCGGCGCGACTGGCCGACATCCATGAAATGGTCGGGCGCCTGCCGCTCGGCTACGACACGCCGGTCGGCGACGGACATCTGACCCTTTCCGGAGGCCAGCGGCAGCGCATCGCGTTGGCGCGCTGCCTCTACAACCAGCCGCGCCTCATCGTGCTCGACGAGCCGAACGCAAATCTGGACGCGATCGGCGAGCGGGCCCTTATCCGCGCGATCGAGCGCGCCCGCGAAAGTGGTGCCATCGTCATCATTATCGCTCACCGGCCGGCCATCATGCAGGTCGCCGACAAGCTGCTCGTGCTTGAAAACGGCCGCATCACCCAGTTCGGACCGCGTACGTCCGTGATTCCGGTAGCGGCGCCGGGCGAAACAACCCGGGAGGTATCCGCAATATGACCGCGCAGAAACCCCTCCTGGTTGAGAAAAAACCGCTCGCGATCCGCGCCGATCTTTCCGAGCGCCAAATCCAACGATATCAGCCGGCCTTGCCGGATGCCGCCTCGTCGAACGTGGAGTCCGACCAATTCGACAACCGTTCACCGCTGCGCGGTCTCGTCATTGCGGGGCTTGCCACGATCCTCGTGTCGTTCGGGGGATTTTTTGCCTGGGGGTTCTCGGTCGAGCTCAGCAGCGCCACGGTCGCCAACGGCACGATCATCGTCGATTCGAAACGAAAAACCATCAGCCATTTCGAAGGCGGCGTGATGAACCGATTGCTCGTCCAGGAGGGCGACAAGGTCACAGTCGGTCAGCCCCTGATCGAACTGGAGGATACGCGCGCCCGTTCCAGCCTCCGGTCGCTCCAGGCCCGGCGCATCGGCCTGATCGCCAAACTGGCTCGACTGAAATCCGAACAGAACGACGCGCCGCAAATCAGTTTTCCTAACGATTTCGGGGACGCCTGGGATGTTGCGATGGATGACTCCGTCAGGGCGGAGACGATATTTTTTGAAAAGCGGCGCGAGACCAAGGTCGGACGCGTCGAGGTCCAGAGAAAAACGATCGAGGAACACCTCGAACTGGCGGCGTCATACAATATCCAGATCGAGGCGATCGACCGGCAAATCGGCTTCATCAGGGAGCACCGCGCGGCGATGGACTCATTGGTGAAGATAGGCGCCGTACCGCGTACCCAGGTCATCGAGATCGACTCCAGACTCAGCGATCTCGCGAGGCAAAGGGGCGAGCTCGTCGGCAACAAGGCCCAATCCGAAAAGGCCGCAGCCGGTGCACAGCTTGCGCTGACCGGGATCGAAAGCGATTTTCAGTCGACGATTGCCGGCGAAATCACCACCGCACGCGTCGATCTCGCCGACGTCGAACAACAGATCACCGCGTCGAAGGACGTGCTGCGGCGGCTTGAAATCCGCTCTCCGCAGGATGGCATCATCAGCAACATCTTGTTGCGCACCCCCGGCAGCGCGGTCACGCCCGGCCAGCCGCTGCTTGAGATCGTCCCGGAAAACGAGCCGCTGCTGGTCGAGATGCGCGTCAATCCTCGCGACGTCGACAGCATCGCCGTCGGCTCGCATACCCAGGTCCGGCTGACGGCCTATAACCAACGGTCCCGCCTGCCGATGGAAGGTACAATCACGTATGTCGCCGCAGACCAGTCGGTCGATGAGAAATCAAACAGTGCCTTTTTCGTCGCGCGCGCCAAACTCGACCCGGCATCGCTTGAGGCAAACCCTGATGTGCGCCTCTATCCCGGCATGCCGGCAGAGGTGCTGATCATTCACGCGTCACGCCGCGCGATCGACTACATCACCTCTCCCGTCCTCGAGAGTTTCCATCGCGCTTTCAGGGAAGACTAGTGTCTACGCCGCAAGAAATGCTGCATAGCAGAAACTGTTTCAAATATTGAAGTTGTTTCAAAGTAAAATACGGCAATTTTAATTTATAAGATGGCCCATTATCGAAACAATGTGCCATTAATATTCAATTCAGGAAATATATTTCCCAACATCTGACATTTTAGCTCCGGGTTATGCTTGCGCTTCTGTTTTTTGCAGTGCACATTTCAAGCGCGAAATCGTCGCACCCTGCGCCGACAACGCACTCATACAAACCTGAAGAGGAGAGGCAGATGGCCACATTGGAAGGCGGAGCATACGACGATGCCCTGTTCGGTTCCCGCTTCAACGACTTCATCCGCGCCCATGCGGGCGATGATTTCGTAAACGGCGGCAACGGACACGACATGGTGTTCGGCGGTGAGGGTGACGACATCCTGTTCGGCGGAAAGGGACATGATTCCCTGTTCGGCGGCGAGGGTAGCGACTTGTTGAACGGTGAAGCTGGCGACGACAATCTTGTCGGCGGCTGGGGTGATGATCTTCTTTACGGCGACAAGGGCAATGACACCCTGCTCGGCGGGCATGGCAGTGACCTTCTGTCCGGCGGCAAGGGTGCAGACATCCTCTACGGCGGCGACGGCAACGACATCATCGATGGCGGCGCTGGCAACGACCTCCTTGTCGGCGGTGCTGGCAATGACGTCTTCGTCTTCGGCGGCGGCGGCGGCAATGACGTCATTCTCGACTTCACCGCTGGCGAGGATATCCTGCAGATCTCGAAGGGCATCAATGGCCTCGACGTGACTTCGCCGGACGATCTGGCCTCGCGCATCACGCAGGTCGGCGGCAATGTCGTCGTGGATCTCGGCCATGGCGATACGCTCACATTGGTCAATGTCGACGCTGACGACATTCATGCCAATCCCGAGAACTACTTCACCGTTCACTGAGCATGATTTCTGCGCGCCCTGCCTCCTCCCGCAGGGCGCGCAACTCCGATCCAAAGGGGCAGCGTGTGACGTTCGACGAAGCGATAGACGCCACCGGCGTTTTTAGAAACGCAAAAATCTTTCGGCTCGGCACGGATTTGGCCATCCTTGTCTGGGATCTCCCCCCGGCCCTTCCCGCAACCACCAAGTGCCTGTTGTCGATGGATCGGTCGCCGGTACCGCTGGTCAGCATGATGCTTCCGCTCGGCCACGGAAGGCAACGCATGTTCTGGGCGATGCGGCCGGAACAGCAGCCGGTGAATGTGGACATCTGCACGGAACACGGCGGCATCGTCGAAACCGTCATGATGCCGCCGGCACGCATGCTCACGCCCCTCGATGTGGAAGCGCTGTTTACCGATCTTGCGCCGGGTTCCCGTATCAAGTTCGTCAACAACCTGCTGACCGTCTGGCGAAGCGCCTTTCGCATCACCGGTGACCATCTTTTCCATATGATCGTTGAAGACGCCCTTCATGCGCTCGTGCCCGAACCGCAGGCCGCCGGCATCGTCTGCCAGGTTGCCCAGGGACGCCATCTGATCGAGACGGCGATCCATCCGGACCTCGGCGACATCGTAGCGATCTATTCGATCGGCGCGACTTCGATCGCACGCATGGCCGCAAGGCCTGTCCTCGGACGCAAAGCGAAAAGCGGACTGCAACCCTGCCATTTCATCGCCGAGGCGCCTTTTCCCTCTCCTCCGTTTCTGATCGTCCTCCTGAGCAAGAATGGTGCTGCAATCCGCCAGCTTGCTGACGACAAGCCTCGCCATCCCAGCCTTCAGGCCTGGTGGAGCAAGAACCGTGAGGCCGTGGAGTTGCGCGAAATGGTCGTCCGTTGTCTCGCCAGCTTGCCGGAAGGCAGCGCCGCGACGGCGATCGACCTTCAGGTCAACGCCCCGCTGCCTGCAACCCGTATTGCCAAGTCGTCGATGCATCCGTCGGGGGAGATCGATCTCGCCCTGGCGCTCGACGACGGCCTTCTGGCAGGCGGCTGGTTCCATGCACCATCATCCGCCTTCGCCGGTATCGACTATGTCAAGGAGGACGGCACTGCCGTGCCACTTGACGCAAACAGCTACAAATTCCCGGCATGGGCGGAAGGCAAGGATGAAAAGAGCAAGACCGATGTGACCGGCTTCGTTGCCTGGATTCCGCTGCCGGAATCCCCCGGCCCGCTCCTGCAGCCGCGATTTCAGTTGCGCCTTGCTTCGGGAGCGGTCAGGCCGCTGATACCGAAGCTGCAGCCATTCGAGCCCGCAACGCAGCGAAACCATGTCCTGCGCGCCGTGCCGCCGCAGCATGCGGTCGACAGTGCCTTCCGCGCGATCCTCGCGCCCGCCCTGCAGGACATAGAACGGCGATTGGGCAAGACCATAGAGGTCGATTCCACCAAGGACTACAGCCTGTCCGAAACCACACCCCTCGTTTCGATTGTCATACCTCTCTACAAGGTCCTCGATTTCCTGCGCTTCCAACTGTCGGGAATGGCCACCGATCCGTGGCTCGTTGCCAATGCCGAGATCATCTTTGTCCTCGATTCACCGGAAATCCAGGATGAGACGGAGCATATGCTGGGCGGCCTGCACCTGCTGCACGGGCTGCCGATGAAGCTGGTCATCATGAACCGCAACAGCGGCTACGCACGGGCCTGCAATGCCGGCGCACGTTTTGCCCGCGGCGCCGTTCTGGTCATGCTCAATTCGGATGTCGTGCCAAAGGGACCCGGTTGGCTTCAGGTGCTGTCGCGGCCGCTTCTGGAAAACAGCAGGCTCGGCGCCATCGGCCCTAAACTGCTCTTCGAAGACGGATCGCTGCAGCATGCCGGCCTGTATTTTGGCCGCGACCAGCGCGGGATCTGGTTGAACCACCATTTCAACAAGGGCATGCCCGGCGACTATGCTCCCGCCCAGCAAGCCCGCGAGGTTCCCGGCGTCACCGGCGCCTGCCTCGTGACCCGCAGGGCCATCTACGAGCGTGTCGGCGGCTTCACCGAGGACTACATAATCGGCGACTACGAGGACAGTGACCTCTGCCTCAAGATCCGCCGTCTCGGGCTCCAGATCACCTATGAGCCGGCCGCCTGTCTGTATCACTTCGAGCGCCGCTCGATCCGCCGTAGCCAGGACTATATGCGCGGCGTCGCCAGCCAATACAATTCCTGGCTGCACACCCAGCGCTGGGAAGACGACATCACCGACTTGATGGCGAACCAGGTCGGCAGAGTTCAAGATCGCCCCGCCGCCACAAACGGCAGAAGCCAGGAAAGGAACGCAGCGTGACACAGGTAGCACTCGTGCACCCTCCCAAGCCGGCTCGGCTGGTCGACGAGGACCGTGTTCGCTGGCTGCTCGAAGCCGTTCGGGGCAACCGATTTCTGCCGCAGCCGGAACCCACCAATGTCTTCGTGGGTGACGGTGATTTTCGTGCGATCGGCGCAGAATTCCTCGGGCACTTCATCCGTATCGGCGGCCTGCGCGAAGAGGCCCGCGTGCTCGACATCGGTTGCGGTATCGGCCGGATGGCCGTGCCGCTCACCCAGTATCTCGATCCGCAGACGAGCCGCTACGATGGCATCGATCCGGTCGAGGGCGGCATCGACTGGTGCCAGCGGACGATCACGCCCGCCTATTCCAATTTCGCCTTCCAGCGACTGGATATCGCGCACGAACTCTACAATCCGACCGGCAAGGTCAGCGGCAAGACCCTGAGGCTTCCCTTTCCGGATCACCATTTCGACTTCGTCATCATGACGTCGGTGGTCACTCACCTGCCCCCTGCGGAAGTCCTCGTTTATCTCGCCGAGGTTCGCAGGGTCCTGGCATTCGGCGGGCGATTGTTCATGACAGCCTTCGTGGTCGACCGGATCGCGGCGGCAAACGAGCACGGGCGGCGCGATCCGCGCCTTGCGTTCCGCCGTTATGGCGAAAGCCCGTTCTGGTTCGTGCCCAACCAGGCGCCACTTGCGGCAGTCGGCTTCGAAGACGGCTTTCTCGACAGGGCGCTCGAACGGGCCGGCCTCTCCGTCGCCTTGAAATCGCTGGGCCATTGGCGCGGTACCAATGCGGCTCACCATCAGGATTTCATTGTGGCGAAGCGTCGGGGAAATGGCCGATGAGCAAGCGCATTCTGGTCGCTGCCCACAACCATCCGTCCCTTCACCCGGGCGGCACCGAGATATTCGCCCATGACCTGTTTCGCGCCTATCAGCGCGCGGGCCATGAAGCTCTGTTTCTCGGTGCCACAAACCATATTCATCGCGAAGCGAGACCAGGCACGAGCTTCCAGAGCATCGGCTCGGCGGGAGACGAAATCCTGCTGTGGTCCGGACATTTCGACCGCTTCTTCATGAGCCAGATCGACCTCTATGGCGTCGTGCCTGACATAGCGGAACTGCTGCGCGATTTCCGGCCGGATGTGGTTCATCTCCATCACATGCTGCTGCTCGGCGCCGAGTTTCCCCACATCGTCCGCCGCACTCTGCCCGACTGCCAGATCGTCATGACACTCCACGACTACTACCCCATCTGCCATCATGACGGCCTGATGGTGCGCACTGGCACCAAGGAGCTTTGTCACCAGTCCAGCCCGGACCGCTGCCATGCCTGCTTCAAGGACATTCCGCTTGATCGCTTTGCCTTGCGCGAACGCCACCTGAAGGCCCTGTTGAGCACGGTCGACCACTTCGTCTCGCCAAGCGCCTTCTTGCGGGATCGCTACGTGCAATGGGGCCTGGACGAAGATACGATCAGCGTCATTCCCAATGGCATCCCCGTCCGCAAGGCCGGCGTGCGAAGAGATCTGCTCCAGGGTGGCAAGCCGGTCTTCGGATATTTCGGCAATCTCAACCCTTGGAAGGGGGTGACCGTCTTGCTCGAGGCGGCGCGTCAGCTTCTTGCCGACGGCCTGGATTTCGAACTTCGCGTCCATGGCGGCGCGCCCTTCCAGAGCGAGACGTTCATCGAGGAGATCAATCGGCGCTTTGCCGAAACATCAGGATCCGTACAGGCCCGCGGCCCCTATCGACGCGAAGATATCGGCGACCTGGTGGCCGCGGTCGATTGCACCATCGTTCCTTCCGTCTGGTGGGAGAACGCACCGCTGGTCATTCAAGAAGCCCAGGCGCAAGGCCGCCCGGTCATCGCCAGCAATATCGGCGGAATGGCTGAAATGGTCGAGCATGGGGTCAACGGCCTGACCGTCCCACCCAATGATGCCCGGGCGCTCGCCGCGGCGATGCGCGACATCGTGGAAGACCCCAAACTGCTGCACCTGTTCGCGCAAAACGCCCGCAAGCCCGACGACATCGACACGACTGCCCGCCGCTATCTCAAGTGGATGGAGACGGCACAGGTTCAGGCATTGGAGAGCGCATGACCAGTCCCGCCGAACGACCGGATGCCGCATCCGAACAGGACAACGTCAAGCCGATGAACGGCCGGGTGGACGCCGTCGACATGGGTACGATCTTCGGCTGGGCATTCGACCCGATGGCGCCGGATCAACGGCTGTCCATTCGTGTCCTTCTCGATGGCAAGGTCATTGCCGAGGCCGTTGCCGATCGCAACCGTCCCGATCTGCGGCGCAACGGTATCGGCGACGGCAAACACGCGTTCGAAATCGCGCTGCCCGATCCCCTCCATTCGCGGGCCAACGATATCGTCGTCATGGCGCGCAATGAAAGCGGCTCCGAACAGGCTCTGCGTGTTCCGCAGCCGAACGAGCAGGCGGCCGAAGCCCTGATCGCAGCGCCGCTGGCAAAAGTGCTCGACAAACTCGATGTGCTGATGGCGTCGCAGCGGCAGTTGCAGGTCTCGCAGCGCTCCCTGCAGCGCGCACCGGAAATCGATGGGGACAAGGCCGAAACTACCGGCCTGACCGAAATGGGCAACGCCGTCGAAAACCTCAAGGTGGAGGTCAGCCAACGACTGAATGACCTCGATGTCCACCTGATGCGGCTGGACGGGGTCGTGGCGGGGATGGAGAAGAACCTGAATACACTGAAGAAGCGGGCGAGCGCTGAATTCAAACCCATGCTGTTGCTGCTGTTCGTTCTCGTCGGATTTGCCGCTGGCGCCGGTCTTGCGCTGATTGCCAGGATTTGATGGAGGGAGTGCAAGGCATGCTGGTTACGGAACAATCTCCCACGGTTGCCAATCCTCCGGTCACCAGCCCCCTGGTCGCCAAGCCAACGCCCGCCAAGCAGGGGACGAGCAGGGCGATGCGCTCCGGAAGGGTGATCGGCTGCCGCGTCGACGAGACCACCCTGCTCCTTATCGGCCTCGGTCATGTCCCGGCCGGTGACGTGACGGTTTGTGTCGGCGAAGACCAGGCCGACACGCGAAATGCATTTGTCTCGGAATGGCGATCGGCCGCATCCTCACCGCGGGCCAAGCACGGCTTTGCGGCGCTCCTCCCGGCAGGGGACACGGACCTTGCCATGACCACGATACGCTTCGGAGAGAAGGAGACGAGCGCGCCCTACATCTTTGCGTCCCGTCTTGCCTCAACGGAGGAAGCAGTCGCGCTCATGCGGGAGTCCGCCGGATCTCAGTCGGCCACCGTCATAAATCGGCTCGTGGACGCGCTGATGACCGGCGATCTCAGCCGCCGCAGGCTTCTCACCATAACCGCGCTTTTGCAGGCGACCCACGCCACTGATGGCTTCGTCGAGTTGATCGGCGAGAGCCATGATGGCGTGACATTCCTGCAGGGCTGGAGCCGCGGCATGACACCCGGGCCTTGCCGGATGTCCCTGATCGGGAGGGCGACACCGGTGGTCGTGGAATGCGGTATAGCCACCTTTGCACGGCCCGACGCTCCTGATGGCGCCACCGGTTTTGTCGGCCTTCTGGAGACGGACGAGGCTGCCCGTGCGGCCGACATTGAAGGTCTGATCTTTCGAGGGCGCACCGGCTGGAGGCATGTTGCGGTCCATCCTCGCAAGCGCATCGCCGATCCGCAGGAAACCCCCGAACATATCCGGTCTGTCCTGATGCGCACCCATGGCACGCCGGACGTGCTCCTGTCGCTGCGGGCCGCCGCCAACAGCTTCGAGGGCAAGGAAACCGTCTCCGGCCTGCCCTATCCCGTCCGGATGGGGGTAGACAGCATATTCGAGGCCGATGTGGGAAATCTCCTCATCTCCGGCTGGCTTTACGACCCCGATGGCCACGTCGCGACGGTTAGGTTGCGCCGACGCGATGCTGCGACCCGCCTTGACGAACACTGGACGCGCTTCGATCGCCCCGACGTCACGGACAGTTTCAGCGATCAGGGGCATCTTGTGCCGGGTCTGCGGGGAGATCAGCGTGCCCACGGCTTCATCGCCCACGCCCCGTTATCGGCTGAAGATCCCGGTGCCCCCACTTATTTTGAACTGACGCTGCAGGATTCGCGCCGTGCGTTTCTGCCGGTAAAACCGACACGCCTTTCGGCACGTTCGGCGGCATTGCGCCAGATCGGCTCGATCGATCCCGCCAACAGCGCACTGCCAGGGATCGTCGATACACACATCGTTCCGTTCCTCAACCAATCACCAGGAAGATCAGCGCCGGTCATAGAAACGATCATAGATGCCGGATTCTTCGATGAAGAAAACGGCCCACCGATCATCATCGCAGTAGGCGAGAGCGAGGAGGACATCTCCCCGCTGCTCGCCCTGCTTGCGCTCGATCCGGAAACCCGGGGCGCTCCGATCGTGATCGCCATGCCCGCCGAGCGGTTTCGCAGGCAGGCCACCCGCCTCAAGGAGCTCGCACGTTTCTATCGCCTTTCGGTCAGAATGGTGTCGACGAAGGGTATGGGCGACGTTTACGACATGCTGGAAGCGGGCACGCAGGCGCTTTCCTGTGAAACGGTCGTGTCGCTCTCCGCCTCGCTGATCCCGCATGGGACAGGCTGGTATGGCAAGCTCGTGGCCGCGGCTTCCACGATGAAAGGAAGCATCATCTCGCCTGTCCTCGCTTACGAAGACCATTCGGTTCGCTGGGCGGGAAGCTGGATTGACGACGGCAACGACGACCAACCGGTTGTGGGCCGCTACGCCGGATATCCGCTCAAAGCGGTGACCGACATGAAGGTGACCGGCATCGCGGCGGCATCGCTCGAATGCTGCATCATGCCCCGCGACGCCCTGTCGCGCGCGGGCGGCTTTTCCGGCGGCTATCTCGGCACGCAGGAAAAGGGTCTGGATCTCGGCCTCCGCCTCAGCCGGTCAGGATTCGACTCCTACTTGCTGCCGTCCGTGCAGATGTGGGGCTGCGACGACGCACGCGCCGGCGATAGTCCCGCGATGGCGGCTTTGGTGGAGGAGATCGACCGAAAGATCTTCAAGAGCCAATGGCTGCCTATCCTCACCGTTGAAAAGCACCTGGAAAAGAGGCCCGCATGAACGAGCAGCTTCGCGTCCTTGTCGTCTCGCATGCACATCCGTCGGTCTCGCTCGGCGGGGCGGAAATCGCGTCCCACAACCTGCATCTCGGCCTGAAAGCATTGCCGAACGTGGAATCGGTTTATCTGGCCCGGATCGGACACCCGGTGCCGCGGCACGCCGCATCCGCGCTGATGAGCCTGCGCCTTGTCGAGGACGAATTGCTGTTCCACACCGACGATTACGACCACTTCTTCCTGTCCAACGGCGATACGCAGGCGATCAGCCGGGACCTCTTGCGTTTTGCGCGCGATCTCAGGCCCCACGTCATCCATTTCCATCATGTTCTCGGCATCGGTCTCGAGGCGCTCTATGCTTTGCGAGAAGCGTTTCCGCACGCCGCCATCATCGTCACGTTCCATGAATATCTGTCGATCTGCCACAATCACGGGCAGATGGTGAAACGGCCTTCCGGCCAGCTCTGTGAAACCGCGTCCCCGGTCGCCTGCCACGGCTGCTTTCCCGAGATTCCCGTCTCGCGTTTCCTGAAGCGGGAATTGTTCGCCCGCGGCATGCTCGGCCTTGCCGACGCTTTCATCTCCCCCAGCCGGTTCCTGGCGGATCGCTATGCCGCATGGGGCATCGAAAGAGACAAGATCAGCGTGATCGAAAACGGCATCGCCATGGAAACGGCGGCGCCCGCGCGCGAGGTTCAAGGTGCCAAGCCGCGCCGCAACCGGTTTGCCTATTTCGGACAAATGACGCCGTTCAAGGGCGCCGATCTGCTGATCGAGGCCGTCTCGCGCATCCCGAAGGAAATATGGGGCGAAGACTCCTGCCTGATGATCTTTGGCGGCAATCTCGAGCGACAGCCGGCCGAGTTCCAGGAACGTATCAAGAAGCTCATCGCCGAGGCCGGCCACCGCGTTCGCTTCTACGGCGCCTACCAGAATGCGGACGTGCCGCGTCTCATGCGTTCCGTCGACTGGGTGGTTCAGCCGTCCGTCTGGTGGGAAAACTCGCCCGTTGTCATTCAGGAAGCTCTGCTCCACCGCAGGCCGATGATCTGCTCCGATATCGGCGGAATGGCCGAGAAGGTGCGCGACGGAAAGGACGGCCTGCACTTCCGCGCAGGCAGCAGCCAGGATCTCGCGGATCGCATCGTTGAAGTGCTGGGCGATGGCAAGATCTGGGAACGGCTGCGCGTTTCCATGCGCCAACCCGCCGACCGCGCCGCCTGTGCGCGCGAACACGTCAAACTCTATCGCACATTGCTACGGCGGAAACTCGATGCCGCGATCGCCGAAAGCCCAAAACTTCTCTCGCCCGCGCTTTAAAGACACTCGCGTCGCGAAAAGCTCGAGGGCCGTCCTTCTTCGCGAAGGCTGCCTTGCCGCGGCAGGCTCGGCAAAATTTGGATCACGAATGCGCGGCGCCTGCCGCTGTGAGCCGCGCGATGCGGCCGTCCAATTCCTCCAGCCGGCGGCCGAAGCCGAGATTGTCCGGCTGATACGCCACGGCGTCTGCAAGCATGGCCCGCGCCGTCACAAGCTCACCGTCGCGAATATGGCGGTTGGCACGATGGTAGAGGAAGTTTGCCCGCTCGACAGGAGAGAAATTTGCGCCGAAGCGCGCGTGAAACCGGTCGGCCCAGGCCCGATGCCGGGCAATCGCCGTCATGGCGATCTGATAGGGCCGCATTGGCGCGGTCACGCGCGCTGCACGGGCGAGACCGCGCAGACCCGGAAGATCGTCTGCGCGGCAGGCCTCGATCAGCGACAGCGCGCGCGCCGTCCCGGTAAAGGCGCGAACGGTGCCATGGCCGGTCATATGGACAGGCACCAGTTGGGTCCTCTCCTGTTGCGCCGTGATCCGAACCGCGTGCTGGTGATCGACGGTGTGAAACGGATCGAAGAACAGATAGGCCCGGCCTGCCGCATGATCAGGTGCGATCCCCATATTGGCGTGAAGGGCGGGCGAGAAATGGCGCGCAAACCTGCCATCGAAGGGAACCGCCTTCGGATCGATCGAGACTTGCGGGCAAAAGGCGACGGCGACTGTGGCGTTGAAGCGCCTCCGGTACCGCAACGCCGCATATCCGCCCTGCGAATGCCCGTAGAGGATCCGCTCCGATGTCGCGTGAAGTATGGGCGCGGCCGCCTCGACGGCCTTGACGACGCTCGCCGCTGGAAACCAGTTCGGTCGCCTGCTGATGAAGCCGAGCGCCGAAATGCCGGCCTTCTCGCACAATCGCTGCCCCCAGAAACGACTGCCGTTCGCCCTCATTTCCATTTCGTTAAATGTGACGAGAAGGTAGGGAGACGATCCAGAATGATGTATCACCTCCAAATTTTCATCTGAAAATATGATCATACGGTCACCATTAAGCGGTTCTGGAATAAAACTAATTCAAATTTTGAACTATATCTGCTCCATGATGTAATCATACGTAAATGTTGCTTAACATCAATAACATATTTACGCGTACGATTTGAAAATATATTCGTTAAGCTCCTATTTTTGGCTATAGGAATTTTACCTGGCTGCGAAAATACCAATCACGCCTCAACGTCCGCACAAGATGTTTCTCGCCTGCATTCGTTACCCTGGAGACACCGAGACGGCTTCGTTGCAACGGCACAAAACAAAAAGCCCTTTGGAGATGTCACGAATGATCCAGTGAACGCGGCCGGATGTGTCCATCACGTGGTTGAAATGATCGAGCGATCTGAGTGCGAGGAAGACATGCAATTTGAACGGACGAAAATCGCCGACGTCGTGCTGGTGACGCCCCAAAAAAATGGAGACCATCGCGGATATTTTTCAGAGACTTTCCGTTCTGACGTCTTTGGCCAAAACATCGGCGCCTTCAATTTCGTCCAGGATAACCAATCGCTTTCCGTAGAAGCTGGCACGGTGAGAGGATTGCACTTTCAGATTGAACCTCGCGCTCAAGGAAAGCTGGTCCGGTGCATCGCCGGTTCCATCCTCGATGTCGCAGTCGACATCCGGAGAGGATCACCGACTTTTGGACAATATGTCCAAGCGGAGCTGACCGCCGAGAACGGTTGCCAGGTCTGGATTCCCGCAGGGTTTGCACATGGGTTCTGCACTCTCCAGCCCAACAGCATCATCTCCTACAAGGTAACGGACTACTACAGCCGCGACCATGACCGCGGAATATTATGGAATGATCCAGAGCTCAACATCAGGTGGCCGGTGACAGCAGAAAGCGCCGTGCTTTCGCAGAGAGATCGGATGCAACCGTGTCTCGCCGAGCTTGAGACGACTTCATTCACAATAGCTGGTGGCAGCTAGGGAGCATGCAATGCGAGTCCTCGTTACCGGCGGCGCCGGGTTCATCGGATCGGCTGTCGTGCGTCATCTGGTTCTCGTTAAAAACTACGACGTCTTGACCGTAGATAAGCTGACTTATGCCGGCAACGTGGCGTCGCTCGCCACCGTCGAAAACAATCCGCGGCATCGTTTCCTTCAGGCAGACATTTGCAATCGAGCGGCGATGCAGGAGGCGTTCGACAGTTTCAAACCTAACCGAGTCATGCATCTGGCGGCGGAGAGCCACGTGGACCGCTCTATAACTGGCGCCCGCGACTTCATCGAAACCAACGTCGTCGGCTCATTTACCTTGCTGGAGGCAGCCCGGCACCACTGGCAGGATCTCTTCGGCAAAGCTAAAACAGACTTTCGCTTTCTCCACGTCTCTACCGACGAGGTTTATGGCTCTCTCGGCGAGGGCGGATTGTTCACCGAAGAAACCCCCTACGATCCCTCTTCTCCCTATTCAGCGTCCAAAGCAGCCTCTGATCACCTCGCCAAGGCGTGGGCCCGCACCTATGGCATGCCGGTTATTGTCTCCAACTGCTCGAACAATTACGGCCCTTATCACTTCCCTGAAAAACTGATCCCGCTGATTGTGCTGAATGCTCTTGAGGGCAAATCGCTGCCTGTTTACGGTAACGGCGCCAATATCCGCGACTGGCTATTTGTCGAGGACCACGCAAGGGCGCTGGACCTCATCGCCGAACGCGGGAGGATTGGCGAAACCTACAATATCGGCGGCCGCAATGAGCGGAGCAACATAGAGGTGGTCAAGCGCATCTGCTCGATCATGGACACTCTGCGGCCGCAGAAAGCCCCCCACGAGCGACTGATCACATATGTCACGGACCGGCCCGGGCATGACGCGCGTTACGCGATCGACGCCACCAAGCTCGAGGCGGAATTGGGTTGGAAGGCAGAAGAAAACTTCGATACCGGGATCGAAAAGACCGTCAACTGGTACCTGGAAAACGAATGGTGGTGGGCGCCGCTTCGTCAAGGATACGGCGGTGGCCGGCTCGGCCTCCTTCATCGGTCCGGAGGCAAATGATGGCGCGGCGGTATGTGGTCACCGGACGTGGCGGGCAGGTCGCGCAGTCTCTGATCGAGCGAGCCGAGCACCACGGCGAGATAGAAATTATTCCGCTAGCAAGACCCAATCTCGACCTTGCCGATATCGGAACGATCGAAAAAGCTCTTGTGGAAGCGAGACCTGAACTGATCATCTCCGCTGCCGCCTATACTGCCGTCGACCAAGCGGAAAGCGACGCCGCCAAAGCTTTCGTCGTCAACGGCGCGGCCCTAAGCGAGATCGGTCGCGTGGCATCCAAGCTCAACGTGCCGATTATTCATTTGTCGACGGACTATGTCTTCGACGGCGACAAGTCTTCGCCTTATCAGGAGAGCGACCCTGTCGCCCCCCTCTGTGTTTATGGGCGGTCGAAGCTTGAGGGCGAACATCGTCTCATCGCGTCGGGGGCGGATTACGTCATCCTCAGGACCGCATGGGTCTACAGCCCCTTTAACAAGAACTTTTTGCGCACGATGTTACATCTTGCCGGAAGTCATGACGAACTCGCTGTCGTCGCCGATCAATACGGCAATCCAACATCTGCACTCGATATCGCCGATGCCATATTAACGGTTGCCGACAATTTGCTGTCGTCACGGGACCAGCGCCTGCGCGGCATGTTCCACATGGCGGGAAGCGGTGAGGCCAGCTGGGCAGACTTTGCTTCCGAGATCTTCCGCATATCTGCCGAGATGGGTGGCCCGTCTGCGATCGTCCATCCGATCCCGACTGCGCAATATCCGACACCGGCTCTGAGGCCAACCAATTCGAGGTTGGATTGCAGCAAACTCGAACAGATTCACGGCGTTCGACTGCCAGTCTGGAAAATCGCGACCGCGACTACGGTGCAACGGCTCTTGGCCAGCGGCGCGCCGGAAAACAGGCCGGCATGGAAAAGGCATTTTGAGGAGAATTGTCGATGAAGGGTATCATTCTGGCTGGCGGCAACGGGACGCGGCTGCATCCGATGACGCTTGTCACGTCGAAACAGCTCATGCCCGTCTATGACAAGCCGATGATCTATTATCCGCTCTCGACGTTGATGCTGGCCGGAATACGCGACATCCTCATCATATCCACGCCGCATGATCTGCCCGATTTTCGCGGCCTGTTAGGCGACGGTTCGGCCTGGGGAATTTCGCTTTCCTATGCGGAACAGCCTTCACCTGCAGGTCTTGCTCAAGCTTACATCATCGGTGCCGATTTTGTCGGATCGGATCAGTCCTGCCTCATCCTCGGTGATAACATTTTCTACGGCCATGGCATCACGGAGCTTTTTGAAAGCGCCGCGGCGCGCAACGATGGCGCGACAGTGTTCGCCTATCATGTCCACGATCCGGAACGTTATGGCGTCGTGGAGTTCGACAAGGCAATGAAGGCGATCTCGATCGTCGAAAAGCCGACTGTCCCGAAATCCAACTGGGCGGTTACCGGACTCTATTTTTACGACAAGGACGTGGTCGACATTGCCGCAAACCTCAAGCCGTCGCTGCGCGGTGAACTGGAGATTACCGATGTCAACCGAGTCTATCTTGAACGCGGCAAGTTGAACGTCGAACAAATGGGCCGCGGTTTTGCTTGGCTCGACACCGGCACGCCCGAGAGTTTGTTGGAAGCAGGCAATTTTGTCGGCACTCTGCAGAAGCGGCAGGGCATCAAAATCAACAGCCCTGAAGAGGTCGCCTGGCGCAGGGGCTTTATAGATGACAAGCAACTGGAGGCCGTCGGCAAGAAGCTGGGCAAGAGCGAATATGGTAGATATCTACAAACGCTTTGTACCTAAATTCAAGCTTAGGCCCTGTTGAACAAAGTATGGCAGCCATATTTTGGCGGCCGCTAAGGCAAGAAATCCCGAAGGGATTTCCTGGTCTTGTCGTAGCGGGTGGAGGCGCGCCGGAACTGCTTGAGCCTGCCGGACATTCTCTCGCCCGGCATCAGCGAATTTAACATAAAGACGTGGTATGAGTTCCATCGCCAGCTATAAGCGCCACCTCTCGGTCATCGGGCCACTTTGTACCCTACCTTCTCCCTGTCCCAGGTCGTGTTCGTCACGCCTTTCTCAATCAGCTTGAATTTCTGAACTTTGCCGCTTTCAGTCAGCGGCAGCGCCTCAATGAAATCCAGGAAGCACGGCACGGAAAAATAACCCATCCGGGGCTGACAGAAGTCAATCAACTCCGAGGCACTGAGATCGAAGCCTTTTTTTAGCATTATCGATTCGCCGGCTTTGACACCTGCTGCCCCAGCGGCCGGTCGCCGTATCGCTCGGCCTGAAGGGAGACCATCTGAGGGAATGTCCGCATTGACGGACTGAATGTCTCCGTTAGCTGAAAGACCTTCGCCTCTCGAGATAATTCGATCTGAGGTGCGTTCATTGTTGTTCGTCCGCCTGCCCTTCAGTTTATCCGCTGTTCGCTTTGCTGGTCGAAGAGATGGACCTTCCAAGGATCGAATTTGACGCGAAGAACATCTCCTGGCCGCGTCGCAAATCGCTCCCGGAAAACACCGATGACCCGCTGCCCGGATATGTGCCCAACGACATGCGTTTCGGCGCCTGTCGGCTCGATGACGTCGACGACAAGGGGCAGGCCATCGTCATCGCTAATGGCAAGGTTTTCGGGGCGGATGCCATAAATGACCCGCCGCCCTTCGCTGGCGGAGACTGGAAGATCGGAAACCGGAAACCGGACATCGCCGATCCAGACCGCGCCTGCGGCATATCTGCCTGACAGGAAGTTCATCCCCGGCGAACCGATGAAACCTGCAACGAAGAGATTGGCCGGCCGATCGTAGAGGGCAAGAGGAGAACCGACCTGCTCGACGAAACCGTCGCGCATGACCACGATCTTGTCTGCCATGGTCATGGCTTCGATCTGGTCGTGCGTCACGTAGACCATAGTGCTGCCCAGCCTCTGGTGCAGCGCCTTGATCTCGCCGCGCATGATAACGCGCAGCTTGGCGTCCAGATTGGACAAAGGCTCGTCAAACAGGAACACCTGCGGATTGCGCACGATCGCCCGCCCCATCGCAACGCGCTGCCGCTGGCCGCCCGAAAGTTGCCGTGGATAACGCTCGAGCAGGGCTTCGAGGTCGAGAATTTTGGCGGCCTTTTCGACCTCGATGCGGATCTCAGCCTTTGCGTTGCCGCGCATCTGCAGGGAGAAACCCATGTTCTGGGCAACGGTCATGTGCGGATAGAGCGCATAGCTCTGGAAAACCATCGCGATATCCCGGTCCTTCGGGGACATGTCGTTGACGATGGTCGATCCGATATGGACCTGTCCGTCGCTAATTTCCTCCAGCCCGGCAATCATCCGCAGCAGTGTCGACTTTCCGCATCCCGACGGTCCGACCAGAACCACGAACTCACCGTCGTCGATATCGACGTTCACGCCATGAATGACCTGAGTCTGATTATAGATCTTTCTGACATCGCGAAGATTTACGTTGGCCATGCTTCCATTCCTCGTTGCGCGCGCCGACTGTCCCGTCGGGCGCAGCGGTTGCCTTCCGCTCCAGGCGGATCGCAAGCCGTTGATGGTTATCCTTTGACAGCGCCGCCGAGTACGCCGCGTACGAAATATTTCTGAAGGGTGACGATCAGGACCAGGGGCACGATCACCGAGATGAAGGTCGCCGCAGTGAGCGTGTTGAGGCCACCTGCATTGGTCTGCGCCAGGCTTGCGACCTGCACCGTCAGCGGCGAAAGCGAGCCGGAGCCCAGGAAGATCAGCGGGATCAGGAGGTGGTTCCAGGCGATCATGAACTGCAGGATTGCCAGCGATGCGAGGACGGCTCCGGATAGCGGCAGGATGATCTGCAAGAATATTCGGGGTTCGGAAGCGCCGTCGATGCGTGCGGCTTCCACAAGATCGGATGGAATGCTGGCGAAGAAGCCGTAAAGGAGAAAGATCCCGAACGGCACCGTCAGCCCCATCTCTATGATCCACACCGGGATGAAGGTCCCGGTAAGGCCGAGCGCGAGAAAGAACTTCAGCATCGGCACCAACACGAGCTGGGGTGGAAGCACTTGGAACCCGACCATGGCGAGAAACAAGGCGATGCGCCCTCGAAACCGCATCCGGGCGAGCGCAAACGCCCCGATCGCGGAAAAGAGCACGGTGCCCAGGACGGTCGGGACCGTCAGGACGATCGAGTTCACGACGCTTCGGCCAACGCCGGTCAGGTACATCGCTTCGACATAGTTCGACAGCACTGGCCGCCACTCGATGAAGGCGTGCCACCACCCTGTCCGCGACGAGTCGCTTTCCGATCGGAAGGTCGTCACGAAAAGCGACAGGACAGGCGTGAACCAGACCAGGCAAAGCAAGAAGACCGCGGTGTGCAGTGCTACACCTTTCAGCCGGGTTCCGAGCTTCGACGTGGATTGCATCGGTGCGGACATGGTTCTGTGGCTTTCGATTGCGGACATCGTCACTCTCCTCCCCCCGACTTGATCTGCTTGATATTCATAAAGATCACGGGGGACGCCAGGATGAGGAGCAGGACAGCGATGGCGCTGGCCGTTCCCAGATTCTGCTTCACGAACAGCTCCGTATACATTCTGTTGGCGATCACATCGGTGCCAAAGGAGCCGTTGGTCATGACGTAGACGATGTCGAACACCTTGAGTGAGAAGATCGCCTGGGTCGTCAGGACTACGAGGATCGTTGGCCACAGCGAGGGAAGCGTCACGAACCGGAAGATCGCCCACTCCCCCGCTCCGTCTATGCGGGCCGCTTCGACCAGTTCGCGCGGCATGTTCTTGACGCCCGCGGACAGGATCAGGGTGGCGACGCCGATACTCATCCACACCGCGACGACGATCAGCGCATAGTTGTTGACGCTTCGGTCGATCAGCCAGGCGATCGGCATCCGGCCGGTAATCGCCGTCCAGATGGCGTTGAGCGTCCCGGTCTGGGGCTGCATCGGTGGCTCGTAAGTGTACATCATCTTCCAGATCACGGCGCCGGCGACGAAGGACATTGCGGTCGGCAGGATCAGGAAGGTTCTGGCGATGCGTTCGTACTTGACCCGGTCCAGCATGATAGCGGCCGAAAGCGCAAGCACGGCTGTCAGCAGGGGAAAGACGACGATCCACAGGACATTGTTGAACAGAACGGGTCGCATGGCGCTCCCGAATGCCCAAACGAAGTTGCTGAATCCGACCCACTTGCTGGCCGTGGCATCGCGGAAACTGAAAACGATCGATGCGGCAAGCGGATAGGCGATGACAAGCCCGACCAGAGCAAGGACAGGCGAGAGCCAGATCCACGGCCGCAGGCTGCTCTGGCGCTTCTGCGGAAACCTCCTAATCGCCAGTTCGCCCGGCAGGATGATGGCGAGGACGATCGCGGGCATTGCGAGAAGCCCGAGGACAAGCTGCAGGATCTGACTAGTCATGGTGCTTATTCCGTCTTGTGCCGAGAGCGACCTCAGGCCGCTCCCGGGATTGATCGTCCGAGTTATCTCGCAGCGTCAATGGACTGCAGGACGCTGTCGAGGCTGTCGGGATCGAGCACATATTGCACAATACCCTTCCACAAGGCCTGGATTACTGGCGGATCGACAACCTGGGTCGGCTGGGCGACAAGTGTCACACCCGGCTTGAGCAGCGTCTCGCGAGCCCGTTTGAGGACCGGGTTGGAATAGTCGCTCGGCTGAACCGCCTGACTGGCGACGGTCCAGTTACCAGCGGAAGCTACGAGCTTCTGCGCCTCGTCCGAAACGAGGTAGGACAAGAATGCCTTGACCTGCGGCGTATCCTTGAATGCCAGATAAAGCGTTCCGCCGAAGGTCTCATAGGCCGCATTTTCCGGCGTGCCCGGCACCGGCATGAAGTCCAGGTCCTCGATCGGCTTGACCTTTGGATAGATCAAGGTGGTCAGGCTGCCTGCATACGTCCCCCAAAGAAGAACCGAGCATTGCGGCGGCTCGTAGAAAAGTCCGGTACCGACTTTGACGGCGGGCGTCGACATGGCAGCAACCGGCCCTCCCGGAACCATCTTCGGATCGTGGGCGACTTTGCCGAACGCCTCGAAGGCTGCCTTCACTTCGGGAGCGGTCCAGGAAACCGAGCCATCGGCAAGACCTTTGAGGGTTTTCTGGCCGGAGTTCTTGAGGATGTAGGCCTGGATCCAGTTGCCGGCGAGCGCTCCTGAAGAAGCACCTCGCTCGTCGGTATAACACCAGGGCGTCTTGCCGGCGTTGGCGCGCTTAACGGCCCATGCGTCGAATTGCTCCCAGGTCGGCGAATCTTTCGGGCCGTCATAGGTATGAGCGTTGTACCAGACCATGAAGTTGTTGAGTTCGGTCCAGACCCCGTAGATCTTGCCGTTCAAGCTTGCCGCATCGACAAGTCCGGCATCAAATTTACCCTTGATGGCGGCTTCGCCGACCATCGCGCCGATATCCTTCAAAGCGCCCTGCTTGGCGTAACGCATGAGGTTGTTGATATTGGTGGAACCGGCAAGATCCGGCGGATCACCCGCCTGGACGCGGGTCTGCAGCACCGCGGCAAAATCGGTCGTGCCCGTATAGTCAACGGTAATGCCGGTCGCCGCCTGGAAAGGCGCCCAGGCCGCCTTGAGCATATCAAGCTCCCGGCCGCCGTTGACGCCGAGAATGGACACCTTGCCACCGATCTTCTGCCCGCCGGTCAGTTTCGACGCATAAGCCTGCGCCGCATCGATGAGAGGCTTCGGAAGCTCCACCGCCTGGGCATGCACCATTCTGTCGGAGGATGCCAACGCCATCGCCACCACGAAACCCATGGATAGCAGTGTCGGCACGCGCGACGTCTTCTCAGTTTTTAGCAACACCATGATGTATTTACCTCCTGTTAGACGGCCATTCGCAAATTCTTGCGTTTGCGCGCACGACCGCTGCCGGCATCTCCCCGAAATGCAGGATGCTTACGGCTCGAACGTGTGCACATATTCCCGGCGCGGCTCCGGCCCGCCGTTTCCGTTTTCCGTGACTTATGACGCCAAGCTTCCAGGCTTATCCAGCGCAGTCACCGTGTTCCCCTATGCGGCCGATTTTAGCAGAACAATCACAGACATGCCGATCCGGTGTCGATATGCCATGGCGGGGTTCTGCCCGGCCTTTGTGACACGACACTCCGTTCACCGCGGCTCGAAGTCAAACAACTAACATTGCCCGAGATATAACCTTTAGTCATACTGCCCCCTATAAACGCGTTTCGCAGCAAGGCCCCCATGAACAAAAACCTGCACCGCCTAGATCTTCGACAGCTCCGGCATTTCATTGCGGTCGTGCATACGGGCAGTTTCAGCATGGCGGCCGAGAACCTGCGGCTAACCCAACCTGCGCTCAGCAAGAGCATCCGTAGCATGGAGCAGTCGCTTGGCGTCCGCCTGCTCGACCGGGGACCGAGCGGAGTTCAGGCTACCATCTTCGGACAGCGCCTGATCGGTTACAGCGAATTGCTGCTGTCATTGGCCAGCGAAGCCATTGATGAAATTGACGCGCTACGCGGTGCGCGTCGTGGCTCGCTCCGAATTGGAAGCATGGCTGCCGCCTTGCGACAACTTATCCCCGATGCGTTGAACCACTTCGCGGTAACACGCCCAGATGTGGGCCTGATGGTGCATGAGGGTATAAATGAAGTCTTGCTTCCTCAGCTCTTCGCCGGAAAGCTCGACGTCGTTTTTACCGTAAAACCCAGCGAGATCCTAAACGAGGATTTTGAGTGGAGGCTTGTCGCGAGGGAGCCCGTGCAAATCGTTGCGCATCAATCGCATCCGCTTGCAAATCGTGAAAATCTCACAGTCTCTGATCTCGCAAAATACAGCTGGGTCCTGCCACCGCTACCCGAGACCGACAGGCTGCTGCTCGAGTCTCTTTTCCGCAGTGCCGGCTTGCCAAAACCTGTGGTGGCCGTGGAAACGACATCGATAAATTTTCTCACGTCGATGATCTCGCGCACCCACCATTTGGCCTATCTGACACGCGCGAACCTTCAAGGAAGTGGGTTGGGATTAGTGGCTCTCGACTTCAACGAGATTTCACTGGCGCGCGACATATATGCGGTGTTTCGCCGCAAGGGGGAGGTCCGTCCAACAGTCTCGGTACTTCTCAAAGAAATCGAACGATCCAGCGGTATGGGCGGATCCCTTTCGCCGCAATAAGTCCGCTATGACGATCAGTTATACCTTCGCCAGTCGAAGTTATTTTATTCGATGAGCGCGCTCATGTACCTCTAAACGTACTCGTCTCATCGACAACACGCGCAGTAAGGGCATTTCGCGTCATCCGGATATATGTGTCCGGATGCTGGTGAAGGCATGTCCAAAGATAGAGGGACGAGCGGCGCGGAATAACCAAAAGCGGACATTCTTGATGACAGATTCCCAATTTGCTTCCGGCGGCTACAGATATGCTCTCAATCCCATCCAGTGGTTCGCGACGGAGGACGGCTGGCTCGATCCGACCAAAGGACCGACGCCGCGGGATCTGCTGAAAGAAATCGCGCGCTCCGGATTTCACGCCGTTCACGCCCAGGTTCCAGCCGGATGGACGACAGAGGACTATCAGAACGCCCTGAAGGATGCAGGCCTGCAACCTGCCCCGGGCTACCTGTCGATGGCGCTGCCGGAACACGGCGTCGATATAGCGACAACACTGGAAACGGCACGTACGAGCGCCACGCAACAGGCACAACTCGGCCTGACCGACATGTTCATCTCCACCCGCATGACCAAGGATGCACCGCGCGTCAAACGCCCGGGTGTCGGGGCGGAGTTCGACGAGGCCCGCTTTGTCATGATCTTCGACCTCGTCGAGCGAGCCTCGGCAATTCTGAAGGAGGAAGGCGTCAAGGCGGCGCTGCATCCGCATATCGGGACCTGGATCGAGAGCGAGGCTGAAACCCGCCGCCTGCTGGACAATATCAGTTCAGATCAGCTCGGTTTCGGCCCTGACACGGGGCATCTGTCATGGGCTGGGGCGGATATCATTGGTCTCATGAGCGATTACCGCGACCGGACACGAGTCGTGCATGTGAAGGATTGCCGGCTGAGTGTGCGCGACGCGGCCAAGGCTGCCGGAAAGAGCTATCAGGAAACCGTCGTTTCCGGGCTTTGGGCGGAACCCGGAACTGGCGAACTTGATCTTGAAGGGATGCTCGCTGCACTGGGGCCTGATTTTGACGGCTGGCTGATTGCCGAAGTGGACTTTCCGACGCTTCCGCCATTCGAATGTGCTCAAGCCAGCGCCGAGTGGCTGGCAGATCTGCGGCGCGCCGTCTCCTCTTCCCGTTGAGCCGATACGGCGGGGCGCCCCGCATCAGATCGGATCGCTGCATGGCGGTCGTTCCGGCCCGACCAACACCCGGAATTCCGTTGATCTCTCGGGACAAATCTCTTTGCCGCAGGCAGGATACTGAAAGCTATGTCTCAAACCGTTTATGATGCACTGGTCGTCGGTTCCGGCGCAGCCGGGTCCTTTGCAGCCAAGGAGTTGACTGCCCAAGGTCTGTCGGTCCTGCTCCTCGAGGCCGGACCTTCGGTCGGTCCTAAGGACTTCGACCCGGCTCGCAAGAAGGCGGCACAGAAGGACATCAACATCTGGGAACGGGCACGCGCGACGGCGAACGGGCAGGCCGTACAGGCGCGCGCGGTCTTCTTCAAGGAGTGGATGAGCCACCTCTTCGTCAACGATCGTCGAAACCCCTACACGACGCCGCCGGATGCTCCGTTCCTCTGGATCAGAGGGCGGCAGGCCGGCGGGAGGCTGCACACCTTCGGTCGCGTCCTGCTCCGCTGGAGTGACGACGATTTCAGGCTGCATGCCCGGACCGGTCAGGCCGTCGACTGGCCCTTGTCATATGAGGAACTCGATCCTTTCTATGCCGAGGTCGAATCCTGTCTGGGCCTCTACGGCCAGGAAGACCATGTCTCAACGTTACCCGACGGAATTTATTCGAAACGAGCAACTCTCACGCCGGCCGAGCAATCGTTCAAGGCAGCCGTTGAGGGACGATGGCCAGAACGGCGCGTCGTATCTTGGCGCTATATCGCTCCGGAAGCCGAACGCATCCCCCGCGCCCTTCGTGATGCACAGTCGACCTCCCGCCTCGCCATCCGCTACAATGCGGTCGTGCGTCGTATCACGACCGATAGTCGGACCGGGATGGCGACCGGTGCGGAATTTACCGACAGCGACACCGGAACAACGGAAACGGTCCGGGCTTCGAACGTCGTCGTCTGCGCCTCGCCGATCGAGAGCATCCGGCTTCTCCTGAACTCCGCCTCGTCCCGGCATCCGCAAGGCCTTGGCAACAGTTCGGGGACGTTGGGGCGTTACTTCATGGACCAGCTGCCATGCCTGGCAATGGGGTCCTTTCCATCGGCCCCCGGATGGATGAAGGATGATTCCGCGCCGGCAGACCCCTTCTACAATGCCTCCGGCGGCATCTTCATCCCGCGGTTTGAACCCTCCGGGACCGGAGGCCAAAGCAGCGATTTCGCTTATCAAGGGGCTGTCGGCAGGGCGCCCGTTTCGAGCGATACGCCGGCTCGCATGGCGTTTTTCGGCTACGGCCAGATGCTGCCCCACGCCGACAACCGCGTGACCCTGGATAGCCGCAAGACGGATACCTGGAACATTCCCGTCCCGCATATCCGCTGTGTCATGAGTGCCAGAGAGCGTGAACTCCTGGCCAGGCAGGAAGAAACCTTGGTTGAAATCGTCAGGCAAGCCGGTGGCGACCTGGAGTTCATAGGATCGCCGCTCGGCCTCAAGGAAATGGGAAAGGGCGCCTATCCAAATGCTGACTTCTTCAGCCGCCTGATGTTTCGAAAGATGTTCCATCGAAGCATGTCGATGGGCGCCGCTATTCATGAGACCGGCGGTATACGGATGGGAACGTCGCCTGAGACGTCGGTCCTGAACGCGTGGAACCAGAGCTGGGATGTTCCCAACCTTCTCGTTACGGACGCAAGTTCCTTTCCGACGAGCGGTGTCGCCGGAACGACTCTCACGGTCATGGCACTCACGACACGTGCATGCCGGCGCCTCGCTCAGCATGGTCATGGCCGGCCAACGTGACCGCGACCGTTCCAGCCGAATTGCGGCTCTACGATCATTGCGCTTTTCAGCCAAGCCTGACTGACAACATAGCGGCCAATTGGCCAATGCTTGTTCGCGCCAAGACGAGGACTTGGAGGTAGGACTGTTTGAACCTTGACGAACCAAAGTGGTTCACTGATATTCAAGGGAACCAGAAAGGGCTTTTATGACTGCGTTTACAATCCGCGTCCCAGACGATGTCGCCGACCGTCTAAACCAGCTTGCCCAAAAGCTAGACCGTTCCCGCTCCTATGTGGCAGCACAGGCCATTGAAGATTTCGTATCACGCGAAGAATGGCAGCTAGAAGAAATTGAAGCCGGAATTGCTGAGGCGGACCGCGGCGAATTCGCCAGTGATGACGACTTGGCACGCGTAGTTGGCAAATACGTCAAGACAACTTCCCGGTCATGAAGCAGAGGCGCATCCGGTGGACCTTGCGCGCGTTGCGGCGGCTTGACGAAATTGGTGCGTACATAGAACATGACAACCCAGATGCTGCGGCACGGGTCGTTGCCCGAATTGTCGCGTCCGTTGATATTCTGGGAGAGATGCCTGCAGCTGGACGCACGGGACGCATCCCAGGCACGCGCGAAGTTGTACTGTCGGACATTCCTTACATCATCCCTTACCGTATTCGCGAGGACATTGAAATTATCACTGTAATGCATGCTTCTCAGAAGTGGCCGACGAAGCTGTAAGCCCGTGCCTCGAGTAGGCAACATCCAACAAACGCCAAGCGAACATGCGAAATGTATATCTTGCTCCTGAACCGATTTGAACCTCAGATCCGCTGTCTCGAGATAGCTGGCACTACGGATTCAATTCGGATTGATGGGCTGGTTATAAGCGTTGGACGTTGCGTAAAACTCGACTAGACAGCCATCTGTCGAGCCCTCGGTGGCGCCGCCGCCGGCCTGGTCAATGGGGCCGGCGAGCGGCTACATGTGGGCGATTCTCAACTACATCGTCGGGACGGAAAATATCTTGTCGCAGTGCAAGGCCGTGCGCAGACGGCGGTCAGTCCTCGATCGGGAAAGCAAAGCCAGCTTTCACTCGATCCATTACCACCATGGTTTTGAAACCTCTAATATCGTGGTTCTCATAGAAAAACCGACGTGTGAAGGCTTCGTAGTCCTCCATGTCCTTGGCGGTAATAACCAGAATGAAATCGGCATCGCCCGTCACGTAGTAGCCGATCATGACTTCCCGAGTGGCGCGGATCGCTGCCTTGAATCGATCAACGATGTCGGCGCGTTCGCGCTCTAGCGAGACAAGCACGATCATGGTGATGCCGCGGCCCCCGGCCTTGGGCGAGACGATTGATACATCTGCCTCGATCACCCCTTCTTCACGCAACCGCTTCAGGCGTCGCTGACAAGCCGTCGGTGAGAGATTGACAATTTGCGCCAGCTCTTCTGACGTCATGCGATTGTTCTTTTGAACAGCCTCAAGCAGCGCCCTGTCCGCTCTATCGAGAGTAGTCATGCAGAAATCCTGCGCTGAGAGCCAAAATTGAGCACAATTCCTGCACCGAAGGTCAATCAATGCAGCCAGACGATCATGTCCTACGACTAGTCTCCTTGTAAACCCAATTTGGAGCCCCGCATGAAAGGTATTGCCAGCGCAGCGCTGAAAAACCTGCAACGACCGGATCTGCTCGAGCGCCGTGCCTTTCTGAGCGGCACATGGGTTGCACGCGGAGAGACGCTGGGCGTCGTCGATCCTGCAACCGGCGAACACCTCGTCGATGTGGCGGCCTGCTCGCTTGAAGACGCCGATGCTGCCGTCGACGCTGCGAAGAACGCCTTTCTGGCTTGGCGTGACAAGCTTCCAGTCGAACGAGGCCAGATCCTTCGCATCTGGGGCAAGCTGATGCGCGACAACGCGCAGGACCTCGCTGTCATCATGACGGCCGAACAGGGCAAGCCGCTGGCAGAGGCGCTTGGCGAGATTTCCTATGCCGCGAATTTCCTCGAGTGGTTTGCCGCCGAAGGCGAGCGGGCCTATGGCGAAACGATCCCGAGCCACCTGCCAGGCAGCCGCCTTTCGGTACAGATGCAGCCGCTTGGCGTCACCGTTGCGATCACGCCGTGGAACTTTCCCTCCGCCATGATTACCCGCAAGGCGGGCGCGGCTCTCGCGGCCGGCTGCACCATGATCGTCAAGCCTGCGCCGGAAACACCGCTATCGGCGCTTGCTCTGGCAAAGCTCGCGCAGGAGGCCGGGATGCCCGCCGGCGTATTCCAGGTTCTCACCGGCGAAGCTGCACCGCTTGCACGCCGTCTGCTGGAACACACCGACGTGCGCGCATTTTCCTTTACCGGCTCCACCGAGGTCGGGCGCATCCTGCTCACGCAGTCGGCCGCCACCGTGAAGAAGGCCTCGTTGGAACTTGGCGGCCATGCACCTTTCATCCTGTTCGACGACGCTAAGCTTTCCGACGCTGTAAAGGGCTGTATCGGCGCAAAATTTGCCACGTCAGGGCAGGATTGCCTCGCCGCCAACAGGATTTACGTCCAACGCGGGCATTACGATCGGTTCGTCGACGCCTTCGCCAAGGCGACCCTGGAGCTTAAAGTCGGTCACGGCCTCGAACCCCGCACCGATATCGGGCCGATGACCCGCCCCTCCGTAGCCGAAAAATGCCGCCAGCAGATTGCGCAGGCAATCTCCGCCGGCGCACGTCTCGTCTGCGGCGGACAGGACAGCCCGCTTGGCGGCAATTTCGTCACGCCGACCGTGCTTGCCGATGTCACCGATGACATGCTGATCGCACGCGAAGAGACCTTCGGCCCAGTCGCCGCAATACTGCCGTTCGATGACGAGCAGGACGTGCTCGCCCGTGCCAATGCCACCGAAATGGGGCTCGCAGCCTACGTCTACACCAATGATCTTGGCCGCGCGATGCGCCTTACCGACCGGCTAGAATACGGCATGATCGCCGTCAACACGCCGAAATTCACCGGCGCCTCGATACCCTTTGGTGGCTGGAAGCAATCCGGCCTTGGTCGCGAAGGCTCGCGCCACGGCCTCCTGGAATATCTCGAAGCAAAATATGTCTGCTTCGGCAATCTCGCTGCATGAAAGGATCCGCTGCTATGACCACCAACCTCGATCAGATCGCCGAGATGGACCGCAAATCGGTCCTGCATCCCTTTACGCAGATCAAAGATTTCGCCAGCGGCAAATTGGGCGATCCAACGATCGTCGAAACCGGCAAGGGCATCCGCATTCAGGATGCGCAGGGGAACCAGCTGATCGACGGCTTCGCCGGTCTTTACTGCGTCAATGTCGGCTATGGCCGCACCGAGGTTGCCGAGGCCATCTCGCGCCAGGCCTATCGCCTCGCCTATTACCATACCTATGCCGCCCACACGACGGATGAACTCGCAATCCTTTCCGACCGTCTGGTGAAAATGGCGCCAGGCCGGATGAGCAAGGTTTTCTACGGCATGTCGGGTTCCGACGCCAACGAAACCCAGGCCAAGCTCGTCTGGTACTACAGCAACCTGCGCGGTACACCGAACAAGAAGAAGATCATCTCCCGCGAACGGGGTTATCATGGTTGCAGCGTCGTCTCCGGCTCGATGACCGGCATGAGTTTTTACCATGACCACATGGACCTGCCGCGTGCCGGCATTCTTCACACCGGCGCGCCGCATCATTATTGGGGCGCTGACGCAGGCGAAACGGAACTCGAATTCTCCGGGCGCCGCGCCGACGAACTCGAAGCGCTGATCCTGCGCGAAGACCCCGACACCATCGGCGCTTTTATTGCCGAGCCCGTACTTGGCACCGGCGGCATCACTCCACCGCCGCAGGGCTATTGGGACGAAGTGCAAAAGGTCCTCAAGAAATACGACATCCTGCTCATCGCCGACGAAGTCATCACCGGTTTCGGACGCACCGGCTCAATGTTCGGGTCGCAGCATTACGGCATCGAACCTGATCTGATCACGGTCGCCAAGGGCCTCACCTCGGCCTACTTCCCGCTGTCGGCCGCCATCGTCGGCGAAAAGGTCTACAAGGTGATGGAAGAAGGAGCCGACCGCGTCGGCGCTTTTTCGCATGGCTACACCTATTCCGGCCACCCGATCGGCGCTGCAGCAGCCAACGCCGTTCTCGACATCGTCGAGAAGGAGGATCTGCCGGGGAATGCACGCACGGTTGGCACCTATTTCCAGGCACAGCTGAAGGAAAAGTTCGCTCAGCTTCCCATCGTCGGTGAAGTGCGAGGCGTCGGCTTGATGGGCGCCATCGAATTTGTGGCGGATCGAGAAAAGAAGACGCGCTTTGCGCCGGGCCTTGCTGTCGGAGCACGTATCTCGAAGGCAGCGCGCAATCGTGGGCTGATTGCCCGTGCCATGCCGCATGGCGATATTCTGGGTTTTGCGCCGCCCCTCGTCACGACGAAGGAAGAGGTCGACGAGATCATTGCCATCGCCGAATCCGCTGTGCGCTCGGTCATGGACGATTTGGTCCAGGCTGGCGAAACGATTTGACGCAGGCATCACTGCCGGGCGGGACAAGTCCCGCCCGGCCATTATTCCTGATACAATCAAGGCCCAGGCTGCATAATGCTTCATCTTTGAGACGAAGCGTGCATAATGTCATGAAATAGCCGTCCTCAAAACGAGCCAATTTCATGCGACGTCAAGCCAATCCCCTCAACCTTGTTCCGATCGCGGCGACCAAGCCGGTGGCATGGCGGCCGCATCTTTCCAAGCAGAGGGGTGAGACGAAACATGCGGCGCTCACCGAGCGCATCATCGCCGATATTGATGCTGGCGTTCTCAAGCCAATGGATCGCATGCCGACGCATCGCGATCTGGCGCGCGAACTCGGCCTTTCGGTCCAGACGGTCAGCCTCTCCTACAAGGAGGCTGAGCGGCTCGGCTATCTAAGCGGTGAGATCGGTCGCGGCACCTTCGTCAAGACACGCGTGACCGACCGCGCCGGCCGCATGATGCTTGACCATAGTGCCAACGAAGTGCACGATCTTTCCATTATTCGCGGCGTCTATCTCGATGCGCATGAGGCCGCATCTCGCGAGATCCTTCGTGAGCTTTCCGAAGGCGACAATGCAAGCTTCATGCGTCCATGCCGCCCGATCGCCGGCCTTGATCGTCATCGGGAGACGGCGCGCATCTGGTTACGCACGCTCGGCGTCACGGCCGGGGTGGAACGCGTTCTCCTCACCAACGGCGCCGCCCACGGCATTTTTCTCGCCCTGAGCTGCATTGTCCGCTCCGGCGATGTCGTCTTGAGCGAAAATCTCACCGATCACGGCATCATCGGACTTTCCAATATACTCGGCTTCAGCCTGAAGGGCCTGCCTACCGACAATGAGGGCATTTTGCCCGATGCACTGGAAGCCGCGTGCGCGGCAGGCGGTGTCCGGGCATTGGTGCTTATTCCAACCCTCAATAATCCAACAGGTCACGTCGCGGGTGCGGAACGCAGGCGTCAGATAGCCGCGATTGCGGCACGTCATGGCGTGTTCGTCATCGAAGATGAGGTCTATCGACCACTGATCGAAGAGGATCTGCCTTCGATCACGGAAATGCTGCCTGATCTCGGTTTCTTCGTCACGAGCTTCACCAAGGTGGTGCTGACGGGGTTGCGCGTTGGCTATCTCGTTGTTCCACCCGCCTATTCCATTCGCGCCGCCTCAATCCTGCGCGTATCGAGTTGGAGCGGCACCTATCTGACCGGCGAAATCGCAACACGATGGGTCGAGAACGGCACGGCGCAGCGTCTGCTCGAAATTCAGCGAGACGAAGCAAAGGCACGCCAAAACATCGCGACGGAAATTCTCGGCGACCATATCGCCTCCAGTCATCCGCTCTCGCTCTGCGCCTGGCTCAAGGTCCCGCCGCACTGGTCCGAGGAAGGTCTGGTCCGTTCGCTCACCAACCAGAAAGTCGCCGTCACGCCGTCCGAACCCTTCATTGCCGGACCGGGTCATGGTGGCGGCATTCGTATCTGTTTGGGCGGACGCCTGAACCATGCAAGCCTGGCCAAGGCGCTGACAACCGTGCGGCAGGCCTTTGAGCAACTGCCGCCGGTCTATGACGTCGGTTCGATCGGCTAGAGCGCCCCCACGACAATCATTGAATCATTACAATATAATAATTGACATGATTTTACTTCGCTCACAACATGACAATCATGAAGAGCGACGTCCAGTCCAGATTGACCGAAGAAAACGTGCAGCCAGTCATCCTGGCAGACATTGAGCAGGCTGCGACCCGCATTGCCGACAGGGTGGCGCGCACGCCGCTCGTTCGCTCCAGCACGCTTTCTGAATACACCGGTCAGTCCGTCCACCTGAAGCTCGAAACATGCCAGCCCGTCGGCGCCTTCAAGCTGCGCGGCGCGATGAACGCTATCCTGTCGCTGGATGATGCGGCACGCGAACGCGGTCTCGTCACCGCCTCGACAGGCAATCATGGTCGCGCCGTGGCCTACGCCGCACGCGCGCTTGGCGTTCCCGCCGTCATCTGCATGTCGTCGCTCGTTCCGGCCAACAAGGTCGAAGCGATCCGCTTGCTCGGCGCCGAAATCCGCATTGTCGGCCTGTCGCAGGACGATGCACAAGAGGAAGTCGAACGCCTGACCAAGAGCCGCGGCCTCACGCCGATCCCGCCTTTCGACCATGTGGACGTCGTTGCCGGTCAAGGCACGATCGGCCTCGAGATTGTGAAAAGCCTGCCTGACCTTGCGACCGTGCTTGTTCCCCTTTCCGGCGGGGGCCTGGCCGGTGGCATTGCCGTTGCCGTCAAGGCCTTGAGGCCACAGGCCCGGGTCATCGGCATATCGATGAAGCGCGGGGCAGCCATGCATGCAGCGATTGCCGCCGGCAAGCCTGTCGCAATCCGCGAAGAGGAAACGCTGGCGGATTCGCTTGGGGGCGGCATCGGCCTCCAAAACCATGTCACCTTTGCGCTCTGCCGCGATCTTCTCGACGACGTCATCCTTCTCAGCGAGGACGAGATCGCCGAAGGCATCCGCCATGCGGCGCGCAATGAGAGCGTGACCGTCGAGGGCGCCGGCGCGGTCGGCATTGCCGCTATCCTCGCAGACAAGGCCGAGCTGTCCGGCCCCACCGCCGTCATCGTCTCAGGCGGCAACATCGACCCGAAGATGCACCAGAAAATCGTCGAGGGGGCCACCCTATGAGCCGCATCACTATTTTGATGGAAAAGGATCTTCACGCCATCGTCAAGCTCGACGTCTCCGCGGTCGATTGCGTCGAGCAGGCGTTTGCGGCGCTCGCCACCAAAGCCGTTGCGATGCCGCCGATCCTGCGCCTCGACATCCCGGAATTTCGGGGTGAAGTGGACGTCAAGACAGCCTATGTGCCGGGCCTAGACGGCTTCGCCATCAAGGTCAGTCCCGGATTCTTCGACAACCCCAAGATCGGTCTGCCAAGCCTGAACGGGTTGATGATCTTGCTCAGCGCGAAGACCGGATTGGTCGAAGCCCTTCTTCTTGACAACGGCTATCTCACGGATGTGCGCACCGCAGCGGCCGGTGCCGTCGCGGCACGACATCTGTCGCGTGAGGACGCCTGCGTCGCGACGATCCTGGGTGCAGGTGTTCAGGCACAGCTGCAACTCGCGGCTCTCATGCTTGTACGCCCGATCAAATCGGCGCGCATCTGGGCACGCGACCACGCAAAGGCGCAGACGCTTGCTGTCGATTTCGCGCGCAGCCACGGAATAGAGACCACCGCAATTGCCGATCCGCGCGAGGCCGTGCGCGGAGCAGATATCGTCGTCACAACGACGCCGGCCGAAAAGCCGATCCTGATGGCCGAATGGCTTGAACCCGGTCAGCATCTGACCGCGATGGGATCGGATGCAGAGCACAAGAACGAGATTGATCCGGCCGTCTTTGCTCGCGCGATTTACGTCCCGGATCGATTATCGCAGACCCGCATCCTCGGCGAGTTATACCATGCCATCAAGACCGGCGCAGTCATGCCGGACCGGCAGTTTGCGGAACTCGGAGCTGTCATCGCCGGCAAGGCAATTGGCCGCTTGAACGCAGACGAAATAACCTTTGCCGACCTTACGGGTACCGGCGTGCAGGACACAGCCATCGCCAATCTGGCGCTTGCCCGCGCGACAGATGCCGGACGTGGCCAGACAATCGAAAACGACATCAAAATGGGAGATGCAGCGTGAGTGTGACGCTGAACTTTACCCGCGAGGAATATGCCGCTCGCCTTTCCAAAACCCGTCACGCGATGGAAAAGGCGGGGATCGATCTCCTGATCGTCACCGATCCATCCAACATGCACTGGCTTACCGGCTATGACGGCTGGTCCTTTTATGTGCATCAATGCGTGCTGGTGCCACCGGGCGGCGAGCCGATCTGGTACGGCCGCAAGCAGGATTCCAACGGCGCCAAGCGCACCGCTTATCTGAACCATGACAATATCATCGGTTACCCGGATCACTACGTTCAGTCGAGCGAACGCCACCCGATGGATCTTCTGGCGCAGATCATCGGCGAGCGCGCATGGTCCAGCCTCGCGATAGGCGTCGAGATGGACAATTATTATTTCTCGGCAGCAGCCTTCGCCTCTCTGCAAAAGCATCTCCCAAATGCCCGTTTCAAGGATGCGGCTGCCCTCGTCAACTGGCAGCGCGCGGTCAAGAGCACGACCGAACTCGACTATATGCGCAAGGCAGGTACGATCGTCGAACTGATGCACAAGCGCATTGTCGAGGTTGTCGAACCCGGCATGCGCAAATGCGATCTCGTCGCCGAGATCTATGATGCCGGCATTCGTGGTACGCCGGAATTCGGCGGCGATTATCCGGCGATCGTGCCGCTCCTGCCGTCGGGCGCAGACGCTTCCGCGCCGCACCTGACCTGGGATGACAAGCCGATGCGTTCGGGTGAAGGGACGTTCTTCGAAATCGCCGGCGCCTATAAGCGTTATCATTGCCCATTGTCGCGGACCGTTTTCCTGGGCAAGCCGACGCAGGCCTTTCTCGACGCGGAAAAGGCGACGCTCGAAGGCATGGAGGCGGGCCTTGCCGCGGCAAGGCCTGGCAATACGTGCGAGGACATCGCCAACGCCTTCTTCGCCGTGTTGAAAAAATACGGGATTATCAAGGACAACCGGACTGGCTATCCGATCGGCCTGTCCTATCCGCCGGACTGGGGTGAACGCACCATGAGCCTGCGCCCAGGCGACCGCACGGAGTTGAGACCCGGCATGACATTCCATTTTATGACCGGTCTCTGGCTCGAAAACATGGGGCTGGAAATCACCGAAAGCATCGCGATTACTGAAACGGGCGTCGAATGCCTGTCGAACGTGCCGCGCCAGCTGTTCGTGAAAGGCTGAGGCCATGCTGACGAGTGCGCCCCGCCCCTCGCCGATAACGCCGACCGTCGATTTCGACGGGAAGGGCGTGCAGCACGGGCATCTGCGATTGCCCTACAGCCGTGACGACAGCGCCTGGGGTTCGGTGATGATCCCGGTCTGCGTCATCTCCAACGGCGAAGGCCCGACCGCGCTCCTCACCGGTGCCAACCATGGCGACGAATATGAAGGTCCGGCGGCTCTTTTCGAACTGGCACGGACGCTGGATCCCTCGCAGGTGAGTGGGCGCGTCATCATCGTCCCGGCGCTCAATTATCCCGCGTTTCGCGCCGGAACCCGTACGTCGCCGATCGATCGCGGAAATCTGAACCGTAGCTTTCCAGGTCGCCCGGATGGAACGGTGACGGAAAAGATCGCGGACTATGTCACCCGCAATCTGGTACCGCTCGCCGACATCGTGCTCGACTTCCATTCGGGCGGCAAGACGCTCGATTTTCTTCCCTATGCAGCAGCACACGAACTGCCCGACAAGGATCAGGAGGCGCGTTGTTTTGATGCCGTTGCGGCTTTCGCTGCGCCCTACTCGATGAAAATGCTGGAGATCGATGCGGTCGGCATGCTGGATACGACGGTCGAGGAACTGGGCAAGGTCTTCGTGACCACCGAGCTCGGCGGTGCTGGCACTGCCAGCGCAAGAACGATCGAGATCGCGCGAAAGGGCAGTCTCAACCTCCTGCGCCACGTCGGAATCCTGGAGGGCGCGCCCTGTACCCAGCCGACCCGCTGGCTCGATATGCCGTCAAGCGATTGCTTCACATTCGCTGAAGATGACGGACTGGTGGCGTTCGCGCACGATCTCGGCGATCCGATCATTGCCGGCGATATCATCGCCAGCATCTACCCGGTCGGAAAGACCGGTGTTGCGCCGATCCACTGCCGCGCTGCCATGGATGGCGTTCTGGCGGCTCGCCACGTGCCCGGCCTCATCAAGGCCGGCGACTGCCTTTCCGTGATCGCGACGATCACGGAGAAGATCAAATAAACGCAACCATCTGAGATCCGAAAACGGACCAGAAGAACCTTAACCAGAGGAGAATTCGAATGCGCATCTCTAAAACCATTTGCCTTTCCACACTTGCGCTTTGCATCGGCGTCACGTCGGCCACCGCACTGACCGTCGAAGAAGCCAAGAAACAGGGATTTATCCGTGCCGCGACGGCCAACGAGGTACCCTACTCGTATATGCAGCCGGACGGCACCTCTGCCGGTATCGGCCCCGACGTCGCCAATGCCGTTCTAAAGTCCATGGGCATTGAGGAGGTCAATTGGACCGTAACGCCCTTCGGCACGCTCATTCCAGGTCTTAAGGCTCGTCGCTTCGATTTTGCCGCCGCAGAGCAGAACATATCCCCCGAGCGCTGCAAGCAGGTCGCCTTTACCGAGCCCAACTCGTCCTACGGTGAGGGACTGCTGGTCAAGAAAGGCAATCCGAAGCGCCTGACGACCTATGGCGACATTGCAAAAGATCCATCCTTGAAAGTTGCCGTGGTTTCCGGTGCAAACAATGTCGACTTCCTGCGTGCCGTCGGCGTCAAAGACGAGCAGATCGTCTTCATTCCGGCGAATGCCGATGCGATCCCGACCGTGCAGAGCCGGGTCGATGCCTATGCGGCGACCGAGTTGACCGTTTCCGAACTCGCCAAGGGGCAGGCCAATGTCGAGCAGGTTGCGCCGTTCAAGGATCCGATCGTCAAGGGCGCACCCGTCCGCAACTATGGCGGCTTTGCCTTCCGTCCGGAAGACAAGGAATTGCGCGACGCGTTCAACACCGCACTCATCGCGTTCCGAAAGACGGATGGCTACAAGAAGACCCTGATGAAGTATGGCCTGTCGGAACAGAGCATTGCGGCAGCAGCGGAGAAGAAAGTCGCTGATCTCTGCTCCGGGAAGTAACAAAAAAGCGCCCGGTCCCGGACCGGGCGCTCCCCGCTTTCATTCGGAGAGATTGCCAGATGAGCTGGACAGCCTATCTGCCGATGCTTTGGCAAGGCGCTACCGTGACGATGACGATCACTTTGGCAGCGATCGTCTGCGGCGCGATGCTCGCCTTCGTTTTCGGCATCCTGCGCGTCGAGGGAGGACCGATTTTGTCGGCCGTCGCGCTCTGTTACACGGAGGTGTTTCGTGGGACCTCGCTGTTCGTTCAGCTGTTCTGGTTCTATTACGCGCTGCCACTGGTCGGTCTCAGCTTCGATCCGATCACCACCGGCATTCTGGTATTGGCCGCCCATGTCGGCGGCTATGGGGCCGAAATCGTTCGAGGCGCCCTCGCATCGGTCTCCGTGCAGCAACTGGAGGCCGCCCGGGCATTGAATTTCAACCGTGCCCAGACCCTCTTTCGCATTTCGCTGCCACAAGCCATCGTCGAAATGATGCCGGCCTTCGGAAACCTCGCCATCGAAACGCTGAAGCTGTCCTCGCTGGTGTCGTTGATCTCGATCGCCGATCTCACCTTCGCGGCCCAATCCATTCGCAACATCACGCTGGACAGCGCAAGCATCTATTCGATCACGCTCGTATGCTACTTCGCCATGTCGCTCGTCCTGATGGCAGCCGTGCGCGTGATCGAGCATTTCGTGCGGCGCGGCGATGTCTTCCCTCGCTCGGCTCATTCGTGAGGATCTTACCGCCATGATGTATGGTTACGAATGGGACACGACAACCTGGGTTACCTACACGACCTCGATCCTGCCAATCATTCTGATTGGTTTGACCGTCACGTTGAAGGCTGCAGCCGCTGGGTTCGCGATTGCACTGGTGCTCGGCCTGGTATTCGCCCTCTTGCGCCGAAGCCGCGTCAAGGTGATCTCGTGGACGACCGCCGTTATCGTTGAGTTCCTGCGCGATACGCCGCTTTTGGTGCAGCTGTTCTTCCTCTACTACGTGCTGCCCGATTTCGGTATCGTGCTCCCCGCCTTTCTGACCGGTGCGCTGGCGCTTGGTCTGCAATATGCGGCCTACACGTCGGAGGTCTATCGCGGCGGCATCGAAGCGGTGCATCACGGGCAATGGGAAGCGGCAACCGCCCTCAATATGACGCGCATGCAGGCCTATCGCGACATCATCCTGCCCCAGGCCGTTCCGCGAATAGTCCCTGCCATGGGCAACTATCTCGTGGCCATGATCAAGGAAACCCCGGTTCTCTCGGTGGTCACCGTTCTTGAGATGATGGGGCTTGCCAACATGATCGGCGAACGCACCTTCGAATATCTCGTGCCGCTGACGCTTGTCGGCCTGATCTTCCTTCTGCTGACGCTGATCTGCTCAGCAGGCCTCCACCGCTTGCATAAAGCTCTTCCAAAGGCAGGAATACCCTTGCGATGACCAACAATATCGATCCGCCGCCCATCATCGAGTTTTCCGATGTCACCAAGCGCTTCGGGATTCTGACGGTGCTTGACCACTTCAATTTCTGCGTCGCGAAGGGCGAGAAAGTCACGCTTATCGGACCGTCAGGCTCCGGTAAATCGACGGTCCTGCGCATTCTTATGACACTCGAACCGTTCCAGGAAGGCAAGCTAACGCTTGCTGGCACGTCCTACCACGAGCAGGGCGGCAAGGGCCGGTTCCAGGCCTCGGAAAAACACCTGCGCCAGATCCGCAATCATGTCGGCATGGTCTTCCAGAGTTTCAATCTCTTTCCGCATATGACGGTGCTTCGCAACGTTGTCGAAGCGCCGGTGCGGGTATTGGGAATGGCGCGCGCGGAAGCCGAAGGGCGTGCGCTGGACCTGCTGCAGATGGTGGGGCTCGCGGACAAGAAGGACCACTATCCGGTCCAGCTTTCCGGCGGGCAGCAGCAGCGTGTGGCAATTGCCCGTGCGCTTGCGATGCGCCCACGGGTTCTTCTTTTCGATGAGCCGACATCCGCGCTTGATCCGCAACTGGTGGGCGAAGTGCTTTCGGTCATCCGCGCTCTGGCGCATGAACATGATCTCACTATGCTGATGGTCACCCATGAGATGCGCTTTGCCCGAGAGGTGTCAGATCGCGTCTGCTTTTTCGATAAGGGGCGCATCTGCGAACAGGGTGCACCTGAAGAGATATTCGGCGCGCCGCGAATGGAGCGGACGCGCGAATTTCTGTCATCGGTTCTAGGGTAACCAGTAAACCCCGCAGGGGGAGAGACAGGGGCGGAAGGCTTAGAAAAAAACCGCTGGAAAGAAGCTCTGGATAGGGTTGGAACCCACGATCCTGTGGGCCACAATCCATATCTTCGTAGGCGTCCGGTCAGGATACTTCGCGCGCCCCTTCGCTTTCACGCGCGGCTCGATAGGATCAAGGACGTAAGCGAACGAATGCTCTGGGAAGCGCTTCGCATGTTCGTTCGCGATCGTCTGGTCCTGCGGCAATTGCATCCGACAGTCCCGCCACATGGCACTTGCCCGGGGATTGGGCGAGAAAGAGGCGGCAGACCTGCTCGGCATCAGCGAGCCGACCGGGCGCTCGCATCTAGCAATCCGATCGCCGGTCGGCATTCAGTGCTAAATCGCGTCAAGGACCAATGTGCATCAATGATCGCGCATGCCGCGGTAGGTGTCCTGCAGGTCGAGGAACGTCCTGTAGCGCTTTGCATGAATGTCCTGCGCCGACAGATCGGGGCCGATACTCTCACCCAGATTGGACATTCTGCACATGGCTGACTCGAGACTGGGCACGTGCCCCGCCGCAACCGCACCCAGGATGGCTGCGCCAAGCAGGACCGGCTCGTCCGTATCGACGGTGGCGATGGCGATGCCGGCAGCATCGGCGAGCATCTGCCGGACCAACCGGCTTCGTGCCGCCCCTCCACTGACCACGACCGTTGTAATGGCGATGCCCTTGGCACGGAGCGCATCGAGGATCTGCCTGAGGCCGTAACCAATGGACGCCAGACCGGCAAGATAGAGGCGCACGAGGCTGAGCTCGTCCGCATCAAGGCCGAGCCCGGCGATGACGGCCCGAGCCTGCGGGTCTGCAAGAGGTGCACGATTGCCGAGGAATTCGGGCACGATATGCAGCCCCTTTACGATGTCGGTGATCGAGAGGTCGGATGAGAAGGGCGATCCTCTTGGGATCGTCCCTGAAAGCCTCATTCGGCTAGCGAATTGAATTGTCCTGGTTTCGCCTGCACGGCCCGGCTGTGATGCCCGATCGGAATAGCCAATAACGAACTGGGCCGATCGACATCATCCAGCCCGCCGGGCGCAATTGGTCGGAAGTCTCACTCATCGCCATAAGGGCTTCCTTGTGCCGATCGGCAACTTTCCTGATCACGCTCGGCGCTATTCCGTAAAGGCCTCTTCCCGTTTACGGCTGATGCTCGGCGACAGCACCAGCGCAAGGACAACGACGGCGAAGATCAACAGCGAGAGACTGAGCGGGCTGCGCAAGAAGATCGACGGATCTCCTTGGCTGATGAGCATGGCACGCCGCAGGTTCTCTTCAAGCATCGGCCCCAGAATGAAGCCTAGGAGCAGCGGCGCCGGCTCGAATCGCATCTTGCTGAGCGCAAAGCCAATGACGCTGAAACCTGCCATGACGAACACGTCGAAGACGCTGTTATTGATGCTGTAGGCGCCGATGCAGCAGAAGCCGATAATTGCGGGAAACAACAGATGGTAAGGTACCGTCAGCATCCGCACCCATAGCCCGATAAGCGGCAAGTTGAGGATGACAAGCATGAGATTGCCCGACCACATCGAAACGATCATGCCCCAGAACAATGCCGGCTCGTCCGAGATCACGTTGGGGCCGGGCGTGATGCCCTGCAGGATCATGGCCCCCACCATCAGAGCCATGACTGGGTTACCGGGAATTCCGAGCGTCAGCATCGGAATGAACGAAGTCTGCGCCCCAGCATTGTTGGCGGATTCGGGCGCCGCGACCCCCTCGATCGCCCCCTTGCCGAACTCGGCCCGGTTCGGGGATATTCGCTTTTCCATTGCATAGGATGCGAAGGATGCGAGCATCGCGCCGCCTCCGGGCAGAACACCGAGAAAGGATCCGAGCGCCGTGCCGCGCAGAACCGGGGCGATAATGCGCTTAAAATCGCTCATCGTCAGCATCAGGCCGGTCACGCGCTTGACGCCAACCGAACGTTCCTGCTCGCTTTCGAGATTGCGAAGGATCTCGCAGATCCCGAATATGCCCATGCTGACCGCGACGAAGTTGAGCCCGTCATAAAGTTCGGGGATGTCGAAGACATAACGTGGGGTACCGCTCTCGACGTCGGTGCCGACGGTGCCAAGCATCAGCCCAAAAACGATCATAGCCATCGCCTTGAGCAACGACCCGCTGGCGAGCGCCACAGAGGCAACCAGCCCCAGGACCATCAGCGAAAAATACTCGGCAGGCCCGAAATTCAATGCGACCGCAGCCAGAGGGGGGGCTGCCATCGCGAGTAGGATTGTCGCCACCGTCCCGGCGAAGAAGGAGCCAAGTGCAGCCGTCGCCAGCGCCGCACCGGCACGCCCGTTTCGCGCCATCTGATAGCCGTCTATCGCGGTCACGACGGACGAGCTCTCGCCCGGAAGATTGATGAGAATGGCCGTTGTCGAACCGCCGTATTGCGCGCCGTAGAAGATGCCCGCAAGCATGATGAGTGCTGATTCCGGCGGCAGTCCGAACGTGATCGGCAGCAGCATGGCAATCGTCGCCGTTGGCCCGAGCCCCGGCAACACGCCGATCGCTGTCCCAAGCAGGCACCCGACGAAGCCGTAGAGCAGATTCATCGGCAAGAATGCGGTCGAGGCGCCGAGCCAGAGGTTCGAGAAGATGTCCATAAGCAATCCAATCCGGTTTCGTCGGCCTCGCTGGGAGGGTTATGAAAGGTCGCCGAGAAAAGGGACCCACGGTCCGAACGCGCTGATGGGGAGCGACAAAAGCCGCGTGAACAGCAAGACCGAGCAGACCGCCAGGAACAGGCCGAGGAGGATGGAATGGCGCCAGTTGGCGTATCGGCTGGCAGTCGCGACGCCGACGATCAGGAAAAACATTGTCGGCGCCAAACCCAGTCCGGAGAGCAGCACACCGAATCCTATTGGCGCGAGGATGACCAGAAAATAAGCCTTCCAATTCGGCCTCTGGGGCTCCACTCTCTCAGCCTCGACCACCAGGGACTGAAGGATGATGAGCGCGCCTATCGCCATCAGAACCAGGCTCAGCGCCGTGGGAAAATAGCCCGGCCCCATCTGGAAGGAGTTTCCAACCTCCAGGTTGCGACCGAACCAGATAAATAGCAGACCCGCAAAGATCATCGTCACGCCGCCGACGAAGTCGCGGCCATTTCTTATCTTCAACATGGCATGACACTCGCGTGGAAAGATGAGCCGGTCGGGCGTTAGCCCGACCGGCGCCTACTCATTGAGGCGGAACGTTGGCGGCCTTGATCACCTCGGCCCACTTTGCCGTTTCCGTGGCGATGAAGGCCTTGAACTCGGTCGACGTGTTGCCGACCGGGGTCGCACCCATGCCTTCCAGCTTCGCCTTCATGGCCGGCTCTGCAAGAATAGCCTGAACCTCTTTGCTGAGCTTCTCGACGATTTCCGGCGGCGTGCCGGGAGGCGCAAAGATGCCGTGCCAGGACGTTGCATCGAACCCGGGAATGATGCTCGCCATTGTCGGCACTTCCGGCAGAAGAGCCGCTTTATCGAGACTGGTCACAGCGAGTGCGCGCACCTTGCCGGCCTTCACTTGCTGCGCTGCCGTCGGAATATTGTCGAACATCATGTCAACATGGCCCGCAACCACATCGAGAATGGCCTGGCTGCTTCCCTTGTAGGGAATGTGGGTCATCTTGATGCCTGCCTTGGTGGCCAAAAGCTCGCCGGCTAGATGTATCGACGTGCCGACGCCCGACGAAGCATAGGTGTGCTTGCCTGGCTCCTTCTTGAGAAGCTCGATAAGCTCCTCGACGGAGGTCGCCTTGATCTTGTCCGGATTGACCACCAGAACGTTCGGCAAGGTCGCGATGAGCGAGATCGGCGCAAAACCCTTCTCCTTGTCGTAAGGCAAGGTCTTGTAAAGCGTCTGGTTGATGGCGTTTGAACTTACCGTGCCCATGCCGATCGTATAGCCATCCGGCTTCGACCGCGCGAGATCGCCAAGACCCACATTGCCGCCCGCACCGGGCTTGTTCTCGACGATAAATCGCTGCCCCAACCGCTTGTCCAATTGTTCGGCCACGAGGCGGCCGAATGTATCGGTATTCCCTCCCGCGGCGAACGGCACGACCACCGTCACGGTCCTGGATGGATAGTCATCGGCGCGGCTCGACTGCATGCTTGTCGCGCATATTGCAGCCACAACGGCCGCAAACGTCGTGAAACGCTTGAAGTGCATAGAACTTCCTCCTTGCTTGGCCTCCAGCCAGCCTCATAAACCCACTCTCTCCACACCTCCCGGAGAGTAATGGAAGCGCTTTCATTGTAACTTCAAAATCCTGCTCCGCAAGCATGAGTGGCAAAATTTATATCACGTTAATTCAGTGTGTTATCTAGTTTCCTTGAATATTCTGCAGCTTAGGCACTTGCCTGTGAGTCCAATGAAAGCGTAACTCATTTGGCAGGGATGGCGAATATGACAGGTCACGATAAAAACAGAAGAAATCCGACGAATGGGCCGGTAACGCTTGCCGATGTCGCAAGGCTTGCCAACGTATCTCCTGTCACCGTCTCACGAGCCATCAACACGCCAAATCTGGTCAAGCCGCAAACGCTGGAAGCAATCGGCCGCGTCATCGCAAGGACCGGATACGTGCCCAATCTCCTGGCCGGGGGGCTCGCCTCACGAAGAACGAGGTTGATCGCTGCGATCGTGCCGTCGGTCGCCAGCACGATCTTCGCAGAGACTATAGAGGGCCTCAACGCCGAGCTTGTTTCCGCCGGCTACCAACTCTTGCTTGGATTGTCCGGCTACGATGCCCAACGAGAGCTCGAACTGACCCGCGCAATCCTCGCCCGCCGTCCCGACGGCATTATCCTGACTGGAATCTCCCATCTGAAAGAGACGCGCACGATGCTGACCGGGGCAGGATTGCCGATCGTCGAGATCTGGGACTCGACGCCGTCGCCGCTCGATACGGCCGTCGGTTTCTCGCACCTGGCCGTGGGCGCCCTGGTCGCCGAGCATCTTTTGGCCAAGGGATATGACCGTTATGCCCAGATCGGCGCGAATGACCCGCGCGCAGTCCAACGCCGCGACGGATTCGTCAATCGTCTGGCGGGAATTGCGGAGGTGGAGTTGCCGGCGCTCGATATGAACTCTCCATCGACGTTTAGCGACGGACGGGCCGCGATGGCGCGGCTTTTGGACCGGGGACACGGCACGCTCGGCGTCTTCTGCTCGTCGGATGTAGTAGCACACGGGGCACTGGCCGAAGCCCATTTCCAAGGCTGCAGGATACCGGAGGACCTGGCGATCATCGGCTTTGGCGATTTCGATTTTGCTCCGCACACGCATCCTCCGCTAACGACCGTCCGCATCGATCGCCGCGACATCGGCACCAAGGCGGCGCAATCGATCTTGAAAAAAATCGCCGGCAGCGAGGATGTGGGCGCCATGATCAATATCGATTTCCACATCGTCGCGCGGGGAACTGCCTGACATGCGACCTTAAGGTCGCTTGCCGAACTCCGCCGTTCCCCTTGTCCAATGATGCGACTGCTCGGAAAGCGTGATTCCCAATCCCGGACGGGTCGGCACCGCCATGCGGCCGTCCTTGATCTCCAGCCGCTCGTTGAACAGCGGATCGAGCCAGTCGAAATGTTCGACCCAAGATTCAAGCTCGTAAGCTGCCGCCAAGTGCAAATGGATTTCCATGGCAAAATGCGGCGCCAGTTGCAGCTTTTTCGCCTCCGCCAGCGCACAGATCTTCAGGAACTGGGTAATGCCGCCTACCCGCGGCGCGTCCGGCTGGATGAAATCAACGGAATTGTTCTGGATAAGAGAGGCATGCTCAAGAACGCTTGCCAGCATTTCGCCGGTCGCGATCGGCGTGTCCAACTGCGCCGCAAGCGCCGCGTGCCCTTCGACATCATATGCGTCGAGCGGCTCCTCGATCCAGGTAAGGTTATAAGGCTCCATCAGGCGACCGAAGCGCACGGCGCTCGGTCGGTCCCATTGCTGGTTTGCGTCGACCATCATCGCTGCCCGGCCACCGATGCGGTCGTGAACTGCCGCCACGCGCTTCAGGTCGATATTCATGTCCGGCTGACCGACCTTGATCTTGATGCCGCCAATGCCGGCCGCGATCGACTGCTCGACGTTTTCGAGAACCTCTTCGATCGGAGAAGAAAGAAACCCGCCGGAGGTGTTGTAGCATCTGACGGAATCACGGTGTGCGCCCAGCAGCTTTGCGAGCGGCAGACCCGCGCGCTTGGCTTTGAGATCCCACAAGGCCACGTCGAAAGCGGCGATCGCTTGGATGGCAAGACCGCTACGACCGACGGAGGCTCCGGCCCAGCAGAGTTTGTTCCAGAGCTTGCCGATATCGTTCGGATCTTCACCGATTAAAACCTCGGCGATCTCCTTTGCATGCTCGTACTGGCCGGGACCGCCTGCACGCTTGGAATAACTGAACCCGATGCCGCTATGCCCCTGCTGCGTCTCTATTTCTGCGAACAGGAACGCAACCTCGGTCAGCGGCTTCTGCCGGCCGGTCAGCACCTTTGCATCGCTGATCGGCGTTTTCAGCGGCAGGAAGATCGAGGAAAGCTTGATCCAGGCGATGCTGTCTGCACCGCCGATTTGTTGGGTTGAGCCCGTTGTCGAGTGCGTATCCATTCGTCTCACGCCCATAAAGGTTTCGCGTCTGGTCTTGACCGTTACCGATCTCACCCATTTAAGTCCAGATTGATTTTTGTAGAGAATCTATACCGGAGTTGGATAGATGCTGGATATGACGCAGGTCAGGTCGTTTGTCGTGCTGGCGTCAGAGTTGAATTTCAGCCGTGCCGCCCGGCGCTTGAATATCACGCAGCCACCCCTCAGCCGGCAGATCAAACTCTTGGAGCAGGAGCTGGACGTCACGCTGCTGGAAAGGACGAGCCGGCGGGTCGTCCTGACCCCTGCCGGCATGGTATTCTTGGTGGAAGCCCAGAAGTTGATCGAGCAGGGCAATACGGCCACAACAGCGGCGCGGCGAGCGGCACGCGGCAGCGCGGGATCGGTGAGCATCGCATTTGTGGGAGCAGCAACCTATAGTTTTTTGCCAAAGTTCATCAGTGCCGCGCGCACCACCGCTCCTCAGGTCGAGCTGGAATTGGTGCAGATGGAGACTGCGGAACAACTCCAGTCAATCAACACCGGCCGTATCGATCTGGGCTTGTCGCGCCCGTTGATAGGTTCGCATTATCTCGAAAGCGCCTGCGTGGCGCACGAACCCATGATGCTTGCGATACCTCGGGCTCATCCCCTGGCCGCAAATCGCCGTCCCGCGCTGAACAAGCTCGATGGCGAGCCGTTCATCATGTTTTCCGCCCAGGCGCGATACTTGCACGAAAAGCTGGCCAGGCTACTAGCCGAAGCCCGGATCACCCCGCGCATCGTGCAGCACATGACGCATTCACAGGCCATTCTGTCATTGGTGAGCGCTGGTATAGGTTTGGCAATCGTGCCCGGCGAGACCCGGACCGCTTGCTTCGACAGTGTCGTATTTCGCCCGATCGATCTCCGCGAAGAATGCATAGCCGAACTCCACGCCATCTGGAGACCGGATAATCGCAATCGCTTGCTGCAGGATATTCGCGACGTAGCAGTGCAAACGGCAGGCCGTGACGGTGATCTCGCCGGAAGGCGCCTTTGAATGACCGTCGGAAACCGGTGCGTCGACTACAGGCATGCCGGTGGGATTTCATGTTGCCGCAGCCCGAGGAGGTGGTAAGCTTACAGCCAGGGAGGACATATTATCCGCGGCGAAACCGATCACGTGAACAGGGTCGCAAAGGTTATCGCGTCCGGATCGGACGCGGCGCGGAGTCCGCTTGCAGCGTCCTGGCGACGATCAATGGAACATCACCGGCTGGATCCGTCGGCGCGCCGACCGAACGATCGGGTCGATGAGGCGGAACTCGACCACCGACGAGCTTGCCTGGATCGCTTCATGAGGGTTGCAACAGCAAGGCTTGATCATCTCTTTGGCCTGGTGGGTGCCTCAGGGTGCGGTGTTCTTCTGGCCAGATCTCCCCGCATTGCAAAGATCGCCTTCACCGGCTCCACCGAGACCGGGCGCATCATCATGCAGGCGGCAACCGAAAACCTGATCCCCGTGACCCTGGAATTGGGCGGCAAGTCCCCGAACATCTTCTTCTCCGATGTGATGGCAGAGGATGACGCGTTCCTTGACAAGGCGGTCGAAGGGTTCGTCCTATTTGCCTTCAACCAGGGCGAGGTCTGCACTTGCCCCAGTCGTGCGCTTATCCATGAGGACATCTACGAGGCGTTCATCGCACGCTGCATCGAGCGGGTGCGCGCGATCAAACAGGGTGACCCTCGCGACATGCAGACGATGGTGGGGGCACAGGCGAGCCAGGAACAGCAGGACAAGATCCTGTCCTATCTGACGATCGGCGTGAATGAAGGAGCAGAAGTATTGATCGGAGGGGATGCCGCGCGCCTTGACGGGGACCTTTCCAGCGGCTTCTACGTTCAGCCGACGATCCTGAAGGGCCACAACAAGATGCGGGTCTTCCAGGAAGAGATCTTCGGCCCGGTGGTTTCTGTCACGACGTTCAAGGATGAGGCGGAGGCGCTGCAAATCGCTAATGACACCATATACGGCCTTGGGGCCGGCGTGTGGAGCCGCGACGCCAACCGTTGCTACCGCTTCGGTCGCTCAATCCAGGCCGGCCGCGTCTGGATCAACAATTATCACGCTTACCCGGCCCACGCCGCGTTCGGTGGATACAAACAGTCGGGCTTTGGGCGCGAGACGCACAAGATGATGCTCGACCACTATCAGCAGACCAAGAACATGCTGGTCAGCTACAACCCAAACAAACTTGGGTTCTTCTGAGCCGAGGATTTGCCAAGGGGTGGGTCTTTACGGGCCCACCCCTAACGTTTCCATCCGCTCTTTTCGCTCATGTGCCGTCTTCCAGACATCGAGCCTCTTCGAGAGTCACGCCGATTGCCAACGCCGACAAGCTGTCTTCCAGTTCCGCTACCGTCCACGGGCGGATCAAGGGGACTGTTGGGAACGGCTACGTATGCGACTACTGGGTTGCGCTCTGGTTTTGACAAGCAAATCGAACGGGCGGGAATAGGTCGGCCAGCGACGCAAAGGACGAGGGAAATCGTCTGAATCTGCCGCTTCAGATCCGCAACCGCCATCAGAATGGCAGGCCAATGGTTTGCAGCGCTACCCGGGTTCTGTATCAAGGCACCAGCCCCAATCGCCCTACGATCGAGAGGAGATCAGAATGGTTGCCGAAACTGACGAGTTTGCGCTGGAGATCCGAGACGTGACACGACGTTTCGGACCGACGGCAGCCGTCGGTGGCATTTCGTTATCGGTCCGCAAAGGAGAAATTATCTGCCTCGTCGGTCACTCCGGATGCGGCAAATCAACACTGCTCAGATTGATCGCCGGCGTCGACACACCGGACGGCGGCCGTATTCTTCTGGCTGGCAAGGAGATTTCGGGCCCATCGATTTTCATCGAGCCCGAGGCGCGCAATGTCGGTTTCGTTTTCCAGGATTATGCTCTCTTCCCGCATCTGACCGTGGAGCAGAATATCCTGTTCGGTCTCAAGCGCTACAATAGAGCCGAGGCCATCAGGAGGACCTCGGAGGTGATTGGCAGGATAGGTATCACGCATCTCATCGACCGTTTTCCACATATGCTGTCCGGTGGCGAACAACAGCGCGTAGCGCTGGCAAGGGCGCTTGCTCCCCGGCCCCACATCCTGCTGATGGACGAACCTTTTTCCAATCTGGATCAGAGCCTGAGGGACAGGGTGCGCGACAACACGCTGTCGCTTCTGAAAACGCTGGGTACAACCGTGATCATGGTCACTCATGACCCCGACGAGGCGCTTTCGGCCGGGGACCGCGTGGTTCTGATGAAGGCTGGCGAAGTCGTTCAGGCGGGCTCAGGCTACGATCTACACGATCGACCCCTCACCCCGTATGCGGCAGAATTCTTCTGTGACTTCAACAAGGTGCCGGGCGTCTACAAGGGCGGCGTGATTAAAACAGCGATGGGCGCCTTCTCACAGGCCATGGCTATCCCGGAAGGCAGTCCGTCGACGATTTACATCCGTCCCCAGGCGATTTCGATTTCGCGGGATGACGGAGATTTTGCCGGCCGCATCGAGCGGCGAAGCTTTCATGGAGAATTCGAGCAGTTCCTTGTTCGTGTCGACAACCTTGAAACACCATTGCGAGTGAGATCGACAAAACGGCTGCCGCCGGATGTCGATCTGGTGCGAGTCTCCATCGCCAACGACCAAGTGCTGGCATTTCCGAGCGATTAAATCGAAGATTGTATTAGGTGGGAAATGCGGATCAACAAACCGTGATTGTGACTGCAAGTTGAACATTAAACTTGACGAAAATGGTCATAAACTGCTGCAAGCATGCCAAACATGGAGGGACTCATGAACACGCATGCCATCGCAACATCGACCTTTCTCGTCGCCTCGCTCTTCCTGAGTGCAAGCGCGGCCACTGCCGCCGAGATCAACATCTATACGACGCGTGAGGCGGGGCTAATCCAGCCGCTTCTCGATGCATTCACCAAATCCACAGGCACCAAGGTCAACACCGTTTTCCTGAAGGATGGCCTTGCGGAACGCGTTGCGACAGAAGGCGCCAGCTCGCCCGCCGATATTCTGATGGCCGTCGATGCCGGTAGCCTGGTCGACCTGGTCGAGAAAGGTGTCACCCAGCCCGTCGAGTCGGCGGTGCTGAATGCTGCCATTCCCGCGCAGCTGCGCGACCCCAAAGGCAACTGGTTCGCGCTTTCGATGCGGGCACGCGTGCTCTATGCCGCGAAGGACTTGGATCTGAAATCGTTCAACTACGAAGAGCTTGCCGACCCCAAATGGAAGGGTAAGGTATGCATTCGCGCCGGCCAGCACCCCTACAACACGGCTCTCTTCGCTGACTACATCGCCCATTACGGCGCGGCTGAAGCAGAAAAGTGGCTGACGGGCGTTAAGGCCAACCTGGCCCGCAAGGCCGGTGGTGGCGACCGTGACGGCGCCAAGGACATCCTTGGCGGTATCTGCGATATTGCAATCGCGAACTCTTATTATGTCGGCCTGATGCGATCGGGCAAGGGCGGTCCGGATCAGGTCAAGTGGGGCGAGGCCATCAAGGTCATTCTTCCGACCTTCAAGAATGGCGGCACGCAGGTCAACATCAGTGGCGCAGCTGTCGCCAAAAATGCGCCAAACAAGGCCGAAGCAGTCAAGCTCCTGGAATATCTCGTCTCCGATGAAGCCCAGAAGATTTACGCCGAAGCCAATTACGAATACCCGGTCAAGGCCGGCGCGGCCACCGATCCGATCATCGCATCCTTCGGTCAATTGAAGATCGATTCCAAGTCGTTGACGGAGATCGTCGGCCATCGCAAGCAAGCAAGCACGCTGGTCGATAAGGTTGGCTTCGACAACTAACATGGACAGAAAGGCGCCCTTGTCTTTGCGGGCGCCTTTCGTCTGGCCAGTTGGTGAATAACATGACCTCCCCTATCGCCGCGATCGCTTGGCCTAAACGGCGTCCAGGCAACCGTTGGCTGATCTGCACAGTTATGGTCGCAGCACTTGTGGCGCTTCCCGTCGTGGGCCTTTTCCTACAGGCCATTCAGGGCTCTCCCGGCCTCTGGCAGCATCTGGCAACCACTATCCTGCCGATTTCCATGGTCGACACCATCATCCTTCTCCTGGGCGTCGGCATCGTTTCGGCTGTCATCGGCACAACAATGGCATGGCTGGTTACAGCGTATTCCTTTCCCGGTCGGCGGACGCTGGAATGGGCACTGCTGCTGCCGCTCGCCGTGCCGACCTACATCATCGCCTATGCCTATCTCGACATTCTGCACCCGATCGGTCCCGTACAGAGCGTAATCCGCTGGTTGCTTGGTTATTCGAGCCCGCGCGAGTTCCGATTGCCGGACGTGCGCTCGATGCCCGGCTGCATTCTTCTTCTGGGTTTCGTTCTCTACCCATACGTCTACATGCCCACACGCGTGATGTTCCTGACACAATCAGCCAATCTCATCGACGCGGCACGAACGCTTGGTATCTCCCGCCGCGCCATCTTCTGGAACGTCGCTCTGCCGCTTGCAAGGCCGGCGGTCGCCGTCGGTGTCAGCCTGGCGCTGATGGAAACCCTGAATGATGTCGGCGCCTCGGAATTTCTCGGTGTTCGCACGCTGACCGTGTCGATCTATACGACCTGGATCACGCGAACAGACCTGCCCGGCGCGTCACAGATCGCCCTGTTGCTATTGCTTATGGTCGTCGCTCTGGTGTCGTTCGAACGGTGGGCGAGGCGAAGGCAGCGCTATTCTGCAACTGCGCAGCGCAATCGTGGTTTTGAGCCGCTCCGAGTTTCGTCGCCGAAAGGCCTGCTTTTGCTGATGCTCGGCCTAACCCCGATCCTGATCGGTTTTGCCGGACCGGCCCTGTACCTGTCGACATCCGCATGGCAACGCATCCGTTTCGCCGGCATATCCTCGAACCTGCTGAACGAGGCGGTAAACACGATTGCCCTAGCCGTCATCGCAACCGCGACCACCATCGCATTTGGCCTCGTCGTCGCCTATGCGAACCGCCTTCGCCCGGGCGCGGTGTCGTCTTGGTCCTATCGTTTCGCGACAATGGGATATGCGGCCCCCGGCACGGTGGTTGCCATCGGCGTTCTGATCGTGCTGGCGACGGCAGATCGGTTGGTTGACCAGACCGCCATCGATTGGTTCGGAGTCTCCACCGGCCTGTTGTTCATCGGTTCGGGCGCTGCACTGATCTACGCATATACGATGAGGTTTCTGGCTATCTCGGCGGGAGGCATTGACGCCGGGCTTGCACGCATTCCCCTGTCACTGGACCAAGCCTCACGCTTGCTCGGCCAGTCTCCGGCCGGGACCCTGCGCCACATACATCTGCCGTTGTCCAAAGCGGCATTAACCGCAGCCGGCCTGCTAGTCTTTGTCGACTGCGTCAAGGAACTCCCGGCCACGCTCCTGCTGCGACCGCTCAACATCGAAACATTTGCCACCCACCTGTATGGCGAGGCCGCGAGAGGAACCTACGAGGAGGCTTCTGTCGCCGCCTTGGCCATCCTTCTGATCGGCATGCTACCGGTCATCCTGCTCTCCCGCATCGGTCGCTCGGATCGTTGACGTTGCCCGAGCAAGCCGATGTCAGTCAGACTGACTAGGCATGGGCGATGCCTATCCGTCGGACGCATGGATGATGCGTCAACCTCGTGGTTTGGAAAAGAACCGATTGAGGATAGGATCTCTACTCAGCCAGATTAAATGAACTCATCCTTGCCGTTTATGGCCTGCCGTAAACCATGCTACCAGCTCAGCCGAATTGCGTACGCCGACGGCTTGCATAAGCCGCGCGCGATGGGATTCTATCGTACGCTTCGAAAGTCCGAGTTCGTCAGCGATCATCGCGTTGCTCTTTCCCTGCGCAACCAGGGTGATGATCTGGTGCTGCCGATCAGTAAAGGTCGGGTCGGAGCTTTTGATCGGCCGGTTGATCGCCTGGAAACAATAGAGTGCTTCGGCAAACGGATCGGCGAGATTGTGGCTCCGGCCGTTCACCCTGCACCAGAAGCGTCCGCCATCCCCCCTCGTCATGATCCGCTCGTCATAAAAGACCTGCCCGGCGGGCAGATGACTGCGCCACAAATGACCGATGCGCACAAAGTCCGCGATCTTCGGATAGAGACGTGCAAAACTGGTGTCCAGGATCTCTTCCCGGCGAAGCCCAAAAAGCGTAGCGAATTCGACGTTACAATCACGAATGATGCGATGCCTTGCATAAACCATGGGCACCGGCATATCCGCCAGCGGAAAACGATGGATCTGATCCGGATCCGGAATTGATGCTGGAGCGTCAGGCATGCAGTATTAATACGGCTAGCCGCCAAGGTCGATCAAGCCTTAGTTTCGCGCTAGCGGAATTCCGTGGGAGGGTCAGGATGCGAAAGATAGTATCAAGCGCCACTGAGGCGCTGGCAGGCGTATTGAAGGACGGCATGGTGATCATGTCGGGCGGGTTCGGGCTTTGCGGAATACCCGAAATCCTGATCGAGGCGGTCAAGCTGTCCGGCGTAAAGGACCTCACTGTCATCTCGAATAATGCTGGCGTCGATGGAATAGGCCTCGGCCTGTTGCTGGAAACGCGCCAGATTCGGAAAATGATTTCGTCCTATGTCGGCGAGAACAAGCTCTTCGCCCAACAGTTCCTTTCCGGCGAACTCGAGCTCGAGTTCAATCCGCAGGGTACGCTTGCGGAACGGATACGCGCAGGCGGCGCAGGCATCCCGGCGTTCTTTACAAAGACGGGTGTCGGTACGATCATTTCGGAGGGCAAGGAGATACGGGAGTTCGGCGGCGAGCAATACGTCATGGAAATGGCGCTGACGGCGGACGTATCGCTTGTCCATGCCTGGAAAGGCGACACCGAAGGCAATCTCGTCTATCGCAAGACGGCCCGGAACTTCAATCCGATGATGGCGACCGCCGGCAAGTTCACAGTTGCCGAGGTCGAACATCTCGTGGACGTCGGCCAGATTGACGCCGACCATATCCATACGCCGGGCATCTTCGTGTCAAAAATTCTCCACGTTCCCGATGCGAAGAAACATATCGAACAGCGGACCGTGAGAGCCGCACAGACGGAGGCGGTGTAATGGCCTGGACACGGGATCAGATGGCTGCGCGCGCCGCGCGTGAGCTTCAGGACGGTTTCTACGTCAACCTCGGCATCGGCATCCCGACGCTGGTGGCTAACCACATTCCTGCCGGCATCAATGTCGTCCTGCAGAGCGAAAACGGTATGCTCGGCATCGGCCCTTTCCCACTCGACAATGAAGTCGACGCCGACCTCATCAATGCCGGCAAGCAGACCGTCAGCGAACTGCCGATGACGAGCTTCTTTTCGTCGGCAGACAGCTTCGCGATGATCCGCGGCGGTCACATCGACCTGTCGATCCTGGGCGCCATGCAGGTAGCCAGCAACGGCGACCTCGCGAACTGGATGATCCCGGGCAAGATGGCCAAGGGCATGGGCGGCGCGATGGACCTCGTCGCCGGGGTCAAACGCGTCGTCGTACTGATGGAGCACGAGGCCAAGGGCGAGTCGAAGCTTTTGCCGGAATGCGATCTTCCGCTCACCGGCAAGCGCGTCGTGGATCTCGTCGTCACCGACCTCGGCGTTTTCACGATCGCAAGGACGGGCGCTCCGGAAATGGTGCTGGTCGAAATCGCCGAAGGGGTGACCCTCGAGGAAATCAAGGCAAAGACCAGAGCTGACTTCAGGGTCGGTCTTTGATCGGCGTATAGGGCAATACATCCCATGACGTGTTCGCCTCACGTCGGAGCTGATCTCTAACTGATCGTCTCTCTGGCGCTGCTTAAGTCACTCTCTGAACTCGGACGCCAGGCAAAGTTCGCGTCAGGCTTGGAAGCTTCGGGCGCTATCGAGGGAAGGACGGGCGTGATGCGGATCGCGATCCATACATATGGCACGAGAGGAGACGTTCAGCCCTTTGTGGCGCTCTCAGTTGCGCTCCTGGCCGCGGGTCACGAGGTCCAGTTCGCGGGGCCGGCACCATATGCTCCACTTGCTGTCGCCAGATCTGTTCCCTTTCACTGTCTCCCGCCGGAGATGTTGAACCTGATCGAAACGCGCGAGGGCAAGAAGGCCATCGCCGAGGGCGGCGGCTTTCTTGCCGGGTTCAAATTACTCAAGCACGTAAGGCCTCTTATGGAGGATCTGCTAAGACATGAATGGGAAACCGCGCGCGATTTTGCGCCCGACCTGATTGTCTATCACCCCAAGTCACTTGCGTCGCTTCACATCGCAGAACGATTGGGATGTAGCGCCGTTCTCGGCTCACCTTTGCCGATCTCGACACCGACCTCTGCTTTTCCCAGTCCGGTCTTTCCGGTGAGAACCCTGGGACCGCTCAACCGGCTGAGCCATAGCCTCGTGGCAAATGGCGCTGAGCTTCTCTTCGCCGGAACTATCGCCCGTTGGAGAGAGAGCTGCCTGAAGCTACCTGGCCGGCCAGCACGGCGACCGCGTCCGTCGATGACGCTCTACGCGTTCAGCAGACATATCGTTCCCGCGCCATCCGACTGGCCGCCTGATGTCCACGTTACCGGGGCCTGGTTCCTGGATAGCCCCGAGTGGGAAATGCCAAGTACATTGGAAGCTTTTATTGCCGGTGGTGAGGCCCCTGTATATGTGGGCTTCGGCAGCATGCCCGGGCTGGACCCAGAACAACTGACGGAGATCGTTGTTAACGGACTGGCTCTGGCCGGTCGCCGAGGATTGCTTGCAACCGGCGGTGGCGCCCTCTCGGCGTCTCTTCCAACATCGACTATTATGCATTTGGATGAATTTCCTCATGATCGGGTACTGCCTCTCACCGCGATGGCGCTCCATCATGGCGGCGCTGGGACGACCATGGCATGCGCACGGGCGGGTATCCCGGCGGCCATTTGCCCATTCATGGGTGACCAGCCGTTTTGGGCTCTGCGAATGCGGAACATGGGAGTGGCTCCGGCAAAACTCTCGAGAAAGCATTTGAGCGCCGATCGGCTCGCTCGGGCGATCGGCGCCATGGATAATCCGAGGATGCGGGAACGAGCGACCACACTGGGGAACCTGGTTACACAAGAGACTGGAACCGCGACGGCGGTTCGTTTGCTCGAGCGTCTAGGCCAGGACCTCGGCAGATCCTTATCCTGATAGCCCCCCGGCGCGTGGAAAACCGCAGAAGGGAACTTGGTCTCAATGTCGCCAGAATGCCGGAGCGACGAGAACCAGGTTTCTGGCTATTCAATCACATCGGCGTACTGGCGCCCCTGCCGACGGGGCGCAAACCTCAGTATGAAATATCCAGCGATACCTGCGATGATTGATCCCGCAAGAATGCCGAGCTTTGCCCGATCTTGCATCACCGGATCATCAAACGCCAGCAGCGCGACGAACAGACTCATGGTAAAACCGATGCCACAGAGAAGCGAAACGCCGAAAGTCTGGGCCCAACTGGCGGATCCCGGCATCTCCACGATACCGGCTTTCACCAGAAGAAAGACCGAGCCAAGAACCCCGATCAGCTTGCCGAGGACCAAGCCGAGGCCGATACCAAGGGTCAAGGGTTCAAGGATAACGGACGGCGATAGTCCCGAGAACGACACCCCTGCGTTCACAAACCCAAAGATAGGGATGACAATGAATGATACCGGACGATGGAGCGCGTGTTCCAGCTTATGAAGCGGGGACACATCCTGGTTGGCCTCAGGAGTACCCGGCGTTAGTTTGATCGGAACCGTGAGTGCGAGAAGCACACCGGCAATCGTTGCATGAACACCCGACTTCAGGACGAAAAACCAAAGAACAGCCCCCAGCATAAGGTAGGGCCATAGTGCCACGACTTTGATCCGGCTGAAGAGGCAGAGATTGAGGAACACCAAGGCGGCTCCGGCCAAAGCCCAGAGATTTATATCCGCAGTGTAGAACAGAGCGATAATCACCACTGCTCCGAGATCGTCTATGATGGCAAGCGCTGTCAGGAAGACCTTGAGCGTCACCGGAACACGTGGGCCAAGCAGTGAAAGGACTCCGAGCGCAAATGCGATATCAGTCGCAGTCGGAATCGCCCAACCTCGTGTTGCAGCGGGATCGTTGATGTTGAAAAACACGTAGATTGCCGCGGGCATCATCATGCCACCGAGTGCCGCCACACCGGGGAGAATTCGGCGCGGCCAGCTTGAGAGCTGGCCATCGAGCATCTCGCGTTTGATTTCCAGGCCCACCATCAGAAAAAATATGGCCATAAGGGCGTCATTGACCCAGTGCTGGACGCTAAGCGGACCGATGTAGCTCTTCATCAAGGAAAAATAAGTTGGTGCGAACGGCGAGTTCGCCACGGCAAGACCCACAGCCGCAACCGCCATCAAAAGCAATCCGCCTGACGCTTCGCTATGGAGGAATTTGCGAAGTGTGGAGTTTATTCTTCCCGTCGTGAAGATCGATTGTTTTTTGTTCGAAGACATAGCTACGCGATCCTGCTCAGGTTGTTCAAGTCTCCGTAATTTTGGGAAAACCCTGGCGCACGCAGCACACGCCAAGCGGATCGTGTCTATATGATCATAAGTTCACTGCCAACTCTCCGCGCCAGCAATCGGCGTCAGTCAACGACCTCTGTGAGGCGTCAATGGGGATGAGAGCCGCTAAATAATCCAACGGGCATGGCGCAAACTGGCAGCTACCGCCAAAAAAGAGTTCCTAGATCCCGGTCACCTCCCGACATGGTGCGCCGCGGCTGACCGCGTCATGGTTCCAAAAGAGGCCGCGTCCAAATCGACGCGGCCTTTTGGTTGGTCTTGCGATCCCGGTGTCGCGAGAAAGCCTCGGCCAAGCTCCGACGCAGGCCTTCGACGCAGCGGCCACCGAACTGAGATAACCATAGCGCCTTCAGTTATTTCCCTGCTGCCTGGGCTGCATACATGTAGCTGTCATAGCTATACTCGGCGACCCGGAACCACTCGAAGCTCTCGTCACGGAACTTCTTCCAGCCAGGATAGATCTTTGCCCATGCCGGGTGTTTCTGCGCATATTCGGCATATAGTTCAAAGGATGCTTTGTAGGCTGCATCCATGACGTCGCGTGGCAGCGGACGCAGCTGCACACCCTTGCCCACAAGAGAGCGGATCGCGGCGGTATTCTTGACGTCATAGAGCGCCTGCATATTGACATTGGCCGCCTTGCACGCCGTGTCGAGCGCTGCCTTGTAGGCGTCCGGAAGGGCGGAATACTGACCTTGGTTGATGAAGAAGTGGATCGTCAAACCGCCTTCCCAGTACGCTGGATAATAATAATTCTTGGCAATTTGGTAGAAGCCGAGCTTTTCGTCGTCATAGGGGCCGATCCATTCGGCGGCGTCAATCGTGCCGCGCTCAAGAGCTGGATAGATGTCCCCACCTGGAAGCTGCTGCGGGACGACGCCAAGACGTGACATGACTTCGCCGGCGACACCGGCGATCCGCATCTTGATGCCCTTGAGGTCAGAGACGCTCTTGATCTCCTTGCGGAACCAACCGCCCATCTGAGCGCCCGTTGCGCCGCCGGGAATACCCACCACGCCGTAGTTCGACAGGAATTCATTATAGGCCTGGTTGCCGCCGCCATGGTAAAGCCAGGCGTTCTGCTGTCGGCCGTTCAGTCCGAAGGGAATGGTCGAGCCGATCGCAAACGTCGGGTCCTTCCCCGTGAAATAATAGCCGCAGGTGTGGGCGAGTTCGACGGTGTTTTCCTTGACGGCATCGATCGCCTGGGCACCGGGCACGATTTCGCCTGCCTGGAATACCTGGATCTGGAACTTGCCATTGGTGATCTTCGAAAGCGCCTCGGACATGACGACCGCGCCGCCATAGATGGTGTCGAGGTTGTTTGGGAAACCCGACGTCAAGCGCCAACGGATCGACGGCATTTCCTGTGCGACGGCAGGCGCTGCAAGCGTCGCGCCGGCTGCCGTGGCAGCTCCGGCGATCGCACCCTTGGTCAAAAAGCCACGGCGGCTTACGTCATTTGGCATGTCAGTCCTCCTCGGTTGTTGTTTCTCTGGCCAGGCCTAAGGCCAGGGGCATAGACGCCGACGTTCGTCGGGTGTCGTCAGGGATTGGTTCCGCTCGCGGGTGGAGCGCCAAAGCTGGGTGTCGGTGAACCGAAGCTTGGCGGTGCAGGCTCGGCACCCGGTGCCGGAACTCCAAAGGTTGGCGGCGGCGAATCAAAGCTTGGCGGGGCTGAACCGCCACTAGATGGTTCCGGTGCCCCGAATGGTTGGGTCGGCGTTCCAAATGGGCTAAGTCCGCCCTCTCCAGGCATCGGCACGTTGATCTGAATGGTATTCGGATCGACCGCCACCGCTCCGGATTTGTAGTGCGTCACCAGGCCCGGGAACACGATCACGACAATGACCATCACCAGCTGGATTGCGAGATAAGGCAGCGCTCCCATGTAGATCTGGCCGGACGTTACGGGCTGGATCGTCGCGCCCGTGAGCCGGTCTTTGTAAGCGCGGCTGGGCGCAACCGAACGAAGGTAGAAGAGGGAAAACCCGAATGGCGGATGCATGAACGAGGTCTGCATATTGATCGCCAGCATGACCCCGAACCAGATCAGATCGATTCCGAGGCTGTCGGCCACTGGCGCCAGCAAGGGTATGATGATGAAGGCAAGCTCGAAGTAGTCGAGGAAAAACGCCAGGAAGAAGACCAGAAGATTGGCGACAATCAGAAAGCCGATCTCACCACCTGGCACCGATGTCATCAAGTGCTCGACCCAGATGTGGCCGTTAACACCATAGAAGGTCAGCGAGAACACGCGAGCCCCGAGCAGGATGAAGATCACAAACGACGATAGCTTCACCGTCGCATAAAGTGCCGATTTGACCATCGCCAGATTGAGACGGCGATTGATAGCCGCAAGTGCAAGGGCGCCCACTGCTCCCATGGCGCCGCCCTCGGTTGGCGTCGCGAGACCGATGAAGATCGTGCCAAGCACCAGGAAGATCAGGACAAGCGGCGGAACCAGCGAGATGATCACCTTCCGCAGCAGCTTCCAGCCACGCAGCGAGCGCGCTTCGATCGGCAAAGCCGGGACACTCAGCGGCCGAATGAACGACATCAGGATGATATAGCCGGCATAGGCTGCCACCAATAGCAGGCCCGGAACAAGTGCACCTTTGTACATATCGCCGACTGATCGACCAAGCTGATCCGCGAGGATGATCAGCACGAGGCTTGGCGGAATGATCTGGGCCAGCGTTCCGGAAGCCGCGATGGTACCGGCCGCGACTCGCCGGTCGTAGCCGTAGCGCATCATGATCGGCAGTGAGATCAGGCCCATGGAAATGACCGAGGCGGCAACGACCCCTGTCGTTGCCGCCAGGATCGCGCCAACGAAGATGACGGCAAAAGCGAGCCCACCCCTGACGGGTCCGAAAAGCTGGCCGATGGTATCCAGCAACTCCTCGGCCATGCCGCTTCGCTCCAGGATCAGACCCATGAAGGTGAAGAACGGGATCGCCAGCAGTGTCTCGTTCGACATCTGGCCGAAAATGCGGTCGGGAATGGCGCCGAACAGATTGACGGGCAGAAGCCCCATCTCAATGCCGATGAAGCCGAAAACGAAACCGACAAAGGCCAGTGCGAAGGCGACCGGATAGCCTATCAACAGCACGACGATCAGTGAAAGAAACATGATCGGCGCGAGGTTTTCCGCGAAAAATGCAAACATTCGGATGCCTCGGCCTTAGAGGGTATGTGCTTCAGCGTCAGCCAGCGCGATTGCGTCCGGTATGTCGCCGCGAAGAATTGCGATCCGCTTGATGAGTTCGGAAAGCCCCTGCAGAGCCAGCAGGCCGAATCCGAGCGGGATCATCGCCCACACAGGCCAGAGGAGCAGCCCTCCGGTATTGTTGGAAATCTCGCCGCTGATGAACTTTGACGTCACCCTTGGCCATGACAGGTAGATTGTGATGAGGCAGAACGGGAACAGGAAGAACAGCGTGCCGAGGATCTCGATCCACAATTGTGATTTGCGCGACAGACGCCCGTAGACGAGGTCGACTTTAACATGTTCGTTGTTGAGAAGCGTGTAGCCGGCCGCAATCAGGAACCCCGCAGAGAACAGGTACCACTGAGCCTCAAGCCATGCGTTGGAGCTGAGATTGAACAGTTTTCGCGTGGTGGCGTTCGCCGCACTGATCACGATGGCGAGCAGTATGAGCCACGAAACCGCCTTACCGATGATCGTGTTCGCCGCGTCTATGAGACGCGACAGCGACAGCAAGTTGGACATGAAATTTCCTCCCAAGCCCGATTTCGCGGGAACTGGGAGGCAGTGCTACGTCGCCGGCGAGGAGCGAACAAGAGCGTGGTGAGGTGAAATGAACGAGGCTACCCAGAAGTGGGTAGAGCCGAGGAAACGTCAGGCGACGACACGCCATTCTCCATCACATACCGGATCAGCCCGGCCGTCGTAGCGATCCCGAGCTTTTTCTTTATGTTCTTGCGGTGGGTTTCAACAGTTGCGGCTGAAATGGCCAGCACATCCGCAATATCACGATTGCTGCTTCCGGCGGCGATCTTGATGAGCACGTCCCGTTCCCGCGCTGTCAGACCGTCGGAACCCTCGGTGCCCTTGCGTGAAAGAAGCGCTTCGGAAACCCCTGACGAGAAATATCTGCCACCGGAAGCAACGGCTTCGATCGCGGCGACAATCTCCTCCGTCGGAACATCCTTCAGGATATATCCGGCGGCCCCCCTCAAGACCGAGGCCGAGATATACTCACGGTTTTCATGCATGGAGAGCATCAGGATCCGGGTCTCGGGAACCGCCGCCTTGAATAGGTCGATGGCCTCGACGCCGTTCAATTGCGGCATGTTGATATCCATCAGGACGACGTGCGGCAAGGTCCGCCGTGCCGCGTCTAAGCCTGTGCTGGCCTGAATGGCCGTTCCCACGACTTCTATGTGCCCGTAGGTTTCGAGCAGCGCCTTTAGCCCCTCGAGTACGAGCGGGTGATTGTCCACGAGAAGGACCTTAATTCGATCCGGGACCGTCAAGCCGCCACCTGCTTATCTTCCGGTCGATTGGCGGATTTCGGAAGCATAGCGGTCAAAGTTGTCCCATCCGCCGAGGATTTGACCAGTAACATACCTCCAAAATGGGACATGCGTTCCTGCATATTCCTCAAGCCCAAGCCGCCACTCTTGGGCCAAGCGCCAGCGGAGCTCCCGTCGAAACCGCCGCCATCGTCGGAAATGGTCATCCGAACGCGTTGGCGTTCCCGCCAAAGCCGAACGTTCACCCGACTGGCCCCCGCATGTCTTTCTATATTGGTCAAAGCTTCCTGCGCTATTCTGTAAAGCGCAGTACTTGCTTCGGCCTTCAAAACGTCGGGCCCGTCCGCCTGCACGTCGATTTCGATACCGGTTCTCTCGCCGAAATTTTGCGCCAGTGATTTCAGCGCCGGCGTCAGTCCCAGATCGTCCAGCACCCTTGGCCGCAATTCATGCGAAAGACGTCTTACCTCCTTGATCGCCTGGGTCAGAGCCTCGGCTCCACGATCAATCGCGGCAGACGCATCGTCTGCGTTACCTTTCGCTTTTCGGCTGGCGAGGTCGATTGCGTATCGAACGCCGACAAGGCTCTGTGAAATGCCGTCATGCAGCTCTCGTGCAAGCCTTGTCCGCTCTTCCTCCTGGGCATCGATGACCCGCTGGGTCAGGGCGGTGAGCTTGTGATCGGCGAGGCGGCGCTCATGAAGGGTGATCCATAGGCAGGTCGCAAAGACCAGGAGAACGGCCGGTACCGCAATCAGAGCGACAATCGTGAATGTCCCCCGGATGTTCCTCCGCGTATCGGCATTCGCGGCAGCGGTCTGCGCGTAAACATCATCAAGATATACGCCCGTGCCGACCATCCACTTCCACTTCTCGAGACCGACAGCGAAAGAGAGTTTATCCGCTATCTCGCCGCTTGATGGTTTTTCCCACTTGTACTGATGCAATCCACCGCCTTCCTTTGCCTTGGCAATGAGATTGGCGATCACCTTGTCTCCGTCAGGATCGGTGAGATCGAGCCAATTGTGCCCTGGACGGAAGGTCTGGCGCGGATGGACAACATTGTTGCCGTCATAATCGTAGACGAAGAAATAACCGTCGGTCCCGTAGTCCAACGCGGTCAGGATCGATCTGACCCTCTCCTTGGCAGCCTCGTCCTGTTGTCCGGCATCGGCATAAATGTCCTGAATTGCAGAAATTGCCAGGTTCGTAAGGTTAAGAAGCTCGGTTTCTTTCGCCTTCAGCATGTTGCGCTCGAACGTCTCGATACTGCTCTGGGCGAGCCTTGTGGACTGCCAGGTGATAAACGCCGTGACGGTCAGGATCGCGACGATGAGTGGCACGATTGCCAGGGCCACGATTTGATGACGCAGGTGCAAGGCGTTTCCCCCGACGAGCCATAGATGGGCGAATACAGGCCGCCGGGCGATCAGAGATTGTTCGAGCCGTCGACGCTTGCTCGCAGCATTATCAGGATCATCGGCTGACACCAATGCAAAAGAGCAACATCCGCCTCGCATCCTCTCCAGGACGAGCAGACCATCAGCTTGCGAGACTCCAGTAACTGCCGGCCACGCAGGCGAAATCCTCAATGCCGCCATCGATCCAGCAATCAGCCTTGCCCTGCCCCTTAGATCACAGTGACTGCAACTGGCGATTACGGCCGCTTCATCTTCAGCCTTAAGGCCCTATTGACTGACAACGCCTTGTTCGTAGGTTCGGTCCGCTCGTGTACACGTGGTGAGATACTTGTGGCGAGCAAAGCGGCCGGGGACGTGTGGATGCTCCGGCCGCCGCCAAACGTCAGACCCGAGGCGAGACTGGCACTTGAGATCTAGCCCCAGGTTGATCGAACCTGACCGCATCACTTTTGGTTGACAACCACTGGGCACATTCATCATGTTCACCGAAACAGGTAAAAGGGGACATCGATGAACATCAGCGAACGTTTCATGTCGATCGGCGCCATCGTGGGGGTGCTCGCTCTCGGTGCCAGCTTGGCAGGCGCGCAGGCGCCGGCCTTTTTTAGAATTGGTACGGGCGGGACTGCTGGAACCTACTATCCGATCGGGGGATTGATCGCCAACGCAATTTCAGGCGCCGGCGACAAGGGTGTTGCCGGCCTCGTTTCCACAGCTGTTGCGTCCAATGGGTCCGTGGCCAACATCAACGCGATCCAGGGCGGATCGATGGAATCGGGGTTCACCCAGTCGGACGTCGCTTATTGGGCGCACAGCGGCACGGGCCTCTATGAAGGAAAGGGCAAAGTCGAAGACCTTCGCCTGATTGCCACGCTGTATCCGGAAACCATCCATCTTGTTGCGCGCAAGGATGCGGGCATCAAATCGGTTGCAGACCTTAAGGGTAAGCGCGTTTCCATTGATGAACCAGGCTCGGGGACGATCGTCGACGCCCGTATCGTGCTCGGTGCCTACGGATTGAAGGAAAGCGATATCAAGGCCGAGCACCTCAAGCCTGGCCCGGCCGGCGACCGCCTGCGTGACGGGGGACTGGATGCGTATTTCTTTGTTGGTGGTTATCCGACCGGGGCTATCTCCGAACTGGCCACGTCCAGTGGCATCTCGCTTGTACCGATCAGTGGTCCGGAAGTTGACAAGCTGATCAAGGACTACACCTTTTTTTCGAAGGATACTGTCCCGGCTAACACCTACAAGGGTGTTGCTGAAACACCGACGATCTCGGTTGCGGCACAGTGGGTTACCAGCGCCAAGCAGTCGGACGAGTTGGTCTACAAGATCACCAAGGTCATGTGGAACGGAGCGACGCGCGCTGCGCTCGATGCTGGACATGCGAAGGGCAAGATGATCACTCTTCAAAATGCAACGACCAGCCTTGGCATTCCCCTCCATCCGGGCGCAGAGAAATTCTACAAGGAAGCCGGCGTCCTGAAGTAAACAGGCACCTAACATGTAATTGGTGATGCGGCGGCAGGCTGAGGCAGGCCGCCGCATCGACCGTTATAGCAGTATTATCGCTAAGGATTTCCGACATGAGCGACGGCACAGCCGGCAAGACCTCTCCGATGGAGCTTGACGAAGCAAAGGCGCGCGAGCTCGAAGAGCAGTTCGATGCGGAAATCCGGTTTCGGCCGCTGGCGCCACTTGTTGCGCGGCTGGTCGGGGCCCTGCTGATCGCGTTGTCCCTCTTTCATTATTACACCGCCGGCTTCGGCCTTCTGTCTGAGGTGCTGCATCGCGGCATCCACCTGTCTTTCGTCCTTGGACTGATATTCCTGGTATTTCCCTTCTCAAGGCGCGGTTACGGCGAGCCGGCACCTTCGACTGTGCTGCGGCCACTCGGCATCTCGCTCTTCGATTGGGCACTGGCAATCGGTGCGGTCGTCGCCGTCATGCACGTGCCATTCATTCCGCTCGATGACCTCGCCTTCCGTGTCGGAAATCCGACGCCGACGGATGTTGTGCTGGGTGGTGTGCTGGTTCTGGTCCTTCTCGAAGCAACGCGCCGCTCGGTGGGCTGGCCTTTGCCGATCATCGCCGTCCTGTTCATGGTCTACTCTCTGTACGGGCCGTCCATGCCGGGAATTCTGGTCCATCCCGGCGCGACCTTCTCGCAGTTGATCAATCACCTCTATCTGACCAGCCAGGGCATCTACGGCATCGCGCTTGGCGTCGTTGCCACCTACGTCTTCCATTTCGTGCTGTTCGGGGTGTTTGCGACACGTATCGGGCTCGGCCAGCTCTTTCTCGATTGCGCGGCATGGGTTGCTGGCCGCTACGCCGGTGGTCCGGCCAAGATATCGATTTTCGGATCGGCACTGTTTGGCATGATATCCGGCTCGTCCGTCGCCAACACGGTGACTGTCGGCTCGCTGACGATCCCGGCAATGATCCGGCTCGGCTACAAGCGCACATTTGCAGCGGCCGTCGAATCCGCATCTTCCACCGGTGGCCAGATTACCCCGCCGATCATGGGCGCCGCGGCATTCCTGATGATCGAGTTCCTTGATCTCCCCTACACGACGATCATCCTGGCGGCGATCGTTCCGGCCTTCATGCATTTCTTCGGCGTTCTGGTTCAGGTTCACTTCGAGGCGAAGCGGGAGGGCCTTCGAGGCATGACCGATGACGAAATGCCGGATCTGAAGGAAGCCTTAAAGCGCGACTGGCCGACCATCATCCCGCTTGTCGTGCTGATTGGCATCCTGCTTTCCGGCTACACACCCTACCTCGCTGCATTCTGGGGCATCACGCTTTGCATCGCCGTTGGTCTCATCAATCCGCGCCGGCGCATGTCGGTGACGGAAGTCTTCGAGGGCCTGCGGGACGGTGCAAAATATGCGCTCGCCGTCGGCGCGGCGGCGGCAACGGTTGGCATCATCGTGGGGGTCGTGACGCTGACCGGCGTCGGCTTCAAGATTTCCTACATCGTCACGACGACGGCGGCGGAAATGGCAAGCTGGGTCGGTACGATGGTTCCGGCCGCCTGGTTCGGGCCGCAGACACTGACATTGTTATTCACCCTCATCATGACCGGTGTCGTCTGCATTCTGATGGGCTGCGGCATTCCGACGACTGCCAATTACATCATCATGGCAACGATTGCCGCCCCGACACTTGGCTTGCTCGGCGTTGAGCCGATCGTCGCGCATTTCTTCGTCTTCTATTACGGGGTGCTGGCCGACATCACACCTCCCGTAGCGCTCGCGGCCTATGCCGCGGCCGGCATGGCGGGCGCCGATCCCTTCAAGACAGGCAACACCGCATTTCGCCTCGGTTTGGGAAAAGTGCTCGTACCGTTCGTGTTCGTGTTCTCGCCTTCCCTTCTGCTTGTGACCGCCAACTTCTCCTGGAGCAACTTCACGATCGCCTTCGTCGGGTGCGTCTTGGGGATTACATGCCTCGGTTCCGCCCTTTCCGGCTTCTTGCTTGTCAGAACCGTCTGGTGGGAACGAACACTCCTGATTTTAGCCGCGATCCTGTTGGTCGTTCCTGAACTTGTGTCGTCGCTGGTGGGGCTGCTTTTGGTCGTCCCTGTCTTGGGTCGGCAGCTCACTGCGGTCCGCCGGGTGCACGCTTAAGAGGCGGCCAGCACCCCAACCGAGACCGCTGAGGAGTGGTCAACACGTAGCGGCGTCTGACATCAGGGCAGCGAAAGAATACCCATGCCAATTCCTTCCATTGCGTTGCACCTGCTTCAAACCTAGGTAGGAGCGATGAAGACAATCATCAGCCACAATGTCGCGAGGCCACAATGGGTTGGCTGATCGGCGGCGCGATAGTTTTGATAATCTTTTTGTTTTCGCGCAGAGCTAGCGCCGTTGTGGTCGCTTTGCTCGCCGTTGCCTGGGTCGGGTTTTGGCTCGCCACGGATCGGAAAAGCGAGCAAGAGCCGTCGAACCAGTCTGTCTCCATCTTGGCGAACTCCGATCCCCAGTTGTGCCCAAATCCAGATATGCCGGTCTCGGTCCGGATTACCAACCATGCGGACAGAGCCCTTGAGACTGTCTCGTTCAGCCTGGTTGCCAAGCAACGCAATGCGATCGTTTACAGGGCGTCCCATACGAGTGGTGAAGCCATCGCGCCGGGAGATACCTTCTCGACGTGTTACGGACTAAACCCGCTTTCCTTTGCGATCCGCACTGTCCGCTATGACCCGCGGGAATTGGATTGGACGGGCGAAACTTCCCTCACCCGGTTTGCAAGCCCGTAAGCCGCCAGCACCTAAGTTTTATCCCCCTTTTCCGGCGGCGGCCTGCTGGTGGACGCGCACCAAGGTGGTGTCGGGCGTCAAGACCAAAAAGCGATCACGAACTTGTGTTCGCGGCAAAGCGTAACGTCGGGCTCTCCCCATCGAATGGGTGGTTACGCAGCCGATCACCGGCCTGCGGACTTCAAAGAGGAGATCATCCATGAACCGTTCCACGCTCACCCTCGCCCTCGCCGGCTCGCTCGCATCGGCAATCGCATCCGTTTCCTTCGCCGCACCGCTGGCGCCGGAAAAGATGGTCGGCAACGAGAAATGCTATGGCATCGCACTGAAGGGTCAGAACGATTGCGCCGCCGGCCCCGGCACCACCTGCGCAGGCACCTCGACGGCCGACTATCAGGGCAATGCCTGGAAGGCCGTCCCCGCCGGCACCTGCACCTCGATGAATGTCAACGGCCACAAAGGCATGCTGCAGCCCATGAAGGGTTGATCCCCGGCGGAGGCCCGGTTTGGCCGGGCCTCCGCCTTATCCGTCGATACAGGGAGAACAGCAATGACCGTTTCCGCAAACCGCTCCACCGCCTTGCCGCCACGCGCCGGCCTCGGCCTCAAGCCGGAGCATTACGAAACCATTCTCGCCATCAAGCCGGATGTCGGCTTTTTCGAGGTCCATGCCGAAAACTACATGGGTGCTGGCGGGCCACCGCACCGCTATCTCGAGGCAGTCGCCGACCTCTATCCGCTGTCCCTCCATGGCGTCGGCCTGTCGATTGGTGCAGCGCGCGACCTCGACAGAGAACATCTGAAGCGGCTTCGTGACCTCATCGATCGTTACCGGCCGCAGAGCTTTTCGGAACATCTGGCCTGGTCGACCCACGAGACCGGCTTCCTCAACGACCTTCTGCCGCTGCCCTATACGGCCGAAACGCTGGCGCGGGTCGTCGACCATGTCGATGAGACGCAGCAATGGCTCGGCCGGCAAATGTTGCTCGAAAATCCGTCGACCTATCTATTGTTCTCCGAGAGCACGATCGAGGAAGTGGATTTCCTGACGGAGATCGCCGACCGCACCGGCTGCGGGCTGCTCCTCGACGTCAACAATGTCATGGTTTCGGCCGTAAACCACCGTCTCGATCCAGTCGCCTATATCGACCGTTTCCCGATCGAACTGGTTGGTGAAATCCACCTGGCCGGCTATAACGAAACCGTCGACAGCGTGGGTGACCGGCTGCTGATCGACGCCCATGGCAGCACCGTCAGAACCGATGTGGTGGAGCTTTACCGACACACTCTGTCCCGGAGCGGTCCCCTGCCGACATTGATCGAGTGGGACAACGACGTCCCGGATTTTGCCTCCCTTCGGGCAGAGGCGGTTCGCGCCGATGCCATGTTGAACGCTGCGGCCGTAAAACGCCGTGCCAACCGGGCGGCATGACCATGGGTTTCATCGAAAGCCAGGATGCCTTCGCCGTCGCCCTGCTGCATCCGGATCAGCCGCTTCCGCAAGGCATCACCACCGCCCGCGGTACAGCCGATCCATCGCGTTTCGCCGTCTACCGCAACAATGTCTATGTCGGGCTGACGACGGCACTCGGCCAGCGCTTCCCGGTGACGAAGCGGCTCGTCGGCTCCGAATTCTTTGCCGGTATGGCCCGCGCCTACGCCGCAGATCACAAGCCGGCCTCGCCACTGATCATGCACTATGGCGATGACTTCCCCGATTTCATCGCGGCATTTCCGCCCGCGGCTTCTCTCCCTTATCTTCCCGATGTCGCCCGCATCGAGGTTGCCTGGACCCGGGCCTATCATGCGGCGGACAGATTGCCGCTCGGCGTCGCCGCACTTGCCAGCGTGGCGCCAGAACGAATTTCCGACATGGCGCTCGTTCCGCATCCCTCGGCCCGGCTCGTGCAGTCGGGCTTTCCGGCCGGCACCATCTGGAGCGCCCACCAGGGCGAGACCGTGGCAACGGTAGCCGACTGGCAGGCCGAGACCGTGCTGATCGTGCGGCCGGCAATGCACGTCGAGATACATGTCCTACCTCCGCGGGACGCGGCGTTCGCGGCCTGCCTCCTTGAGGGGGCGACCCTCGGCGAGGCAGCGCAGGCGGCATTCGCCGCCGCGCCCGATTTCGATTTCGGATCGGCTTTGATCGGTCTGATCGGCCTTGGCGTATTCAGCGCCTTTGAACCTATTGAAGGAGAACTTCCATGACCATCGAACGTGCTTCCTCCCGCGGTCTCGGCGTGGCACTTGTCTCGCTTCATCATCGTGCCGAACACCTGCTCGCATCAATTCCGCAGTCACTGCCGCTGCTGGCGCTGCGCATCGGCCTGGCCATCCCGTTCTTCAAATCGGGGCTGACGAAGTGGGACGGATTCCTGACCCTCTCGACCGGGGCCAGATTTCTGTTCGAACAGGAATTCAAGCTGCATATATTCGGCAGCCAATTCTCCTACCCTATGCCGTTGACCATGGCGGCGGCGGCCGGGATTGCCGAACTTGCCCTGCCCGTCCTGCTGGTTCTCGGCCTTTTCACCCGCTATGCGGCTCTTGGCCTGCTGGCGATGACGGCAGTGATCCAGCTCACTATCCCGGACGGCTGGGCCAACTTCCATCTTCCATGGGCCGCCATGGCGCTGACCCTTGTCGTGTACGGCGGCGGCAGGATCGCACTTGATCCCTTGGTCAAACTTCGCAGCGAATGACGAAGCTCGGCCCATCTCGAACCGGTTGAATACTCTCAATCCGCCTAACCTGGAGACGTCCCAAGGGGCCGCGTCAATCGGCTAAGCTGTTCGACAGCTCCACTCTCGCAACTATGCATTCCGCCCAAAAAAATTCTTGATATTTGTAGGTCAAATGTCCTAAAAGGCTCTAGGTCAATCGTCCTAAGGAAATGAATGCGCTTTTAGCAAAGCGCATTCAGAGGAGCGGAATTTTGGTCGCCACGACTACGCGAGAGCAGATTGTTGAAGCAGCCGACAAGCTCTTCTACGAGCGAGGTTTCGAGACGACGTCCTTCGCGGACATCGCGGCGGTCGTGGGGCTTTCGCGTGGGAACTTCTACTATCACTTCAAGACCAAGGACGAGATTCTCGAAGCCGTGATCGCCCATCGCCTTTCAAAGACAAGGGCGATGCTCGATGCGTGGGAGGTTGAGGGGAAAACGCCGACCGACCGCATCCGCAGCTTCATCAACATCCTCATCATGAACCAGGCGAAGATCATGGCCCATGGCTGCCCGGTCGGAACGCTATGCAATGAACTCGCCAAGCTCGATCATGTTGCCAAGAACAGGGCGGCCGAGCTGTTCACTTTGTTCCGCGACTGGCTGTCGCGCCAGTTCAGAGACATCGGCCATGACACCGGCGCCGATGAGTTCGCCATGCACATTCTCATGCGCAGCCAGGGTGTGGCCGCGCTCGCGACCGCGTTTCGCGATGAGGCGTTCGTGCACCGTGAGGTTGAAGACATGTGCCAATGGCTGGCAGCGCAGCAACCCACGTCATCACCCAAGTAGAACCCGTTTCCGTCCAGAATTTCCGAGGGGTCGCCTATGTTCGTCGTTACACTCAAATTCTCTGCCAACAAGGCCAAAGCGCCTGCCTTGATGGAAGGGCACAATGCCTGGCTCAAGCGAGGCTTCGACGACGGCATTTTCCTCCTGAGCGGAAGCATTCAGCCAAGCGCCGGCGGCGCGGTTCTCGCCCACAATACCTCCCGCGCCGATCTGGAAACACGCGTTCGGCAAGACCCCTTTGTTGTGGAAGATGTCGTCACCGCCGACATCCTCGAAATCGCACCCGGCCGCACGGATGACCGCCTGGCTTTTCTCAAAGTTTGAGGTATGAGCGCGACGATCCCGGACCCGGACGGGCAGCCGCGCTGCCGTTGGTGTGCTGACTGCGACCAAGCGGACTTAAACCTCACCCGTATATTCGCCTCTCGCCGGGTAGTCGTTCTTGATCACGAAGTCCAAAGCCTGCACCATCTCGGCGAAAATCGGCCGCGCAAACGGCATGGATTGCACCGAGAGCCAATAGACGGTCTGGTCCGGTCTGATCAAGAATACGCCCGGCTCTGAAAAAAGCTCCGGCTCCTCGATGCCGATCGACGTTTTTCCGCGCGAGGCGGAGATATAGAGACCCCATTGCCGGGCCGTGCTCAAGGGCAGGCCATAACCGATACGCAGATGTTCTGCACCGATCTTGTCTGCCATTTGCCGGGCGCGGTCCTCCCCATCGGAGCTCATGGCAATTGTGCGCACGCCACGCTCCTGGAAGGCCGGCGTCAGCCGTTCCAATTCCTTGAGATAGTTTCCGCAGACAGGACAGTGAAGGCCTCGATAGAAGCAGACGAGCGTCATGAGCGATGGGTTTTCGCGCGTGAGATCGAATTCTCCGTGCTGAAGAGTCTTGACGGTCAAATTGGGGGCCAGTGTTCTCGGGACCAACATCGATCAACTCCTTTAGGTGAAACTTCTGACGCCATGTTGACGTCACAGCGTGTGCATCCCATGATCACGATCATTATTGGTCCAGAAATCATGATCCAAAGTCTGAAAATTCTTCCGAAAGTCGATCGCCTAACGGCCTTCTTTGATGCGTTCGAGCTGGAAGCCTCGCTGGAACCGCCACCGATCAGCGATGGCCGTGCCCGGCTGTTTGTAATTGGAGAACCGGGTGGCCCTGCCGAACGGATCGCCCTCCACCCACGGGGCGACATGTCTCCCGAGCCATCGGCTTTGATAACCGCGGCGGTCGATTTCGAGGGGACGCATAACCCACTGATGAACGCTTTGCCGGACCGGGTCGTCGTCGACGTCAATGACATTCCTACCCTTCGCGACACCACCGCCGCCTTCATGGCGGAAGCGCTGGAATCGCGCTGCGGACGAAGCGCCGCCCTTAACCGGCTTTGCGAAGTCATCGTCCTGCTTATCCTGAGGTCAGCGATCGACCGCGGGGCGACTGGACCGGGTTTGCTGGCGGGTCTGTCCCATCCAGCGTTACACCGGGCGTTAGTGGCAATGCATGATGCGCCAGCGCGAGCCTGGAACAGCGATGACCTTGCTTCGGCTGCGGGGATGTCGCGAAGCCATTTCATGGCCCTGTTTCGCGACGTGGTCGGCACGACGCCGCAGGCTTACCTGACCGGATGGCGTCTGATTCTTGCTCGACGGAAGCTCGATAAAGGAGCGAAAGTGAAGGCAGTGGCGCGTCAGGTCGGATTTGGCAGTGCGGCCGCATTCTCTCGCGCTTTCTTTCGAAAATTTGGCGACTGGCCATCAGTCCGATCCTAGGTGCGGGATCAAGCGCCCGCCTGTTCCTATGGTCTTCGCGCATCGACTGGTGTCGGACGGCAAAGGCGCCAGGCGGGGACGGAAACTCTCCTAGCCGCGAAGGGTAAACGCAGCGCGAAATGCCTCGAGGGCAATTTCCGGATCGCCCTTTGCAAAAGCCTCCATGCCGACAGGCCCACGATAACCCATCTCGTGGAGCGCGCGCGCTATCATCGGGTAATTGACCTCGCCGGTACCTGGCTCGCACCGACCGGGCACATCGGCCACCTGCACCTCGCCGATCCATGGGAGGCAGGCACGGCAGGTTTCGATCAGGTTCCCCTCGCCGATCTGCACGTGATAGAGGTCGAGGTTGAGGCGTAAACGCGGATGGTTGACCGACGCGACCAGAGCCAAGGTATCCTCGGCACGTCCGAACGGCGTGCCGGGATGATCAACCGGCAGATTGAGGTTTTCCAGCGTGAAGACAACATCTTCCTCCTCCGCCATGTCTGCGATGCGGCAAAGCGTGTCCCTTGCCTTCAGCCACATCCGTCCTGTCACCACATCGCTGGGGCGGGCCGGCAGCCCGCCCTCGCCAAGCCCGGTTCCATGCAGGTTGAGACGCGCGACGCCGAGCCGCTTGCCGACCATGGCCGTCTGGCGCGCGGAACGCAAAAGCTCGTCGGCGCCCTCGTCGTCGGCAAGCCGGCCGGTAAGGTAGCCGTTCATGATCGAGAACGTGGCCCCCGATCTCTCCAGCCCGGCGAGATCGTGGTCCGGCCAGTTCCATAGGCCGACTTGAAAGCCCAGGTCGGCCAACCGCGCGCAGCGCCACTCGATCGGCTTGTCGCGCCAGAGCATTTCCGCGCAGGCGGCGAGCGTGAAGGGTTGATCCATGTTTACTCTCTCGATTGTTATGGGGCGCAAGAAGGTGCGTCTTCAATCAGGCCTGGCGCTGCCGCAGGCTATGTCGGCAAGCGTGCCGGATGCCGATGACATCGGGCACGCCCTCACGGTTTCTGCCCTTCAATGCGGATGACAGCACCATTCGAGGTAGCCATGGCGTGAATGACCTTCTCGATGTCGAGCCCTTGGACGAAATCGGGACCTGCGTTCGGACCGCCAGCGATCGCCACCAGCAGGTCGCGCGCCTCGACCACCTTCTGCTCGTTGAAGCCGAAATTGTGCCCCGGCGCCGGGCAGAAGGCGGTAAAGTCCGGTTGCCCGGGTCCGGTCAGATGACGCACGAAGCCGGCCTCGCCGGCGCGATGCACCCACAATTCGTTCATGTTCTCCTGATCGAACACGATCGTGCCGTCGCTGCCATGCACCTCCCATTGCAGCCGGCACTTGCGGCCCCGCGCCACCCTGGAGGTGGCGAACGAACCCTGCGCGCCCGAGGCGAAGCGCAGGAGCGCCAGAGCACTGTCCTCGTTCTCGACCCGTTTCGGCCCATCCGGAGAGGGACGCGTGGGGATAGTGACCTGGGTCTGGGCGACCACATCGGTGACCGACCCCATCAACGCCAGCATATGGCTCACGAGGTGGCAGCCAAGGTCGCCGAGTGCGCCCAGTCCGCCACCCTCGTGAGTCATCCGCCACGACCACGGGAGGAGCGGGTCGGCCGAATAGTCTTCGTCATAGACGCCGCGGAAGGCGACCGGCCGCCCGATCGCGCCGTCGCGGATCAGGCCGCGCGCCGCCTGGAAGGCCGGGCTCCTAAGATAGTTGTAGCCGAGGATGGTCACCTGGCCCGGATGTGCGGCCGCCGTCGCCGCCATCGCCTCGGCGTCTACGAGCGTCAGCGCCATTGGCTTTTCCAGCCACACGTGCTTGCCGGCCCTGAGCGCTGCCTCGGCCATCGGGCGGTGCATGCCGTTCGGGGCCGTGATCGAGACGATGTCAACCTTGGGATCGGCTATCGCTTCCTCCCAGCGCGCGGTGGCGCGGGCGAAGCCGAACTGGCGGGCGAAGGCCTCGGCACTCTCCGGCGTGGCATCCGACAGGATTTCGAGCCGGTGATGCGCGCCGCCGAATACCGCGGCGACGCTGCGCCAGGCCATGGCGTGGCACTTGCCCATGAAGCCCGTGCCGATGAGGGCAACCCCGAGCGGACGTTGAGGCAATGAAGACGATTTATCCATTCGGGGTTACCTCAGATCGTTCCGCCGAGCGAGCCTTCAAGCTCGGCCATTTCCTGACCACCGGCCATTAGGTCCTGCAACTGGGCGGCAGTGATTTCGCCGCGCGTAGCGGTGCCGAGCGTCTGCCCGCGGTTGAGCACGGTGAAGCGGTCGCCCACGGCAAGCGCATGGCGGACGTTGTGGGAGATGAACACGACGCCTATTCCCTGAGCACGCACGCGCTTGATGGTCGCAAGCACATTGGCGGTCTGTCGCACCCCAAGCGCCGAGGTCGGCTCGTCGAGGATCAGCACCTTGGCTCCGAAATAGACGGCGCGCGCAATCGCCACCGTCTGCCGCTCGCCACCCGAAAGCGTGCCGACCGCCTGATCGGGGCCACGCAGATTGATGCCCATCTTGCGCATTTCCGCCATGGTGATCTCGTTGGCGGTGTCGATATCGAAGCGCTTGAACAGGCCCCGTCCCTTGGTCGGCTCGCGTCCCATGAAGAAGTTGCGGGTCACGGACATCAGCGGGATCATTGCCAGATCCTGGAATACCGTGGCGATGCCGGCCTCCATGGCGTCGCGCGGGCTATCGAAGGAAAGCGGCCTTCCCTCGAACGTGATGGAGCCCTCGGTCGGCTTGTGCACGCCCGACATGGTCTTGATGAAGGTCGACTTGCCGGCACCGTTGTCGCCGAGCAGGCAATGGCATTCCCCGGCGAGCAGGTCGAAGGTCACGCCATTGAGCGCGATGACGTTGCCATAGTGCTTTTTGATGTTTTCCATATGGATGATAGGGGCGGACATCTCAGCGTTCTCCGGTCACACGTCGGCGGATGACGTTGTTGAAGATCACCGCGAGCAGCAGCATCGCGCCGAGGAAGACCTGGAACCAGTCCTGGTCGAAGCGGGTATAGGTCAGCCCGATGGTGACCATGCCGAAGATGATCGCACCGAAGAAGGCACCGATCGCGGAACCGTAACCGCCGGTCAGGAGGCAGCCGCCGATGACCGCGGCGATGATCGCCTCGAACTCCTTCATGAAGCCGCGGCGGGCATCCGTGGAACCGGCATCGATCACAGTGATGATGGCAACAAGCGCGGCGGCCATGGCCGTCAGCATGAACAGCGAGATCTTGACCCGACGTACGGGCACACCGGAATTCTGCGCCGCCAAGGCGTCACCGCCCGTGGCGAAGATCCAGTTGCCGGCCGGCGTGCGCAGCAGGACATAGGTTGCAACCAGCGCAAAGGCGATGAACCAGATAATCTCGACCGGGATGCCCGGCACCTTTGGCACGCCGGATTTGAAGCTGTCGACAAGACCCGCCTTTGCCAGCCATGTCAGAATAAATCCGAAGGCGTCGCCCGAAAAGATCGGCGCCAGGAAATCCCCCTCGACCGCTTCGCGGATGCCGCGCAGCTGAGTGGAACCGCCGGTGAACATTTTCAGGCCGACCAGTGATGCGCCCCGCAGCACGAACAGACCTGCGAGCGTGACGATGAATGAAGGCAGCCCGGTGCGCAGCACGATCAGCCCGTTGGTCACGCCAAGTGCCGCGGCGAGCCCCATCGTCAATGGTATTGCGATGATGAGCGGCATGCCGACATTGACGACGAAGACGCCAAAGACCATGCCCGCAAAGGCCACCATCGAGCCGATCGACAAATCGAATTCGCCGCCGATCATCAGCATGGCCGCGGCGATGCCGAGAATGCCAAGCTGTGCGGCCGGCGTCATGAAGTTCATGATCCCGGATAGCGTGAACATGGTGCGGTCTGCGGTCAGGAAAAAGAACACGGTGACGAGAACGACCCCTCCGATCGCCCCCAGTTCCGGCCGCTTCATGAGTTTCGTTGCGAAGGACTCGGTTTTGACCCGTTCGTCCGCTCGCGCCAGCGTTTCTGTCGACATTGACCTGTCTCCTGATCGGTGGCCGAGCCGCGACGTGGAACGCTGCGGCCCGGCAATCAACTGCGGTTAACGGATGCCCTTGGCCGAAAGATCGATGACCTTGGCGGCAGCCTCCTTGGTCACGAGGTTCGGCCCGGACGGAACGTCGCCACCTGGAACAAGGCCATACTGCGCGTTGAGCGCGAGGAAGGCGACTGGCAGATAACCCTGCAGGAACTGCTGCTGGTCGATCGCGAATGCCGCCTTGCCGTCCGCGATGAACTTGAGAAAACCGGCCGACAGGTCGAAGGTGGAGATCAACACGCCGTTGCGTCCGACCGCCTGCGCCGCCTTGACGCTGGGCTCGCCAACGAGCGAGGCGTTGAGTGCCAGGATTACATTCAAGTCCGGATCGGATTCCAGCGCTGCGCGCACCTTGGCTTCGACCTCTGCCGGATCGTTGGTGGTCGGGAGCACCTTGACTGCCTTGCCGAAGCCTTCCTTGAAGCCGGCGCAACGCAGGTCGAGCGAAACGTTGCCGACTTCCTGGTTGACGCAAATGGCCTTTTTGCCGCCCAACTCGGCAAGCTTCTGGCCGGCGACCTTTCCGGCGTCGAATTCCGATTGACCGACATGCAGCAACGCACCGAGCTTATGCGCGACGTCCGAACCGGAATTCATGGAAATGACCGGAATGCCGGCGGCAACTGCGCGCTTGATCGCCGGACCCAGCGCGTCGCCGTCAGGGATCGAGACGACGAGACCGTCGGGGTCCTGGTTGACGGCGGCGTCGATCATCTGGCCCATCTGGACCATGTCGAAGGTTTCCGGCGAGCGGAACTGGACTTTAACGCCTGTGTCCTTAGCCGCCTTTTCAACGCCGTTTTTTACCACCGACCAGAACGGATCGTTCGCCTGGCCGTGAGCCACGACGATGATGTCGGTCGCAAGGGCCGGACCGGCCATCGCGACTACCGCGGCGATGGCGACGGATGCTAATAATTTCTTCATGCTAACCTCCCGTTTAAGTTCCCCTTGGACGTCACTCCCGTACGTCCATTCCTCCGGCCAGGCAGGCCGGAACCGAAAGCCGGCGGCGACACCTCCCGTGCGCCGTGGCAATGCGTGCACGATGGCCGCGGCCACCGCACTGATGTTTTAAGGCGCCAGATCGACCGATTGGCCCGACCGTGCCGATTCGGTCGCAGCCTCGGCCATCGCCAGCGCCGCAACGCCGTCCGCCAGCGTGACCGGGATGGAGGCACCGTCGAGAATGGCGTGCAGGAAGGCATCCCATTCCGCAGCATAGGCGCGCATGTAGCGCTCAAGGAAAAAGAACTCCGGCTTGGCGCTTGTCACGCCGGCCTTCGTCGCCTTGGACACCGTGTTTTCGAGCACGTTTGCCGCCGACAGCAGGCCCTCAGCGCCCAGCAACTCGACACGCTGGTCATAACCGTAGACGGCGCGGCGGCTGTTCTTGATGACCGCGATGCGCCCGTCGGCATAAGTCAGCGTCACGACGGCGGTATCGACGTCGCCGGCCGCGCCGATTTCGGCATCGACGATCGACGTGCCAGTCGCGTGAAGGGTCTTCGGCGCATCTCCCATCAGGAAATTCGCCATGTCGAAGTCGTGGATCATCATGTCGCGAAATAGTCCGCCCGACACCTTGATATAGCTGACCGGCGGCGGAGCCGGGTCGAACGAGGTAATCGAAAGCAATTCCGGCTTGCCGATTTCGCCGGCGTCCAATGCCGCCTTGATCCTTGCGAAATTCGGATCGAAGCGACGATTGAAGCCGATCATGACCGGAACGCCGGTGGCCGAAGCCACCGCCAAGCATGCCTTGGCCCGCTGCAGCGAAAGATCCACCGGCTTTTCGCAAAGCACGGCTTTGCCGGCCTTCGCAGCCTCCTCGATCAAGTCGGAATGGGTATCGGTCGAGGTCGCGATCAGCACGGCGTCGATCGAAGCGTCCTTGAGGATCGCCTCGGAACTCAGTGCCTTCGCACCGTAGGAGCTGGCTAGAGACTGCGCAGCCTCTTGGTTGACGTCCGACACGGCGACCAGTTCGCTCCTGCCATGACCGGCAATATTAATGGCGTGCACACGGCCAATGCGGCCGGCACCGAGCAGTCCAATTCTCAGCACTGATATCCTCCTGAAAGCGGCCTCCCGCCGCCTTGGAATGGACTATCTCTACATTTGCTCGCGCGAGCAAGAAAAATCTGCTCCCGCGAGCAAAAAAGATCGGATAAACGAAAAAGGCGCTATCAATGGAGGCTAAACCAATACAAAACAGAGACGGGAGATCGGAATGCCAAACGAAAAGAGACCCCCTTTTGCCGAAAACGTCACGGCGGACGATGTCGCAATCGCCGCAGGCGTGTCGCGCTGGACGGTCAATCGCGCCTTCCGCAAGGATGCATCCATCTCGCCGAAAAGCCTCCAGAAAGTGATGGTTGCGGCAGAACGCCTCGGCTATCTGCCTGATCTGCGTGCCGCAAGCCTTGCCTCGGACCGATCCAACCTGGTAGCGCTGCTGATCGACGACTTCGCCAATCCGCACAAACTGGTCATGATGGAGCGCCTCACCCGTATCCTGCGGCGCGAGGGCTGGGATATCCTGCTGGTAAATACGCTGAACAGAGACGATGCAGGCCATGCGCTCTTGAATGCAAGCCAGCGGCGCGTCGACGCGGTAATCCTGATCGGCATCCAGTTTGACGACGACGTACTGGAAACCGCGCTCCAGGCTCGCCGCTTCCGCAAGCTGATCGTCTTCGCCCGCAGTTCGGAGAATCCGAACACTATCTCGATCGCGGTCGATGATGTCGGAGCAATGACCGAACTGGCGCGTTACGTGCATCGACGCGGATATCGACGTCCTCTATTCCTTGCAGGGCCGCAAAGCTATTCGGCACATCTGCTCCGGAAAGAAACATTTCTCGAATACTGGGGGAAACATTTCTCGTTCCGACCCGAGTCGGTGACGGTTCCTGCCTACGATCCCGCGCTGGCCGGAACTATCGTGATGGAAACGTTAAGCCATCGAGGGCCATCAGACTTGCCGGATGTGATCGTTTGCGAGAATGACGCCCTCGCCATGGGGGCAAGTGACGTTATTCGGCACAAGCTGGGACTGGAAATTCCCAAGGATATTGCCATCACAGGCTTTGACGACGTGCCCCAGGCGGACAATCCAAACTACCGCCTCACCACCTATCGGCAGCCCCTTACGGAAATGGTTGAATACCTCGTCAAGGTTTTGGCGGATCCGGAAGAGCGGGATCTCAATCGTCTTTTCACGGGAAGATTGATACCGCGACACAGCGCTTAGGGACTAACTTGACAATAAGAGGCCGCGAAGGTGCCCCCGCGATGAAACCACCTCTGACTAACGACCAGCCGGGTTAGGCGCCAAAACCAGTCTTGGCGTGTTCGTGAGCCGAGCCCCTCCCTCTTTATTGACGACCACCGTTTCGCTGAAACCCAGGCCTTGAGCCGTCGCATAAAGGTGAAACACCATCCCCTCCTCCAGCGCCCAGTCGGATGTGGGCAGTAGAACCCGCGAAAAGTCGCTGGTGCGGGGCGTGCGGGTATAGAGGCCCAGCGTATAGGCGGTGACGTTTTCGTAGGTCGGTCGCAGGCCCGTGTCGAGGGCACCTCGGCGCATGATCGCGTCAACGTCCCGCGCTATGGCACCCGGCTTCATCGCCAAGATCTGCCGATCCTGCAGCTCAATCAGCTTTCCCGCCGTAGCGGTAAGTACCGCGGAGGGAGCACCCACGACGATCGGCCGCATCATCCGCGCCCCATAGTTCCCGACGCGCGGAATGAGTTCGACATGCAGGACGTCGCCCTCCGCGATCGTTTCGGTCTTGAACGCGCCGTGCAGAAACTCGTGGCTGCCGGAGGCCTTGACGACCGGGCCCACTTCCCCGGTATCGGCACCTTCACGCAGGAAGACCTGCGAGGCGATTGCCGCCGCATCGCGGGTGGTCATTCCCGGACGAGCCTGCCTTGCGATCTCCAGCATCGTCTTGTCGGCGATTGCACATGCCTGGCGGAGGATGGCAATCTCCTCCTCCGACTTGACCCAGCGCAGGCTGTCGCTGAGCCCCGGCATGGGAATGAAGCGCGCCTCCGGCAGCAGCGCCGAAAGCCGCATGAAGGTCGCAGCACTCATGCTGTAGGAATTGGTATCGAGGCCGATGCGCGCACCGGCAAACCGGCGCTCGCGGATGCTTGCCGCGACGGCCGCTTGCGCTTCGTCGGTATCGACGAAACCGACCACGTCGGAAATCCAGCTCTTTTCCCGGCAGGGCGCCTGGTCCAGCGCCCGCAGCGTAAACCAGGCATCGCCCTCGCGCGGCAAAAAGGCGGCGCGGTACATGGTTTCGGAGACGGTGTAGCCGGTCAGCCAGGCTAGCAGTTCGCCGCTATCGACGAGCAGCAGATCGACGCCGGCGGATGCCATGGCGTCCCGGGCGCGTGCAATACGGCGATCGAATTCCGCCCGGGAGAACATGATCAGGCAACCTCGCAGATATCGAGGATGGTCAGCATGTAGACGCGGATCATGTCGAGATAGTCGACGATGTCGACACGCTCGTCGGGCATGGTGTTGTAACGGCCGCCGGGGCCGCACACGATACCTTCCATGCCGAGTTCCTTGTAGAGATGGCCGGCATCGGTACCGTAGAAGCGCGTCGGTGTGATCGCGCCGGTCGGTTGTTTTTCGCCGCGCACGGCTTCATAGGCCGCGTTGATCGATTTGACGATGCGCGATGTCGGCGAGACCTCGAAGGGCGGCATCAGCGGGCGACCCTCGATCAATTCCGGAACCAGCTTTGCCTTGAGGCCCGGGAAGCGGCCTTCGAGGGCCACCAGCTCCTTTTCGAGATCGGCCAGCACGCCCTCCTGCGTCTGCCCCGGCGCATAACGGCACGAGCCCTTGAGGCGGACGAAATCCGCCACCTGCGGCGGACGCCATTCTTCGAGGCTGCGCCCGAGGGCGCCATGGACGACGCCGACATGGCCGCGGTTGATCGACCGGTGCACGTCGCTCCTGGCGCCGCTGAAGGTCATGGCGTTGATGCGCGGGATGATGTCGCAAGCCGCGGCGATCGCATCGACGGATTCCTCGCGCTTGGAGAGATGGCGCGTGTCGCCGGTCAATTCGATGACATAGCTGAGAGCTGCCGCGTGCATGGTGACGGCGACGAGATCGCTCGGTTCGCTGTTGATGAAATAATCCGCCTTGACACCGTGTCTGATCGCCGCAAGCGTGCCGACGCCGCCCTGCAACTCGCCGACCACGAAGGTCAGGATAACGTCGCCCTTGAGCTTGACGCCGGCATCGAGCAGCGTCTTGACCGCGCAGAAATAGGCGGCATCACCGGCCTTCATGTTCGACACACCGATACCGTAGATGAACTTGTCATCGACGAGGCCGGCATAGGGATCGACCGTCCAGCCTTCGGTGACCGGATTGGTGTCGAGATGGCCGTTGAACAGCAGGCTCTTGCCGCCGCCGGTACCCCTGAGGCGTCCGATCGTGTTGAAGCGGCGGCCTTCGTCGAATGGCTGCAATTCGGCTTCGACCCCGATCTTTTCCAGTTCGCCGGCCATGTAGCGCGCAAGATCACGCTCGCCATCGGTTTCCGAATGGCTCTTGTGCTGGACCATCTTCGATAGGAAATCGAGGCAGGCCTTTTCGTTGATCCGATCCACCAGGGATTTCGGGTCCATTGTCATGCTCCTTGATGCATTGTCATAGGTATTGGCCCGCCGCGCGCGGCACCGCCTCGATCAGGCGGCGGGTATATTCGGCGCGATCCTGGCTATCGATGTCTGCTGCCGGTGCGATCTCGACGAGATTGCCGCGATACATCACGGCGATCCGGTGGGCGATCTGGCGGATAAGGTTGAGGTCGTGGGTAATGAACAGATAGGCGGTGCCGCTGGCCTTCTGCAGCTCCAGCAGCAGCTGGACGATGGACGCCTGCACCGACACGTCGAGTGCGGAAGTGATCTCGTCGCAGATCACCAATTTCGGCTTGGAGGCAAACGCACGGGCGATCGCCACGCGCTGTTTCTCGCCGCCCGACAGCTGATGCGGATACCGCTGGGCATGGGTGCGCGGCAGGCGCACCTGCTCCAGCATGTCGCCCACCTTCTGGTCGAGATGAGACGCGTCCCCGAACAGCTTCAGCGGCCGCGACAGGATCTCGCTGATCTTCTGGCGGGGATTGAGCGAGGCGTCGGGGTGCTGGAAGATGATCTGCACATCCTTGCGATAGGCATTGTCCATGTCGCCAAGGTTCCTGATCTCGCGACCGTCGAACCAGATCTTGCCCTCGAAGCGGTTGAGACCGGTCATCGCCTTCGCCAGGGTCGATTTACCGGAGCCGGATTCACCGACGATGCCGAGAACCTCCCCCGGATTGATGCTGAGGCTGATGGCATTGTTGCCGGCAACGCGTTCGGTGGCGCGGCCGGTGAGTGCTGCCAGAAACGGCTTGCGGCCATAATGGACGCTGACGTTTTCGACCCGCACCAGCGGCTTGTCCGTGTCAACGACAATGTCACCGACCAGCCTGCGGGCCGGATCGGGAACCGCCGCGATCAGCTCGCGGGTATAATCCTGCTGCGGATTGGCAAAGATATCGCGCACCGCGCCCTGCTCGACGATGTCGCCGCGACGGATGACGGCGACGCGGCTGGCCGTGCGCGACACCAGCGCCAGATCGTGGGAAATGTAGAGCGAGGCGACGCCGGTCTCGGCCTGCAATTCCACGAACAGGTCGAGGATCTGGCATGAGGTGATGACGTCGAGCGCCGTCGTCGGTTCATCGAAGATGATGCATTCGGGATTGCACGCAAACGCGGATGCGATGACGACGCGCTGCTTCTCGCCGCCCGATGCCTCGTGCGGCATGCGGTTCATCATCGCTGCCGGCGTCTTCAGGCCAACGCGATCAAGCATCGCCTCGCCTTCTTTCCAGGCCTGCTTCCGTGTCAGCCCGCGGTGACGGACCAGCACTTCGGCGAGCTGGGTGCCGAGCGACAGAGTCGGGTTGAGCGACGTGCTCGGATCCTGGAACACCATGCTGATGCGCCGGCCGCGAAAGGCCTCGATCTGGGCATCGGTCTTTTCGAGCAGGTTCTCGCCGCTCAGCAGGATACGGCCACCTGGTTCGCGCGCGTTCTTGGGCAGATAGCGCATGATCGACCAGGCAAGCGAGGTCTTGCCGGAACCGGATTCACCGACCAGGCCGAGGATTTCGCCGCGGTGGACGGAAAGGTCGATGTTCTTGAGCGCATGGAAGACGCCGGAGGCCGTGTCGTAATCCAACGAGTAATTCTCGATCGCGAGAACCGGAGTTTCTGGTTTTGTCGTCATGGTGGTGGCCTCAGGTTCGCGGATTGAGGGCATCGCGAAGACCGTCGCCCAGAAGGTTGAAGCCGACGGCGACGACGGCGATCGCCACGCTCGGCCAGATCAGGATGCCGGCACTCAGGTGCATGTAGCGGCGCGCCTCCGAGACCATCAGGCCCCATTCGGCCGCCGGCGGCTGTGCGCCGAGACCGAGAAAACTGAGCGTCGCAAACAGCATGACCGCAAAGGAAATGCGGATTGTCATCTCGACGATGATCGGCGCAATGACGTTCGGCAGCATTTCCCGCAGGATGATGTAGGCAGAGCTTTCGCCACGAGCGACCGCCGCATTGACATAATCCTGCTTGCGCACCGACAGCGCGACGCTGCGGGTGATACGGGCCATGCCCGGCGCGAACGCGATGGCAACGGCGATCAGTGCGTTGACCGTGCTGGACCCCAGGAGGTTGACCACCAGAAGCGCAAACAGCAGGCTCGGGATCGACATGACGGCGTCGATGGTGCGCATGATCAGTTCGTCCGCCCGGCCGCCGAGGAAGGCGGAGGTGGTGCCGACGAAGGCGCCGAGCAGCGTGCCGGCGATGGTTGCGAGCACGGCCATGACGACGGTGGCGCGGGCGCCGATCAGCAGGCGGCTGAAGATGTCGCGGCCGTATTGATCAGTTCCCAGCCAATAGGCAGCGCTCGGGCCCTTGTATCGCGTAAGCGGTGCAAGAGTTTCCGGGTCGTGCGGCGCGAGCATTGGTCCGAACAGCACGATCACCAGCACCAGCAGGACAAGCAACACGCCGATCGCGCCCTGCGGCGTGCGCAGGAGGCGTTTGATGAAATCAGTCATACTGGATCCTCTTGTCGAGCCAGGCATAGAGGATGTCGGCGATGAAATTGACGATCGAATAGGTGGCAGCCATGATCAGCACGCCGGCCTGGATGGCCGGCAGGTCACGCGCCTGGATCGCCACAATCAACTGGCGGCCGATGCCGGGAATGGCAAAGATCTCTTCGACGACGATGACGCCACCGAGCAGGTAACCCACATCGAGCGCAACGATGGTGATGGTCGGCAACAGCGCATTGCGCAGCGCGTGGCGACGCAGGACTTGTCCGCGTGAAATCCCCTTCAGCCGGGCGGCGCGGATATAATCGGTGTGCAGCACATCGACGAGTTCCGAGCGAACCATCCGCGAGACGTGAGCAATCAGGATCACCGAAATGACGCAGACCGGCAGGACCAGATGGGCGATGCCGCCCGCAAAATTTTCGGTAAGCGGCACATAGCCGGTCGGCGGCAACCATTTCATCAGGTCGGCGAAGACGAGGACGGCGACCGTTGCGGTGACGAATTCGGGTAGCGCCACGCCGGCATAGGAGATCAGGCTGACGACCATGTCGGCGATCTTGCCGCGACGGACGGCGGCGATGATGCCGAGCGGAATGGCAAGAACCAGCATCAGGCCGATCGACAGGAAGGCCAAAAGCAGCGAGCGTCCGAGGGCCTCGAACATGACCGGGCCGACGGGCTGGCCGGTGCGCAGCGAGGTGCCGAGATCGCCCTGCAGCACGTGGCCGAGCCAAATTGCATATTGCTGCCACACCGGAGCGTTGAGCCCCATGTTTTCGCGCAACGCCGCGAGGGCGTCCTGTGTCGCATTCTCGCCCAGCATCATGACGGCCGCATCGGCCGGCAGGATCTGGGTGATGGCGAAGACGATGAGCGATACGATGAAGAGCGTATAGACGATCATCACCAGCCGCTTGGCTATATAGTTCGGCGACACGGTCGTGTTCCTTGTTCGACTGGCCGGACGCCCAAAGAGCGCCCGGCATTGTTCGGGGTGGTCAGCCGCGCTTGGGCGCCTTGTCGGTCAGGGAGGCGTAGTCGAGGCGGAAGACCGAGGCGCGCGGATGCGCCTGGTAACCGCTGACCCAGCTACGCTTGGCCGACAGCACATCGAAGAAGGACGGGATGATCGAGGGTACTTCCTCGTTCATCAGCTCCTGGGCCTTGGTGTAAAGCTCGGTGCGCTTGGCCGCGTCGATCGTGCCGCGGGCTTCGGCGACCAGGGCGTCGAAGGCCTTGTTGTTCCAGCGCGTCTCGTTCCAGGAGGCATCCGAGGTATAGAGAAGCTTGAAGATTCCGTCCGGGGTCGGCTGCATGTTGTAGAAGCCGACATAGAAGCTGCCCTTCTTCCACACCTGCTCCAGATAGGTGGCATGCGGCATCGTCTGGACGTTGATGGTAATGCCGGCTTCCTTGGCCATTTCCTTGAGGGCGACCGCAAGCTGGGTGCGCACCGCCGGGCGGTCGGAGGCGATGAGCGTCGCTTGCAGGCCATTCGGGAAACCGGCTTCCGCAAGCAGCTTCTTGGCTTCTTGGATATTCTTCTGGCGCTGTTTGGCAGCCTTGAAGAACTGGTAGGACGGGTTCAGCGGCGTGTCGTTGCCCGGCGTGCCAAATCCTTCGGTCACGAAGTTGACCATCGCCTCGCGATCGACCGTGAGCGCGATCGCACGGCGGACGCGCGCGTCGTTGAACGGTGCGGTGTCGCAACCGAAGTTGATGTTGCAGAACTGGCCGGACGGCGTGCGCAGGACCTCGACGCCGTCATTGCCGTCAAGCCGCAGGTATTCGGTCGGCTGCAGCGTCGAGATGATGTCGACATTGCCGGCGATCATCGCCGAGCCTTCGGCGGAGATATCCGGGAATACCTGGACCTCGATACGATCGAGATAGGGGCGTGCCGGGTCGTAATAGTTCGGGTTGCGTTCGACGACGATCAGGCGGTCCGGCTCGTAGGATACCAGCTTGAACGGGCCGGTGCCCACAGCCTTGGTGGAAAGGCTCTTGAGGTCACCGGTGGCGATCGAGGCCGGAATGATGCGAGCGTTGGTGTAGGCCATGGCGACCGGCAAGTCGGCATAGGCGCCGGACAGCTTGAACAGCACCGTCGTATCGTCGACGGCGACGATGTCGGAGATCGGGCCGACATTGTTGCGGCCGGGCGACGCGGTTGCCGGATTGAGGATTGCCTTGAAGGTGGCGACGACGTCCTTTGCCGTGAACGGCGAGCCGTCATGGAAGGTGACGCCCTTGCGCAGCTTGAACGTCCATTCCGTCAGGCCGTCATTGGGCGTCCAGCTTTCGGCCAGATCCGGCTCGACCGACATGTCGACCTTCAGGCGCGTCAGGTTGCTGTAGAGCAGTTCGGTCACCAGGTATTCCGGATTGACGCGGGTCAAAAGCGGATGGATGACGCTTGCAGCCTGGTCAACGGAGATGCGCAGCGTGCCGCCCTTGGCCGGCTTTGCGGTCTGCGCCAGGCCAAGCGCCGGTGCAGCAAAGACGGCGGCGGTGCCGGCGAGGAAGAAGCGACGTTTCATTTCCAGCATTTTTCAGTTCCCTTATGGTTCAGGCGCGGTTTTCAGGAATGGCGTCGGCGGCAAAGTCCGCCGCGAGATAGGCCAGTATGCTTTTCGCCAGGGCGATGATGTCCTGGCGGGTGGTATGCTCTTCAGGACTGTGGATGCAGCTTTCTGGGCGGCCGAGCCCGCCCAGCAGCACCTCCTGTGCAAAGCCGGACTTCTGCACGTAGCCGAAATCGGAGCAGCTTACGGCGCCCCATTTTTGAAAGTCTTCCGGCTTGTAGCCGAAGCCCAGCGACAGCGCCTTCTGCCAGCGTGGCCAATGCGGACCTTCCGGATCGTCCGTCGGGATGAGGTGGCCGACAAGGTCCGTTTCGAGCCCCAGCCCCGTGCCGGCAATGCTGTCGCGGATCAGGCTTTCGATCTCGTCGCGCGCGACCTCATAGTTTTCTTCCGGAGCGTAACGCCGGCTCACGAGAATCTTGATCTCCGCCGGCACCTGTCCGCCGGCGGTTCCGCCGTTGACGGCGGAAATCGAAAGCTGCGGTCGCAGCGGACCTGATGCGTGCGGCGGCGGAGTCAGCGCGGATGCCCGCCTGGCCACGTCCGGCTTCAATGCCATCAAGGCATTGAGCATGGGCAAGGCGCCTTCGATAGCATTGATGCCGATGCCGGTGCGATTGCCTTCGCCCGCATGAACAGCGTGCCCCCTGATCGTCACCTGCAGATGGAAGACACCGAAGCAGCCAGCCCAGATGCGCGGCGCCGCGGACCCGTTGAAATTGAGGATATGACCTTTCAACATGCCCTGCTCCGCCAGATAGCGAATGCCGGGATAGAGGCCCCCTTCCTCATCGGTGCACAGCAGCAGCATCGGATCGTAATAGAGAGGCAGCCCGCATTTTTTGGCAGCCCGCAACGCCAGCAGCGTTGCTGCGATCGTGCCCTTCATGTCGGCTGCGCCGAGCCCGAACAGATCGTCACCTTCGACCGTCAGCTTCAGCGGATCGCGTGCCCAGCCAGGCGCGGCCGGGACCGTGTCGACATGATAATAAAGACCGCAGACGGGCTTTCCCGTTCCGCGGGTGGCAATGAGGTTGGTCCGCTCGCCGGATGCCGGCCCACCGGCCACGTACCAAAGATCACGCGGCACGACGACCCGCTCAAACGCAAACCCAAAGGGCGAAAGCAGTTCTGCCATCAGATCGGCAAAAGCGTCATAGCCCCGGCCCGGCGGGAATGAGGTGTCAACTTCGATCATCCGGGCCAGATCATCGACAGCAACCTCGACATCCCGCTCAATCGCTGCCATGGCAGGTCCAAGGATCTGTTGCGAAGAAGGTGGCTGCGGCGCGTTCATGGCAGTGTCCTCGGTACCCGTCGCGCCGGCCTCCCCAGCTTGCGCTTTAATATAAACTATATAGTAATACTGCGTAGATCGAGACCCCGAGTCAACTCCAAAGAAGAGGCAAATCATTGCCGGAACTGCCCAATAATTCATCAGGAGTGATCAAGCTGACGGAATTGTCGTTGCCGCTCTATGAAGTGGTCAAACGACAGATCACCGAAGCGATCATGCTCGGCAAACTGGAACCGGGTGCGGTTCTGCCGAGCGAAGTGGCGCTGTCGCAAACCTACGGCGTGGCCGTGGGCACGATCCGGCGGGCGCTGATGGATCTCACCAATGACGGCCTTCTCAGCCGCCGTCGCAAGACCGGCACAGTCGTGACCGGCCGCAAGCCGCAGCACAGCCTGCGCCTGTTTTTTCAGTATTTTCGATTGCACGGGCTGGATGGTTCGCTCAGCAAGTCGGTCACGAAGGTGACTTCGCTCGACAGGAGTTCGGCTTCCGCGGCCGATGCACGAAAACTTCAGATCGACGAAGGATCGCCGATCGTCACCTTCCACCGGGTGCGTTACGTCGACGAGCGCCCGATCATGCACGAGACGCTGACGCTTTCCCGCGAACGGGTTCCGGACTTCCCGGAAAGGCCGGAGGAAATCCCTCAGCTCTTCTACCTGCATCTGCTGGAAAATTATGGGATCCGCATCTCGGCCATACGCGAGCAGATCGGCGCCGACCTTGCGGCCGAGTGCGATGCCCATTGGCTGGACCTGAGCCGGCCAGCAGCGGTCCTAACGATCGACGAAGTGGCCTATGACCAGATGGCTGTACCGGTTTTGATTTCAGCGCACCGGGCAACCACCGCCAACCACCGCTATGTCAACGAGGTGCAGTAAGGCGGTGTCTTCGCAGTCGACATCGCTGGTCCTCAGAAAAGTTTTTCGGCCTTGTCCGCGCGATGGAGGCTCACGGCGACCTCTCGAGGTTTCCCGCGCGGGCCCCTTCGCGATCTTGCGCCAGGCGTCCAGCGCGGTCTGGTCGCGCCAGCATTCGAAGAGATTGACGCGCTCCGGATCGACCGCGTCCGCGCTTATGGAGAAGTCGAGACAGCCGTCATACGCCCTCGCGCGTTCGACCATGCCGCTGAAGGCTTCCACGGTGCTGTCCCGCTTCTTGGCATCGGTGCGGGTGTAGCCGGCTATGATGATCATGGGTCTACTCCTCCTTTGGGCTGGCGCCTTGCTCGGGCAGCCCGCCGCAGTGCGTGGTCCTGGATAGCGACCCGCTGGGATCGCCGGTTCGTGATCGGAAACGTCAACTCCCCTTCACGTACCCCAGGCCCTCGACGATCTTTCCGTCCCGGACGCGCATGATGTTGACGCCTCGAACCCGGTCCGCTTCGCGCTCGCTCCAGCGAAGCTGCCAGCGGATGATCCCGCGATCGCCCATCACGGAGATTTCCTCAGCTTTGAAGACAAGGTTGGCGGACGACGCGACTCCCTTCCAGAAGGTGAGGCAAGCCTCGCGTCCTTCATAGCGCGCTCCATCCGGGGCCGGCGCCGTATTTTCGAGAACACAGCCGTCGCCGATGAGATCATCAAGGTCTTCGGGGCGATGCTTCTCAAATGCGTTGTGGAAGCGTTCCACGATTTGGCGGGTAGCTTTGCTGTCACTGGTCATTTCTCACCTCATAGAGCGATGGAGCCGCCGTCGATCCCCTGCGTGTGGCCGATGATGAACCAGGCTCCGGTTGAACAAAAAATGAAGATGATTGCGACTCTCGTTTGTCTTGTCGTCCTTGCCACAAACTACTCAGGCAGGGGCGCCGACTGACCGGGTGTTTTGGCATAAGCCAGGGCTTCGACGATCCGACCGTCACGGACACGGATCAGGCTGACCCCGCGCAGCGAGCCGCCGTCGCCGAAATGGAAGCGCCAGCGGATGTTGGCGCGATCACCCATCACGAAGATCTCTTCCGACTCGAAGCGGTTGGCGCGGTCGGCCGCCATGGCCCGCCAGAATGCCAGATTCACATCGTAGCCCTCGTACCGGGTGCCATCCGGTGCTGGCTGGATCGACTCCATGACGCAGTTCTGGCCGATGATGTCATCGAGGAGTTCAGGATCGTGCTCCTCAAAGGCCCGATTGAACCGGTGAACGATTTCAGATGTTTTGCCGATTTTCATAATGTCTTCCTATACAGACCGGTCTGTCTGCCAATTGCAATATACAGACCTGTCTGTTATAGTCAACCGATGGATCAGAAAACTTCTCTCAGCCCCGCCGAATCAGGTTCCGCACGTCGCCGTTTGCTCGACACTGCGACCCGGCTCTTTTACCAGGGAGGTATTCACGCTGTCGGCATCGACCGCATCATCGCGGAAGCCGGCGTGGCCAAGGCGACGTTCTACAAGCACTTTCCGTCCAAGGATGACCTCGTCGTCGCCTATCTCGAAGAGATAGACCGGCTCGGGCGGGCGGCAGTGGCCGCGCTTCCGAAGCAATCGCCTCGGAAAATGATCTCGGCTGTCATGGGGCGTATCAGCGAAGCTGTGACCGCGGGAGGCTGGCGGGGGTGTCCGTTCCTCAACGCGGCGGCCGAATACCCCGATCCAGCCAGCCCTGTGCGGCAGGCGATCAATGCGCGCCGCGTCTGGTATCACAACAGCCTTGAAAACCTTCTCGCGGAGGACGGCGATCCCGCTCCTCCCGTCACCGCTTCCCTCCTCGTCGCGCTTTCGGACGGCCTGCTGGAAAGTGCCTATCTGGATGATGCCGAAAGCGTCCCCGCCCTTGTCCGCGAGGCGGTGGCGAGACTGCTGGACCGCCGATGAGCGCCGCTCGCAGCCCAAGCAGCACCGGCCTGCGCCGATTCCTGGATCTCCAGCTCCAGCACGATTGGATGGAGGGCAAGACGATCCTGCGCGACGCCGACGAGCGCTCGGAATCCCTCGAGCTGCGTTTCAAGTATATCGCGCGATTTGAGAAGCTGCTGCGCCGCCCACAGGCGCCGGAGGTTCTGGAGATCCTCGGGCGCTACGGCCGCGACTGCATTCCCATCCCGCGCCGGACCGAGCGATACTATTGGTCCGTTTCCTGCCTGCCCTCGACGGCGGGCAAGGCTCTCGTTCGCATCAATGCGAGCTGGATGGAGCTGTTCTCGCTCTATGCGGACGGCGAGGACATCCGCGCGCTTTTCGTGGTGCATCTTTCCGATTTCACCACCGACCGTTCGCTCGATCACGGCCGGGTGGACGAAGCTTTTCTTGAGAGCAGTATCGTGACGCCGGAAGACCTCAGCTATTTTTTCCCCCGCGGCGAGGACATGTTCGGCATCAAGATCCGCGGTTTCTCCTCAATCAGCAAGTTCCTGACGACGCGCCGTGCTTTGCAGGCCATCCGAGCTTTCAACCTCACGCACATGAACCGCGGCCGGAACGCCTATCAGGCGAGCCATTGCTACAGCCTGGCGGATCACATGCTGAGCGATGAGCAATACTGAATAGCCACCCAGGACAGACCCTTGGCTGCGAGGAGGAGCTAGCCATATGAAATAGTGTTTTCGCCAGATAGTGGAAGAGAGTGATGAACAATCCTCAGATCACCCGTATGCCGATCGCCAAGACCGGAATGCTCGTCCGCAAGCCGGTCGAGCATGTGTTCGAAGCGATCGTGAACCCGGACATCACGACGAAATTCTGGTTCAGCAAAGGCAGCGGAAGGCTGGAGACCGGTAAGGCCGCCAAGTGGGATTGGGAGAGCCATGACGTCTCCATCGAGGTCACGCCAAAGGTCGTAGAGCCCAACAAGTGCGTCGTGATAGAATGGCCTGGTTATAGCGGCCCAACAACTGTGGAATGGACGTTTCAATCCATTCCGGATGGTACGACTTTTGTACGCGTGCAGGAGTCCGGATGGACGGGAGATGCCGATAAGCTCATGCGCTACGTCGCTGATTCCACGCAAGGCTTCACGCTTTTGCTTGCGGGGTTAAAGGCATGGCTTGAGCACGGTATCCAGTTGAACCTGACGCTCGATCGTTATCCGAAGGGTATCGAAGACCAACAGTTTGAATGAGGCCGAGCAGCACTGGTCCCGGCGGACGCGGTTACAGAACCTCAGAATTTTACCTCCGCGAGCAGCCGCCATCACGAAGGCCAACGTGAAGAGCAGATGCATAACCAGAAATAGCTTGGCTATGTCCCGCGCGTCACCGCTGGCGACGCCCCAAAATGTCGTTGGCCCCAACGACTTCGGGCGCATCGTCGAAACCGGCAAGACATGCAGGCGTTTCTTGAGGAAGATCTCGTCAGCCGTCCAGCCAGGCAGCGAGGCCGTCCAGCGTCTGCAGCCCGTATTCCACCGCGCCGAAGCCGATGACCACCTGGCGCCGCTTGGCGCTGGGGTGGAGTTGGCGCATTGTCAGCACGGTCTTGCCGTCGGCCTGCTCATCGAAGGTCACGGTGGCGCGAAAACGGTCGGGGTCGTCAGGGTCGGGTGTGCCATAGTCCATCACGATCCGCTCGTTCGGCACGATCTCCAGAAAGCGCATGAGGTTCGGGAAGCGCTGCTCCTTGCCTTCGAACACGCCCACCATGTCGAACCGCCAGACCCCGCCCTCGCGGATATCGACTTCGTGGGTCTCTATGCTAAGGCCGGCCGGGCCGTACCATTCGCCAAGCGCCTTGGGGTCCATCCAGGCGGCAAAGACCTTCTCGCGGGGGTGATTCAGCAGCTTGACCAGCACGATTTCGCGATCGAGCGACCAGGTCTCAAACAGGCTTGCCATGTCTTTCAACGTCCTCTTCCGTCTTGTCCAAGTAGACTTCCAGGCGATCCAACCGCTCGGTCCAGCGCCGGCGCTCCGTTTCCATCCAGTCCGCCGCCTCGTCGAAGCGCGCCTGCACCAGCCGGCACCAGCGGCTGCGCCCGCGCTTCTCGCTGGCAATCAGCCCGCAATCTTCCAGCACCTTGAGATGCTGGGCGAAGGAGGGCAGTGCCATGTCGAAAGGCTCGGCCAGGACGCTGACCGGCACCTCGCCCTCAGCCAGCCGCGATACCACCGCGCGGCGGGTCGGGTCGCTGAGAGCATGAAAGGCGAGGTCGAGCGGAGTCGAATGGTAAGGCATGCGACTCATTAAAACAGCCTGGGGCTCTGGTCAAGAACAGAAAGGCACTTGCCTTAGTGTTTAACCTTGGATATGAAGGTACTTACCTTAGTATCCGGCCCCGCTTGATAATGAGGCGGTTATGCAGCCACTCACAAGGAGGACTCCAGTGGTAGTTCGTGTCGATCTCATGATCTCGCTCGATGGTTTCGCGACAACAACGGACCAGACGCCCGAAGCTCCGTTCGGCGAGGACTGGCCGCGTCTCGTCGGAGCATATGCTGCAACGCGAACGTTTCGCGAGCGCGTGTTAAAGGATACGACGGGAGCAGGGACCACAGGTGTCGACGACGAATACGCGAGGGCGTATTTCGATAATGTGGGTGCCGAGATCATGGGCGCCGGCATGTTCGGACTCCACAACTTTCCCGATGATCCGAACTGGCGTGGCTGGTGGGGCGACGAGCCACCGTTCCGGGTTCCGGTCTTCGTCCTCACCCATAGGCCACGGCCTTCCTTGGAGATGGCCGGCGGGACGACTTTTCATTTCATCGACACCACGCCTGCTGATGCGCTCCAGCGGGCTGTCAGTGTGGCGGGCGACAAGGACGTGCGGGTTGGCGGCGGCCCCACCGTCGTTCGCGACTTCCTCAAGGCAGGCCTTGTCGATCGTCTTCATGTTGCTATCACTCCGATTTTGCTGGGGCGCGGTATACGCCTGTGGGACGATCTGCGCGGCTTGGAAGCTGGCTGTACAGTCAAGGCAGAAACGGCACCGAGTGGCACCGTCCACCTGACCTTCCAACGCTAGCCGCTCGTCTGTGACCTGGGTGATTTGCGAAATGGATGTTCGAGGATTCACCTTTCCAGCAATCGGCAGGCACAACCGGGTCAGACAGTCTTCTGCCGCATATGGCTGACGGTGAGCCAAACGGCTGAGACAAGAAAATAGAAGGCACCGAGACCAGCATAACCCGCAACATTGGCGATCGAAGGTGCGTCGGGCTTCAGCGCTTGCGCGATGAAGAATGCGCCCGCCACGGCGGACTGACCGCCGCTCAGGATCATTGCCCACTGTCCCCCGCTTGTCTTCCACCGCCGAACCGCTGTGCCAAGCTGCGAGAAGCCGGAGAATATTGCCCAGAGACCAAAAACGCCAAGGACCCAGTTCATGCTCATTGTAAGAGCGACGACGACCGCAACGGTCATCACCGAACTGACCGCCACGTTGATCGCCTGGCTCCTGTTATGTGCCAGACCGCCGTTTCGTTTGGCATCGACGTAGTTGGCGGCAGCATCCCAGGCGGGATAGATGATCAGCAAGACCGCCGCTGCGGAGAAGGACTGGCGGCCAACCGTCAATGCTGCCGCGACCCAGATGACGGAGAAGGCGGCTCGCGCAAAATAGTATCGCTTCAACCAATAATCCTTGCCGTTCACGGCGAAGCTCGTTTGGTAGTGTGCCATGGTGAAATCCTTATCTGATTTGAATAAGTGGCTTACACGCCGAGGCGTGTTGGAGATCGCAAGCAACCGGTCGAACCGGAGGGCGGCCGATCCGACCAGCTACGATGACGTGGTTTACATTGGGGGAACCACGCCATTCTTTCCGACAACGAGCTGGTGAGCGACGAGGCCGGTTGCTGCCTTCTCGGCAGGCACGAAGACGACAGCGCTGGGAACGAGATCATCCTGTGTTGCCGGAGCAAAGGTCACAACGGGCGTGCCGTCCGGGATGGAGATCTTCTTTTCTTTGCCGTGATAGGACACGGTGACCGTCCGGCCGTCGACGCCCTTGACGGCATCCGCCACGGTCGCATTGGTCATGTTGCTGTTGGGCTTGAGGTCCCAGCCGTAGCTTCCCTCGCCTGCTCCCTTCAATGCCGGCGGGAAAATAAGCACCTCAAGGGCACCGTCACCACCGCCGTCCTTCGGCAGGGACGCGATGCCGACAAAATCACCAGGCTTGATGTCGGTAACCTTCGCATCTGCCACGCTGGAAACCTTCCAGTCGTCAGCGAGGGCGATATCGACGGTCTCTCCTTCGCGGGTCTTCACCTTGAGGCTGGATCCGCCGTAGTTGACGATGCTGCCGCGGACATTAAGCCGGCCGGCCTTTGCGTCCTCAGCATGGACAGGCGCCGCCATATAGGCCTGCGATGCGACAATAGACAGCCCGAGCACGAGGGCGGGGAGAATATTCTTCATCATGCCGACACTTCCTACTAGTTGGTAGTTTCCCTTGCCATAGAAATCCCCCGGGCGGTTTGTCTCCGCCCGGAACGTTATTGGACGACCGCCGGAGACAGACGCTCCAGAGTGGGCGCCAGAATGGCGGCAAACATTTCCGGAGCGCCGTAGGCACGCGCGGACAGCATAGCTCCGTGGACGGATGCCATGAACGCTTCCGCTTCAACGCGAGGCTCGCTCGAAAGCCTCAAAGCCCCCTGCTGTGAGCCGCGCTCCATGACCGAGGTCAGCCACGTCGAGACAAAGCGGAAAAAAGCTCTTACTTCTGCTGCGACTTCCGGCGGTAGAGACGGCAGCTCGCTCGCAAGCAGAGCGCAAACACAAAAAGGCCTGCTCGCGTCCTCAATGCATTGGGCCCAATAGCCCGCGTAGATCTTGAGGAGTTCGAGCGGGTCCTGCACGTTCTGCTCCAGCGCCGCCACGCCTGCCTCCCCCTCCTCACGGTATCGCTGTACAAGCGTGCGAACCAAATCGACCTTGCTCGGGAAATGGTGATGGATACTGGCCTTCCGGATTCCAACGATCCCAGCGATATCGGCATAGCTAAAACCGTTATAACCTCCGCTCATGATCAAGGTTCGCGCAGAAGCAAGGATTTCGTCGGCGGTTGTCAGAAGGTTGCTCATTTTTGTTGTCTACCTTCTAGTAGGGATGCTGTCAACGGCATGGTGTCATCAATTTCCTGATGCGCCCGCCCAAGCGTGAGCAATCATCCTACTGACCAATATTTAGATATAAATATTGGTCAGTAGGATGAGATTTATTGCCAGTGACCAAAGTTTGTATATAATCTCCGGTCAGAAGATAGGATAGCTATGCCGGATCCCACATCGAACACTCTCGAACGCATCCACCAAAGGATTGCCAGCGCGGCGCCTTCGGGCGTTTGGTCGCGCTCCGATTTCCTGGATATCGCGACACCGAACGCCGTCGAAAAGGCGCTGCAGAGACTGACCAGCCGCGGCGACATCCGACGCCCTCATCGTGGTCTCTACGACAAGCCGGCTATCGGCCAACTGACCGGCAAGATGGTGTTTCCGCCACGCGCCTCATTCATCGATGCGATCGCACGGCGCGACAAGCTTCGTGTTTGCGTCGATGGCATGACGGCTGCCAATGATCTTGGCCTGACGACGGCCGGTCCAGCCCGGTCCACAATCTATGCGGACACATACCCCCGAACCATCAAGATCGAGGCCAATGCCGGCGACGCCAAGGCCACAAAACCGGTCATCTACATCCTGGACTTCAAGCGCATTTCGGCAAAGACCGCTTTTTGGGCCGGTCGGCCGGCAATGCGGGTGATCCAGGCCCTCCACTGGTTTCGCGACGAGCGATCCAATCTAGAGACAGTTGTCGATGGTATCGTCCGTTACCTGGCACGAAGCTCCCACAGGCAGCCGATCGTCGAGGACCTGCGCGAAAACATCCACGCCATCCCTGCCTGGATGTACCAGGCGGTGGAGACCATAACAAGCGATCCGCCGCCCCCGGAGGATGAAGGCACTCCGCTGGGCCACGACGGAAAGGATGAACATGCGCCAGAGTTTCATTGATGTCCTTCGCTCAAGCGCTGACGAGTGGAGAGCACTATTCTCCGCCGCTGCATCCGATCTGGAGACGCGGGCCGAGAATATCGAGAAGGATCTCTACGTCTGCTGGGTGCTCGACTTCCTGTTCAACCGACGGAGGGACGATGCTATCGGCATCTATTTTAAGGGCGGTACCAGCCTCAGCAAAGCATATGGCCTGAAGGCGAAGTCCTAAAATCGATCGATCACCAGGAGAACGTTCTACCGAAGTGCTCGTGCACTCCCATGCCCTCGAAGTCCTTGATGTTGCGCGTCACCAGCGTCATACGGCAGGTGAAGGCCGTCGCTGCGATATAGGCGTCATTGATCCGTTTGGATTGGGCACATGCCATTGGGCGGCCTTGAAAAATTCCGAGAATGGAAATTCCGGTTCCCATGGCCATACCTCACCCGCCTGCAGATGGGATGACACCCTTGGTGAACAGGAAGCATCCATAGAAGCGGGTTTCCCCAGTCGAGATCACGCAATAGGCCTTCTTGGCCAGATCGTAGAAATCGAAGCGCTCGATGCCGTACATGGGTGAAGGCCTGTCTTCCGCCTGGTCGATCTCGGCCTGCACCTCGCTTTGCACCGTCGGAATTTCGCCCGGCGCGCCCATGACTTCCATGCGGCCGGCAGAATTCTGCAGCGGCGTGTCGAGCGGCAGCACCGAGAGAATGGCACGGATCGCCTGCGGTGCAGGGAGGTTGGCCATGCTGAGCGGCCGGCCGACAACCGTCTGCCTGGCGACGCTGTCGCTCGGGAAGTTGGTGTCGGAGACGACCAGCGTGTCGCCGTGCCCCATGGAGCGAAGCGCGTGCAGCACGTCGGCGTTCAACGCCGGATGAATGTTCTTAAGCATAGTGTCCTCCTCATTGGCATTTATTTGACGGCACCCGCCGTCAACCCCTTGACGATATAGCGCTCCAGAACGATGCCGACGAGGACCAAGGGCATGATCGCAGCCGTGGCGATGGCGGCCATCGACCACCAGTTGATCCCCTGCGACCCCGGTTGGCTTTCCACCATCACCGTCAGTGTCTTGGCATTCGAACTCGTCAGTAGTGCCGGCAAAGAGATATTCGTTTCAGCGCAGAATGACCGAGAGGATGAAAGCTGCCACCATGCCGGGCAGCGCGATTGGCACATCGATCGGCAGATAGGCGCCCCAGATCGAGCAGCCATCCACCAGTGCCGCCTGTTCCAGCTCGACCGGAATCGTGCCGAACTGGTCGCGCATGATCCAGATCACGATTGGCAATACCATGAGCGTATGGACGAGGATCAGACCGATCAGCGTATCGAGCAGCAGCAGGTGTTTGTAGAGAACCAGGAACGACATGGCGAGCACGACCGGCGGCAGGATCAACTGCGACAGGAAGAAGAAGGAAATGTCCTTGTTCGCCATCCAAAGGAACTTGTAGGAGACCCAGCTGAGCCCGTAGGCCGCCAGAGACCCAATAAGCACCGCCAGGAACGAGGCCTCAGCGGACGCCACGATACGTTCAGCGTTCGAACCGCTCCAGCACCCTCTCAGTTGTGCATTTTGCTGCTGAAGCCTGCGCGCCAGCTGGTCCAGCAGCAGCCTGATCTCTTCATCGAGGCATTGCATCGTCAGAAACGGCGGGAACGCCTGGAGGTTGTTCTACGGTCAGCGTGGCGGGGAAGGACCTTCCTTTCGCTGCTGGTCCGCCGCGTAGGTGCGCTTGCCCCTCTTTTGTCGCGTTTTGCCTCGGCCATTGAAATCTGCTCACATCTTCAAAAGTTAGTCCGGGGCCATGCGGGTAGGTGCTTGTTGGGAGCGTCTATAAGATTCTCTGGTGGACCGAAGAGCTCTCAAGTCTTCGCCCTTTCGCACGTTTCTGCCTGTGACGACATGCCAAGGTAGGACTGTTTGGATCGGCAGGAAGGAGTTGTACGTTTCCGCATCGCCGACAGCGGTCTTCACCCAGCACAATCGGATCGTGGACCGCTCAGGAGCTGCTCGTTCCGCCATCACCATGCCGCCCTGTATATCGAGAGTGCGTCCGCCTCACCGACCTCGCGGGGGTTGTTGACAAGAAGCCGGGTCTGTTTCATGGCGTCCAGCGCCATTCCGGCCAGGTGCTCTTCTCCGATACCCACGTCTCGCAGCCGCGGCTGAAGCCCGAGCTTAAGCGACAACCCGGCAAGTCGCTCGATGAAAGCGGCGCATCGTCCCTGGTCACCCTGTTCCGAAGCGAGTTCCGGAAAGACGTCGGCTGCGATCTCAGCGTATATCGACGCAGCATCCGGCGCGTTGAACTGGAGGACGTGCGGGAGCACGAGCGCGTTTGAAAGGCCGTGGGGAATGTGGAAGGTTCCGCCAATCGGATAGGCCAACGCGTGAACCGCCGCCACAGGCGAGTTCGCGAAGGCCTGTCCAGCCAGCATCGAGCCGAGAAGCATTGCGCCGCGGGCGGCACGGTCCTTTCCGTCAAAGACCGCCTTCTCGATATTCGAGCCCAGAAGCTGCAGCGCCTGGCGCGCAAGCATCTTTGAAAGAGGGTTGTTATTCGCGCTCTTCGATGCATATGCCTCGATCGCATGGACCATGGCGTCGATGCCGGTGGCGGCCGTTATGTGAGCGGGAAGGCCTAAGGTCAGATCGGGATCGAGGATCGCGATGTCGGGCAGGATGATGGTCGACGACACGCCACGCTTCTCGTCGCCGCCGACCGTGATAATGGAAACCGGGGTGACCTCCGATCCTGTTCCGGCCGTGGTGGGAACAAGAACCAGCGGCAGCCGCGGCCCCTTCGCATTCCCCACGCCCCACGCCTCGTCGAGGGGCTCACCTGAACCGCAAAGCAATGCGACGACTTTGGCCACGTCAAGTGAAGAACCGCCGCCGAAGCCGATGACCCCGGAGACATTGTCAGCCTTGGCGGCGCCTGCCGCGGCCATCACGGTCGCGAGCGATGGGTCGGCTTCGACTCCATCGAACACAGTGGTCTCGATGCCGGAGGCAGTGAGAGACGCAAGAGCGGGTTCACAGAGGCCAAGCCGTCGCAATCCGGGGTCTGTCACGAAGAGAATACGGCGGCCGAGCTTCTGCTTTACGAGATCGCCGATCGCAGTTGCAGCGCCAGGTCGAAAGACGATCTGTGCAGTCGTACTGAAGACAAACGGATTCATGCATTTTTCCTTTGCCGATTTGAGCCTACGCCATGGGATGCCGTCGCCACGTTTGTCTTTGCAGGCTTTTTCTCCAGCCTGTACGAGTATCTCAATACCGATGCCGACACGGTCCAGGATCTTGTAGGCCGATAGCCGGAGATCGCAGCAAACCTTTTCTTTTTTGACATCGCCTTACTGGCGGAGCGCATGCGCGGATTTAAATGTCCGCGAATTTGGCCCCCGGGGACAAACCGCGCGTATGCCCGTCACCAATGATGTGCTGCGATATCCGCTCCCACTGCTCGTCCTGAAGGACTACACGATCCAAAACACCCATGACTGTCTCCAAAAGACAGTCATGAATCTGATTTGTGCAGCCTTGGAAACCCAAGAGCCAACCCTTCCTAAAGCGCAACCGCCGCAGCCGGTTATCAAGATTGGGTGTCGGCAACTCGGACCAGCTCCGCCCGATGGCGCAGCAGGTCCAGAATTGTGAACCTTATGTCCAAGCAAGCCAAATATAGGCGGCGGCCGTCCAGGAAAAGCCGAGGCCGCCGCAGCCTTCGCCCGTTACCGGGTCGAAATATTCGGCAAAACCTTCCGCCTCGATCGCCGCGACCGTCGATCTGCGCAGCTTTTCCGCCGCTTCCGGATGACCGTTGCGCTTGAAGCCGTCGATCAGCAGCCAATTGATGATCGCCCAGGCCGGGCCGCGCCAGTAGCGTTTCGGTTCCCAGCCTGCGATACCCGGCTTGGTGGTCGGAAAGGCGACCTTGAGGCCCTTCGACCAAGCCTTCATCTCATCGACCATCGCATTGGCGATGCCCTTCTCCAGGTCGAGCGACAGGAGGGGGATGAAGCCTGCCTGTGTCGCGGCTTCGACATCCTCGCCGGAGATCAGGTCGCGCGACACGAAGCGTGACAGGGCCGGGCGCCACTGCGCGAGTATCGCCTTGCGGGTGAGGTCGTTGAACGCGGCGATCTCGGCGGCGTCCTCCATCCGGCCGAATTCGCGGGCGAGATGTTCGAGGTCCTCGCCGGCCTTCAGCAGGATAGCGGTGGTCTGGATCTCGGCGACCTTGAACGGTGCCTTTTCCCATTGCCTTGCGGGATCCCAGCCGCAGGCGGCATAGGTGTCGACCAGATGTATGAAGCGGTTATAGTCCTCGTCGCGCGGGCGCATCGAGACGTTCACATGGCCGGTATCCTTGCGCACGACCGGCGTATCGGTGGTAGTCGGCACGCGCGCGAGCGCGATGTCCCAGGCCGGCGAGTTGTCGCTGCCGCTTTCCCAAGGGTGCAGCAAAGCGACTAGGCCGGTGCCTTCCGGATCGCGGGCGGAATACCACCAGCGATGCCATTTCAGCGCCGCCTCGTAGAGCGGCAGGGTGCGCGCCTCGGCGCCGCTTCCAGTCGCCTCGAAGACCTTGCGCAGCGCGATCGCAAAGACCGGCGGCTGGGTGATGCCGGAAGTCGGGATCGTGTGACGGGTGCGCCAGACGTTCGGACCCGGGAAATAGGTGTCGCTCGGCTGGTGGAAGACGATATGCGGGATCATGCCGTCCGCCCACTGGCCCTCGATCAGCCGCTCCAGTTCGCGATAGGCACGGTCGGTATCGTAAAGCGCGAAACCCATGGCGACGAAGGCGGAATCCCAGTTCCACTGGAAGGGGTAGAGCCGGTCGGTCGGCACCGTATAACCGCCGCGGTCGTTGGCGACGAGGATGCGCTTCGCCTCGGTGATATGCACGTTCATGTCGGGTACTCCGGTATGCTCAGGCCGAAACGGCCGGAAACGACTTGCCGCTTTCGGGCGAAAGCCAGGTGATGCGCCTGCGGTCGAGCTTCAGGCCGATCGTGTCGCCGCTCTTCACGGTTTCGGACGCCGGCAGGATGACTCGCACCGGCTGGTCGTGGATCGAGCCGGTCAGGAGCAGATGCGATCCCATCGGCTCGGCGACCCGCACCTTCATCTCGATCCCCTGCGGCAGCGGCGCCAGTTCCACCGCTTCGCCTCGCAGGCCAAGCACGATTTCATTGCCGACATCGTCCGGCACCGCGAGCTGTTCCGCACCGGCCGCCACCTGGCCGTTCGAGACCGGCACCTTGATGAAGTTCATCGGAGGATTGCCGATGAAACCGCCGACGAAACGCGTCGCCGGATGATTATAGATCTCGACCGGATGACCGACCTGTTCGACGACGCCGTTGTGCATGACCGCGATACGATCCGACAGGCCCATCGCCTCGGTCTGGTCGTGGGTGACATAGATCGTCGTCGTACCCGCCGATTGCAGCACGGTTTTCAGTTCGGTGCGCATTTCGAGCCGCAGCAGGGCATCGAGATTGGAAAGCGGCTCGTCCATCAGCAGCACCTTCGGCTCGACGGCCAGCGCGCGGGCGACCGCCACGCGCTGACGCTGGCCGCCCGAAAGCTTGTTCGGATAGCGGTCGAGATACGGCTCGATATGCAGCAGGCCGGCCGCCTTCTCCACCTGCGCCTTCACCCGCGCATCGTCCGCCTTCTGCATGCGCAGGCCGAAGGCGACGTTTTCGTAGACCGTCATATGCGGGAAGACTGCATAGTTCTGGAAGACCATCGCCAGCCCGCGATCCTTGGGCGCCAGTCCAATGATCGACCTGTCGCCGATGCGAACATCGCCCGAGGTCGAGGTTTCGAGACCGGCGATGATGCGCAGGAGCGTGGTCTTGCCGCAGCCCGATGGCCCGAGCAGCGAGACGAACTCGCCATCGTTGATCGTCAGCGAGACCTCCTTCAGCGCCTGGAAAGCGCCGAAACTCTTGCGGATGCGGTCAATGACAATATCGGCCATGTCGATGGTCCCGTTATTTGGAGGAAATGCCCCAGATCGCGAACAGGTAACGCCTGACCGCGAAGATGAAGACAACGGATGGAAGAATGAGCATCAGGCCGCCGGCAAAGCGGTAATGCATCGGGCTTTCTGACAGCACCGTCAGCAGATAGGCCGTGAGCGTGCGGTTGCGCACCGTCAGCACCGAGGCGGCGAACACCTCGTTCCAGGAGATGACGAAGGCAAACACGGCGGTGGCGACGATGCCGGGCAAAGCCAGCGGCGCGACCACCTTGAAAAAGGCCTGGACGCGGGTGCAGCCGAACACCCAGGCGGCCTCTTCGAGTTCCTTCGGAACGCCGAGGAATATGCCCTGGGTAACGAGCGCCGCAAAGGGCAACGCCAAAACCGTGTGGATCAGACCGACGCCGATGATCGTGTCATAGAGGCCGAGCCGGATGAAGGAGACGGTGAGCGGCAGCGCCAGGATCGCCAGCGGGAACGCGCGGGTGAGCAGGACCAGAAGCCGGTAGCTGTCCTTGCCCCGGAAATCGTAGCGGGCCAGTGCATAGCCGGCCGGGGCGCCCAGCAGGATGGAAAGCGCCACCGTGATGCCGGCTGCCCCCAGTGAGTTGAGAAAAGACTGTACGACGCCTTCTGTTTTCAGGAACAGAATAAAGGGTTCGAGCGAAATCCCGGTCGGCAAGCCCGTCTTCGGCCAGATATAGACGCCCTGGCGACCGCCGAGTGCCCCCAACGCCACCAGATAGATCGGCACCAGAACCCAGGCGCAGAGCGCCGCGATACCGCTCCAGAGGAGCCAGCGGCGGGAGGAGGCGAAGCTTGCGGGACGGGAAGCTGTCTCCGTCGCGCTCATGGTTTCCGTACTCATGGCAGGCGCTCCGGATCGACTTTCAGGGCCTTCAGATAGATCAGCGTCGCGGCAAGCGAGATGATCATGATCAGCACCGCGTAGACCGCCGCGACGCTGTAATTCTGGTTCTGGTTCTGCCAGTTGTAGGCCTCGCCGACGAGGACCGGGAAATTGCGCCCGCCGAGCGCATAGACCACTGCGAACACCTCGAAGGCGAGTACCGTGCGCAGGATCAGCGCCGATTGCAGCGCGGGCCGGATCAGCGGCAGGGTGATACGCCAGAAGCGCGTCCATGGGCCGGCGCCGAAGATCTCGGCGGCTTCCTTGAATTCCTTCGGCACCTGGTTGAGGCCGGCGACGATGATGACCATGACGATCGCCGTGCCGCGCCAGATTTCCGCAACCGCGATGGCGATGAAAAGCGCGACCGGCGTCTGGTAGGACAGCCAGCTCGCCTGCCGGCCGATCACACCGAGGCTGAAGAGGAGCGAGTTGAAATAGCCGGTATTCTGCAGGATCGACAGCCAGACAAGGCCGGCGGCGAGGTCGGAAATGCCAAGCGGGATGGTCCAGATCCAGAGAATGGTCTCGCGGCCGCGGCCGACCTTGGAGACCATGGCGCCCATGGCAAGCGCGATGGCGATCTGTACCGGCACGACGACGATCGTCAAAAGGAACGTGTTCCTGACCGAACGGGTGAAATTGATATCGGTCACCATGCGTTCGGCATTCGCCAGCGACGGCGCGCCGTTGTCCGAGAGAGCCAGCCAGATCGTCTGCACCAGCGGCACGACGAAGAGCAGCGCCAGAAAGGCGACTGACGGCAGGATCAGCAGATAGGGGATCCAGGGTCGGTTCTGGGTCATCGATCGCCCTCGCCGTGGGGCTTTGAGAATTGATCATACATCGACTTGTTCCTCTCTCCGCCATCCGTATCGCGACGGAATGCAGCCACCTTGCGATCCGCTGCTCCCGCTCCTTCGGATTTGGCATCCGGGCATTCGCGCCCGGATGCCATCAGCCTTGGGAGGCTTGTCGGATGGTGCCTTATTGAACCGGGCAGGCGCCGTCGCTCTTGGCGTCCGGAGCCCAGCAAGGCGCCTTGGCGTCGGTCATCAGTTTGGCCATGGTGGCACCCTGCTTGGCGAGCACGTCTGCGACGGGCTCGTTCTGCAGCACGATGCGCTGGAAGGCGTCCATGTAGACCTTGTTGAATTCGCCGCCCTTGTCGCCGAGGCCGACCGGGAGGAGCGAGATCACGGCATCCTTGGAGCCCTGCGTCTTGGTGACCGCACCGGCGAGGAGCGCCACGCCCTTGTCGAGGTCCGGCGGCAGCTGCACGTTGAGGGTCGGGAAGAAGCCAACCTTCGAAGCCGTCAGCAGCTGGGTCTTCTGGGTCGTCAGCGTTTCGATGACCTTCGTGGCGCCTGCCATGTCCGGTGCGCCCTTCGGGATCGCAAGCCCGGCCAGAACCGGCATGTAGCCGCGGCCCTTCGGGCCGGCTGGTGCCGGGAAGACGACATAGTCATCCGGCGCCGCAGAGATGGCGCTCTTCAGGCGGGCGACATGGTCCCAGGCGACCATGACTTCGCCCGAGGCCAGCGGCTCCTGCATGAAGTCGTAATTGGTCGAGTTCGGGGTGACATAGGCCCAGAGTGCCTTCAGCTTCTCCCAGCCGGCTGCGGCATCCGCATTCTTGAAGGTACGCACCACGCCGCCGGTGAAGGACGGATAGAAATAGCCCTGGAAATAACGCGCCATCAGGCCCTTCGGACCCGCCGGGAAGCCGATCTGCGGCTGGCCGGTGGCAGCCTGCATGCTCTTGCCCCACTCGATCAGCTGGTCGTAGGTCAACGCGTTGATGTCGGTGCCCTTCGGCAGGTATTGCAGGGCTTCCTTCTTGGCGGCCATGACATAGGTCGCCTGCATCCAAGGAATATACTGCTGCGTGGGCTTGCCGAGCTTGCCGAGATCAAGAACCGATTGCGGCATGCCGCTGGCGGCGAGCTTCTTGGCAAGGTCGTCGAGCGGTTCAAGCTGGCCCTTGTCGGCAAGCGGCGAAAGCTCGCCATGCAGCGCACCGACGAGGCTCACGGTGTGCTTGCCGGCCTGCGCTTCGGCTTCCATGCGGACTGCAAACTGCGGCGGCTCCTCCACCACGTAGTCGACCTTGCCGGCATCCTTCAAAAGGTCCTGCCGGACCACGGTCGCCTCCTCGATCGGGCGAAGCTGGGTGGATACGAAAACCGTCTGGGCAAGCACCGGCGAGGCGAACGCCACCACCGTCGAAGCCAGAATTGTAAGTGACACGATACGTTTCATCTTCTCCTCCTTCATTGTTCTTTGTCGTGAATGCACGGCTGTCTATGCCGCCAGGGGCGGACGGCGATGGCTGTCGCGGTCGACGAATTCAACCGCGTGAAGCTCCTGGAGATCTTCGGCAGGCTCGCCGGCGATGGCGCGCAACAGCAGCGAGGCGAAGGTCGCACCGAGGTTCTCGCCGGTCATGCGCATGGTCGAGAGCGGCGGGCTGGTGAAGGCACCCATCGGCAGGTCGTCATGGCCGACGATGCTGATCTGGCTGCCACCGTCGACTTCGCGCAGTGCCCGCAACGCTCCGATCGCCATTTCGTCGGTGGCGCAGACGAGGGCCGTCGGACGCGACGGCTGGCGCAGGAGTTCCAGGGCTGCGAGATAACCGCCCTGCTCGAGCGGCGCCCCTTCGGCGCAGAGATCGATCGCAAGCCCGCATTCCTCCATCGCCGCCTGCCAGCCGCGGCGACGGACATGCGCGAAGTAATATTCCTGGGGCCCGGCGATATGGCCGATGCGCCGATGCCCCGCCGCATGGAAGCGCAGCGTCGCGGCGCGGAACCCGGCAAAACCATCGCCGTCGATGAACGGATGGGGGACCAGGCTTTCGGTGCGGCCGTTGGTGACGAAGGGAATGCCCCGCGACTGGAGGTATTCGACGCGCTCGTCCTTGCGTTTGGTGCGAACCAGCAGCATGGCATCGACGCGGCGCCCATCGACGAAGCGCTGGCATATCTCAAGTTCGCTGACACCCCGCGGCACAGGCGCGATGACGAGATTGAGACCGGCCGCAGCGAGATGTTCGGCGCAGCCTGACAACATGTCGAGGAAATGAGGGGGGCCGACGTGGCCAGGATCACTCGGCAGCGTCACGGCGACCAGTTCAGCGCGCTGCTTGCGCAACCGACGAGCGGAGGCATTCGGCCGATAACCTGCGGTCTCTGCTGCCTCACGAACCCGCGCGCGGGTGGCCGCGGACACGTCGGAATAACCATCAAGTGCTCGGGACACAGTGGTAATCGACAGTCCGAGCGAATGCGCCAGCTGTTTCAGATTAGCCAAAATCTTCCTCCCGAATTGAAATAAGCATTCTCCAAAACGTTTTGGGAGTCAACCAAAACGTTTTGGAGATCATCGGGCGCCTCAGCTCGGTGAGGACTTTCCCTACTCCGGTGAAGCGGCCCCTCGTACGTCGCCATCTTGGCGAACATGACGGCTGAGACAGCGTCCAGCCAAAGTCGTGCCAGCAGCACCAGTAGAGCGGCCGGACAGAGAACCGAGTAGTTTCGCGCTATGTTGGGCCATCTGCGTGCGCAGCTAACGACCTGAACATTGCCGCAAATGAAGATCGCGTCACGCCTAGCGCGGCACTGGAGAAAGCGGGAAGTACAACTTTTCCATGGTGGTATCTCGATGGGAGGACCTGTTGATTCTCACGAACCGCTGTTCCATCCTCGGCGAGGCGGGAGAATCGTGGAGATGGCACCAGATCCTACTCAAGCAATCCTATGTCAGGACGCCCAAGGACATGTCATAAAGGTGCTCCGCGTCCCCGATCAAAAAGGGGATCGGTACTTTTACATCGACGGCCATCAAACCTCTCGGCTGCTCATCCTGCAGGCCGATGGAAGCTTCCTGGAAGCTATAAACTCGAGAAGGTTTTTGCCGATTGCAATCGAGTCCTCCAACGTTGTCTTCCCTCGCAAGGGCTGACCTAGCAACATGGGGCGGGGGCAAAATGGTGATGAACATTCTCCCGGAGCCGAGCCAGTGGTCGGCGCGCGGCCCGAACGAGAAAGAGCGCCGCTACCCTCCCCGGCCAGCGACGCTCCCTGCAGACGTGGCGACCGAAGTCAGATCATCAGAATGTAGACGATCTCGTAGGGTATCCGGCTCGACGATCCCGATGCGATTGTCGGCAAGCACGAAGTAGCGGTACGAGCGATAGGCCGGGAGAATTTCGACGACCCTCGGCGGAAGCGGATGCAGTTCCACCGTTTTGGGGACCGCAACCCCGACCGATACGCTGAAGCTCGGCTTGGTCGGATCGACCTTGTTCTCCACGATGATGTTTCGAATTTCGGTCTTCTGTTCACTGGAGACCACTCTTTTCGCGCAAGGATATCCGCTGCTTATCTAAACTTGGAGGTGAAGGTCGAGCAAAGCCGTCAGACGCAAGTGATTGGGCCATGGAACTAAGCGGCTTAGCCGTTGTTCGGCGATTTCCACCGACCCAAAGTAAAAAGGGAAATCCTTTGAGCGAATTGCGCCAGGAGTTTGAGCTTCGAAGAGATTTTCTGCCGACGGGCCAGGAGGACGAGTGGATTTTACCTCGCCGAACGATATCAACGGTCGGTGGTTCGTCGACACCGCAAAGTTCGGAGTCATCGCGGCCGCTGGTCATCGACCTCGATGGCACCTTGGTCCGATCCGACCTCCTGATCGAGACCGCGTTCTCTGAACTCAGGCGTCGCCCCTTTTCCGTCGTTGACCTTGTCCTCTCGATGTGCAGGGGAAAGGCTTGCCTCAAGCACCGCCTTTCAGCACCGGCGGATTTCGATCCGGCTATCCTGCCCTTTGATCTCGAGGTTCTGAACTTGATCCAGACGGCGCGGGAAGAGGGACGTCAGGTTTATCTCGCGTCCGCGACGCACGAGCGCCTTGTCTCCCGCGTTTCCGATCATTTAGGTGTCTTCACCGGTTGGTTTGCAACGGACGAGATGACAAACTGCGCTGCCAAGGTGAAGGCGGAAAAGCTCGTAGCGGCCTTTGGCAATGGCGGCTTCGACTATGTTGGCAACGACGCCGCAGATCTACCTGTATGGCGTCATGCCGGAAAGTCATATGCAATTCGGACGTCCGCCAGGGTGGCCCGGCAACTGTCACGTCAATGCGACAATGTCGAACATCTTGCGCACGACAAGCCGACCTGGCGCACTTGGGCGCGGTTGCTGCGGGTGCATCAATATGTCAAGAACGGGCTCGTCTTTATCCCGTTGCTGACAAATCAGCTCTTCGACGTCCACAGTCTCGCCAATGCCGCTCTGGCTTTGGTCGCCTTCTCGCTTTGCGCGTCGAGCGTCTATGTGCTGAATGACCTGGTCGACCTGCAGGACGACCGCGGACATCGCAGCAAATGCAGCAGGCCGCTGGGTTGCGGCGATATCCCGCTCTCACACGCGCTCATGGCAATCCCCGTTCTCCTGCTGCTGTCGTTTATGGTTGCCGTCACGATTTCACCCGCCTTCATGTTGGTTCTCGCCGGATACTTTGCGTTGACCACCGCCTATTCATTCTTTCTGAAGCGGAAGATAATCCTCGACGTCGTCACCCTTGCCGCTCTTTACACCGCACGCGTGGTGGGAGGCTCGGCGGCGATTTCCGTTTGGCCTTCTCCTTGGCTGCTCGCCTTCATGATGAGCTGGTTCCTCTCGCTTGCACTCGTCAAGCGATATACGGAGCTCATTTCACGCCGAGCCGCGAACCTACCCGACTCCAAGAGCCGCGATTACAAGAATGGAGACGTCGGCATGATCGGCGCGTTGGCGGCGGGGGCCGGGATGAACGCGCTGACATTGTATGCTCTCTACGCTGCAAGCGACAGCGTGCAGGATCTCTATACACGGCCAGGGATTTTATGGCTGGCGGGACCAATCCTGGCTTGCTGGATTGCCCGCATCCTGTTGCTGGCCCATAGGGGGCAGATGCATGACGATCCGGTCGTATTTGCGATCAAAGACAGGGTAAGCCTCGCGACTCTGGGCGTTGCCGGCGCCTTTGTGGTCGCCGCGCTTTGAGGTGAGCGAGATGCGTTCCTATCATATGCGTGAAGGGACTACGACCCGCATCGCAGTTCGCTATGTCGCGTTCGCGATCCTCTCGACTTTGGCGAATTTTGCAGTTCAGGCGACTGTCGTGAAAATCTACCCGTCGCAAAGCCTTGTGCCGTCAATGTTCGCGGGCACCGCCGCTGGGTTCGGGCTCAAATACTTCCTCGATAAAAGGTGGATCTTCTTTGACCGATACGAGTCGCATGGTGACGAATTGCTCAAGATCGTCCTTTACGGCCTGTTCAGCGTCGTGACGACGGTCATATTCTGGGGGTTCGAAATCGTCTTCTGGACCGTTTGGAGATCGGATATTGCGAAGTATGCGGGCGGGGCGGTCGGTCTGACGATAGGCTACGTCTCAAAATTCGCGCTCGATCGAAAATTCGTGTTCAAGTTGGAGGGGGCGTGACAGACCGATGGAGGGATGGGGACGTTATCCGCGCCATGAAAGTGAAGTGCTTGTTTGCAGGCTGCCGGAAACGCTGTCTGGAACGGTATCGTCGGGAGCGGGTCTGATTGCTCGCGGCAACGGCCGCTCGTATGGCGATGCCGCGATCGGTGAGCATCTCACGTTGACCTGCGGTGCACTGAGTCGGATGAAAAGCTTCGATGAAATGAACGCGTCGCTGACCGTCGAAGGTGGCGTCATGCTGTCAGACATACTCAGGTCATTCATCCCCCGGGGCTATTTCCCCCCGGTGGTCCCGGGTACGAAGTTTGTCACGATTGGCGGAATGATCGCATCCGATGTGCACGGGAAGAACCATCATCGCGACGGTGGGTTCGGCGAGCACGTTAGCGAAATCAAACTGGTTGTTGCCGGTGGTGAGATTGTTACCTGCAGCAGAGCCAAGAATTCGGAGCTTTTTCTCGCGACGCTCGGCGGTATGGGCCTGACGGGCGTCGTCGCTGAAGCCACCTTTACGCTGAGGCCCATCACTACCGGCTGGATTGTTCAAAAGACGGTCGTGACAGAAAACCTCGCCGATACGCTGAAAGCCTTGAAGCAAACAGACGACGCCACCTATTCCGTTGCCTGGATTGATTGCCTTTCGCGGGGCGCTTCGCTCGGCCGCTCGCTGATCTTTGTCGGCGAGCACGCCAGCCCGAGCGACATCGCTCAAATGCCGAAAGCAGCGCAATTCCCTCCCTCCAAGGCCGCCCGTCTTTCGCTGCCGGTCGACCTGCCTGGTTGGGCGCTCAACAGGGCGAGTGTTTCCGCATTCAACGACCTTTACTATCGGCTGGGTGCCCGCAAAGCAGCCCGAGCCTCGTTGGTCCACTGGGACAGCTACTTCTTTCCGCTTGATGGTCTGCTCGAATGGAATCGCCTCTACGGCAAGCGCGGCTTCCTGCAGCATCAATGCGTAGTGCCTGACGAAAATGCACTTGCGGTTCTGAGCAGTATGCTCGATCGTTTCGCTCGTTCTGGGAAAGCCTCATTCCTGGCCGTTCTGAAAAGGCTGAGGGGTGGCGCAGGCCTTCTGTCATTTCCGGCGCCAGGGTATACTCTCGCACTCGATCTGCCGGTCGCGCCCGACGTGTTCCAGTTGTTAGACGAAATTGACAAGCTGGTTGTCGCGGCGGGAGGGCGACTCTATCTCGCCAAGGATGCGAGGCAATCCCGTCATACTTTCGAAGCCGGTTACCCCCGACTGCAGGCGTTCAAAGAGGTGCGACGAACAACGGGGGCCGACCGTCACTTTAGTTCCCAGCTGGGAAAAAGGCTTGGCATATGAAAGCCATCGGCAAGGCACTGCTCCTGATTGGCGCGACGTCGGATATTGGTCGTGCGACTGCCCTGGTCTATGCCGAGGCGGGCTGGGACATCCATTTGGTCGGACGCAGGCGTGAGCTTGTCCAACGTGAAGCCGATGACATCGTCACGCGCACCGGCGCCGCCGTCACCGCCCATGAACTGGATATTCTTGATATCGACCGCTTCGAAGCCTTTCTGAGCACCGTGTCGCCATTGCCTGACACGGCCGTTTGCGTCGTCGGCGAACTCGGCGAGCAGGCCCGCGCCGAAAGGGAACTCGAACACGCAGCCATGGTAATGCGGACAAACTTCGAAGGACCGGCTTTGATGCTCGGCCTCCTGGCTAGCCGCTTTGCCGCGCGCGGGTCCGGCACCATCGTCGGCATAAGTTCGGTCGCGGGCGACCGCGGGAGAGGATCCAACTATGTGTATGGCGCCGCGAAAGCTGGCCTGACGGCGTTCTTGTCCGGTCTCAGAAACAGACTATCCACAGCCGGGGTACGCGTCCTCACCATCAAACCCGGTTTTGTCCGAACGCGGATGACTGATGGAATGAAGCTTCCACCAGTGCTTACGGCCGAGCCTGCAGAGGTCGCTCAAAGGATCTTTGCCGTGGCCGATGGCAGCAAGGGAGGGGACGTCGTCTATGTCCGGCGCATTTGGTATCCGCTCATGGCGATAATCCGAAGCATACCGGAACCGATCTTCAAGAGGTTGCGGCTGTGATCGAAACCTGGGGAATAGAAGATAGAGATTGCCCTGGCCGCTTCGTCGTCCGTATGTTCCATCTTGTTGATCCGCTTTTTCCGCACGCCGATGCGGATCAAGACCTGTCCTCGGGAAGGACGGGGTCTAGATGAGGCGCCGCCTTTTTTCCACACAGGTTGCGCTCCTGGTGGTCGCGGCAATTTGTGCCGCGATGCTTGCCATTCCTGGACGGACCATCAACACCGCTTTCATCAACGACGTTTTGATATTCATTGATGGAGCGCATCGTATCGCTGTCGGGCAGGTGCCAAACCGTGATTTTCATACGGCGCTCGGACCGTTGGTCTTCTATATCCCTGCCTTGGGATACCTCCTGTCCGGAGATTTCGGCGCCGCGATACCGATGGGAATGGCACTCCTGGTCATCGCGTTCATGCCTGCGATGATCCGTATCCTTCTTTCGCGCCTAAGCTCTCCCTCAGCCATCGCCTTGGGCATATTCCTGATTCTTATTCTCGCGGTCCCGATCAATCTCGGAAGTCCGGTCCGGCTTCTTTCTTTCGCGATGTTCTACAATCGCATCGGCTGGGTCGCTCTCGGGCTCATCTTGGTGATGTACCTGAAGCCGAGATCCAACGCCGCGCGCAACGACGTTGCAGACAGTCTCGCGACGGCCTTTCTTCTACTTGTCCAATTCTACACCAAGGCGACCTACGGGCTCTGCGGCCTAGCCTTTCTGATCTTCCTGCTGTTGGACCGGCAGCAGCGCTCCTGGATCCTGCTCAGTCTGTTCCTGACTGCACTGGCAATGATCGTCATCGAGTTCTTCTGGCGCGGCACGCTTCAGCACATAGAGGATCTGCGGGCCGCCGCACGGGTCAGCGGTGATCATGACGTCCGCAGCATACTGAAAAATGTCCGTGAGAATTTCTCGGATCTGGTGGTTTTCACGATCTTTGCGCTGATCGCCTTCTGGCGCATCCGCAGCCTTCGAGACCTGCTCTACAGTGGCTTCTGCGTGGGTGCAGGATTGGCAATCATCAACCAGAACGCCCACAGCTGGGGTATCATCACCCTCTATTGCGGCGCGGCAGTGCTGGCGGAAAAGGCACGGCGCTTTCAATCTGTCGACCCAAGCGCGCAAATCGAGAGGCCTGCTCGTCTTGTCGCTGCACTGCCGCTGCTTCTAATCTTCTTTCTCTTGCCGCCCATCGTCCACCACGCTGAGGCGATCGCTCTCCACACGGCACTTGCGGCGGAGAACGTGGGCAAGCCCCTTGGCCCTCCGCTATTTGAGGACGTCCGGGAAGTCGATCCGCCCGGTGGGGAGCCTGATTTCATTCAGTGCTACCTCGATAGTATCGAAAGCGGAACGGCCCTACTACAGGCCCTGCCGATCCCGCTGGAGCGGGTATTCGTGCTCGATTTCGTCAACCCCTTTTCCGCAGGGCTCGGGATACGCCCTCCCACAGGTGACACTGCGTGGTTCCACTGGAACCGCAACATCAATGAGAAGGCCTATATCCCACCGGAAGCACTGTTCGCCGACGTGAAGATTGTGATGGTGCCGCAGGCTGGCATCAACAGCCTGCCGTTACAGGAGCTGTATGGCCCGTTCATTTCGAAGAATTTCGACATGGTGCAGAAAACGCCGGAATGGACGATTTACCAGCGACCGCAGGCCGGGTTGGAAAGCGAGGCGCGGTGACGCAGGCAGTGAGGTCGATGCCGGAGCAGGAAGGCGCATCGCCACGGGCTGGCCGCCAATACATCTGGTGGGCCACCGTCGTGTCGTTTGCTCTGGTGCTTTCAGCTCTTCTCGCTCTGCCCAGCCAGACGATCACCAGCAAATACGTCAACGATCTCTTCGTCTTTCTCGACGGTGCGCATCGCATCTGGTCGGGACAAGTTCCGAACGTCGATTTCCACACCTCGCTTGGAGCACTCACCTTCTATATTCCCGCTGCCGGCTATGGCCTTTCGGGAAGTATGGGCGGCGCGATGCCAGTGGGCATGGCTATAGTTATCCCCCTGTTCGCGGCCGTTGCCGCGGCAATTCTCGGCAGCCGTATGCACAAGGCGCTCGGCTTGCCCTTGGCAGCATTTTTGCTTTTGCTCGTCGCGGCTCCTGCCAATCCGGGAGAACGGATCGGCGATCTCACATTTGCGATGTTCTACAATCGGCTGGGCTGGGCCTCGCTCGGTCTTCTTTTGGTCATGTATCTGCCCCGCCTATCCAGCGCTGGGAGCAAGGTCGTAGACGCCGCCTGTGCAAGCTTCCTCGTATTGCTCATGCTCTACACAAAGATCACCTATGGCGTTGTAGAGCTCGCATTTTTGGTCTTCCTGGCAACCGACCGACGCCAAATCGGGTGGGCGGCGCTGGCGCTTGGGATGATCGCGAGCAGCGTCGTTGCAATCGATCTTCTCTGGGGCGGCAGCCTCAACTATCTCGCGGATCTGCGCCTTGCAGGCGAGAACAGCGGCGGGCTCCCGACACTCGGCGCTCTGGGGCACGTCTTTCTGAACAATCTCGCCGACTTGGCTGCTTACGTACTTGTCGCTGGCATCTTTCTTATCCTCGCACCCAGCTACCGGCATCTTTTTTTTATAGTTTTTTGCGGCGTAACCGGTGTGCTGCTCATTGAACAGAACTTTCAACGCCGGGGCATCCTGACGCTGGTTCCGAGCGCAGCTGTAATCACGCAATATCTTCTGAAGGCCGAGCTCGCTCGACTGCACCGGAAGGCTCCCTTTGTCTTGGCGCTACTGTTGGCATTTCTGCTTGTGCCGGCGGCGATAAGCAATGCCGCGGCTGTTGCCATTCATGCCCGTTACGCCATTGCCGGGCGGGGCGAGCCTATGCCGCTGCCGGCATTTTCGAGAGTTCGGCTTGTCGAGACATGGAGTGTTGGTCAGTACGACTATTTTGTGCAGTATAATCAAACTCTGGTCGAGGCCGCGGACGTGCTGTCCCAGTTGGGCGCTCGCCAAGCGACTGTCGCCGTGTTGGACTTCGTCAATCCGCTCTCGGCCGGCCTGGCGCTCCGGCCGCCCGTGGGCGATAGCGCCTGGTATCACTGGGGACGGACGCTCGGTCCCGACTACCATCCACCCGCGGAGGAGATGTTTGCAGATGTCGACCTGATCCTCGATCCCAAATGGCCAATCGAGATCTGGACGGCGAATGGCATGCGCGACGTTTTTGCTCACTACATCGCCCGCCATTTCGATAAGGTACGGGAGACAACGAACTGGCGAATCTACCGCAGGAAAACATGAGCAGCAGACTGCCTCCCTCGCTCAGCAGCGATCAGACCGATGAGGAGCAGGACGAGGGCCCAGGCGTAGACCGAGCCGACCCCTAATTGCGCTAGGCGGGGAGCACCGAAGTAACCGAGTATGACTGGGACCGGTATCACCAGAGGTGCGGCCGACAGCCATGTCCAAGGCCGCTGCCAATGATGCAAAAACACCGGAAGGAGGAAGAGCGTATAGTGGATCCAGCCAAGCGGCGACGCCTGGAGGGACGCCAAGAGCGCAAATCCGCTGACGACGATCACTGGCGGCCGGCGGAAAAAAGCCCACGCTGCCAGCGAAAGCAACAATGCGACAGCAAGAGCGGTGCCCACGGCCGGGAGGCCCGCCCGTGCTGCAAGTCCTGCAAACGAAGCGTTCGTCAAGAACACCGCCCGCCCGCCGTCCGTCGCCACCAAATGCAGCCAATCCAGGTAGATTCCGGGCCCGAAGATGACTAAAGGGACCGCGGCTATGACGACGGCCGTTGCAATCGTCACGACGCTCGGCATGCGGTGGCCCGCGAGAAAAAGCAGCACGGGCCAGACCGAAAAATTCGGTTTCATCGAGATCAACAAACCGATCATGATGCCGGCAACCAAATGGTCACCCTTTTCCAGTCGGAGCCAGGCGACGATGCAGGCCAGCACAAGCGGCGTGTAGATCTGGCCGAGATAGAGCAAGGTCGTCGGCTGGGTGGAGGAGATCCGCCGGGATCGCCGGCGGCTGCAAGATCGCATCGGAAGAGCAACTGTCGTTGCACCACTGGGACGACAATCCGCAGGATACCATGAGACCCCATCGTTTCATCAGCGACCTCTGCTTCCCCTAACGTCAAGCCATGCGATGGCGGCGTAGAATTGCGACAAGCCGGACAACCAGCATCAATCCGATAACGACCATTGCGGGCCAGTACATCGAATTCACCGCGGCGCGTTTTCCGAAGTTCAGCAAGAACGACACCCAGATGTACCAAGCGCCCAAAGTGTGGAGCCAATACCAAGTTACCGGTCCAATAAAGGCGGCCGTTCGGTCAAACGAGGTGAGCGTCATCAGGATGATGAAGGCATAGGCGATACCACCGCCAATGTAGCTACCAATGTTCGTCAATTGCAGGAAGAGCGTTGGGTCAAGCCTGGCGAGAGCGAACAGCGCCGCGGCATGGATCGCATGGGACACGGCGAACGACACGCCGAGGTAACGACGGTTCTGTCGCAGCCACCGCGTTGCAGGAGACGGGAAAAGGCGCTCCAGGCTTGACGCCGTGAAAGCCAGCGCGAAGAGCACCAGCGACGTGCGGGCCGTCAGCCGGATCACTAGACGCGCCGCCTCGACAGATGACGGGCTCATCGCGGCGGCGACCGCCGCCATGATCAGCAACGACAGCGAGATGAGAGCCGTAAGTTGCCAACCCTTCCAGACTGAATTTTCCTTCGCAGACATGTAGGCCTCCCGTTTATGTAAACACTGATTACTTCAAAGGAAGGCGTTTTGCAAGGGCAATTATAATCAATGATTACATTCGAGGGACGGATCGGCTATCGTCGCAAAATGACGCCAAAATCACTGCCAGCTCGCGCTAACTACCACCATGGAAACCTGATCGAAGCTCTCCTTGAGGCTGCCATCGTACTCATCGAGGACAAGGGCGTGGAATCGCTGTCTGTGCGTGAAGTGGCCAAACGCGCCGGAGTTTCGCCCGGCGCACCATTCCGGCATTTCAGCAGCAAGACGGCATTGTTGACGGCTGTTGCCGAACAGGCAATGAGCCGCCTGACCGAAGCTGTGTCTGCGGAATTGCAAAGAGCAGGCGACGACGATCCGATTGCTGCGTTGCGCGCAGTCGGCCAAGGCTATCTCAACTGGGTCTTGGCCAATCCCACACATTTTCAGGTGATAAGTTCGCGCACGCTGATCGACTTCCACGGTTCTGAGAAGCTCGTCGCGGAAAATGAAGCTATTCGCTTGATCATGGTCCAGTTGATCGACGATGCTCGAAGGCTCGGCCTGCTTCGTGACGGCATCAGCAGCGAGGATCTGATCTTCTCCTCGCGAGCATTTATATATGGCGTGGCGAGAATGTGGATCGATGGGCATTTCCCGGAGTGGCGGATTGAACGCCCCGCCGAGGCGGCAATGTCCGCAGCACTTGATATGTTCATTCTGTCTATCGGCGCTCAGGTGGGGCAAATATCACCGCCGGCACCTGAACGCGATAGGTAGGGATACTGGCAACATTCGGCAGCCCTTGCTGCGGCGTATGGAGCAAAACGCCAGATGACCTCGTCATACTGCTTCGGGTCTTGGTAGACGCCGAATGATTTTGCCGCATAATCTTCCAACGAAAAGCCTGGCGCGAAAGTTCGAGGGCGACGCAAGGTTTTCCGGCGGACTGGTCCTTACCGACGCTCCGGTCCTTCCCCGTCAGTACCATCTTTCGAAACATCCCCTTCTCGCGCATGGCCGGATGGCGGTTATCCGGCCATGCCCATCTCGCGAAGCCTGCCCTGCGGCACGAATTTGACAGGGCGGTGGAGCGAACCCACCTCCTGGAGGTGTCCCTCAAGCGCCCCAAGAACTGCACGGTCCTTATCTCCTGTGACGGAACGCACTCTCGGGGTTGAAACGACGACAGCCAGCATCGATGAACGGCATCGACCGATCGAGATATGGCTTGTTGACGTTTGACGGTGCCGACCTGTTGTCGCCATCGGAACCGTCAAAGCCAGCCCTTGTCTTGTGTGGACAGGGGCTGGCAACGAGTTTGCTCCAAGAAAACGCCGCCCTACCGCAACAATGCCGCCGTCGTGGCAACATACCGCCCTCGTCAGGGATCACGTTGCGCGTCGGTAATCCGCTCACGGGCACGCACCAGATGGTAACGCATATAGAGCGCCGCGTGCTCCCCGTTTCTCGCCCGGATCGCTTCGACGATCTGCTGGTGCTCGCGCAGCACGGCGATACGTCGCTCGTCCGAGCCCAGTTTCGTCAGGTTGAGCGCCACGCCCATAGAGCCGCTGATCTCCCCGCGCAGGTGTTCAAAGAGCGATACGAACAGGTCGTTGCCGCTCGCGACAGCGACCTCGCGATGAAAATTGAAATCCGCCTCGCTGGGAGACTGGCCGCTCATGATTTTTTCGCGCAGCAGCTCGTTGGCTTGGTCGAGATTGTGAAGGTTCTGGCTGGAGCGGCGCTCCGCCGCCAGCGACGCTGCCGCAGCCTCCAGCGCGAAACGAACCTCGAAGGACTTCAGATAACCCGCGACATTGGACGGCAGCACGAAGCGGGTGATGGCCGAGGGCGGCACGGCGCGCACGAATGTGCCGGAACCGCGCCGCGAATAGACAAGGCCATCAGCCTGCAACCGGATCAAGGCCTGGCGAACCACAGGGCGCGATACGGAAAAAGCAGAGCAGATATCGTTTTCCGCCGGCAGCCGATCGCCTTCCTTGAAGGCGCCATTCAAAATCTGCTCGAGGATCTGGCCGTATAGTTTGTCCGCCAGCCTCTCCTTGCGCGGCGGCGTTAATTGCAGTTCCGCCATTCAACACCCCCTTAACTCCCAAATCTCTCGTCCCCGCGGCCCTCCCGGCGCGCGATATGGCAGTCGCGACCATGGCTCGAGCCTGCCTATCTATCGATAGGCACAATTTCAAAGATGTCATCAAAAATTACTTCTTTTGGAGCCTTTTTTACAAAATTTGAGATGAGAGTTGACAACTTAGGTGACCGTGTTAGCGTATTCGAAATTGTCGAAGTGCATTCGGTCATCTCAGGGAGGAGATATTCAGATGCAGCACACGGCGCGAATCGACCATCATTGCTGGCGCGAGAAACGCAGCTGAGGTCGCAAGGCCAAACTTCAACGCCATTTCTGTCGCACCCTGGGCCGTAAGCCACGAAGCTTCGGCAACAGGGAGTTTTTGCCCGCGTCAGGCATCGGTCGACAGACAGTACATTTCTTCAAGCCCGGCACGCCAGCGCGTCGGCTGGCTCATTTATGCCTTTTTCGACAGAGGAACATTGCGACCATGCGCATTACCGGCCTTCGAAGCTTTATGAGCCACGACGACAAGCGCCCCCGTGTGATCGTGGCAATCGACACGGACGAAGGCATCACCGGCTGGGGCGAGTGCTACAACCACGGTCCCGACAAGGCATTGCCGCACATCCTCGAATATTTCTATGAACAGATCAAAGGCGAGGATCCGCGACGGATCGAATTCCTGATGCTGAAGATGCAGCAGCAGGCGCGCTTTCCGGGCGGCGCGATGCATCTGGCGGCGTTTTCGGCGATAGACCATTGCCTCTGGGATATTTCCGCCAAGGCGGTGGATCTGCCGGTCTATCAGCTGATCGGCGGCGCGGTCCGCGACAAGGTGCGCGTCTATCTCGGCGTGCATAATTACAAGGATGCCGAGGGATTCCTCGATGTGATCGCCGGTCATAACGAGAAGTACGGCCTCGCGGCATTCAAGATGCATCCCTATCGCGTGGATTTTCACAAGGAGCGCTGGGGCGAGGTGATCCGAACGGGTGCGGAATTCTTCCGCACCATCCGCGAGCGGGCGCCATCCCATTACGACTTCGCTTTCGATGCACATGCCAAGATCTACGATCCCTGGCAGGCAATCCAGCTCGGCAATGCTCTGGCCCCTTACGATCCGATGTTCTTCGAGGAGCCTATCCGACCGGAGCACATCCCTGCCTGGGCAGAGATGAAGGCGAAGCTTAACTGCCCGCTGGCTACCGGCGAAAGCCTCTATAACCGCTACGAATTCCTGAACCTCCTCTCGGCACGTGGCTGCGATATCGCCCAGCCCGATATCTGCGTCGTCGGCGGGCTTCTCGAAATGCGCAAGATCGCGGCGATTGCGGAAGCGCATTATGTGCCGATCGCACCGCATAACCCGATGGGACCGCTAGCGACCGCCGTCAACCTGCATTTCTCCGCAGCTACCCCGAACTTCAAGATCCTCGAATACCGGCTGCCGCTCGACGCGCCCTACGTCAAGGACCCCTACCTGCCGGAGGACGGATACCTGCAGCTCCGCCCCGACCGTCCCGGCTGGGGCGTCGAGATCGACGAACAGGTGCTGGCAAAGGATGGCTACGTGCATTGGGAACGCAAGCTGCCGGTCAAGCCGGACGGCGCGTTCGGTTATCCGTGAGACGGAAGACGGCAAGCAGAACGAACTGAAGAGCTCGAAGATTTCAATTGGGAGGTTGAACATGATGAAACATCTTATGGCGGCGACATTTCTAGTTGCTGCAGCGCTGACGGTCCCGCAGGGCGCAGCGCTCGCCGCATCGCCGCCGAACATGCTGGTGATCGGCACGAACCTGACCGGCATCCGCACTCTGGACCCTGCAGACAACAATGCCCGCACGGTTTCGGAGCTCATTTCCAATATCTACGACAACCTCGTCCGGCTGCCGCAGAACGACCTGCAAAAGCTGCAGCCGATGCTCGCGACCAAGTGGAGCGCCTCGGCCGACGGCAAGCTGATCACCATCACGCTGCGCAGCGACGCTACATTCCAGAGCGGCAATCCGGTGACCGCCGAAGATGCCGCCTGGTCGATCCAGCGCGTCATCAAGCGTGGTCAGGTCGGCTCGACCGATATCGCGCTCTGGGGCTTTACGGCCGACAATGTCGAAAAGCTGGTGCGGGCCAAGGATGCGCAGACGCTCGAAATCGAGCTGCCGATCCAGGTCAGCACCGATCTCGTGCTTTATTCGCTCGCCAGCTCTTCGCTTGGCATCATCGACAAGAAGACCGCCATGTCGCATGAGGCGAACGGCGATTTCGGCGCTGCCTGGCTTGCCGCCAACTCGGCCGGCAGCGGTCCTTTCACGCTTTCGCAATGGCGTCCGAACGACATCGCAGTCTTCGAAGCCAACAAGAAATACTGGGGCGGTGTCCCGGCCATGGCCCGCGTCATCACCCGGCATATCCCCGAATCCGGCAACCTGCGTCTTCAGCTGCAGGCCGGCGACGTGGATGTCGGCCAGTATCTCGCAAGCGGCGACCTGGATGCGCTGGCGAACGACAAGAAAATGGTGATCGACAACGTGCCAGGTCTCGGCTTCTATTATATCGCACTGAACCAGAAAGACCCCGATCTGCAGAAGCCCCTGGTCCGCCAAGCATTCCAGCATGCTTTCGACTGGAAGGCGATCTCCGGCAATATCATGCGCTATACCGGCTTTCCGTGGCAGTCCGTCGTGCCGAAGGGCATGATCGGTGCGCCGGCTGACAATACATCCCGTTATGACTACGACCCGGCCAAGGCCAAGGCCTTGCTGGCGCAGGCCGGATATCCAAATGGCCTCAAGAAGGTGCTGAACCCATCGGGTGCCGCAACGTTGCCGTTCACCGAAGCCCTGCAGGCAAGCGCCCGTGCGGCCGGCTTCGACCTTAACCTTGTGCCCGGCGAATACACACCAGCCTTCCGCGAGCGCAAATACGAAATCCTGCTCGGCAATTCTGGTGCCCGCCTGCCCGATCCGTTCGCGGTCGCCACCCAATATGCCTACAACCCAGACAATCGCGACGAGGCCCGTCTCGGCAGCTATTATCTGTGGCGCACCGCCATGCAGGTTCCGGAGCTGAACACCCTTGTCGATCAGTCGATGAAGGAACGCGATACGACCAAGCGCACGGAAATGTTCAAGAAGATCGATGAGATCTACAAGGGCATGAACCCGCCGCTGATCGTCTTCTTCCAACGCACTGACCCCTATGTCATGCGCGCCAATGTCAAGGGTTATCAGGGACATACGACCTGGTCGACCCGTTGGCACGACGTGACGAAAACCAAGGAGTAGGATTGACGTGGCCAGCGTGGACATGACGACACGAGACAACTCGCCCGTACCGACCACGACTGATCCCGCCACCGATTGCCCGGTCGATGACATGCCGGATGATGGCATCAAGCTTGCCGTCCGTCGCTTCATCGGTCGCGTCGTCGCTGTGGTGACGACCCTGCTGGGGCTGCTCTTCCTGACCTTCTCGATGGGACGCCTGCTGCCGGCCGATCCGGTTCTGGCGATCACCGGACCCGAGGTCAGCAAGGAAGTCTATGACCGGGTTTTCAAGCAACTCGGCCTCGACCAGCCCGTCTACATACAGTTCCTCAGCTATGTGAAAAGAGTGCTGACCGGCGATCTCGGCGTCTCCGCGATCACCGGCCAGCCCATCGTCACCGACCTGCTGTCGATCTTTCCGGCAACGATCGAACTGACCCTGGTGGCGATGATCGTCGGCACCATCGTTGGCGTGCCACTTGGCATCACGGCTGCGGTTCATCGCGGCAAGCCGATCGACCATGTCGCCCGTATCGTCGGTCTTGCAGGCCATTCGATCCCGACCTTCTGGATGGGTCTGATGGCGCTCTTTATCTTCTATGCCAAGCTGCAATGGGTCGGCGCATCGGGGCGCGTCGATGTCTATTACGAAGGCATCGTCACGCCGGTGACAGGCTTCCTGCTGCTCGATTCCGCCATGGAAGCCAACTGGGATGTCTTCCAGAATGCGCTCGGCCACATCATCCTGCCCGGCTCGATCCTTGGCTATTATTCCGTCGCCTATATCAGCCGCATGTCGCGCAGCTTCATGGTGGAGCAGCTCAGCCAGGAATATATCATCACGGCGCGCGCCAAGGGGCTGGCCTCCCGCCAGGTGATCTGGCGCCACGCCTTCCGCAACATCCGCGTCCAGCTCCTGACCATCATAGCGCTGACACTCGGCGGTCTGCTTGAGGGCGCGGTGCTGATCGAGACCGTCTTCGCCTGGCCGGGGCTCGGCCAGTATCTCACCCGCGGCCTGCAGATGAACGACATGAATGTCGTCATGGGCGCGGTTCTCACCATCGGGATCGTCTTCCTGATCATCAACATCACGTCGGATGTGCTCTACCGCATCCTCGACCCGAGAACACGGTGATAGATATGGCGATACCCATTTCCCAATCTCGCCCCACGCCTCCCGGCATTCGCGGCTGGCTTCTCGCCCCTGAACCCAAGGGTACGCTGCATGCGTCTGTGCAGCAATTCTACCAGGGCTGGCTGAAATTCCGTGAACATCCGCTCGGCGTCGTCGGCCTAGTGGTTATCCTGATCCTCATCATAACCGCCGCCGCCGCCCCTATTCTGACGCAATACGATCCGATCGCTCAGAACATGGCGATCCGCCTGTCGCCCCCCTCTTGGGACCACATTCTCGGAACCGACAATTTCGGTCGCGACGTCTTCGCCCGCATCATTTACGGCGCACGCACGACGCTCGACATCATCATCCTCGTGACGATCATCGTCGCACCGATCGGGCTCTTGATCGGCACCTGCTCCGGTTATTTCGGCGGCATTGTCGATGAGGTGCTGATGCGCATCACGGATATCTTCCTCTCCTTCCCCGGTCTCGTATTGGCGCTCGGCTTTGCGGCAGCTCTCGGTCCCGGCATCACCAACGCAATCATCGCGATCTCGCTGACTGCCTGGCCGCCCATCGCCCGCCTCGCCCGCGCCGAAACGCTGAGCCTCAGGCAAATGGACTATATCGCCGCGGTGCGGCTGCAAGGCGCATCCTCGGCCGCCGTGATCATGCGCCATATCCTGCCGATGTGCGTACCCTCGGTCATCGTCCGCGTGACGCTCAACATGGCCGGCATTATCCTGACCGCCGCCGGCCTCGGCTTCCTCGGCCTTGGCGCCCAGCCGCCATGGCCGGAATGGGGCGCGATGGCCGCCACCGGCCGCGAGTTCATGCTCGACAGCCCCTGGGTTATCGCCGCGCCCGGCATTGCAATCGCAGTCGTCAGCCTTGCCTTCAATCTCGTCGGCGATGCCCTGCGCGACGTACTCGACCCAAGAGGTGGCGAATGACCGAACCGCTCATCGATGTCAGAAATATGGAAATCTCCTTCGCCCACGGCTTCGTGAAGGCTGTGCGCGGCGTGAGCTTCCAACTTGGCCGCGAAAAGCTCGGCATCGTCGGCGAATCCGGCTCTGGCAAATCGACTGTCGGCCGGGCCATCATGCGGCTCCTGCCGCCGACCGCAAAGGTCACCGCCGACCGGATGACGTTCAAAGGCGCCGATATTCTGGCCGCCAGTGAAAAGCAGATGATGGATATCCGCGGCAAGCAGATCGGCCTCATCCTGCAGGACCCGAAATATTCGCTAAACCCGGTCATGCGCGTCGGCGAGCAGATCGCCGAGACCTATCGGCTGCATTATCCGAAAGCCGGCAGGAAGGCCGCTGAGAAGAAGGTGCTGGAAATGCTGGAAGCGGTAAAGATCCGCGATCCGCAGCGCGTCTTCCGGCTCTATCCGCACGAAGTCTCCGGCGGCATGGGCCAGCGCATCATGATCGCCATGATGCTGATCGCCGAGCCAGAAGTACTGATCGCCGACGAACCCACGTCGGCGCTCGACGTTACCGTGCGGCTCGACGTTCTGGCGCTGCTCGACGAACTGATCGCCAGGCGCAACCTCGGCCTGATCTTCATCAGCCACGATTTGAACCTGATCCGTAAATTCTGCGACCGGGTGCTGATCATGTATGCGGGACGCGTCGTCGAAGTGCTGAAGGCGTCCGAACTCGACAATGCCCAGCACCCCTATACCCAAGGATTGCTCGCCTCGCTGCCGTCCATTGAAAACCCGCCGGCACGCCTGCCGACGCTGACGCGGGATCCGTCCTGGTTGACGCAACCCACAATCGGAGTGCCGTCATGATCGACGTCGAAAACCTCACCGTCCGGTTCGGCCCGCGCACGCCGCTCGTCGTGAAGGGCATCAGCTTCACCATCGAACGCGGGAAATCCTTCGGCCTCGTCGGCGAATCCGGCTGCGGCAAATCCACCGTGCTCCGCGCGATTTCCGGCCTCAACCGCAATTACGGCGGACGGATTTCGCTGGATGGCAAGCCGCTGGAGCCGGAACGGAGCAAAGCCTTCTTCCGCGACGTCCAGATGGTCTTCCAGGACCCCTACGGCTCGCTGCATCCGCGCAAGACGGTTCGTTCGCAGTTGATCGAACCACTGCGCAATCAGCACCTGCCGATCAAGGAAAACGCTGTTTCCGACGTGCTGAAAGCAGTCGGTCTCGATCCCGGCCTCGGCTATCGGTTCCCACATCAGCTTTCCGGCGGCCAGCGGCAGCGCGTCGCGATCGCCCGCGCATTGATCCTCGACCCGCCTGTCCTGTTGCTCGACGAGCCGACCTCGGCGCTCGACGTTTCCGTGCAGGCGGAAATCCTCAACCTGCTCGCCGACCTGCAGAAGGAACGCGGGTTGACCTACCTGCTGGTGAGCCACGACATGGCCGTCATTGCGCATCTCTGCAGCCGCGTCGCGATCATGAACGGCGGCGAGATCGTCGAGGAAACCGGCATCGAGCAGATCCGCTCGGGCCATGTCCAGCACCCCTATTCCCAACGGCTTCTTTCCGCCAGCCGCGCTTACGGCAAGCAGGAAATGCGCCCGGTCGAGGTCATGAACTCGGCCTGATTCCAACGGTCGTCCAGCGCCTGGACGCTGGGCAAGACCGTTCCTCAATGCTTTTCCACTTACCCCTGAACCGGGAGCCTGAAGCCATGCCCAATTTTTCCGTGACACCCGAAATGCTTGCGAAATCGGTCCTCTCCGTGCCGCCCCTGGCACGCAAGGCCGACTACACGCTCGACCGCGAAGGCAACCGCCAGATCCTGGCGCATCTGGCGCAAGGCGGCGTGACCACCGCGCTTTATGGCGGCAACGCCAACCTCTACAACATCTCCGTCCGCGAATTCGCGGAGATGGTCGACCTGCTGAAGGAGATCGCCCCCTCCGGCACCTGGCTTATCCCTTCGGTCGGTCCGGACTATGGCAAGTCGCTGGACCAGATCGCAATTCTCAAGGACTACGACCTGCCGACTGCGATGGTCTTGCCCCTGAATTTCCCGGTGACTTCGGCCGGCGTCGCAACGGGCCTTCGCCGCATCGCGGACGCCTACGGGCGGCCGATCATCGCCTATGTGAAATCGCTCGGCTACATTTCGGCGGCCGATCTCGCGGCCGTCGTTGCGGATGGGGCGATCTGCACGATCAAATACGCAGTCGTCCGGCAGAACCCGAAGGAAGATGCCTACCTCTCCGAACTCGTCCAGAAGGTCGATCGCAAGATCATCATCTCCGGCATCGGCGAGCGGCCGGCGATCAGCCACCTGATGGATTTCGGTCTGCAGGGCTTCACGTCCGGCTCCGTCTGCGTCGCACCCGCCATGTCCACCGGTATCCTGAAAGCACTGAAGGCCGGCAACGTCGCCGAGGCGGAACGGCTGCGGGCCTTCTTCATGGGGCTGGAAGACCTGCGCGACGGCATATCGCCGCTCCGCGTCCTGCATGAAGCGGTCGCGACCGCCGGCATTGCGGATACCGGCCCGATGCTGCCGTTCCTGGAGAATATCACCGATGCCAAGGTGCTCTCTGCCATAACGGAAGCCTCGCAGAAACTGCTGGCGGCGGATCGGGCATATCAATCCGGTCAGGTCGAGAAGCAGGTTGAGCGGGCCTAAGGTTCCGGCATCACCTGCGCGGGCAGCGACACGATCGCCTTGATCGGATTCGAACCAAAGACCCGCAAGTTAGAGAACAGACATACCTTAATATCAAACGGCGAGTTCCCTTCTCACTCAACACGCAGTAGCTTCGCCACATCCAGTAGCATCCTGTCCGCGCCCCTTTTGCCAAGCAATGATAATGAGATGTTCCCGCCGGGTCGGGCAATAGGAAGTGCCAATTGCGGGCAACCGCTAAGTCCGGAGAGACACAGAAGTTTGATGCAGGCGGAGCGAAACGCTGCGAGACATCGCGGTGCGGCGTCGCGCCTTGGCGGTTTCGCGGCCAATGTCGGAAGAGCGACGAGGACATCCTCGCCAAAAAGTCGATCAATCTCCTTGGAAAATTGCTCTCGAATCCGACGCGCCTCGAGCACCTCCTCCTCGCTCAGCCGTGATCCTGACAGGAGCCGCGCAGCAATGTCGGGCGCGATAGCATGCATGCTTCGCTCGAGAAGCGATCTGTTGCTTTCCCAGGCTTCTCTTTGGAGGATGGTCGTGAACGCCCAAGCAAGCTCATCCAAGTTCAACCAACTGATCGCGCCGACTTCGCGAACAGGTATGCCCGCTGATCGAAGGCTGGCAATCATCTGGTCGGCGACCGCGTCGTCAATGGTTGCGAAGATATCCTCGGGAATAAGAATAGATTGTGGTCGGTCACTTGCCGCGTGCATGCCGACGGCGCTCATCACCGCGGCCATTGGTTCCAGGCTTCTCGTCATGAAGCCCGGCACATCAAAGTTTGGCGCCAACGGACGCAGCGCCCTGTTGTTCAGGCCTCCATGTGTTGGCCGCCAGCCGATAAGGCCGTTGACGGCGGCGGGCAACCGGATGGAACCGGACGTGTCTGTTCCAAGCCCGACATCCGCGAGGCCAGCGGCAACCGCGACGGCTGAGCCCGACGACGAGCCGCCGGGAATGAGGTCGGGATCGCGCGGATTGATCGGCATACCGAAATGGATGTCGCCGCCGATCAGGGAATAGGCGAGCTCATCCGTATTGGTTTTGCCGACGAAGCAGGCGCCGGTATCGAGCAGCGTCTGGACCAAAGGCGCCGTCGATGTCTTGATGCCGGAGGCAGCGAGCACCGCGGCATTGCCGGCCGCGGTCGGATAGCCGGCAACGTCGAAAAGGTCCTTGACGGCCAGTCGAAGGCCGGAAAGCGGACCGATGGCCGCGTGCCCGACATCCGCATCCGGATAGGGCATGAAAGCGTTCCATGGGTCTCGCACTCGCCCCGGCTCCCTAGATCTTCAGATGTTGCAGCACACGGCTGCGGCTATCTGGCCCATTGGGGCTTTCGTCTTCGATCGCCCCGAGTTTGAGAATGGCCCAGCGGTCGGCCACCGAAAGGGCGAAATCCAGGTTCTGTTCGACGAGCAGAATGGTCGTGCCGCGCTTTTCCCGTTCGTCTCTCAATGCTTTGGCGATATTCTGAACGACGGAGGGCTGCAGGCCTTCGGAGATTTCGTCGATCAGCAGCAATTTTGGCCGCAGCATCAGCGCTCGCGCGAGGATCAGCATTTTCTGCTCCCCGCCCGATAGCGTGCCGGCCTTCTGTGCCAGCCGGTCCTTCAGGAAAGGGAAATAACCGTAGACCCGTTCCAGTGCGGATGCCAGATCCCGATCGCCCTTGAGCGCGAGGCGCAGATTGTCGCGGATCGAGAGATCCTGAAACAACGGCAATTCCTGAGGGGCATAGCCGATTCCAGAAGCGATCAGCTCCGCGGGTTTTCTGTCGGCGATGACGGCACCGTCGACCTCGATCGTGCCTTTGCCACGCAGGAAGCCAAGGATCGTCTTCAACAGTGTTGTCTTGCCCATGCCGTTCTTGCCCATGAGCGCGAAGATCTCGCCCGGCCGGATGGCGAGCGACACGCCATTGACCACATCGACTGCGCCATATCCGCTCGACACGCCGCTGAGCTTGAGTTTGAACGTATCAGCCATGGACGCCTCCTGCGTAGATGGTGCGAACCGTTTCGGAGTTGACCACGTCATTCACCGTGCCGTCGAGCACGAGCTTGCCCTGATGGAGAACCACGATGCGGCTCGATATGTCGCGCACGAAATCCAGATCGTGTTCGACCAGAATGGCGGCGAAACCCATTTCGTCCGTCAGCTTCTTGAGAATGGTCCCGATGGTCATGCGCTCGGTCTTGGTAAGACCCGCAGTCGGCTCGTCGAGAAGAATGATGCGCGGTTCCAGAGCGACGACCATCGCGAGTTCGAGAGCCTGCCTTTGACCATGCGACAGCCGCGACACCGGCTTGTCCAGCATATCCGCCATGCCGGTGAGCGTCAGGATCTCGGCTGCCGCTGCCGGCAGCATGATCTCGCCAAGCGACCGCATTGGGTTGGGTCTCTCGCGGCTGAACCGTGCCATCTTCAGGCATTCGCCGATGGTCATGCTGTCGAAGATGCTGGCAACCTGGAATTTGCGGCCGACACCGAGGGCGACGATCCGCTCAGGTGCACGACCGGCAATATTCGTGCCGATGATATCCACTTGACCTTCGATCTGCTGGGTGCCGTCCGAGAGACAGCGCATCAGCGTGGTCTTGCCGGCGCCATTGGGGCCGACCAGGCTGACGAGTTCTCCGGCGCCGATTTCAAGGTCGATACCCTTGAGGACGGCGAAGCTGCCATAGGACTTGCCGAGACCGCGGATCGACAGGAGGCTCTTGCTTGCCAACGCACCATCCTTGACGATGCGCGTCGGCAAGGACTTCAGAGTGCTGCTGGAGTTCGCCGACTTCAGGAATCGCGTCACCAGGGAGGCGAGGCCGCCCGGCAAGAGGATGATCATGGCAACGAAGAGCGCACCGACGATCAGTTGCCACAGGAAGGGCAGATCGCCCGAAAGACTGGCGCTCAGATAATCGATGCCGATTGCGCCGAACAAGGGTCCGACAATCGTTCCCCGGCCACCGAGCGCCGTCCACACGACGAGCTCGGTTCCGAATACGAAGCCGGCGTTTTCAGGGGCGACGACACCGGATGCATTGGCAAAGAGGAAGCCCGCCAGGCCGCATACGCCAGCCAGAACGCCCGTCAGGACGATCTTCAGCCGGGCGGGGTTCATGCCGAGATAAGCCACGCGGGCTTCGTTGTCGCGGATTGCGACGAGCAGACGGCCGGCGTCCGACCGGACAAAGACGATGGCAAGAACGGCCAAGGCCAGCAGGCACGCCCCCGACAGGCGGAAATAGCCGGGAAGCCCGAGCGGGAGGGTTTCGTAACCGACGAGGCCACCCGAGGAACCGGTCCAGGTGCCGCCGGAAAAGACGAGCTGCGTGACGACGATCGGCACCACGAGCGAGATCACGGTGGCATAGAGCGGTGTCGAGCCGTGATAGAACGACAGCCAGCCGACCGCTAGCCCAAGCATGAGCGGAACCAGCACGGAAGCGACAAGGGCAACGACGAAAAGCGCCGGGCTTGCGCCGATATGGGTGAGGACCATGGCGGTGGCATAGGCGCCCACGCCAAAGAATGCCGCCTGTCCGAAGGTGAGAACACCCGTGTAGCCCCACAGCAAATCGACGGTGATCGCCAGCATCGCGTAGATCATCGAACGCGTCAGGACGTTGAGGCTGAAGCGGCCGAGAAACATCGGTCCGAAGACGATCAACAGGAGAGCTGTGAGCGCCAGCGCCACAAGAAGGACGAGCCGGAGTTTTTGTCTGTCACGCACGGGCAAATCCCTTCGGACGTATGCGCAGTGTGATTGCGCAAAGGACGGCTACGGTGATGCCGCCGAGGATTGGACTGAAATAGATGCTGACGAGCACCTGGGCGGCCCCGAAGATGAGGCAGGCGACAGCAAGCGCACCGAAAGAAGAGCCTGCGACCATCACCAGCATGAAGGCGCCTGTCAGCCAAGCGACGCCCATATTGGGATCGACGCTGGTCAGCGGCGCGAGCAACACGCCGGCAAGGGCCGCAAGGCCGGTGCCAATCATGAAGGTCGTGAGCCGCACCTTTTCGGTATCGATACCGAGACCCCGCGCCAGCGTTTCATTCATGATGACCGCCCGGGCGGAAAGACCAAGCCGTGTCCCATCGAGCAGCAAGGTGAAACCGAGCCCCAGAGCGATGGCCGCGACAATGGCGAAAAGACGGTAGGCCGAATAGCCGGCGCCAAAGAGATCGAAGGTGCCGGGCAGCAGCGCCGGCGTGAACTGCACGTCGCGGCCAAACCAGAGCGTGATCAACTGGCCGATGACGATACCAAGGCCCCAGGTTGCAAGAATGGCATCGAGCGGCCGGCGATAGAGAGGTCGCACGATGAACCGTTCCGCCACACCACCGAGGATCGCGCCGATCAGGAAGGCAAAGGGAATGGCAAGCCATGGATTGAGGCCGAACCCGCTGACGACGACAGCGCAGTAGGCCCCAATGGTCAGCCATGCGCCATGCGCGAAATTAATGATCTTCAGCACGCCGAAGATCGCAAGCAGCCCGGCGGCAACGATGAAGAGAATGGCCGCGGTGCTGACGACATCGAGAAAGAGCGTCATTTCTAGAACTCCGATGATGGAGGCGGGGCGCCCTGCCCCGCCACGCTGGTTTCAGAGGTTCGGGCACTGATTGCCGGGATCGACGTCCTTGAAGCTATCGACAACGGCCACGCTTCCGTCGCCCTTTACCTGGCCAAGATACATCGTCAGGGGGGCGTGATGCTGCTTGTTCATGGAGATCTTGCCGCGCGGACCGGTGAAGGATACGTCAGGAAGAGCTTTGAGCACGCCCGCCGTATCCGTGCTGCCCGCCTTCTCGACGGCTGCCTTGTAAAGGTAGATCGCTTCATACTGCGGCACGGAAAGATCGTTCGGCGTGCGCAAATCCTTGCCGAACTTCTTTCCCATCGCCGAGAGGAAGGCCTTGTTTTCCGGGCTGTCGATTCCGGTGACGTAGGATGCGGAGAGGAAGATGTCCTTGGCGTCGGCACCCATGCTCTTGGCAGTACCTTCGTCGACCGCGAGATTGCCGTAAGGCAGGGTAACGCCAGAGGAGCGCAACTGCTTGGTCAGGGTCACGTTCGGTGCGCCGCCGGCCGTCGAGGTGATGATGGCGTCGGCGCCGGAGGAACGGACCTTGGAGATGATGGCCGTCCAGTCGCTGCCGTCCATGGGCAGATACTCCTCGCCAACAATCTGGGCGCCGGCTTTTTTGATATAGCCCTTGGCGAAGGACAGCATGCCGCGTCCGAAGGCATAATCCGAACCGATCAGGAAGAACTTCTTTGCGCCCTGTTTGATGATGAAATTGTCGACGACAGGCGGCACCTGCTGTTCTGGAACCCAGGCATCGACGAAAAGATTGGCATTGCAGGATTTGCCTTCATAGAAGGACGTGTAGATGTACGGCACGTCGCCCTTGGAAATGATTGGCAGGCCAGCATTGCGCGCGGCACTCGTCTCCATGGAGATGACGACGTTCACCTCTTTATGGAAAACCAGCGAATCGAAGGCCTTTTGCGCTCCGGCCGCCCCTGATGCGTCGTCCGCGATCTCCAGCTGTAGAGGCCGCCCGAGCACGCCGCCTTTGGCATTGATCTCTTCGACGGCGAGCTCTGCGGCTTGGACGACAGACGGCGCGACCACGCTGTTTGCGCCAGACAATCCCACCGGCACGCCGATCTTGATCGGAGCCTCGGCGAAAGCTGCGGTGGCGAATGCGGAGGTTGCGAGTGTAAGGATCACGGTTTTCATTTGCATTTTGTTCCCCTTTCTTAAGTGGGTTGTTGTTACCCGTAGACATCGGCCCGGCGGTCGCCGAGCAGATTATTGAAGCTGTTGAGTGTGCGGGTTTCCGTCACGCTCGACAGATCGACTGGCGCAAGGAGGATTTCCTCGCGGTCTGCACTTGCAGGACCGGATACGGGCCAGCCCTGCGGGCCGACGATAAGGCTGCGGCCGATGAAGGACTGACCGCGCTCGATGCCGATCCGGTCGGCGCAAGCAATGTAAAGACCGTTGGTGTGGGCAGCCGCCTTGTGGAGGATATTTGCCATCGGCTCGGCAGCGCTTTCCGCACCGGCCATCGGTACCCAGTTGGTGGGTACACAGACCAGTTCGGCGCCGGCCAGCGCCAACCGACGAAATGTTTCCGGAAACCAGCCGTCGTAGCAGATAGCGATGCCGATACGGCCGAAGGGCAGATCGAATACCGGCAGCCCGAGATCGCCTTTTCTGAACAGACGGTTTTCGTTATTCCAAAGATGAAGCTTGCGGTACTTGCCGATATACCCCTGGGGTCCGCAGAGAAGCGCACTGTTGTAGAACCGATCGCCATCCTGCTCGGCTATGCCGCTGACGATGTAAAGGGCAAGTTCTCGGCCAAGGCGGCAGAACGTCTCGGCACTCGGGCCATCGGGCACCGCGCCGGCCAATGCCGCAACCTCATCGCCATCAAGGAAGTTATATCCGCTGTCGGCCAGTTCCGGCAGCACGACGATCTCCGCGCCCCTGGTCTTTGCCGCCCTTACCAGCCGATCAATGGTCGCAAGATTACCGGCGCGATCACCGATGATCGGCTCGAATTGGACGGTTGCGACGATTACCGTCCGTGTGGTTGAGGCCTTGACGCTCAATCTTGTCTCCAAACGCAAAAAACCTCTGGCACGGAATTCAATCCGTGAACCAGAGGCTACATAGCCATGATGTGAATGCGGCAGCCCTGCCGCTGAGCAAACCTGCTCGTTACCCTTAGGCTTGCACGAAAGGACGGGACCGTCAAGCCGGTTCAGCAGGCATTGTCAGGGCATTTGGCTCCGCCTACTTAAGGTTGAACTTTTGCGCCGACGGAAAGTCCGAGGCTTTTCATAGTCTCTTGTGCGGCAATGATCGATTCGGCGACCGTTGCCATCGGAACGCGCTTCGACGTTGCCTGATCACGCAAGAGCCTATAGGCCGCCTCCTCATCGAGACCATTCATGACCCGTAGCGCCGAAACGGCTTTGTCGACCAACCGGCGACCCTTCAATGTTTCCTCGAGTTTCTGAACCTTGCCGGCGAGCCGTTTCTCGTAGCTCTGCCTATAACGTGCAAGCGTAAATTGCGTCAGGATGCCGAGCGGCCGCAACGGCTTGCTGATCACGCCGTGGGCGTTAAGATCGATGATCGCCTGAAGTGCTGTCGGGCTCTCATACGTGACGATGGCGATGATCGCCGTCTGCTGAAGATCGATGATCTCAAGCGCGTGCTCGACATGCATATCCTCGACATGCAGGAAGACGGTGTCGACGTCCGGAGGCAACGAAGGTGGAAGGGGCCAGGTCGCCCGAACCTCGCAGCCAAGGCGCTTGAGGTGGGCGATCAGAACGTTTCCGTCTTCGTCGCGCGGATGGACAACTAGAACGCGCGCGCGCCGCAGATCCTGAACGATCCTGCTCGGTCCCGCCATCTCAGGCCTCCAGCCAAACGTCTTCGAACCGCGAGGCCGTCAGGTAGGGATCCGGTCGGATGGGTCCGGGCGCCTGCCAAGCAATGTCGAACAAGCCGTCGGCGCGTGCCACACCGATGCGGGGATGCAGCCAGAGATGACGGGTATCGGCGTCGAAATTGATCCGACCTTCCGGAGCAAGAAAATCTTCCAGGAGAATTTCTTCGGAAATGCGATGGGTCTCGAGCGAGCCGGCACGGGCAAGCGCGCGGGCGAAGAGGTGAACCTGTGCATAGGCCGGTTGCGACCATACGCTCGTGGTGTACTCCTCGCCGAAACGGGCTTTGAAAGCCCCCACGAAGCGCTCGTTCGCCTCGTTCTCGACCGTCTGGAAATAAGTCGCCGAAAGGATATGGCCGGTGCAGGCGTCGGCTCCGATTGCGCGAATCTCGCTCTCGGCCATCGTCAGGCTCGCAATCGGAACCCGCGTTCGATCGATCCCGGCCTCGGCATACATGCGATAGAAACGCTGCGCCGGCCGGCCGATGATGGTCGAGAAGATGGCATCGGGCTGAAGACGGACGATATCAGAGATAACCGAACGCAAGACCTGTTCGTCGGCATGAAGAGGTAGATATCGCTCGCTGACGACTTCACCGCCCTTGGCCTCTACCACATCCCGCATGACCCGATTGGATTCGCGCGGATAAATATAATCCGCGCCAACGAAGAAGATCCGGCGCCCGTGGTGGCGAAGAAGGTATTCCGCGAGGGCGAAAGTGTTCTGATTGAGGGTGGCGCCGGTATAGACTACGTTTTCCGAATATTCGAAGCCCTCGTACATCGACGGATAAAACAGCAGTCCGTTGTGCCGCTCGACTATGGGAAGCACTGCCTTTCGGCTGGCCGACATCGACGCGCCGAAAATGATGTTGACGTCGTCGTCCGCCAAAAGGCGCCGTGCCAGATTGCGATAGGCGGTTTGATCTCCGCCCGGATCATAGGCAATCGGAACGATGGGCTTGCCAAGCACGCCGCCCGCTGCGTTGACTTCCTCGATTGCAAGTGCGGTGCCAAGAAAGTGCTCGGTTTCCGTAATTTCGCTAATTCCGCTTCTGGAAAACAGCACTCCCACCCGCCATTCCGAGCTTGTCATCTTTGCCTTTTCCGACGTGCTGGAGGTTCGGAAGCGGTGAAGACCTCAGGTCTGCGCTTTCGATTTCCATACCCTTAGTGCTTTTTCATGGGATCCCGCAAGCGGCACGGGCAACCACACCTTGGCAATCAGACACACATGTGTCAGCCGACAGTGTCTTTTCATCACTCGTATGCGATTTTAAAGTGAAGGCAGCTAGTCTCACTATGAGACTAGCTGCGTTTTATGTCATTGCAGATCGACGATCTCGATCCAATTTGCGCCCTTGCCAACTGGGTAACGACCAACCCTTTTCAGCGATCCATCTTTCTGGTCAATGCCGTAAACGGAAAGCTGCTCCGACTTCTCCCCAGACGCGATCAGGAACCGGCCTGTCGGATCGATGCGAAAGCCACGCGGCTGCTTTTCGGTCTCAACGAAGCCAACACGGGCCAGCGCACCGGTATCGGAAGCCACTGCAAAGATTGCAATCGTGCTGGTTGAACGCTCCGACGCGTAGAGGAACTTTCCATCGGGCGTGATGCCGATATCAGCAGCCCAAATCTTTGCTGGCGGCGCTACGGCAGGGGCAGTTGCAGGTGCCGCCGCTGGTTTCTGTGGCACATTGAACGCAGCCGGTGCGGCTGGCGCGACGCCCTTTTCAAGGCCGGCATCTGGTGCCAAAACGGCCACGACGTCTTTTTCCGTCAAAGTTCCCTTGGCGGCATCCAGCGCATAGTGAATGACTTCACCGCTGAGTTCAGTGACGATATAGACCGACTTGTTGTCTGGCGAGATCACGATGTGACGTGGACCCTGTCCTGCCATTGTTGAGACGCTCGCCGGAGCGTTGGGTTCCAGCAGGCCGGTTTCGGAATTCAGAGTATATTGCAGAACCACATCGGAACCGAGGTTCGACACGAAAACGTATTTTCCGGTTTTGTCGCTGGCGATTGAGTGGGCATTTCGCCCTGTCAAGACAACCTGCTTGGCACCGTCTTTAACCAGACCATCAGCTCCCACCGGCAATGATGCAATTTTGTTGCCGCCATAGGACGCGAAGAACAAAAGTCGGCCGGATTTTTCGGCCGAAACATAAGGCATGCTATCCGGTAATGCCGCCACTGCCTTTTCCGTCAGTCCGCCCGTGTTGGGATCAATTTCATAGGACAATACGCGATAAGGCTGCGACCGGATGACCGCATAAAGATGCGTTCCATCAGGGCTGACTGTCATCGGCATCACGGAGTTGCCAGCCTTGACGTTGCCCGCTGGCGTCAAAGCTCCTGTTTTATCGTCCATACTATAGGTGTTGATCTCACCGTCCGTTGCAGCGGATACGTAAACCATTGTTTTGGCCAGCGATGGCGTTGTCGTCGTAAACATGGCACCCGCGACTGTCAGGCAGGTTGCAGCCACTAATATAACCTTCTGCATTTGCATAAGTCTCCGTGTTCCAAGTGCTCCACCTACGGCGGGGTTCAGGTATTTTCGATAATTAGCCTGCTGCTTCCCTACATACATGCTTTTCCTCCCAATTCTGGTAAAGAGATAATACCTCCTTTGTGGATTGTCGAGTTGCGATAATTTTTGAGGTTTGAATTCCACCCGTACTCTTTTCTCGACGTGCTACTGTAACCCAGCGCTTTCTTCCCCTACGAAACCCACGATAATCCGGAGACGCCATATCGAGCCCGAAGCACCCCAAACTAAGCAAATAGTTTACTTACCCCCGGGTTTATAAAGAAATTTCAAATTTGCGCTCTTTCGGCGGAACGTCATCAAACGACCCCGAGGAAAGAGCCGGTTTCTGTCGAAGGCATGCAAACCCGGCTTGCGCTTCGAGCAATATTGAGGTTCACGTCCCGTCAGAAGACGCGGTTCACAGCGTCAGACATCATACTTTATACACTGTAGATCGCGCAAAAATAGCGTAATCATCGTATGACCTGTTCTACGTCGAAACGGTATCTTTAGGAGAAGATTGTTTTGCATTTAACGTAAGATTCTGCCACAAAGTCTTTTGGAGAGACCGGATCGCACCATGCAGTCCGCGATCTGCTGCTTGGGCTGGACCCGCATGAAATGTGGAACCAATCGATAATATGAGTTGTCGGTTTTGGCAGGGCACGAGGCAGGCGCGTGAACACCGGCGACGGTACGTCTCATGCGCGCATCAACCAAGTGCGCGAGGACCTGACACCACGCTTTGGCGGTCTCACCTTATACCGTAACGCCCCTGCAGAAGCCCTGTGGGACGGCGGTGACATGGTGGAAGAAGACGCCATCATTGTCGCTGAAGTTAAGGGCTTCGCAGTCGTTGCTCAGGAGGTGCGAGAACTTGCACAGCGTTCGGCCAGCGCGGCCAAGGAGATCAAGGGCCTCATCCAGAACTCCTCCAAGGAGGTGGAGAGTGGAGTTAAGCTTGTGCGGGATACAGGCCAGGCTCTCAAGGCCATCGTCAGCTTAATCACCCAGATCAACCAGCATATGGATGCAATCGCAACCTCTTCCGAAGAAGCAGTCGGTCGGCCTGAGCGAAGTCAACGTTGCAATCAATCAAATGGACCAGACCACGCAGCGGAATGCGGCCATGGTGGAGCAATCACGGCCGCCTCCGCCTCACGGGCTCAGGAAGCCCAGAAACTCCGCGAGCTCGTCAGGCAGTTCAAGCTCGCCGATGCCGTTCCCGACCAGTCCAGAGTTCGCCCGACGGCGATCGCGATAGCTCAACCTGCCGCTGGCCCAACCGTTCAGCGTGCGTCGGCGCGACGGTAATGTCCCAGCTTTGCCTGGCGTATAATTTAACGGTGGTGCTCTTGAAGAGATCCGAACTTGCGACCCGTGACTTCGTCACATTGCCGGCAGGGGATCATTGCCGTCGCTTAGGATTGCGAGAGATTGCGAATGACGAGATATTCCGCGCTCACGCCTTCGAAGATACCTGCGCAAAAAACGGTATTGAACACGGGACGACCAAGCCCAGACACTCCCGGACCAACGATCAGCTCAAGCGAATGAACCGAACGATCAAAGATGCAACCATCAAAGGCTATTATTAAGGACGCGATGATCAGCTTCGCCAGCATCTGAGCGACTTCGTCGTCGCCTATAAAGCCTTGTCCAGGTCTAGTGGATGACTGCCGCCCAGAAAAGTCACAGAAAAGCTACTGCTTGCGCGCCGAATTAGCGTAAAATTAAGGTCTCGCGCCGCTCTTGAAAGCCTTCTGAAGGGGGCTTTTCATGCAGATATTTTCACGGCGCAATTTTCTGCAACGTTCCGTCGCGGCAACCTTGATTGGCGGCGCCGCTAGCGCGCTTCTGGGCGGCAGGCTGGCCGGTGCCGTCGAGACCTATCCGGAAGCCTCGCCGCTGGGCATTGCCGACGATCTGATCAATCCTTCGGAGATCCGCAGCCAGAGCGGGCGCCTCAAGGCGAAACTCCACATGGACATCACCGAGGTCAATCTGCCCTCGGGCCCGGCGAAGCTTAGAATCTTCAACGGCCGCCTGCCGGCGCCGACCCTGCGGCTGATGCCGGGCGACACCCTGGAGGTCGCCTTCGAAAACCGCATGCCGGCCAATTCCGATACAGACCAGATGGTCACCAACACGCCGAACCGCTTCAACACCACCAATGTCCACTACCACGGCTTCCATGTCAGCCCGCGCGGCAACAGCGACAACGTCTATCTGAACATCGATCCGGGCCAGCGCTTCAACTATGTCGTCAAGATCCCACACGATCATCCGGCCGGCAATTACTGGTACCACCCTCATCGCCATGGTTCGGTCGCAGCCCAGGTGGCGTCGGGTGCCGCTGGTATGGCCATCATTGGCGGGACGCTCGACACGGTCCCTGAAATTGCCGCAATGGTCGAACGGGTGATGGTCATCCAGGCGCCGGTGCCGGGGCTGGAAGACCTTTTGACCAGCGAAGAGCCGATCTGGGCACTGGATGCCGAGCGCAATTTCCTGATCAACGGCAGCTACCGCCCGCGCATCTACATGCGCGAGGGTGAAGTCCAGCATTGGCGTGTCCTGCATGCCGGCGACGCCCAGTTCCTGCCGCTGACCGCCGATGGGCTGGAGCTTTATGAAGTCGGGCGCGACGGCAATCCGTTGCCCAAGCCCGATCTGGTGACCAATGTCGACCTGGCGCCGGGCAACCGGGCCAATATCCTGGTCAAGGCGCCGAAGGTCGGCACCTACGAGCTGCGCCGCCCCGCCTTCAGCCAGGGAAAGCAACCGCTGCCCGATATGATGCTGGCCGAAATCGTCGTAATTGCCGCCGACGACGCGCGTGTCGCCAAACATATCCCCTTCGGCCGGGATCTTCCGACCGGGCGGCTGCCGAAGAACCGCATCCTCACCGATATCGCCGATAGCGAGATCACCGGCCACCGGCAGTTCGTGCTCGGCGTCTCCGATGTCAAGGGCTTCTTCCACGACACCGAGTTCACCATCAATGGTCAACCGTTCGATCCTCGCCGCGACGACGTCGTCACCAAAGTCGGCGCGGTCGAGGAATGGACGCTGGTCAACACTACGCCCTACCCGCACCCGCTGCATATCCACGTCAATCCGTTCCAGGTGATCGACGTCAACGGCGTGCCTGATCCGCGCAAGCCCTGGCTCGACACCGTCGCGGTGCCGGCGGCCGGCACGCTGCGCTTCCGCACCCGCTTTACCGATTTTTCCGGGCGCTACGTCATGCATTGCCACATCCTGCCGCACGAGGACACCGGCATGATGATCAACATCAATATCGAGGACTGAGCATGCAGCGGCTTGGGGCGAAGGCGAACTATCGGTTGGGGCTGGCGATGATACTGGCGGGCATGGCAACGGCCACCCATGCCGAAGGACTGGCGGCACCGGCTTCGCCGCCGGACAAGGCATCGCAGTGTTTCGCCTGCCACGGCGCTGAGGGCCATCCGAGCCTTGCCGATGTGCCGATCATCGCCGGCCAGCAGCCGGTCTACCTGCAAAACACCCTGAACGCCTATCGCAGCGGCCTTCGCGGCGGCGGCCGGGCCATCGTCATGCGTGAAATTACCAAACGCCTCAGCGACGACGATATCGCCGCCCTGGCCGCCTGGTTTGGAGATCAGAAATGAACCGCCTTCTCAAAGCTTCCGTCTGCCTCGTCCTGCTGGCGCCGCTCACAGCTAATGCCGACGAGTTGATCTACCTGCCGGATGCCAAGGGCATCGAACTGTTCAAGGGCGCCGAACTGGAAGCCCAGTATTTCGCGCTGGCAAGCGCCCTCGACAGCGAGCACATCCTCACCTTCTGCGGCCCGGCGACCATCGCCGCGGTGATGAACAGCCTCGGCGGGCCGCGCCTGGTGTCCCAGCGGCTGTATCCCTGGCCGTTCTTCACCCAGGAAAACATTTTTACCGCCGAGAACGAGAAGGTGAAACCCTATCCGATGGTGGAGCACGAGGGTCTGGTGCTGAGCCAGCTGGCGCAGTTCTTCACCAATCTCGGCGCCACCGCCGAATTCAAGCATGCCGACACTTTCGACGCCAACACCCTGCGCGACACCGTCAAGGCAGTGCTGGCCGACCCGTCGAAGCGTCTCGTCATCAACTATTCGCGCAGGCCGATCGGCCAGAACGGTGACGGCCACATCTCGCCTGTCGCCGCCTATGACGCCGACAGCGACCGTGTGCTGGTGCTCGACGTGGCGAAGTACAAGTATCCGCCGGTTTGGCTGACGATTGCCGACCTCTACAAGGGAATGGCCACCACCGATACCGGCTCGAACGCTATGCGTGGTTTCGTGGTGGTCAGCAAATGAAGCTCAGCCGCCGCATGTTCCTCGGCATCCTGCCGCTGGTCCCCGGTGCTGCAAAGGCACGGGCGCTCGGCAATCGGGATTGGGCCTTTGCCGACATCGCCCGCCAGATCGGCGGCGTTACCGATGTCTCGCCTTACCTGATCGAGGCGGCGGAGTATGAATTCGTGCTGGCTTATGGTCCCGATGCCAAGCGCATCTTCGTGACGGCGCTCGACACCGGCCCCTTGCTGGACCGCATCGCCGATGCCGAACCGGCATTGCAGGCACAGGCGGCCTTCGTCGCCACCTTTCTCTATACCGGCGAAGTCGTCCGCGACGGCGTCACCAGCGCCAAATATTACCCCTGGTGCCTGTCCTGGAAAGCGGTGACCTTTGCTTCCGCCCCCGGCACCTGCGGCGGCCCGGGCTTCGGCCACTGGGAAAACGCACCTATTCCGGGAGCCATGTGATGCGCGCCACGGTCGTCGTCATCGGTTCCGGCATGGCCGGCTCGCATCTGGCCTATACACTTGCGCTCAAAGGCGTCGACGTGTTGGTGCTGGAGGCCGGACCGCGCCGCGACCGTTCCAGCAATCTCAAGACGTTTTACGAAAATCCCGTCAAGGGTCCGCAGTCGCCCTATCCGAGCGCGCCTTCCGCCCCCCATCCGGAAGACGGCCGATACGACGATTTCTACGTCCAGGCCGGCGCCGACAAGTTCATCGGCGCCTATCTCAGGCTTTATGGCGGCACCACTTGGCACTGGACCGGCTTTGCCGACCGTCTTCGCCCGGCCGACTTCCGGATGAAGACCGACTATGCGCTGGCCGAAGATTGGCCGATCACCTACGAGTCGCTCGTCGGTTTCTACGAGGAAGCGGAAAAGCGCTGGGGCGTGGCCGGCGATCCGGCGTTCAATTGGGGCGCGCCGCGCGGCGACACCCCGTACCAGATGCCGCCGATCCCGCACAGCTACATGGACCACCAGGTGATCAAGGCGCTGGATACGCTCGGCCTGCATGCCGGCCGCTTTTCCCATGCCCGCAATTCCGAGATTTTCGACGACCGCCCGGCCTGCTGCGGCAACAATACCTGCGTGCCGATCTGTCCGATCGGCGCCAAATACGATGCCTCGGTGCATGCCGAAAAGGCCGAGGCCGCGGGCGCAAAATTTCTCACCGACGCCCTGGCCACCTACATAGAACTCGGCCCTGACGGCAATGTCACACGGGTAAAGGTCCGCCGGCCGGATGGCGAAACATTCTGGGTCGAAGGCGACGTCTTTGCGCTCTGCTGCCACGCGATCGAAAATCCGCGGCTGTTGCTGAATTCCAAGCAGGCGGGTGCGCAAAATGGCGTCGCCAATTCGTCCGGCGCCGTCGGCCGCTATCTGCTGACCCAAGCCAATCAGGACGCCTGGGCGATGATGCCCGAGCCGGTCTATCCCTATCGCGGTCCGCAGCAGACCGGCGGGCTGCTGGAGCTGCGCGACGGCGCGTTCCGCAGCCAGTATGCCGCCGCCGGTACCTCCTTCATGAACAGCGGTTGGGCGGGCAATTCGGATGCCACGGGGCTCGCCAGGAAACTGATCGCCCAAGGCATGACCGGGGCAGAACTGGCCCGCAGCATCAACCGCCAGGTCGCCCGCCATTTGCGCCTGAATTCGTCCGCCGAAGTCCTGCCGGATTGGAATAACCGGGTCGAGCTGGCCGATGTGATGGACAGTTCCGGCGTGCCGAAGCCCAAGGTCACCTTCACGATGGACGACTACACCAAGGCGGGGCTCGCCAAGGCACTGAAGATCAACCGGCAGATTTTTTCGGCAATGGGTGCGACCGACGTTGAGAGCAACGATCCCTACCTTTCCAACGCCATCATCGGCGGCACCGCCCGTATGGGCTACGACCCTAAGACATCCGTAGTCGACACCGACCTCGTCGCCCATGATCACCGCAATCTCTACATCCTCGGCTCCAGCGCCCATGTCACCGCCCCCGTCAACGCACCGTCGCTGACGATCGCCGCGTTGGCGATCCGCGCCGCCGGCCGGATGATCCAGAACCTCAAGAACTGAGAGAACAGAATGCACAGGCTCCTAGCGCTTGAAGGTCTCATCTTGGCGATGTTCGTGCTGCTCGGTAACGGACTGCGCTCAATCAGCACCACCACGGTATCGGTGTCGCAGAGCGAGTTCGCCAGCTTCCTGAACATCTCGGTGGAAAAGACCGACGTACTGATCGAGCTGCTGCTGGGCGGCGCGGTGCTGGCTTTGGCGTTGGCTCCGTTCGTCATCTCGGTGCGTAGCGCCAAGAAGATCGCCGTTATCTTCGCCGTCATCACCACGGCATGCTATGCCTTGGTCGGCGTGACCATGCTGGTCGATCCGGCGCTGGAGATCCGCGAAGCCGTGGTGATTGCGAGCTTTGCCTTCAGCGGCTTTTCCGTCGCCTTCTTCGCGCCGCTGGCGCAATTGGCGATCAACGACGAGAAGGACCCGGCGATGCGCTCCCGGCTCACCACGGTGTGGATCTCGGCCCAGCCGATCGCATTCCTGGTGACGCCACAGTTGGTCAAATACGTCGCCTTCGACATCGGCACCGGCAACTACTTCCTGATCATGGCCATCCTGCCGCTGGTCTTCCTGATCTTCATTCCCTTCGTCTTCGGCGAGAAGGGCAAAGCGGACGACACGCTTGCACCGGTACCCGCCGATGCCCCGAAGGCCTGGAAGCGGGCGCTGCCGTTGATCATTGCCGTTATCGCCTTCGAGGCCTGGACCGCCGCCAATTCCTTCGTCGGCATCGACAGCATCATCAGTCTGACGCTGATGGCGGTGTTCGTTGCGATCGTCGTAGCACTGTTCTTGAAGCGCAAGCACCTGACCCGCGGCGCCGGCGAGGTCCCGCATCTGGCGATCTTCCTGCTCTGCGTCCTGTTCGTGCTGGAGATCCCGACCACCGGCCTTTACGACACCGCCTATCTGGTCCGGCACCTGTGCTCGGCGGATCTGATCGACAACCGCGCGACGCTTTCTGCCGCCAGCCAGATCATCTCGGTGTTTGCCACCGGAGCGATTCTGGTGCGTTACCCACACTGGGGCACGCGCATGGTGGGCCTGTCGCTGCCGTTTCTGCTGGCCGGCATGGTGGCGATCTATTTCTACCCCTATCAGGAGATCAACGTTCCGCTGTTCTACATCTCCAAGATGCTGTCGAGCATCGGCATGGGCACGGCGACGGCGGCCGTCATCGGCGTCGTCGCCGGGCTGGGCGCGCAAAGCAAGATCGTCGCGCTGGCGCCGGCCTTCATCATCATGTTCGGCACCGAAGTCGGGATCGAGATCCTCGAGATCGTCTTCCAGTCGAGCAAGCTCGCCGGCCTCGATATCAACAGCGCCTATGAGGTGGTGTTTGCCGTCCAGATCGTCGCTGTGCTCGTGGCCATTGCACTGATGCTGCACTGGCTGACAGGCAAACGCGTCGCACCCGGCCTGCCGCCATCGGCACTTTCGGGCGGCCCGGCCGCCTGAGACCGCGACCAGAGCGGTGCCGTCATAGATGTTTGATCGCGGCAATTGCTGGTCTCAAGAAACGCCTCGCGAACCCATACGGTTAGCGTCCCATATGCGGTTATGGCTGGTTCGTCCGGTATGGCGCAATACCGCTCTTCAGCTTCGGCCGACGGGTCTATTCCCGATTGGCTCCAGAAATCGCCGGTGATTGAACCAGTCGACCCATTCCGGAGTGGCGAATTCCGTTCAGTCGATCAAATTTTCGTAAATTTTCAGTTCATGCAGTTACTGGCTGCGGACGCTATATTGGCAATCTAGGAGATATTGCCACGGCAAGCCAAACCATTCACTTCGCCGGACTGCCGGATCGCGAGCGAAAGGCAGCTTTGCCTCTGCCGAACCTGAGCGCGGGCTGCGGGCTCGAACTTCACTTTCGTAAAGAGTAAGATTCGGGCAAGAAGCACCGCTTTGAACGTCCCGAAGCACGCCTGACACGCCGACCGGGTCGCAAGAGGTCCTATGACCGGACGCTGATCGTGTGCGAAGGCGAAAAGACCGAGGTCAATTATTTCGAGGCGATCCGCCGCGAAAACGGCTCTCCAACGCCGATATCCGTATTGTGCCGTCCGACTACGGAACCTCCCCGTTAAACATCCTCAAGTATGCGATCGACCTGTTCAACGAAACCAGGGCCTTCGACCACGTCTACGTCGTCTTCGACCGGGACGACCATCTGAGCTACCACAATGCCCTCGCCAAAGCCGAGGCCACTGACAAAAAGCTGAAAAGCGTCGAGGGGAAAGCGGTTCCGTTTACCGCCATCCCGTCGGTTCCGAATCTCGAGCTGTAGGTGCTGTTGCACTTCCGCGACGTTCTCGCTCCCATCCACCGGGCCGAGGTCTATGCCGAGTTGCGAAAGCCGGCGCACTACGCGCGCCAAGAACAGCAAGACAGTATACGAAGACACCAAGGACCGGATTCCTGCCGCCACGGCCCGCGCGGTCAATCTTCGCGCGCAGTTTAACCGCACATAGCGGCACGGATCCATACACGGACGCCGACGTGCTAACCGGCGAGCTTATGAAGATTGCCGGACGGTTCTCCTAGATGGACGAGCTTGCAAAAGCGGCCGCGGCGTTTCGGGCCGCGATTGAACGGACGCCGTCGGACAAGTTGCCGATCGGCCTTCAGTGGTTCCCCGGGGAGCGCCCGTGGCGATGCGGCTGACCTTCTAGGCTATTATCTGAAAAACTCATGGCAGGCTTGCCTATCATCTCCGCCGTTGTGAAGCCAAACAGGCGCTTCGCGCCCCCGTTCCAACTGGTAATCAAGCCGTCCAGCGTCTTGCTCTCACGTGTCCTCTTTGGGACCCAAAAGAGGAGCTGGTCCCACCGCAGAACGGTCGCCTTCATGCGATCTGAACCAGCGGCTATGCTATCTAGATCGAGGCAGATTCCAACGATTTCTGAGTTTGTTACATTGCTTACAGGGTCTGCGATCGACCCTCACATCAATTAGGCGCCGAAGCTGTCCAGTCTTCCACACGTAAGCCCGGCACGCGATCGAACTCACGCCGATTATTGGTAACCAATATCAGGCCTGTTGAGCGCGCGTGACCGGCAATCAATTGGTCGTAGGGCCCGATCGGGGTTCCGCTGCGTGCAAGTTCGGCGCGCAACTGACCTGTATGGCTTGCGGCCAGTTGGTCGTATGCAAGTACCTCGAGCCGAGCGGCAAAGCCTTCGACAACGGACAGATTTCGTTCTGGAATTGCTGACTTTTCCGCGCCGTAGATCAGCTCCATCAAGCTGGCAGAGCTAATGCAAAGTTGACCATGGTGGCGGTTGAAAGCCTCGCGTACTTGCTGCGGTCGGTTCTTCACCGTAAAAATGCAGATGTTGGTATCCAGCATGTACTTCAGCATTAAAATGCCTCGCGCTCCTGCAAGGCTGGCTGATCACGTTCGCCCATGAAATCAGATGTTGCCACTTCACCTTCGAACCAACTGTCCCAAACTTCACCAGCAGGAGCTATAATCCGAGTGCGTCCGACTGCAACGATGTCGACGCGTTTAACATCATCAGGCAGAGCAACGGCCTTCGGTAGTCGAACTGCCTGGCTACGATTGCTTTGAAATACGGCGCCTTGCTCCATCTCTAATCCTTCCGACATCTAAGAAACGCTTTATTCATCTAGCTCGGCATTTTGGGATATGTCAATGGGATATACATCATGTTGGCCAAATGGTCGTACGCGCTGGACGGCTTCGCAGACGCACTTGAGGCGCTCTCGAACCGGGCAGAACCAACGACCTGTTGTTCATTTCCCGATTTTAAGCGGCTTCTATAGGCGCCGCTTGAACTTGGCTTGTACGAATGACCGCTGTGAGCGCCGAAATGGGGCCGAAAGGGGGCCGGCAGCTTATGGTATCAGGAAAAACGATAGCGCGCCCTTTCGAACGCGTTCTCGTCGGTCACCCTCAGAATATTTTAATAAACGTCACGACGCCGACTTCTCTCAAGCTGAATTTAAGCTACCACTGCCAAGCCCGGCGAAGCGCGCAAGCGGGCTATGTCGCGCGCCGGCGGTTCTCCAAAGTGGCGGCGATATTCGCGAGTGAACTGCGACGGGCTTTCGTAACCCACTTGGAAGGCGGCGGTCGTGACGTCGATGTTCTGGACCAGCATCAGGCTGCGCGCGTCCTGCAGCCTGAGCTGCTTCTGAAACTGCAGCGGCGTCATCGCCGTCACGGCGCGAAAATGCTCGTGCAGGCTCGACGGGCTCATGCCGACTTCCGCGGCAAGCCGCTCGATGCTGAACCTTTCCCGGAAGTTCTTGCCTATCCAGGCTATGGCGCGGCCGACCTGGGCCACAGGACCTTGGCCGGAAGTGATGTGGCGCATCCTGGCGCCGTCCGGGCCGGCGAGCAGGTGATAGAGAATTTCCTGCTCGACAAGCGGCCCGAGCACGGGCAGCGCTACCGGATCGTCGAGCAAGCGCAGCAGGCGTAGCGCTGCGTCGAGCAGAGCGGCACCGGCGTCGGACACCGTCTTGCCTATGGGCCGAGATGGCGCTCCCGGCGGAGGCGGCACGCGCAACGCCAAGTCCCCCAGCATGACCGGATCGAAATCGAGGTACAGGCACAGATAAGGTTCGTCAGGCGTCGCTTCGACCACATGGCCTATCACGGGCAGATCGTAGGTCACGACGCCATAGCGCCCTGGCGTATATCTGAAGACATGGTCGCCCAGCGTGACCTCCTTGCGCCCCTGCGCGACGAGGCATAGTTGCGGCCGATAAACATTCGGCATCGGCATCGTCACTGTGGAGGATTGAACAAGCGTCACCCGTTCGATGGGGGTGGCGTGGAAGCCATCCTTCGAGACGTGGCGGGCAATCACGGCGGCAATTTCGGTCAGTGTTTCCATGTACCGGACCATCGCACCCGCGCCGGAAGTCGGCAAGGCAGATCCACGCGACCTCTGGAGGATCGGGCAGTAATTTCGGCGCATCAGGCTAACGGTTGGGCGTCGCCGCGCGTCACAGTGTCAGCGGCGCCGGGGTCACAGCAACCCTGGCCGCAGAACAAGATGGAGTAAACATGACAAGCGAAAAAATGAAGAGCCCCACCATTGCACTGGGCACCTGGGCCTGGGGCGACAGCGGCGAGACTGGCGACGGTTACTTCGGCAGCAGCCTCACCCAGGCTGGCCTGGAAGAGGTCGCGGACAAGGCACATGCGGCCGGGTTTACCCTGTGGGACACCGCCATTGTGTACGGTATGGGCCGTTCAGAGACCGTGCTCGGGAAGGTACTGAAGCGCTACGCTCGCAGCGATTACCAGCTCTCCACGAAGTTCAACCCGCGGATCGCGGGAACCAGCGACACGCCGATGGCGAACATGCTGGAGCAGAGTCTCGCCAACCTCGGCACCGACTACATCGACCTCTACTGGATTCACAATCCAGCCGATGTGCCGCGGTGGACTCCGCACCTGATCCCGTTGCTGAAAAGCGGGAAGGTCAGACATGTCGGCGTCTCGAACCACAACCTCAGCGAAATCAAGCTTGCCGACCAGATCCTGGGCGAAGCCGGGTTCCGGGTCGAAGCCGTCCAGAACCACTATAGCCTCCTCTACCGGAACTCTGAGGATGCTGGCATCCTGGATCACTGCCGCAGCCAAGGAATCCGCTTCTTCGCCTATATGGTGCTCGAACAGGGCGCCTTGACCGGCAAGTACCATACCGAGAACCCGCTGCCGGAAGGCAGCAGCCGGGCGAAGATTTACAACGGCATGCTGGCTCAGTTGAAGGGCCTGACGGACAAGCTCGCCTCGATCGGCCAGAGCCAGGATGCAGCAACGCCCGATGTCGCGACAGCGTGGGCCATCACCAAGGGTACGACGCCGATCATCGGCGTCACCAAGCCCCACTATATCGATGGTCTGGTCCGCGCCAGCAGCATCACGCTCACCAGCGATGACATCGCCGAGCTGGAAGCTCTTGCCGACGCCGCTAACGTGAACACCCGCGGCTTCTGGGAACAAGAGATGTAAGTCTAAGTCCTCGGACTGCAGTTCTGGGCAATATGACAGGGCGATCTCGCGTCCGCCTCTGGCGCAATGGGCCGATAGGCCTACTTGTGCCAGATGCCGCTTTCGGGCTCGGTCCGCCGCCTGCTCAATGACCAGAAGGGAGGCGCTCTGCTGACGGGCAGTTCGACGGCGGAACCGAGCTGAGTGCGGGCGGTCGGCTTTTGGTGCCCGAGAAGCGATAGCAAGGCTGGACCGAATGTGTGAGGTTCGAGCCAAAGTTGCCGTGGGGTCTTGGCGGCGGCTAGTGCGAAGTTACCCTCCTCCTATCAAGATCCTGAAGCGGCCCAGAGTGGTTTCGCTTTTTCCGTCCCGAACGTCCGCATGGTTGAGGAATTGACATTTCACATTTGCAGCTGGAGCCGGCACAGACCGAAATCTGTCTGAGTTGAGTCGCGCCCAATCAAACTTTTCATTGTCCACGCCCAGGCGCGAAAATGATGACTCTTTTCAGCTCATTCGAACGTCCTTGTCGCGACTGCCTTTGCGCGGTTGGATCGAATGAGGAAAGAACATGGATTTGGATGGAAAACGAATAGTTGTCGTCGGTGGTAGCCGCGGGTTGGGCTTCGGAATGGCCGAGGCGTTTGTAGCGCGCGCAGCTAAAGTGATCGTCGTGGCTCGCGACACGACGACTTTGCAAACGCTGGGAGAGCAACTAGCCGTGACAACTGTGTCTGCTGACGCGACCAATGCCGACGCCGCGAAGAGGATCATGTCAGAGACACGACCTGATGTTGTCATCATGAACGCCGGCGCGGAACCGCCCATGGAACGTATCGACCGTGTTGGCTGGGAGGCGTTCACGACCAACTGGAACGTCGATGTGAAGGCCGCCCTGCATTGGGTCCAGGCCGCTCTGACGTTGCCGATGGCATCAGGCGGGCTGGTCGTTCTCATTTCCAGCGGAGCCGCGGTGCAGGGTTCGCCGCTATCGGGAGGCTATGCGGGAGCAAAACGGGCGCAGTGGTTCATCGCAAAATATGCTGAGGGCCTGTCGACCCAGCTCGGCCTGGGTCTGCGTTTCCGGGTCATTGTCCCCCGGCAGATGTTCGCAGGAACCGGCGTGGGCAACGCCGGAATCTCCGGCTACGCGGCGGCGGCGGGCCGGACATTCGCCGAACAGGCCGCTACCTGGCCGGACATGACACCGCGTGGCTTTGGCGATACGGTAGCCGAACTGATTGGCAACACGCCGCTGGAAGAGGCTATGATCTACGCCGTGCGTGGAGATACGGGCGTGACGGTCATCGAATGATGGATGACGCTGCCTTTGAAGCGGAAGCGAAGAACACACTCTACGCGGCGCTGGCCAAGGAGGCGGATGCAGTTCGCCCGGAACTGCATCGCTATGCTGCCCGATTGGTCGGCTCGGTGATCGACGGCGAGGACGTGATACAGGACGCGTTGGTCAGTGCGTTCGCGATGGTCGGTTCGATCTCGTCCGGCACGCCGCTGCGACCCTGGCTGTTTCGCATTGTTCACAATCGCGCCATTGATGCTCTGCGCCAGCGAAATACCCGCCGTTCGGAGCCGCTGGAGACGGCCTTTGATCTAGCTGATGTCAGAGCTGCGGATCCAGAGGATGCCCTGATCCGGCAGGACACGGTGCGGATCGCCATGGCTCACTTTGCCAAATTGCCGGTGCCGCAGCGTAGCGCCGTGATCCTCAAGGATGTGCTGGGAGAGTCTATCGCAGACATCGCCGCGCTATTGGGCCTGAGTATCGATGCTGTCAAAGCCCATCTCTCACGTGGTCGGGCAGGATTGCGATCCATCGCCGTGGCAGAGTCCGAAGTTCCGCTGCCCCCAAGTGCCGAGGTTCTGAATTTCGCAGCGCTCTTCAACGCGAGGGATTGGACGGCCCTGCGCAGCCTGCTTGCCGAGGATGTTCGGCTTCGTCAGGCACGGCGGCCGCAGGTCTCCGGTGCGGCGAACGTTGGCCGATTCTTTTCCTATTATGCGGATTATCCGCGGGTTTGGATCGAACCGGCTTGTCTGGAGGGCAGGGAAATATTGCTGGTCTCGGCCGCGCCGTCCGCTGCTCCTGCTTACTTCATGCTGCTTGAATGGAAGGACCAAAAGATAACATTGATCCGCGACCATCGATATGCGACCTACGTCATGGAGGACGCGGCTGTGACGCGGGCCACATCGCAACGCGAATATTAGTGCCTGATGGTCTCGTTGTGTCAAACCAATGCGATGACCGCTTTCGACCGAGGCAACAACTGCCTCTATGACCAACAAGAAGGTGCGAGGTTGTCATTGCTGAGCTGTCGTAAAGCTCTTGATGAGATTCGAATAACCGCCAATACTCGAAATTACCTGTTTCGTGACCTAGCTCTGTTTCCCGGTGGTGGTCGCTTCCGGCAACCGTCAGTTTAGCCGTGAGTTCGCGAACTTTGCATCCAGCTCGACAAGGCCCAAGCCTCGAGCTCGAAACATGTCTTCAGGCCCAACCCTGTAGGCGCCAGACAAAAGCTTCTGTGGTGGACGTGTTCGAGTAATAAGCTTGAGGCGCGTGCCGCCGACATGCGTGCGCTAAATCTTCGTGGGACGCGGCGCTGACCTACCTCAGGTCCAATCGCCGGCGCACCAACGGATGCGGGCTCTAAGTTAACACTAACGGGCATAACCGCTTGAAGCATTGAGCAGCTTTGATATTCCTCACCCGCCGCAATTCGGTGGCCTAGGGGAACTTCCAAAAATGAAATTCGCTATCCGCGCCGCGTTCGCCGCCGCAGTTCTTTCCTGCGCTTGCGCGACATCAGCTCTCGCTACCGGCGCTATTGCTGTGAATGACGCATCGGGCACGGCAGCGGAAGATGCTGGCTATGCCGTTGGGTATGGTGGTTCGAAGAAGGAAGCATCTTCGAATGCCATGAAGGAATGCAAGGCCGCCGGTAATGCGACGTGCGAGGTCATGCTGACCTTCGAACAGTGCGGCGCCTATGTAGGCAACAAGGCGAGCTACGCGACGGGCGTGGGTAGCACAGAAGCAGCAGCGCAGAAGGCTGCGAAGGCCGAATGCCCCGAGTGCAAGCTCATCGTCTCTGACTGCCATTGATGGAGCAAGCCCCCTGGCTTCAAACCGGCGGGCTGCCAGACAACCTATTGCGTTTTGCGGCCTCTTTCCTCCGCTGTTTATCAAACCGACAAGGCCACACTGATGCGCCAGGTGCGCAGGTTCAAAAGAAGATGGCTCACTCGTTTTTTCGGTTCGACGCCTCGACAGTCTTTTGGCCGGACGAAATCTTGCTTGAGTGACAGCTGCCGGATAGATGGCCGCCGTCAGACTGCTTGTCCATCTTTGTGGCGGCCGCGGCGTTACACTTGCGCTGAGAGGTTGCCTTATCACCGCGTCATCTTTGTCGGATGTGTCTTTCAATGAGCGCCTTCAGCCTCTTCCCGTCGCGCGCCTGCAGAAGATCAACCATCTCATGATGCTCCCGAGCCGATTGCTCGATTCGCGCCCGCGTCTTCCACTGGGAAACGGGAGCGGAAGACGTGCGCTGTCGGAGTTCGGCGATAATCCCATCCAGTTCGTCGTTACCAGATAGCTGCACGAAGGCCCGATGGAAGTTCAGATTGGCTTCATACAGTTCCAGCACGGTCCCGTGCAGGATCAGGCTTTCGAACCGCTCGGCCAGGACGCGCAGGCTGCTGAGATCGTCGTCAGTCGCCATCGCCACAACTTTCGGCACCACCCCGGTTTCCAGTATGATGCGGATCTCGGCAATGTCATCCGCTAGCTTTCCGTCGGCCTTGTAAACGTGATAGCCGCGGTTCGGCACGTGCTCGACAACACGCTTTTGCGCCAGGCGGTCGAGTGCGCGGCGGATCTCATTGCGCCCGCGCCCGTAACGTGTTTCCAGATCGACCTGTTTCAACCAGACGCCCGGCGGAAATAGGCCGGATTGGATATCCGTCAGAATAAGTTGCGTGGCGTCGGGTTCGTCATGCGCGATTGTTTCTTCGGGCAGGTTGTCCATCTGAAAAAGCCTTGATCATCTGCGGGCAATTTGCCCAATAACTAGCCATAAATTCCGGTTGCTGAAAGAAGAATCTTCCCATAAATTGGTACCAATATTGGATAAAATAAGCAGGCAGCGATGAAAAATTCTGACGACATTTCAGATCTGGTTGACGACAAGGCGCCTCGCTTTGCAGAACTGAGCGACTATGTCTGGGACGTCCCGGAGACCAATTACGAGGAATATCGCTCCTCGGCGGCCCATGCGGAACTTCTGGAAGCGGAAGGGTTCAGGGTCACCCGCAATGTCGCAAACATCCCGACGGCGGTGATGGGCGAGGCTGGCGAAGGCGGTCCGGTCATCGCCATTCTCGGCGAATATGACGCTTTGCCGGGCCTCAGCCAGGTCGCGGGCCTTGCCGAACAGAAAGCGGTCACCGAAGGCGGTAATGGGCACGGCTGCGGCCATAACCTGCTTGGCTCCGGCTCCCTGCTGGCCGCCGCCGCCGTCAAGGATTACCTCAAGGCGAACAATCTCCAGGGCCGCGTCCGCTATTATGGCTGTCCTGCCGAAGAGGGCGGCTCCTCGAAGGGCTTCATGGTCCGGGCCGGCGTTTTTGACGATGTTGATATCGCGATTTCCTGGCATCCGGCCGCATTCGTCGGCGTCAACAATCCGATCTCGCTTGCCTGCAACGAGCTCAATTTCCACTTCACCGGCCGTGCGTCGCACGCCGCCGCCTCGCCGCATCTCGGACGCAGCGCACTCGACGCAGTCGAGCTGATGAATGTCGGCGTCAATTACCTGCGCGAGCATATGCCGTCGACGGCGCGGATCCACTATGCCATTACCGATACGGGCGGCCATGCCCCGAACGTCGTGCAGGCGAAAGCCTCAGTGCGTTATCTGATCCGGTCGCGCACGCTTCCCGAACTTCTGGAACTGGTGGCCCGAGTGAAGGATGTGGCGGCCGGCGCGGCCCTGATGACCGGCACCTCCGTGCGCAGCCGGATCGTCAGCGGCGATGCGAACTTGGTCGGCAACACGCCGCTCGAAACGCTGATGCACAGCCACATCGAGCGCGTCGGCCTGCCGGCTTTCGACGAGGCGGACAAGGCGACCGCCGCAAAATTCCAGGAAACCTTCAGCCAGGCGGATATCGCCACGTCCTTCGGACGGTTCGGACTGAAGGTCCGCAAGGGCGTGTCGCTCTGCGATGTCATCTTCCCGCCGGACAGCGGCGACGGAACGCTGGTCGGCTCCACCGATGTCGGAACGGTCAGCTGGGTCGTGCCAACCGTCCAGATGCGCGGCGCCACCTATGCGATCGGCACGCCCGGGCATTCCTGGCAGCTCGTCGCCCAGGGCAAGCTGCCCGCGCACAAGGGCATGACACATGCGGCCAAGGTAATGGCATCGACCGCCGTCGATCTCATCCTGAAGCCGGAACTGATCGCAGAAGCGAAAGCCGACTTTACGGCGCGGCTCGAAGGTACTCCCTTCATCAATCCGATTCCCGATGACGTTCAGCCCGACATTCGGGAGAAGCGGGATGTCTGACGCGCCGCTCCAGCCCGACCGCCAGATCCTGATGGGCCACATCCGCGAGTTTGGCAAACGGGTGAAACTCTCGGGCACGGCGGAAGAGCTGGAAAGCTTTAAATATCTGGAAAGGCAGATAGCCTCTTACGGCTATCGGACCAAGCTTCTCCTGCACGACGCCTATATTAGCCTGCCGGGCAGCGCAGCGGTCGAAATCGGTGGAAACGCTGTCCGCTGCATCACCCATTCCATGTCGGTTTCGACGCCTGGAGAAGGCATCTCGGCGGAAGTCATCTATGTCGCAGAAGGCGCTGAAGCCGATTTGGAGGGGATCGATGTCGAGGGGCACATCATCCTTGTCGACGGTATCGCGACCGAAGACGTCGCGGCCCTTGCAAGTGCCCGCGGCGCGATCGGACAGATTCATGTCAGCCCCAACGAACATCTTTACGAAATGTGCGTCTCGCCTGTCTGGGGCAGTCCGTCGCAACATACCCGCAAGCAGCTGCCAAGGACCGCGATCTGCACGATCGCCCACGACGACGGCGCACGGCTCCGTCAGGCCTGCCGCGCACGCAAGGCGCCTGTCGCCCGCCTGACGACCGAGGTGGATACGGGCTGGCGCAAGACGCCTATCCTGGTCGCGGAGCTTTTCCCGGAAAACCGGCCGGATGCACCTTTCATCCTGTTTTCCGGCCATCACGATACCTGGCATTACGGCGTGATGGACAATGGTGGAGCCAACGCCACGATGCTGGAGGCCGCGCGTCTCCTGGCCGAGCGGCGCGAAAACTGGCAGCGGGGCCTGCGCATCTGCTTCTGGTCCGGCCATTCCCACGGCCGTTATTCCGGCTCCGCCTGGTACGCGGACGAATATTGGGATGAGCTGGAACAGCGCTGCGTGGCGCATGTGAACGTCGATTCCACCGGCGGTGCAGGCGCGGACATCCTGACGAATTCGACCGTCATCGACGAATTGAAGGCGGTCGCGGCAAGGGCCGTCGAAACGGTGACCGGCCAGGTGCATCGCGGCCGTCGTCACGGGCGCGCTGCCGACCAGTCCTTCTGGGGCGTCGGTATTCCCTCGATGTTCGGCAGCCTCAGCCATCAGCCCCCAGGGCCTGTGAAGATGCTGACGGCGCTCGGGTGGTGGTGGCACACGCCGCACGATACGGAAGAGCATATCGATCCGGCCAATCTTCAGCGCGACACCGAGATCGTGTTGCGCGTGCTCGGTGAATTGCTCGATGCCCGCGTTCTGCCGCTCGACTACACCGCCTACGCAGCGTCGCTCAAGGATGAGTTGAGCAGCCTGAACGGCAAACTCGCTGGCCGGCTGGATATCGACAAGCTGATATCGGTGGCCGATGAACTGCATCGGCGCGCCGATGCCATCAATGAGGCCGCGCGTAAGGGAACGGCGAACGCAGATGCAATCAACGACCGCCTTCGGCAGGCGTCCCGCCTCCTCGTTCCGTTGAACTACACGTACGGTGACCGTTTCCATCACGACAATGCGCTTCCGCATCCGGCCTGGCCGTCGCTATCAGGGCTTCGCGAACTGGCCGCCCTGCCGGAAGGGCATGCCGATATCGCGTTCTTCACGGTTCATGGGCGCCAGACGCGCAACCGGCTTCTCTCCGTGCTCCGACAAGCCTGCGCGGTGCTTGCACTCGAAGGAGTATGACCTTCCTCTCCAGCACAACGAACAAACAAGGGAACAACGACATGAAAACCGGGAAACTCTGGGCGGCCGCGCTGGCTGCCACTCTCACCATCATGCTGCCGGGCGCAGAAGCCAAGGACTGGACCCGTGTAAAGGTCGGTATCGAAGGCGCCTTTCCGCCATGGAACGCACTGGATTCCAAGGGCAACCTGACCGGACTCGATATCGACCTCATCAACGACCTGTGCCAGCGCGCCAAGGTCGAATGCGAGCTGATCGCCGGTGAATGGAGCGCCATGATCCCCAGCGTCAATGCCGGCAAGTTCGATCTTATCATGACGCTCGGCATCAACGAAAAGCGAAAGGAAGTCGTCGATTTCACGGTGCCTTATGCAAGCGGCGTGGCGACCTTCATCACGCTGAAGGACAGCCCGGTCAGCAAGCTGCCGATGACCGGCGAACGACTGAGCCTCAACGACAAGGACAAGGCCGATCCAGTGATGAAGACGATCGGCGGTGTTCTCTCCGGAAAGACGATCGGCGTCGTGCAATCGACCAGCCAAGAGCAGTTGATCAATGCCTATTTCGGCAAAAGCGTCACCGTTCGCACCTACAAGAATTCCGGCGAACGCGATCTCGACCTCAAGGCCGGCCGCATCGACGCCGGTTTCGATAGCGGCGTCTACGGCACCACCGCACTTGCCAAACCTGGGAACGAGGATCTGGCGATGGCCGGACCGCTGATGAAGGGCGCCATGCTGGCGACGGAGGTCGCCATGGGCATGCGCAAGGGCGAGACCGATCTGAAGGAGAAGTTCGACGCAGCCATCAAGTCGGCGGCCGCGGATGGCGTCATCAAAAAGCTCTCCGAAAAATGGAGCAAGCTGGACCTGACGCCATCGTTCTGACCCTGTGGACCCGGCGCGGGGTACGAAAGTTGCGTCCCCGTGCCGTGACGCCGGCGTCTGGATACGAACAAACCTCCATGTGGATGAGGTCTCCATGAACCAGCCGACAATACTGGATCTGATCGGAACCGGCCCGAATGGCTGGGGCATGGCGCTCGCCGCGGCCACCGTCATGACCGTCCTGATCGCCATCGCCGGTTTCGCGATCGGTGCGGTGATCGGCGTCTTCGGTGCTTGGGCAAAAGTTTCGGGCGGCCCGCTGACGCGCGGGATCGCGGGTTTCTACACCACCGTTCTGCGCGGCATACCCGATCTTCTGGTCATCTATCTCTTCTATTTCGGGGGCAGTGCCGCAGTGACAGCGATCGGCAGGTTATTCGGCGCTGAAGGATTCATCGGGTTTCCGGGCTTCCTGGCCGGCGCGCTCGCTGTCGGCATTACCTCCGGCGCACAGCAGACGGAGGTCTTTCGCGGCGCCTATCGAGCGGTCCATTCCGGCGAGTTGGAGGCGGCGATCGCCTGCGGCATGTCGCGCTCCCTGCGGTTTCGCAGGATCCTCGCGCCGCTGACGCTGCGCCACGCGATTCCCGGCATGGGGAATGTCTGGCAGGTCGTCTTGAAGGAATCCGCGCTGGTTTCGGTTACGGGCGTCGTCGAGCTCCTTCGGCAGTCGCAGATCGGCGCCGGCTCCACCGGCCTGCCCTTTAATTTCTATGTCATCGCCGCTGCCGTCTACCTGGCTATTTCAACGGTTTCCGGCGGTCTCCTGCAATTCAGCGAAAAGCGCTTCACGCGCGGCGTCAGGAGGGGTTGATGGATCTGCCGTTTCTCTGGGAAACCTTCCTCAGCCTGATTGCTGCCGTACCGCTGACGCTGCAGCTTGCCGCGAGCGCAATCGTACTCGGCGTGTTCCTGGCCCTTGGCCTGGCACTCAGCCGGCTGTCCGGTATCCTGCCGCTCGACTGGTTCGCGAGGGCCTATATCTTCGTCTTCCGCGGCACGCCACTGCTCGTCCAGATCTTCCTGATCTATTACGGCCTTGGCCAGTTCCGTGATGTCCGCCAGAGCATGCTGTGGGTGGTGTTGCGCGATCCCTACTGGTGCGCTGTCATCGCCTTGATGCTGAACACCGCCGCCTATTCCGCCGAAATCATTCGTGGCGGCCTGCTCTCGGTCCCGTTCGGCCAGATCGAAGCGGCGCGCGCCTGCGGCATGTCCCATTTCATGGCCTTTCGGCGCATTGCCTTGCCGCTCGCGATCCGCCAGGCTCTGCCCGGTTATTCCAACGAGATGATCTCGATGGTGAAGGCGACGTCGCTTGCCTCGATCATCACCATCATGGAGGTGACCGGCGTCGCGGCCAAACTGATCTCCGAGACCTATCGGGCGATCGAAGTCTTCGTCGTCGCCGGCGCCATCTATCTCGCCATCAACTTCATCCTCACCCGGCTTGTCGCCCTCGCCGAGTATCAATTGAGCCCGCACCTGCGCCAGCCTGCGGCCTTGCCCAGCACGTCCACGGGAGCCACTAGATGACGCGTTCGACCAATCCACCCGCACCGGCGGCGATCACCGTGCGCGGGCTTCGCAAGAGTTTCGGTCCCATCGAAGTGCTGAAGGGTATCGACATGGAAGCATGCGAGGGCGAGGTCGTCTCGATCCTCGGCTCCTCCGGCTCTGGCAAGTCTACCATGCTCCGCTGCATCAATATGCTGGAGACACCCGATGCCGGCGAAATCACCGTTGCCGGCGAAACCATCCGCATGAAGCCGACCGGCTCCGGCAAGAGCCGCATTGCCGACCGCCGGCAGGTGGAGCGTATCCGCTCCGAACTCGGCATGGTGTTCCAGAGCTTCAATCTCTGGTCCCACAAGACCGTGCTCGAAAACATCATGGAAGCGCCTCTGCACGTGCAGAAGCGTTCGCGCGCCGAATGCCTGGAGGAGGCGGAAGCTCTGCTTGCCAAGGTTGGCATTGCCGAAAAGCGCAATCACTATCCGGCGCATCTTTCCGGCGGGCAGCAGCAACGGGCCGCCATCGCCCGCGCGCTCGCCATGCGGCCGAAGGTGATGCTGTTCGACGAGCCGACCTCGGCGCTTGACCCGGAACTTGTCGGCGAAGTGCTGCGTGTAATGCGGGCGCTTGCCGAAGAAGGCCGGACCATGCTGGTCGTCACGCACGAAATGGGCTTCGCGCGTGATGTCTCGAGCCGGGTCATCTTCCTGCACCAGGGCGCGATCGAGGAGGAAGGCCGGCCGCAGGACATGTTCACCAACGCGAAGTCCGAGCGCTTCCGGAAATTCATCAGCGGCTGAGCCGCTCGACATTCTACCCAAACAAAGAGAGGGAACTGACAGATGAAATTCGTCAACACGGCAATCGCCGCTGCTTTCACCGCCATGACGCTGATGGCGACGGCCGCCGCGGCGCAGGACAAAACGGAAATCGTCATCGCCACGGAGGGCGCCTTTCCGCCTTACAATCTGACCCGACCGGACGGCACGCTGGACGGCTACGACATCGATCTTGGCAAGAACCTCTGCGAGCGCATGAAAATCAAGTGCGCGTTCGTCGCGCAAGCCTTCGACGGCATCATCCCGGCCCTCAATGCCGGCAAGTTCGATGCCATCATGGCCGGCATGTCGGCCACGGAAAAGCGCAAGGAAGTCATCGACTTCTCCATGTCCTACGGTAGCACCGGCCAGTCCTTCGCGACGCTCAAGGACAGCCCCCTGGCAAAAATGCCCCTGAAGGACGAACTCTTTTCGCTCGCCTCCAATGAGGCCGGCGCCCGCAAGGCTGTCGAACAGCTGAAGCCGCTGCTGCAGGGCAAGACGGTTGGCGTCCAGACGGCCTCGATCGCCGCACGCTTCATCGACGAATATCTGAAGGGCGTCGTGCAGGTTCGCGAGTACAAGACCACGGAACAGCATGACCTCGATCTCGTTTCCGGCCGCGTCGATTTTGTCATGGCATCAATGGGTTACCTGATGACCGCCGTGCAGAAGCCGACAAACAGCGACCTGACGATTGTCGGCCCTCGCTTCCAGGGTGGTTTCCTCGGCGCCGGCAGCTCGGTCGGTCTTCGCAAGGGGGATACTGGGCTCAAGCAGAAATTCGACGAGGCGATCGCCGCCGCCAAAGCGGACGGGACGACGACGAAGCTGTCCATGAAGTGGTTCGGCTTCGACATGACACCGCAATAATCTTCTAATCAGAAGGCCGCGGCATCCCGCGGCCTTTTCACAACCGGACCTTCGTGTTACGGCAGTCACGAACACGAGGCTGGTTTCGGTTGCTTGACTTGGAAGCTGCGCGTTCCGGATCAGCTACCGTTCGTAACGCCGCGAGCGCCGTAGAGCCACGAGGAGTTTCTGGAGCGCGTAGGCGGCCGGCGTCCGATCAGCCGTTGATCATATCGCGGAAGCGGGCAAGTTCCTCGCTCGCCACGCCGACATTGTGCGGCTCTGCCGGATAGGCTCCGCTCTCGACGTCCTGACGGAATTCCCGGAACGCTGCGATGCGCTCGTGCTGCAGGCGGTCGAACTCTGCGGCAAAGTTGCGATAGGTCTTCGAATGTCGGGGCACATGCCCGCGGTTCTGTCCGAGCACGTCATCGGCAAAGAGATATTGCGCGTCGCAACCGGCGCCCGCCCCCATCGAGATCATGAAGAGAGACGTCCGGGCGCTGATCAGCGAGGCAACTTCGGCAGGAACCACCTCGATCTCGGCGGCGAAGGCGCCAGCCTCCTCGAGGGCCTTGACGGCATTCCAGATCGCCATCGCGCTGTCGGCGGTCTTGCCGACCGCCTTGAAGCCACCGGTCCAGGTCGCCTTCGAGGGAATGAGGCCGACATGGCTGCAGACGGGAATGCCCTCGTCCCTGAGCTCGCGGATGATCCGGAGGTTCGCCGCGCAATAGACGGCGTCGCCACCGGCGCGCATCGCTTTGAAGGCCCCCCGCAGATATTCCTCCGTCGTGACGAAGTCGCCATATTCGAGCCCCGGCACGGCAAAGACACTTGGCGCCACCTCGCGGAACGCAGGCCCCAGGAGCGCTGGCGGCGCGGAGACCATTTCAATCCCGGCCTTATCGGCGGCTTCCGCCTCCTCGAGCGTGACGACACGAAGCATGCTGAGCTGGCGCTTGCCCTTGAGCGCCAGGATATCGGCAACGGTGGGACGGTTGGATTTCATCGATGCATCCTTTGGCGCCAGGCGCTCACAGAAGGGATTTCAGTTTGACGGAAGGATCGGCGAGTGCCGCAGGATCGGCGCGCGTGCCCCTGGCGATCAGCATTTCGGCCAGTCGAATGTCGCGGGCAACGGCACCGACGGGGCCAAGCCCGCTGGCTGCCAGCAATCGCCCCTCCGCGTCGAGGTGAAACAGGATCTCGGCCTCCGGCGACAGCGTCCGGCCGACGGTCGATGTCGCGCCGTCGGACAGGCCGGCCACCTGCAGCGTCAGGTCGTATTGGTCCGACCAGAACCAGGGCACCGCATCGAAGGATGCGGCCTCTCCCAGCATGTTGGCCGCCGCGACGCTGCCCTGTTCCTGTGCGTTGCGCCAGGATTCAAGCCGGACGCGCCGGCCGCCATAGGCGGTGACGGGAAAGGAGCAGCAGTCGCCGGCCGCGAAAATGTGCGGATCGCTGGTCGCCAGATGGCGATCGACGGCTATGCCGTTGTCGATCGCAAGCCCTGCTTCTGCGGCAAGACGGGTGTTGGGCTGGGCACCGATCCCGACCACGACCGCATCGACCTCGATCCGGCGACCATCGGCGAACCCGATGGTAACGCCGCTCTCGCCATCGGCGATGGTCTCGATCCCCACGCCGCAGAGGAGTTCCACGCCTTCTGCCGCGTGCCGTGCCTGCAAGGCGAGCGCAAGCTTTTCGGGAACACCGCGCATCAACACGCGCGGTTGCGCCTCAAACAAGGTGACGGCCGTCCCGAGTTTCCGGCCCATCGCGGCCAGTTCGAGCCCGATGAAGCCGCCGCCGAGAATGGCCACGCGGCCATCCTCCCGCATGTGGCGACGAATGGCGGACGCGTCCTCGACGGTCCGCAGCACATGGATACGATCGCTCGTGGCAAGGCCTGGAAACCGGCGCGGCGCGGCGCCGGTTGCGAGCAGCAGCCGTTCGTAGGACAGTATTTCGCCCGCTTCCAGTCGCAGCGCATGGCGTGCCAGGTCGAGCGAGATAGCCCGCTGCCCTCGCAGGAAGGTGATCCCGGCCTCGGCAAAACGTTCGCTTGCGACGATCGCCCGGACGGTCCCGGCTTCCTCGCCCCCCTTCGACAGGGGCGGACGTTCGTAAGGGAGATGCGGTTCGTCGCCGATCAGCGTGACGGTCCCCTGGTAACCCCGCTCCCGCAGGGCAAAGGCCGCGCGCACGCCCGCTTCGCCGGCGCCGACGATCACCATGCCTTTGTCACCCATCTCAGCCGACCTGGATGAAGACGCGGCCACCATCGACCTTGACCGCATAAGTCTTGAGGTTGACGCAGACAGGCGCGCCCTTGGCTTGGCCGGTCTTGTAGTTGAAGCGGCCGTTGTGCTTCGGACATTCGATGATATCGTCCATCACCAGACCATCGGCCAGATGGACATTCTCGTGCGTGCAATGTCCGTCGGTCGCGTGGAAACTGTCTTCCGGGCTGCGATAGACGGCGTAGCTCTTGCCGGCGTGATCGAAGCGGATGACATCCTCTTCGTCGATCTCGTCCTTGTCGCAGACGTCGATCCAGGTGCTCATCGAGCTCTCCTCCCCTTTATAGCTTATTTTGTCGGATGCCGGCGTCACTCCGCCGCTGGCGCCATTGCGTCGCTGTGGAAGTCTTCGCGATAGGGCTTTGCCGTCGGCGGCAACTCGCGCTTCAGGAAATAATCCTCGTTTCGGAGCTGGCGCAGGAAGGCAGGGATCATCTCGCGATAACCGTCGAGGATCGACGGATTGGGTGCCGGCAGATCGTCCTTGATGGTCTGGTGCAGCTTCGGCAGCGCGTGATAGGGCACCATCGGGAACATGTGATGCTCCACGTGATAGTTCATGTTCCAGTAGATGAAGCGGCTGATCGGGTTCATGTAGACCGTGCGGCTGTTTAGCCGGTGGTCGGTGACGTTGTCGGCAAGGCCGCCATGCTGCAACAGGCCGGTCATGACATGGTGCCAGGCACCATAAAGGCGCGGCATGCCGATCAGCATCAGCGGCAGGATCGAATTCAGGGCGATCGCGAGCGCAACGGTCGCCACATAGATCGCGAGCCAGATGCGCGCGACGCGGATCGCCTTCGGCTGCTCCGTCTCCGGAATGATGATCTTCTCTTCGGCGCTGATGACGCCAAACGCGTTTCGGACCATGTCGATCACCGCATGCCAGGCATCCAGCAGGCCGAACAAATTGAGGATCAGCCGCAGGAGATCCGGCGGACGCATCACCGCGATTTCCGGATCCCGGCCGACAATGACCGTATCGGTGTGGTGCCGGGTATGGCTCCAGCGCCAGGTCACCGGATTGCGCATGATCATGAAACAGGCGATCTGGTAGACAAAGTTGTTCATCCACATCGTCTTGAATGCCGTGCCATGACCGCATTCATGCCAGCGGCTGTCCGAGGCGGACCCGTAGAACACGCCGTAGGCGAGGAAGAAAGGGATCGCCCAGAGGCTGCCCCAGAAATAGATGCCAAGCGCTGCAAAGACGACTATACAGCCAAGCCAGATCGCCGTGTCCCGGAGGGCTGGCCCATCCTCCCGCTTCATCAATTCCTTCATCTGCTTGCGCGGAACCTCGGTATGATACCACTGCGCCGCCGCGAGCCCATTGGCCACCGCCGCCTGCGCATCGCGCCCAAGCAGGCTGTAGTCACGCTTTGCCGCTGTCCTCGCCATAGATCTCCTCCATCGGTTTCGATGCGGTCGCCATCAAAGGCGCCGCATGGAATCTGATCTTGAGGATTATCGTTGTTCTGACGGATCACAATCCACGCATGATATATTCTATCAAAAGCTATCATTCTTGATTTATTCCATGATAGAAACCTCTCACTTGAGGGAGGAACAGATGGGATCAAGACCGACGATCGCGGATCTGGCCAAGACTGCGGGAGTGAGCGTCGCAACCGTGGACCGCGTGCTGAACGGGCGGCACAAGGTGCGCGAGGACACGGCGCGGCGCGTCTATGACGCGGCAAACGAGATTGGCTTCCATGCCGTAGGATTGCTGCGGCAGCGAGTGTTCGAGGGGCTGCCGCAATACCGGCTGGGCTTCATCCTGCAGAAGCCCAACCACCATTTCTACCAGAGCTTCAAGCGGGAACTCGAGATCGCCGTCCAGAATCATCCCGGCATTCGCGGCGTGGCGCAGATCGAATTCTGCGCCAACCAGACACCGAGCGAATTGGCCGACAAGCTGAGAGAGGTAGGTGTCAGGAATCAGGCGGTCGCCATGACATCCCCGGACTATCCGGCCCTGACGGTGGCAGCGGAAGAACTGAAGGCAAAGGGCATCCCGGTATTCTCACTCCTGTCCGATTTCGCCTCCGGCATCCGCGAGGGCTATGTCGGGCTCAACAACCGCAAGGCCGGCCGGACGGCAGCCTGGATGATCACGAGGGCTGCAAAAAACCCTGGGAAAGTGGCTGTTTTCGTCGGCAGTCACCGCTTTCACGGTCACGAATTGCGCGAGATCGGCTTTCGGTCCTACTTCCGCGAACACGCCCCCGACTTCGAGGTTCTCGACACGCTGGTGAACCTGGAAACGGTGGAAATCACCCACGAGGCAACGCTGGATCTGTTGCACCGCCATCCGGATCTTGTGGGTTTCTATGTTGCCGGCGGCGGAATGGAAGGCGCCATTTCCGCCATCCGGGAAGAAAAGCTCGGCGGCAAGCATGTTATCGTCGTCAACGAACTGACGCCAATTTCCCGCGCAGCGCTGGCCGATGAGATCGTGACCATGGCGATTGCGACACCGCTTGCCAATCTGTGCCGCGAACTCGTCCAGCTGATGGTCGAGGCGGTGGATACCGGCCCCGCGACGGCGCCAGGCCAGACTTTCCTGCCGCTCGAAATTTATGTGCCGGAAAACATCTGAGCCGCGATGATGGAAATCCATCATAACAATCTGCAAATTCTTTCATGAATGAAATAGAATATTGCTATTTCTTCTTTGACCAACGCCACGAAACCTGATGACTTCGTTCGGCGGGACGGAGGAGGAAAGCCGGCCGCGCCAAACTTCGGGAGAACTCATGGCCGCGCTTACCTTCGCGCTCAACCACATGGTTGCGCCACACATGCCGCTCGGCGCTTTTTTCGAACTGGGCATGTCGCTCGGTGTTCGGCAATTCGAAATCCGCAACGATCTTGCGGGTAATGCCGTACTCGACGGGACTTCACCCGAGACGGTCCGCGACCTGGCAAAGACGCGCGGAACCGAGATCATTTCGATCAATGCCCTGCAGCGCTTCAACGAATGGACGCCGGAACGGGAAGCGGAAGCCCGGGAACTGGCCGCTTATGCCGCTGCCTGCGGCGCAAAAGCTCTGGTTCTGGTACCCGTCAACGACGGAAGCGGCAGGCTGGAGGGTGAGCGTCAGGGGAATTTGCGCGTTGCGCTCAAGGCACTGAAACCCATCCTGCAGGCCAATAACCTCATCGGCCTCGTGGAGCCGCTCGGTTTCCAGATCTGCTCGCTTCGCTCCAAGAAAGAAGCAGCGGAAGCGATTGCCGCGATCAATGGCCGCCAGAGCTTCAAGCTGGTTCATGATACTTTCCACCACGTGCTGGCTGGCGAGCCGGATATCTTCCCGGATTTGACGGGGCTGGTGCACATTTCAGGCGTCGATGACCAGGACGTCAGAATCGACGCCATGCGCGACCCGCATCGCGTGATGGTGACGGCACGGGACCGGCTGGACAATATCGGTCAAATCCGTGCGCTCGTCGACGCTGGTTATCCCGGCCCGTTCTCGTTCGAACCGTTCGCGTCATCCGTTCACGCATCGAGCGATCCGCAAGCGATGGTCCGCAATAGCATGGAGCGGATCCGGGACAGACTTTGACGTCTTCACCGATCCGGTGGCAGTGACCGGACTGGTTCGTGAGATTGCCTTCGGGGAGGAGGCGACCGGCTTTTTGAGGTGTTCGCCGGGCACCGTTTCAGAGGAGGAAGAGATGAAGAAATTTTTGGCGGGTGCCGCGCTCGGCGTTCTGATGGCATCGAGCGCCTATGCGGGCAATATTGGCGTGTCCATGGCCAACTCCGACACGTTCCTGACCGTTCTGCGCAAGGGTATCGAAAAGTCTGCGGCCGATGCAAAACAGCCGGTCCAGATCGAAATCGCGGATGATGACGTTCAGAAGCAGCTTTCCCAGATCCAGAACTTCATCGCCTCGAAGGCCGATGCGATCATCGTCAATGCCGTCGATACCACGGCAACGGCGCCGATGACGAAGCTGGCGAACGATGCCGGCATCCCGATCGTCTACGTCAACCGGATGCCGGCAGACGTCGACAAGCTTGGCCCCAAGGGGGCATTCGTCGCCTCCGACGAAGTTCAGTCCGGCACGCTGCAGACCAAGGAAGTATGTCGCCTCCTGGGCGGCAAGGGCGATATCCTTGTCATGGTCGGCGATCTTGCCAACCAGGCTGCCGTCCAGCGCACCAAGGACATCCACGACGTGATCGCAACGCCGGACTGCAAGGGCATCAAGATCCTCGACCAGCAGACCGCCGTATGGGATCCGGTCAAGGCGCAGGACCTGATGACCAACTGGATCGCGGCCGGTCACAAGCCGGCGGCTGTCATCGCCAACAACGACAACATGGCGATTGGCGCGATCAACGCCATGAAATCCGCCGGCTGGAATATGAAGGACGTGGTCGTTGCGGGCATCGATGCCACCCAGGAAGCGCTCGCCTACATGAAGGCAGGCAATCTGGATGTATCCGTGTTCCAGGATGCCTTCGGCCAGGGCTCGGGTGCGGTCGCCGCTGCCATAAAGCTCGCCAAGGGTGAGAAGGTGGACGCCAAGGTCTGGATCCCGTTCCAGCTCGTGACGCCTGAAAACATGACCAAGTTCACGACGAAGAATTGACCGAGAATGGGCCGATCCGCTGCCTTGCGAGGCAGCGGATCACTCTCGTGGAGGAGGACCACCATGTCGGCTGAACGCATCATCAGTCCCCAGACCATGGAGGCCGTTCGCAGGAGCGGCGCTGTTCCGGGCAGCAAATATCTTCTCGAAGTCGAGGACGTGCGCAAGGAATTTCCAGGGGTCGTTGCTCTGGACAACGTGCAGTTGAAGCTGAAACGCGGGACGGTGCATGCCCTCATGGGCGAGAACGGCGCCGGCAAGTCCACGCTGATGAAGATCCTCGCGGGCATCTACACGCCCGACAGCGGCTCGTTCAAACTGCGTGGCGTCGACATCCGCCTCAAGAATCCGCTCGACGCGCTTCAGAACGGAATCGCGATGATCCATCAGGAACTGAATCTGATGGCGCCCATGACCGTGTCGGAAAACATCTGGATCGGCCGTGAGCCGCTCGGACGTTTCGGTATCGTGGACCATGCCGAAATGAACCGTCGGACGGACGCGCTGTTTGAGCGCCTCGGGATCGAGATCGATCCTGAAATCAAGGTCGGCAAGCTCAGCGTGGCCAACCGCCAGATGGTGGAGATCGCCAAGGCCGTATCCTTCGATTCCGATGTCCTCATCATGGACGAACCGACATCGGCCCTCACCGAGAGGGAGGTGAACCACCTCTTCCGGATCATCCGTTCCCTCCGCGAGGAAGGAAAGGGCATCATCTACATCACCCACAAGATGAACGAACTCTTCGAGATCGCTGACGAGTTCTCCGTCTTTCGCGACGGCAAGTACGTTGCGACCTGCAATTCCTCGGAGGTGACCCGCGAAGACATCATCCGCATGATGGTCGGGCGCGAGATCACCCAGATGTTCCCGAAAGAACCGGCGCAGATCGGCGACGTCGTGCTGTCGGTAAAAGGGCTGACGCTGAACGGCGTCTTCCGCGACGTGTCGTTCGATCTCCGGGCCGGCGAGATCCTCGGCTTTGCCGGCCTCGTCGGCTCGGGCCGGTCCAACGTCGCGGAGACGATCTTCGGCGTGACGCCCGCAAGTTCCGGGACGATCGAGCTCTTCGGCAAGCAATTGACCGTCTCCTCGCCGTCCGTCGCCATGGCGCACGGCATGGCGTTTCTGACGGAGGATCGAAAGGAAACCGGTTGTTTCCTGCTGCTCGACATCCAGGAAAACGCGCAGATGGCGGTGCTGCAACAGCGCTATGTGCAGCTCGGCTTCGTAGAGCAGGAAAAGCTGCGGAAGGCGGCCACCGACATGGCCAACCGCCTCAGGGTTCGCACGCCAGACATGCGGGAGCCGATCATCAACCTGTCGGGTGGCAACCAGCAGAAAGTCCTGATCTGTCGCTGGCTGATGACCAATCCGAAGATCCTGATCCTCGACGAACCCACCCGCGGCATAGATGTCGGCGCCAAGGCCGAGATCCACCGGCTGATCTCGCAGCTCGCGGGCCAGGGTGTGGCGATCATCATGATCTCGTCGGAGATGCCTGAGGTGCTCGGCATGAGTGATCGCATCGTCGTGCTGCATGAGGGGCGGGTCACAGGCATCCTGGACAGGGCCGAAGCCGATCAAGTCAAGATAATGGAGCTGGCGTCGCGCTGACGGCACAGCCGGGAGGATATCATGTCTGATGCCATCAACGAACTGGGGGAGACCTCCAAGACGGGCTTGAAGAAAATTCGGCGACTTCCACCGGAATTCTCGATCCTGGCCGTCCTGATCGGGATCGCCCTTATCTTCGAAGTGATCGGCTGGTACGTCGTGGGCGAAAGCTTTCTGGCGAACAAGCAGCGCTTGTCCATCATCGTCCTGCAGGTCGCCGTCACGGGGATCATCGCCGTCGGCGTGACGCAGGTCATCATCACCGGCGGGGTCGATCTCTCGTCCGGCTCCATGGTCGGGTTTATCGCCATGGTGGCTGCGAGCTTCGCCCAGACCTCGCTGAATGCTCGGGCCGTTTTCCTGCAACCGGAATACGCCGCTTTCGGCCTGGACTGGTTCATCGATTCAAGCCCGTTCTGGCCGCTTCTGGTCGGCGTGCTGCTCGGCGCATTCCTGGGTTATCTGAACGGCCTTCTCATCGCCAAGACAGGCATTCCGCCCTTCATTGCCACTCTTGGCATGATGGTTTCAGTCCGCGGCCTGGCCAAATGGTATACCGAAGGCCAACCCGTCGCTTTGCTCAACGAAAACTTCGCCTGGCTCGGCCAGAGCTTCAGTCTCTGGGGCTTTCCCGTCCCGCGAACGGTCATCGTCTTCTTCGCCGTGGCAATCATCTTCCACGTCGCATTGTCCTATACCCGCTACGGCAAGTTCACCTATGCCATCGGCGCCAACAGCCAGGCTGCACGCGTCTCGGGGATCGATATCGGCAAGCACCTGATCAAGGTCTATGCGGTGGCCGGCCTGCTCTCCGGCCTCGCCGGCGTCATGCTCGCTGCCCGCGCCCAGTCCGGCCAGCCGAACATGGGCGTCTCCTTCGAACTCGACGCCATCGCGGCGGCCGTCATCGGCGGCGCTTCGCTCTCCGGCGGCGTCGGCCGGATCACCGGGACGGTAATCGGTACGATTATTCTCGGTGTGGTGACCTCCGGCTTCACTTTCCTCAAGGTCGGCGCCTACTACCAGGAGATCGTCAAGGGCGCGATCATCGTCGCGGCAGTCGTCATCGACGTGCACCGCCAACGCAAGAAATCCCGCGCCTGAAGAACCTCCCCAGGCGCCGAGGCGGTGCTGGTTGCGAGCAACCTGCACCGCCTCCCCCTATGCACCCGTCCTACAATTCAGATGACGCCGTCACAGGCCATTCGCGAGATGACCATGAAGACCTATGTTTTGACCATTTCCTGTCCGTCGACCCGCGGCATCGTCGCTGCGGTCTCCGGCTATCTCGCCGATCAGGGCTGCAACATCGTGGATTCATCCCAATTCGACGACCTCGGCACCTGTCGGTTCTTCATGCGCGTCTCCTTCATCTCCGAGGAAGAGGCCAATGAAGCGAAGCTCGCACAGGGCTTCCCCGTTATCGCCGAGCGTTTCGGCATGACCTGGAGCCTGCATGATGCCGCCAAGCGGGAGAAGGTCCTGCTGATGGTATCGCGTTTCGGCCACTGCCTGAACGACCTGCTCTACCGCTGGAAGATCGGCGCACTGCCGATCGAGATCGTCGGCGTGGTCTCCAACCACTTCGACTACCAGAAGGTCGTGGTCAATCACGATATCCCCTTCCATCATATTCCGGTGACCGAGGCCAACAAGCCTGAGGCCGAAGCGCGCATCATGGACCTCGTCGGGCAGACCGGCACCGAACTCATCGTGCTTGCCCGCTACATGCAGATCCTGTCCGATCAGATGTGCCAGAAGATGTCCGGCCGGATCATCAACATCCATCATTCCTTCCTGCCGTCGTTCAAGGGCGCCAATCCCTACAAGCAGGCTTTCGAACGTGGCGTAAAGCTGATTGGCGCCACGGCCCATTACGTCACCGCCGATCTCGACGAAGGTCCGATCATCGAACAGGACACCGTGCGCGTCACTCATGCGCAGTCTCCGGATGACTACGTCTCTCTCGGCCGCGACGTCGAAAGCCAGGTGCTGGCGCGCGCCATCCACGCCCATATCCACCACCGCACCTTCATTAACGGACATCGCACCGTCGTCTTCCCGGCGAGCCCGGGTTCCTATGCCTCCGAGCGCATGGGGTGAACGTGGCCATTGTCATCGAGGGACGACCACCGCTGCTGCCGTGATCGAAGCGGAAACCTCACGAGCTGCCGGCGACCAGGTGAGCCGCTTCTATTTAGAACTACCTATCGGTCGGCTCGGATCGGTGGCTCACTGTCTTTGGGGAGCGGGGTCCGATACGCCAGCCCACCACGCCGTCCGTGCAATTCTTCCTTGGCGCGCGACAACAATGCCGGATTGGCAATCGCCCTTGCAGCGGTTGCCGCCATCACCTTGGCGGCCGTGACCATGGCCTTGTGGGCGGCCGGCAGCTTGCCTTGTGTTACGGTCTGCCAGGCATGAAACGGCGTGCCAATCGCCGCGGTCGCTGTCAGGCACTGCGCGGTGGGCACAACCCAGCTGACATCGCCCACATCCGTCGAACCAAAGAGCAGGCCGGGCTTTTCTGGCAGCGGCAGAATCCCATCATGCAGAGTTTTCGGATAATCGGCCGGCCCGCCAAAGGCTTCGGCGCTCGCGCGGACGTCGTCATCCGTCAGTGCGGCGGCCCGTAACCTGTCGGCGAAGTCGAAGTCCGCCTCATCGAAATCGGGGGCACCCAGCCTCGTAAACTGCTCATGCATCACCTCCTCCAGGGTACGGTTGGGGAGGATATTCGAAGTGGCGCGGTCGAACACCATCTCGACCTTCGTCTCGGTCATGAGCGCAGCACCCTCGGCGATCTTGCGCAACCGCTCAAAAAGGCTGCGGACATCACCGAGGCTTGGCGCACGGACCAGGTAGAGACCTTCTGCGGAAGCCTGCACGACATTGGGAGAAATGCCGCCAGTCTGGGTAATCGCATAATGCACACGGGCGTCCGAGGGCATATGCTCGCGCATATAGTTGATGCCGACATTCATCAGCTCGACGGCGTCGAGAGCGCTGCGACCGACCTGCGGGCTCATCGCGGCATGCGCCGCACGACCGCTGAAGCGAAAATAGGCCTGGATATTGGCGAGCGTCGAAGAGGACATGACGGCGTTGTAGACGCAAGGGTGCCAGCAGAAGGCGGCATCCAGATCATCAAATGCGCCTGCGCGCGCCATATAGGTCTTACCCGATCCCCCCTCTTCGGCAGGGCACCCATAATATCGAACCCGTGCCTTCACACCGCTTTCGGCCAAAGCGTCCCGGAGGGCGACTGCCGCAAGAAGCGATGCGGCGCCCAGGAGGTTGTGATGACATCCGTGGCCATTGGCGCCCGGCTCGGCAGCCCGCTGCTCCGTGATGCCGGCTTCCTGGGAAAGCTCGGCCAGAGCGTCGAACTCCCCAAGGAACCCGATCGTGACGTCACCTTCGCCTGCTTGGGCCACGAAGGCGGTCTTCATTCCTGCGATCCCGCGGGTGACACGAAAGCCTTCGGCTTCCATAGCGGCAATATGCTCCTCCACCGATCGGAACTCCTCGAAACGCAGCTCCGGCATGCCCCAGACGCGATCGCTGAGATCGATGAAGGCCGGAGCCTTGGCGTCGGCGCAGCGTGAAATATGGTCGGCGTCGAGAACGTCGTTGCGCCGTGTCGCGTCAGCCTTGTCCTGCATATCGGTCATTCCTCGATCACTTCAGAATATCGGCGCCCGCGCAGGCGAGCAGCACGGCCAGTCCGACGGACATTTCCGGAAGAGTCGTCGCCGGATCCACGTCCGTCCACTCGCCCAGCGTATGGGCGTCGCCGCCCTTCCCTCCCCACGAAAGGGTAACGGCTGGAACGCCGAGGCTCATGGCGACGTTGGCATCTGTCGAAAACGAGCTGAACACCGGGGTCTGGCCAATCGCTGCGATGGCGGCCGCTGCAGATCGCGTCAGTTCACCATCGGTGGTGAACCCGGCCGGCCGATCGCCTATCAGCACGATCTCGACAGCAATTGAGCCCTTCTCGATAGAGCGGCTATCGTTCTCGACATGGCAGGATTGCAGCACGATCTGGCGAAAACGGGTATCGAGGTCCACCAGTTCAGATGCCGAATTGGAACGCAGGTCCACCATCAGCGAAACCTCAGCAGGGATGGCATTGACGGAACTGCCGCCTTTTATGACCGTGGAACTGCACGTGGTCTTCGGGTCGTCCGGCAAGGAAAGACGCCCGAGTTCGACAACAGCACGGGCTGCGGCAATCATCGGATTGACGATGCCATGATCAGCAAAGCTATGGCCACCCGGCCCTCGGAACGTCACCCGGTAGCGTTTCGATCCCGTTCCCGCGGAAACGATAGTATCGGCCGGCGTCGGGCCATCAAGGCATATGAGAGCGGCAATTCGGCCACGATAGGCGCTGTTGGCAAAGAAGTGCCGCATGCCACGCAGATCGCCTTCGCCTTCCTCGCCAACGCTCGCCAGAACGAGAATGTCGTCCCGAGTTTCCATTCCGACGGCATCGAGAGCACGGAGATAGGCCAGGATGGCGGCAAGGCCACGGGTGTTGTCGCCCACGCCCGGTGCGGAAAGACGAAAACCCTCACGCCGGACGGTAACATCGGTCCCCTCGGGAAACACGGTATCGACGTGAGCGGAAACCGCGATCATACGCCCGCCCGAAGCCTTTCCCCGGCGAACGCCCGTGACATTGCCGATGGAATCGATCGCGACATCCTTCAAGCCCGCAGCCTCCAGCATGTCCCGGTACGCCCGCCCGCGGACTTCTTCCTTGAAGGGAGGTGCCGGAATTTCGGTGAGTGTTACGAGCTCGCTGATGAAACGATCATGCGTTTGTGCGAGTGAATTGACTGCAGCCCTGAAAGGCGCGCTGACGAGGAGCGCCGGGATCAAGGTGTCTCCGGCGAGCGGGGTGGTTTTAAAGATTTGCATGGTCAGGCCGCTTCGTTGAGATGACAGGCTGAAAGGCGCCCAGGGCCAATCGCTTTGAGTTCGGGAATGTCTCGCTTGCAGCGATCCATCGCGCGCGGGCAGCGCGGATGGAACGGACAACCCGATGGAGGATTGAGCGGCGACGGGAGCTCGCCCTGGATCGGCTTGTAGTCGCGTTCCCCGGCTTCAAGCACCGGCAACTGCTCCAGCAACAGCCGCGTATAGGGATGGCTGGGCGTGGAAAAGAGCTCTTCCGTCGGTGCGATTTCCACCACCCGGCCGAGATACATGATGACCACACGGTCGGAGATATGTTCGACGACCCCGAGATTGTGCGAAATGAACAGATAGGTCAGGTCCAGCTCGTCGCGCAGATCCATGAAGAGGTTCAGCACCTGCGCCTGGATCGATACGTCGAGTGCCGCGACCGCCTCGTCGCAGATGATCAATGATGGCTTGACCGCAAGAGCACGGGCAATGCCGATGCGCTGCCGCTGACCGCCGGAAAACTGGTGCGGGTAGCGATTGGCATAGGCGCCGGAAAGTCCAACCTTTTCCATGAGGTCGACGACGTAGGCCCGCTGCTCGGCCTTGCGGATCAACCCGTGGGCGACGGGCGCTTCACCGATGATGTCGATCACGCGCATGCGCGGATTAAGCGAGGCGAACGGGTCCTGAAAAATCATCTGGACGCTCAGCGCAAAATCCTGGCGCTGCTGGGGCGTCATCGTCGCGGACGGAACCCCTTTGTAGCTGATGGTGCCGGCGCTGATACTGCTGATACCGGCGATCATCCTTGCGACGGTGGACTTGCCGCAGCCGGACTCGCCGACGATCCCGACGACCTCCCCCCTTCTGACGGAAAGATCGATGCCTGCGACGGCGCGCACGTCGATCCTCTTGACCCCGGCGCCAAAGAGGTTGGCGATGTGCCCGGCCACGCCGACCGGCTTGGTGAACGTCTTGGCGAGGGAACGAAGTTCCAGCATCGGTTCCTGCTGGTTTTTTTCTGTCGTCATGTCCTGTCTCATAGAGCTGGATTCCAGCAACGCACCGATCTCCCGCCCGGCAACGGCGTCGGTTCGGGTGCGACCAGACATTCGGGTGTCGCCTTCTCGCATCGTTCGCGAAAGGCGCAGCCCTGTGGCAGGTTGAGCAGTGACGGGGTCATGCCCTTGATCTGGTGAAGTCGGTGGCCACGCGTGGCATGCGAAGGGACGGAATCGATCAGCCCTTGCGTGTAGGGGTGCAAAGGCCTCTTGATTACGTCGGCAGTAGCGCCCGTCTCGACGATGCGGCCGACATACATGACCGAGATACGGTCGGCGAGACCGGCAACGACCGCGAGGTCGTGGGTGATCCAGATAAGCGCGGTGCCAGTCTTGCGGCAAAGCTGCTTCACCTCATAGATGATCTGGCCCTGGATCGACACGTCGAGCGCGGTCGTCGGCTCGTCGGCGATGATGAGCTTCGGCTTGTTGATAAGAGCGATGGCGATGGCGATACGCTGCCGCATGCCGCCGGAGAGTTCGTAGGGATAGGCTTTCAGGCGTTCATCGGGAGATGGAATGCCGACCTGCACGAGCACATCCCTGGCCCGCTGCCGGGCTTCCGCCGTGCTGACCTGCGCATGGGCCTGGACCGTTTCGATCAACTGCGTGTCGATGCGTAGAACCGGATTGAGCGTCATCGACGGATCCTGGAAGATCATCGCGATGTCGTTGCCGCGCAGTTGCCGGCGCGCCTCCTCGCCCATCGAAACCAGGTTGAGGCCGTCATAGTCTATGCTGCCGTCCACAATACGGCCGGGCGGATCGATCAGACCCAGAATGGAGAAGCCGGTGATCGACTTGCCGGAACCGGACTCGCCGACAAGGCCGAGGATTTCGCCGCGACCGAGTTCGATATCGACCCCGTCGACTGCTTTCACAACGCCTGTTCTCGTGGTGAAATGGGTTTTCAGCCCCTTGATCGAGAGCAGCGGCTCCCGTCTGGCCGTCGCAGTTGCTTGCATGCTGCTTACGTCCATCACAGGGCATTCCTCGGGTTGAGAATGTCGCGGAGATGATCGCCCACGAGATTGATGCCGACGATGGCGAGAGCGAGCGCGATCCCCGGGAAGAACGAAATCCAATACTGACCGGACAGCATGAATTCGAAACCGTTGGCAATCAGCATGCCAAGCGACGGCTGGGTGACCGGAACGCCAACGCCGAGGAAGGAAAGCGTCGCCTCCAGTGCGATGGCGTTCGCAAGATCGATCGTGGCGATGACGATCAGCGGCGGAAGACAGTTCGGCAACAGGTGGCGGGCAATGATGCGCCGCCAGCCGAGCGAGAGACAGCGGGCCGCGAGAACGTACTCGCGATTGCGCTCCACAAGGGCGGTGCCGCGCACGGTCCGGGCAAAATAAGCCCATTGCACGATGATGAGCGCGATGATCACCTTGTCCAGTCCCTGGCCGAGGACCGAAAGCATCACCAGCGCCACGAGGATCGCCGGGAAGGAAAGCTGGATGTCAACGATGCGCATCAGCAGGGCGTCCAGCCAGCCGCCGAAATAGGCCGCGCAGAGGCCGACCGTCGAGCCGATCAGAAGTGAAACCGTGACGGACAAGAACGCAACCAGCAGGCTCGTCCGCATGCCGTAGAGAACGGCGGAGAGGACGTCGCGGGCCTGGCTGTCCGTGCCGAGCCAATGGGTGATGCCGCTAACCTCGGCGACGCTGCCTGGCGGCATCTGCGAATCCAGAATATCAAGCGCACCGATATCATAGGGGTTCTGAGGAGCGATCCACGGCGCCCCAAAGGCTGGAATCGCAAGCAGGATCATCAGGATCAGTCCCGCCATAGCCAGCTTGTTTTCCCTGAACTGGACCACAAAACGGCGGAAGGGCGATTCCTCGACGGTTGTCGTGGGTAAAACGGTGGTTGGCGTGCTCATCAGTCGCGCACCTTTTCGCGGGCACTCGGGTCAATCGCCATGTAGAGAATGTCGACGACGAGGTTCAGGATCACCAGGAAAAACACCATCATGATCAGGTAGGCGACGACCACGGGACGATCGAGGGTGATGATGGAATCGATCAGCAGCTTGCCCATCCCGGGCCAGGAGAAGACGCTCTCGGTGACCACCGCAAATGCGATGGCCTGGCCGAATTCCAAACCTGCGACAGTGATGATCGGGATCAGGATGTTCTTCAGCAGGTGGACGTTGAGAATGCGAGAGGGGCGCAGTCCTTTGGCGCGGGCGAATTTGATGTAATCCATCGGCAGGACTTCGCGGGTGGCAGCTCTGGTGACGCGGATCATCAGCGCGGCTTTGGCCAGACCGAGCGTGAGCGCCGGCAGCGCCAGATGCTGCCAGCCATCGATCGTCAATATGCTGAATGCGACCGGACCGACATTGACGGTTTCTCCGCGTGCCGAGGCCGGCAGGACACCGAGATAGACCGCAAACAGCATGATCAGCATGAGGCCGATCCAGAAATTCGGCAGGCTGAAGCCGAGAATCGAGCCCGTCATGATCGCCTTGCTGGACGGCGCCTTTGGCCGCAACCCGGCCAGTATGCCCAGGGGAACGCCGACGACGGAAAATGTCATGGCGACGATCACGAGTTCGACGGTCGCGGGCATGCGCTCGATGATCAGCTGCAGCGCCGGTTGGCCGGTGAGAAAGCTGCGACCGAAATCACCCTGCGCGGCATTTCCAAGAAACGTCAGGTATTGAAGCCATATCGATTGATCGAGACCAAGCGCCTTGCGCAGCGCCTGCCGTTCGATCTCCGTTGCCTCGGGACTCACCAGCATCGACGTCGGATCACCGATCAGGTAAAGGCCGACGAAGACCAGGACCGACATGACAAGGATCACGCCGAGCGCCTGAAACAGTCTGTTGATGATAAAAACGGGCACTCGCCTGTCCTTCTTTCGCGTGTTCCGGCCTGCTGCGCATCGCGAAGCAGGCCGGAAACTTGATTACTTCGCGGACGTGACGTCCTGAGGCAGGGTATACTGATCGGCGCGGGCAGCGTAGCTCAGGCCCTTGCGCAGCGCCCAGACCGGCACTTCGAAATGTACCGGAATGATGCCGTAGTCGGACAGAACCATCTCGTCGGCCTTCTGCAGCAGCTCTTTGCGGGCTTTGTCATCCATCGTGGCGGATGCCTTGTCGAGAAGCGCGTCGAGGTCCGGATTGGAATAGCGCCCACCGTTCGACGTGCCGGATCCCTTGGACGGTTCGCGGGTTCCGACCAGCGACCGCAGCGTCGTAGAGATCTCGCCCGTGGAATTTCCCCAGGCGGCGAGATAGGCGCTGTATTCGAAATTGTCGCGGCTCTTGAAGAACACCGGCGGAGCGGCGGCGGCGACTTCGGCTTTGACGCCGGCACGCGTCCACATGGCGGCGATCGTCTGCGCGATGCGGGCGTCATTGACGTAGCGGCCGTTCGGAGTGCCGAGCGTGATCTGGAAGCCGTTGGGATAACCGGCTTCGGCAAGCAGCGCCTTGGCCTTGGCGGTGTCGACCGCCGGTGCGGCCTGCCGTGCCTTGACCGCGCCGAACATCGGCTCGGGCAGCAGGTCTCCCGTTGCGACGGCGACCCCGCCCATCACCCGTTCGGCGATCGCCTTGCGATCGATGGACAGCGAAAGCGCTTCGCGGACCCGCTTGTCCATCAACGGGTTCTTGTTGCCCTGGCCGGGGATGCCGGGGCTTGGTTCGCCCTTCTGGTCCAGAGCGATATAGACGATACGGGTGCCGGGAGCTTCCGCGACCGAGAGCTTGGGGTTCGTCTTGAACTGTTCCAGGTCCGTCGTCGGCGGGTCTTCCATCATGTCAATGTCGCCGGACAGGAGGGCAGCCGCGCGGGCCGCCGGATTGGTCATCGGACGATAGATCACGTTGTCCCATGCCGCCGGCTTGCCCCAATAATTCGGATTGCGCTCCAGAACCAGATCCGCGCCCTTTTGCCAGGAAACGAACTTGAACGGCCCGGTGCCGACAAGTCCTTCGCCGCGGTTGAACTCGACGGTCGTCTTGCCTTCCGGAGCCGGGCCGGATGCGGCGGCCTTTGACAGGATCGGCAGGTTGGCAATGTCGGTGACCAGCAGCGGATAGGGCTGCTTTGTAGTGATGCGCACCGCGTGCGCATCCGCTGCCTCCACCTTGGCGATCTGGCGGGTGAACAGCGTGAAAGCCGTGGGGCTGTTCGGAACTTTCGGAATGCGGTCGAACGTGAAAACCACGTCATCGGCGGTCAGCGGCGAACCATCGGAGAATTTTGCATCCTTCCGCAGGGTAAATTCCCAGACCGTGTCGCTGGTCGGCTTCCAGCTCTCGGCCAGCGCAGGCTGGGGCACCAGCTTCGGGTCCATCATCACAAGCGGATCGAACATGGCGAAGGTCACCTGCACGTTCGGCACGAGAACGTGGAACTGCGGATCGAGCGAAGAGGGCTCCGATTTGACACCGATCTTCAGATCCGCCGCAGAAAGAGAAAATGCACCCATAAGCAGGAAGACTGCGGAAGCGGCCAGCCTGGTTTTCACGCTATTCATGATTTCACTCCGTTTTCTGTCTTCGTTTTTGTATTTCTTCGAAGAAGTTCCCTTTACCGATCGACCCGGATGGGCCGGCTATTGGATGCGCAGGATCCTTTCAATCCTCGCCATGACGTCACCGACGTCGGTCGCCGCTCCCAACGCGCTGGCGAGCTCGAAGAGCGGTTCAGCCGCTGCGGCGTGGCCGCTCCAGGCGCAGCACGCCTGAAACTTTGCCAAGAGATCATCCTCGTTCAGCGGGTTCTCCGGCGAACCTTTCGGATGGCTGACCGTCGCCTCCATGACCCCGCCGTCCTTCAGATATACTCGTGTGATCGTCTTGAAATTCGCGCCGTCGACCATCAGGGCATTGTCGTAGGCGATCAGGCGGATGCGAGGCAGCCACGCGGCAATCCGCTCATCCCTAACGCTTTCCGGCGTGAAGTGCTTGAGTTCCAGCCCTCCGTCGACCAGCATTCGCGCCATGCAATAGGTGCCGCTGAACCGCGCTTCCATTTCATCGGTGGGACTGTCGAAGCGCAGGTTCCGTTTTGCCATCTCGGGCAGAGACGTCTCGATCCGGTCGATCGCCTCCATCGAAAAACCCGGCTCTCTTTGCAGGACTTCCAAGGCATCGACGCTGCGATGGGCCGCTCCGCAGCAGGGGAAACGCTTTACGAGCAATCCGCTCACCTCGATTTCCAGCGTTTCGCCCAGACCCTCGATCATGACCTCGGCGCCAATGTCGCCCGCCCCGGTCAGCGCGGCAAAACCCCAGTCGCCGGCAAGAGGGTCGTCATTTGCGCTGATGCCAGCCATGGCAAACCGAGCCGCAAGAACGGCATTTTTCGCTGCGAGCCCGACATGGATCGGCTTCATCATGGAACCGAACTGCAGCTTCGAACCGGCAGCCATGCTGGTTGCCGCGCTCATTGCAGCGAGCACCTGGTCCGGAGTGGCGCCAAGCAGCCGCGCGCAAGCTCCGGCAGTGCCGATAGCTCCGATTGTCGAGGTGGAATGCCAGCCGCGCTCATAGTGGGCAGGCTGCATCAGGCGGCCAATGCGCCCCTGGAGTTCCAACCCGACGATGAATGCATCGATGAGCGCGGTCCCGCCGACCTTACGATCGTTCACCAAAGATAGAAGCGCGGGAGCGAGGACCGCCGTCGCATGAGTAAAAGCTGGCGCGAAATTGTCGTCGAAATCGAGTGCGTGCGCCGCGGTTCCATTGATCAGGGCCGCCCAGGGCGCGCTCACTCTGCCGGATGCTCCGAACGCGAAGCATTGCCCCAGGCCATCTTCGGCTATCACGTTGACGACGGAACGGGTCGAAACGTCATTCATTCCGGCGATCATACACGCCGAGATATCCAAGAACGCGCCTTCACCGCGACGGTAGGCAGACGGACTGAAGTGGCAAGCACCGGCCGCCCATTCGGACAATGCCCGAAATGCTGGTTTTCGTTGGTCGCCCATTTGAGAGGCTCTTTGCGCCGTCACCGCGTGCATCGTCGTTCCCATCCGGCCTTGTTGCCGGTTATTGAGGTCGATCTTGGCCAAAGGGATAGGCATCGGCAAGAAACTAAATGGTCGTGCATGATGAATTTTAGTTATAATAGAATGACTGCGGACGGGCTTTGAACCTCCCAATATGAGAGCGACGCGCCACAAGAACTGCGGCCTTCGAGAGAATAGACGATGCCAGAAGCTATTTGGATAACCGGAAGTTATTGGACATGCGATTGGAGAGACCGTGGATCTGAGGCAGTTGAGAAATCTGGTTCTGGTGGCGCGTTATGCCAGCTTCGGGGTCGCAGCCGAGAGATTAAATGTGACACAGCCCGCGCTCAGCAAGAGCATTCGCGCACTGGAAGAGTCGTTGGGCGTTCGTCTCCTGGATCGTGGTCCCTGGGGCGTCAAACCAACTGACTACGGACTGCGGCTGATTGAATATGGAGAGCTCGTGCTCTCCTTGACGGACGAGGCGCGGAACGAATTGGACGCGATGCGGGGTGCCCGTCGAGGCCGGCTACGCATCGGTGCGGTTGCAACGGCAATGCGGGAAATCGTGCCGACCGCGATCAAGCGATTTCTCAAAGCCCAGCCGGAAGTCGATGTTTCACTCAACGAGGAACTCAGCTCAGCGCTTTACGCTTCCCTGCTCAATGGCGCCATCGACATTGCCGTGATGGCTCGGCCGAAGGAGATTTCCGAAGAGATCGAGTTTCTCAATTTGCTTGAAATTCCAGTCGACATCGTCGCGGACCGCGATCATGAACTGGTGAAGCTTGCCAAAGTGAGCCTTGTCGATCTGATAGAATATCGCTGGGTGATCCCTGCCCGGCCGGAACCGGACCGGCTGGCGCTCGAGGCCCTGTTTGCTACCGCGCAGCTTCCTCGCCCTCTCGCGATCTGCGAAACAACCTCATCGACATTCCAGATGTCGATGATCGCCGGCTCAAAATGGCTCAGTTATCTCACCCGCACCAGCGTGTTTGTGCAGGGACGCGATGCGCAGTTTGTGGCCCTGAAGCTCGACAGCCGGACGTGGACCCGCAATATCGGCATAGCCTACCGACGCCGGAGCGTCCTGCGGCCGGTGGTGATGTCCTTTGCCAAGGAACTGGAAGCACTCTGCGCGAAATCACCCCGACAAGACTATCTCCCACCTTGATGGGAGTAGAACTTGCGACCCCGTCATTCTACATCTTGCTTGCAGTTGACGGGAACCGAACCGGAGGTCCATTTTTTATCGAAACGGTCGAAGTTTCAAGAATGCTCTAGTCTGGAGGCTGAAGCTAAATTCCTACGCGCTAACGCCACAATGCCGAAATTGGCACGGCGGACAGGCGCTCCCCGAACGGGACCACCTTGTCATGGTCGTACAGGACCATGCCTGAAACAAACCGCTCTCCACATGCTTCGGCTAACATTCGCAATCCGGAAAAATCGGAAGTCGAGACGGATGCTGCCGCTTTTATCTCGATACCGACAACCCTCCCTCTTCTGTCTTCGATGACGATATCGACTTCGTTCTGCTGCTTGTCGCGAAAGTGTGAAAACTCAAAGCGGGTATGTCCGCTGCTGGCGAGTTTAAGGACCTCGGCAAAGACGAAAGTCTCTAGCAACGCTCCGAACGGCCCTCTGTCATCCCGGAGTCTCTCGAGAGAGAGGTCGCGAAGGGAGGCGAGAAGACCAGAATCGAGGAAATGTATTTTGGGGGTCTTAGTCAGGCGTTTCAGTTTGTTGGAAAACCAGGGTTGGATCGTTCTGGCGAGGAATAGGCTTTCGAATATGGCAACGTATTTTTGCGTGGTGACGTGGTTCATCCCGATGGCGGCGCCAATTCCGGAATAGTTCACGAGTTGTCCCGAATGTTCCGCCAGAATGCGTAGCAGGCGCGGCATCTGCGCGATCTGCTCGATTTGCGCGACATCGCGAACGTCGCGTTGAACGATCGCTTGGATATAATCCCCATACCAGTCCTGTCTGCGGTTCAAGGTTTTGCGACCCAATGCCTCCGGATATCCACCTGCCAGAACTGCAGCCACCAGGTCGTCACCGACGGTTGGTTGTCCGGCTTTAGCTTCGTTTCGGAAGGCGTCGACCAAAAAACTCCCACCGGCCGTTCTGATCTCGCTTTGAGCGAGCGGCAGCAAGCGGACGACCTCCATACGCCCCGCGAGCGAGTCTGCGACGCGTGGCAGCGTCATGAGATTGGCTGAACCGGTCAGGAGGAAACGCCCTGGACGCTTGTCAGTATCCACGCTTTCCTTGATCGCCAACAACAGCTCGGGAGCGCGCTGAATTTCATCGAGAATGGCGCGATCCATTCCTCTTACAAAGCCAACTGGATCCCGTCGCGCGGCACTGAGCGTCGTCGCATTGTCCAGCGTGTAATACTCCATCCCTTCGTTGGCCATCTTCTTCGCCAACGTTGTTTTTCCGGATTGTCGGGGACCCACGATCAGCACGACTCGCGTGTCTGACATGGCGTCGGCAACGCGTTGCTCAACGAGCCTTGGATACAGCGGCATAGCTTCGTTCCTTCGATAACCGTTTGAAACTATGGAGATGACCGATTGAAAGTCAAGGAATGACTATCTGAAATCCACATGGCGACTGATTGAAACCAGAACCAAAACAAGGTAGCACGCCGGATTGCGGCATGGAGGAGGTGTGAGGTCACGCAGGCACTGCTGAACCTTCGCTCATTGGCACCGGAACTGGCTTAGTTGATCCTCAGCGGAGGGGTATCCGGAGCGAAGCGAAAACAAAATTGTGCATCTTTCCATCACACCGCCAAGCCGAGCAGCTTTTGACAAATGGAAGGAATCCAAGTTCTTGAACCGACTCGAACCGTCGACCCACTCGTCACTTTCCTAAGCTACTGAATGACCGACTGGCTGATACCAGCATCAGCGTCGGCCTTCGTCAACCGATCTCGTGGGCGTCGTTGCCGAAGGCGCTTTTGCTTAAAGGTGCTGGAGTGCAGGCTAACGCCAAAATGGATCGGCGACCCAAGGATCCACACTCCCCCGGCCGCCGGCTCGTCAACGCTTTTCGCGAAGATCTAGTAGCGCGAAATCGCGGAGATGCTACTACTAGTCAATGCGGACTATAGGTCTTGCTTCAAATGATCACCGCTCCAGCAGTGGCCTACGGATGAGAGAAACAAATTCGATCGTCCGCTGCCGTTCAGAGGATGGCTCCAGTGCTGCTGCCGGGGTGTGGAGTCTGAAACCCAATCGGCTCTAGACACAGCTACTTGCTTCGCAAGGCTTCCCAGCGCTCTGCGACTTCGGTCCGATACCGCGCAGCACCACGAATCCTTTGGATGCGCCCGCCTTCGCTGTTTGATCGGGTAGTGGCTCAAGAATTCTGCCAGCGCGATTGCTGCGTCGATGCAGGCGATGGCGGGGCCGGCCGGGTTCTCTGCGCAGTTCTCTGCATCTCGACTGATCCGCGATCTCAGGCAGATCTGGTTGCTGCAGCAGCCTACTTGGTTCTGAAGGAGCGGGGCGAACTGCTCCATAGCCGGACGCCGAGGCCTGATTATTCCTCTGTCTTGGGGAACCATGCCTGAGCGGAGAACATTTTCTGGCCACCTTGGCTCCAGGCCTGAGCAGGGCATTGATCGACATGGGCGAACGTCCCCATGGAACATGCCAACCTCCCGGCCGTTAAGCACTTTCGATAAGAGAATGACAGGAGACGGAGGCGTGCCGGACAGAGGCAACAGCTGGTATGAGGAAGCCGTTATCTACTGCGTCGATGTCGAGAAGTTCGCCGACGGAAATGGTGATGGTATCGGTGACTTCATAGGGCTCACCGAGAAGGTGACTTATCTCTCCGAACTTGGCATCACCTGCATCTGGCTCCTGCCGTTCTACCGCAGCCCCGACCGCGACAACGGTTACGACGTCAGCGATTTCTATAGCATTAACCCCAAGGTCGGATCGCTTGATGATTTCCTGGCCTTTCTGCACAACGCTGGGGAACACGGCATCCGCGTCATCATCGATCTGGTCGTCAATCACACCTCCGATCAGCATCCCTGGTTCCAGGCGGCCCGGCGAGACGATAAGACACGCTATCGCGATTATTACGTCTGGAGCGGCGACCCTCCGCCCGTCGCAGCAGGCGCCAAGTCAATCTTTCCCGGCGAGGTGGATAGTCTCTGGACCTATGACGAGGTAGCGCGAGCCTACTATTTTCACAATTTCTACGAATTTCAGCCGGAGCTGAACGCCGCCAATCCCCAGGTGCGCGAAGAAATCCTCCGCATCGTGGATTATTGGATTGCCTTCGGCGTCAGCGGGTTTCGGCTGGATGCAGCTCCGCTTATCATTGCGGATAAGGGGCTTGAACACGCCAATCCCCGCGATCCGCACGGCATTCTTAGGCAAATCGGGGCGTACGTTCAGGACCGCCGACCGGGTGGGGTTCTTCTCGGAGAGGTCAATCTTCCGCCGCAGGCGTCCGACTCCTTCTTTGGTGAGGGTGAGCAGCTCCAGCTTCTGCTCAACTTCATGCTTGCCTGCTATCTGTTCGCAGGGTTTGCCAGAGAAGAAGCCGCCCCCATCAACCAAGGGCTGAGCCTTCTTCCGGAGCCGCCACCCGGTTGCGATTGGGTCAATTTCCTTCGCAATCTCGACGAACTCGATTTTTCTCGCGTCCCCTCTGATCTGAAGCAGTCGGTATTCGAAGCCTTCGCCTCGAAAGAAGAAATGCAGGTCTTCGGACGTGGCATCCGGCGCCGTGTCGCCCCGATGCTGAATGGCGAGCAGCGCCGGATCGAACTGGCCTTGAGCATCATTTTCTCGCTGAAGGGACCGCCTCTTATCGTTTATGGGGATGAGATCGGTATCGGCGAGGATCTTTCTCAAACCGGACGGAATTCGGTTCGGGTACCGATGCAGTGGTCGGGTGGGAAAAATGGAGGATTCTCAACCGCGAATTCCGGAAAGCTTTGTCAGCCGGTGCTGACAGACGGACCGTTTTGCTACCGGAAAGTGAATGTAGCCGATCAGCAGAACGACCCCAATTCTCTGTTGAACAGGGTTCGACGGTTCATCACGCTTCGTCGAAACCAGCCGATTTTCGCGAAGGGACGGTCGGTGAGGCTCGGCGCGACCGATCCAGCAGTTCTCGTTCACGGCTTTGAGGATGCGGGCGACCTGCTGTTGCTCGTGCACAATCTGGCTGGCCGAACGAGCAGGGTCGAAATCAATTTCGGCGGCATGCAGCCCAGACATTTCCGTGATCTGATTGGTTACTTTGAATTCGACATCGCCAAGAATCCGCGCCTGGAACTTGAGCCCTATGCTTATCGCTGGCTTATTTCGGAGGGTAACGGATCATGACGCTCATTGGCTATCACGCTTCCCATGAGCAGTTTTCGCCAAGCGAACTCGTCACCTATGTCCAGGCTGCGGAAGCCGCAGGTTTCAAAGCGGTGATGTCCTCCGATCACCTTACACCCTGGAGCGAGCGACAAGGTCAATCGGGATTCGCATGGGCGTGGCTGGGTGCAGCGCTGCAGGCAACGCAATCCATTCCATTCGGCATCATCACCGTTCCCTTGGGCTGGCGCTATCATCCCGCGATTACGGCGCAAGCGGCCGCCACGGTTGCGGAGATGTTTCCCGGAAGGTTGCCATGGATGGCTGTCGGCAGCGGCCAGGCAATGAACGAGCACGTCACCGGCGAGCGCTGGCCTTCAAAACGGGAGCGCAATGAACGGCTGGAATCTGCAGTCGGGATCATACGCGATCTGTGGTCGGGCAAGCTTGTCAACCGAGATGGTCCGATCAAGGTGGACGAGGCGCGAATTCACACTCTTCCCGGGGAGCTGCCTCGCCTCGTGGCGGGCGCTTTGTCGCCCGAGACCGCGGAATGGGCGGGACGCTGGGCAGATGCGCTGATCACGATCAACCAGCCGCGGGAAAACCTCAGCGACATCATCAATGCCTTCCGGAGAGGGGGCGGGATAGGAAAGCCGCTCTACCTGCAGGTCCATGTATCCTATGCCGATTCCGAGGATGAGGCCCGGGCGAACGCCTTCGATCAATGGCGAAGCAATGCTGTGTCTGCAGCCGTGTCGCAAACGCTTCGGTTGCCGGAGGAGTTCGACGGTGCCTGTGCGAATGTGCGGCCCGAGGACATGGACAAGCATGCACGCATCTCGGCCGATCTGCGGCAGCATGTCGAGTGGCTGGAGGCCGATATCGCCATGGGTTTCGAACAGATCTATATCCACAATGTCGGGCGCAATCAGCGTGAATTCATCAATATTTTCGGGAAGAGCGTCTTGAACCAGTTCAGCGGGACACGCGATACTGGCAGATGAGCGGTCGCCCGCGAGCGGGGTCCTTCAGTAAGGCAGAACGTCCTGCGGGATCAGTTGCCGCTTCCTGTCCGGATTCGAACATGAGAGTTGCGCCGCGTGGATCAGACTTTTGCGCTCTCGCCCGCTTCCTTGACTAAGACAGGGGCGGCGGCGATTGGAAATTGGCGCATCATGATATCTTTAGGAGCAGCGTATAAACTGCTAGAAGCGCGCGCGGCATGGCGAACCGCCGCGTGATCCACTGCACCCGCGATGGACGGAGGATGCCCTAGTCAGGCGTCTACAGCGTCCCGCCGTCTAAACGCAATCGTTACCGCCATGCCCTTGCCGGGTCCAGAATCTACTTCTATCTCGGCATTCGCGTTGTGCTTAACCGACTGAACAATCATGGCGCTGAGCTTGCCTCGTCTCGGCCAATCGGCTTTATCCGAAAGTCCAACACCATCGTCAGCGACGAGAACCTTACAGCCTTCATCATCGACGGTGCAGCGCACCTTGATCTCACCGCCGTCACGACCACTGAAAGCGTGTTTCAGGGCATTTGTCATGAGCTCATTGACAACAAGGCCTACCGGCATGGCGACATTGACCGAGACCGGCCACGTATCGACCTTCATGTCCAGGCGAATGCCCTCGACCGCATGGACCGCCATCACCGATGAAGCTATCTGGCTGACATAAGTTCCGAGATCGACGGTTTCGGTGTCGTTGCCGGCATAGAGTGACCGGTACAGGATCGACAGCGCCTCGATCCGCCCCGCTAGGCCATGAAAGCGTTCACTCTCTTCGAGACGCTGTGCGTTTCGCGCCTCCATCCGGATCAACGCCGTGATCATCTGCAGGTTGTTCTTGACACGATGCTGAAGTTCTTTCAGCAAAACATCCTTTTCCGCCAGCGCCTCGGTCATGGCCGCTTGGTCCTCGGAGCGGTCGCGCGCCGACATCGCCAACAGCCGAAAGAGAGGCTGGCCGGCGTCATCGACTATCGTATTCGACCAGGCGTCGACGACCCGGTTTTCCGCGGCGCCCGGGAGGCTGAAAGCACCGAGGTATTCTTCGGTTTCGAGCAAAGCCTCAGCGAGTTCCGGTCCATTTGCAAGGGGGGCAGCCGGGGGAAGGACAGACCAGGTTTTCCCCTGCAGCTGTTCAGCCGAAATTCCGGTCAGGCGTTCGAATTCGATGTTTCCATAGATGAGGGTTTCATTGTGACCAAGTTCCGCGACCGCGACCGCGAAAGGGACGTGATCGAGAAACTGCCGAAACCGGTTGTCGTCGAGCGCTTCCGCGAGATGCGGGAGATCGGAAGGGGTCGGAGACGGCGGGTTCGGATCGTCGGGCTTTGTCATGGAGTATCCGCAGTGTCGGGCAGCGGGAGTCCATAACACGCCATCAAAAGAAAGGGCTAGGGGATTTATCGCACAACGATCGGTGGCTTACGACACTAGCCGCGCCAATGCCGCAATGATTGCTCGATGGGCATAGGGCTTCGGAAAGAAAAGCGACTGGTCCGGCATCTGGTCCCGTTCTACCCGCCGCTTTCCAGATGTTATGATGATCCCGATCGGCGGCCACCGATCCTTGACAATCCAGGCAAGCGTCAACCCGTCCAACTCGCCATGCAGATCGATGTCGGTGAAGATCGCGCCGATCGATGCCTCGGTAGAAAGAATACCAAGGGCATCGTCAGCATTTGCTGCCTCCAGGGTGTGGAAGCCGGCGTCGCGCAAATCGTCCGCTATCGCCATGCGTATCAATGGCTCATCTTCGATCACCAGTATGGTCGTCCGCGACATTATTTGCACCATTTGCACCGATCTGATCTGTGTCACGCAAGCAAACTCTCTGGCGGAGCAACATGTTCCTGTTCGACTGCAACAGCGTTTAGCTCAACTGGACGTGCGAGGTAACCGTCATTGCGTGATCGCCGGCGGCAAGCAATTCAGCTTTGATTGCCGCAGGGGCGCTCACCGTGTTGTAACTTTAACTTCTTCAAAGGCCGAGCCCGGAGTGATTGCCGAAGGGTTCGCATCCATTTGTCCCATCTACCAAATGAGGGAAAGCCGGCTGGGTTGTGACTCCGTTTCGATACCGTCTGTCACGACACAAATATCCGCTTTGTTGCGTGCCCATAAGCCGTCAACGATGAGGACCGCCCCGTCAGAGCGTCAAACACAGGCAGGTCTTCAGGACGACGCGGGCGATGGTGAGTCCATGGCTCGGGTTGCGGATAGGGTCACGGCGGACTAGACCGTCAAGGTGACCAAGTTCGCCCTGGATGCGAACCCGGCTCGACCAGAAATGAAGGCAAATCGGGCAGTTCTGACTTATCTGCCTAACCTCTACCTGAGGGCTGCTTGAGCCGATCGATCCCGTCGCCAGCGTGTATAACTGCTATCGAGATCGAATGGGTTCTTCAATCGAAACGGCATCCCTCTCTGTTCCATTATAGGCGGTCGTGAATGTTTTCCCATCGCGGGGAGCCACATCCGGGGTAGCACCAATCCGTCCCTGTATGAAGAAGCGTTCCGTCCCCGGAACTCTCCGCTCGAAGCACCGTTCTCCACGCAACGCTCAGGAAGGGTTCGAAATGGCTAGTACCTCCGACAAGACAATCGTCACCGCCTCCTCAAACGAAGTCGATGAAAGTATGGGAACGCAGGCGGGCACATCTCCTGCCTACGAGCAGCGCAAGGAACTCGAAGAGTTGCAGGCCGAGCTTCGGAGTCTGCAGAGGGCAGTGCGTCGCCGTCCAATCACGCCACGGTCACCAGCCGTTGCCGGTGCCCCACGCACAATGCGTGAGGAAGTGGAGTATCAGATTCGCCTTCAGCCAATAGCGTCGGTTGCCTTGGCGGCAATCGTCGGCTTTGTTTATGGGATTGCACGATGACGGGGCCATCGACGGAAGCCGCTCGCCTCGCTGCCGAATATGTTCGGCTTGGTGGTAAGCGCCGAGCCAAGCTCGATGACAACATCGTCGACACCAGACTGTGGGATGACGAACCGGACGAGGCGGCAGCTTTCTGGCGTGACAAGATCGACAGTTTGCCGGAAAGCAAACGTCGAGAGATTGAGACGAACCTCCCGAACATAAACCCAGGGTAACGACCTAGCCGGGTTGTCGGCAGCATAATCGATTTCCCGTATGACTAGTCGAAGTCCGGGAAAGCAACCTACGGAGGCTGAGTGTTCGGGTGCAGGTCCACATGCGACCATTGTTAACCGCCATTGAGGAGTGAACGGATGACGAGAAGGATTTTGTCTACAGCTTTGGTCGCCGCGCTGGCGATATGTACGCTTGGTGCGGCACATGCTGATCAAATTGCCATGACCTCGACAGCAACCGTGAAAAACGACCTCAAGTATCTGATGTACACGCCGAACGGATATGAGACGTCCAACGACTCCTACCCGCTCGTCGTATGGCTTCATGGAGGTGACCAAGGTGGAGGCGATATCGAGAAGGTCAAATCGAGCGGCATGCCGAAACTGATCGAAGACGGCAAGCAGTTCCCGTTCCTGGTCTTCTCGCCTCAAAACCCGAGCGAGGAACTGCTCTACCCCATCGAGAAGGTAGAAGCGGCACTTGAGGAGGTAATCTCAAAGTACCGGGTTGACCGCTCCCGTATCTACGTCGTCGGCTACAGTCGGGGCGGCTTTGGGGCTTGGGCCATGGCAGAACAGTTTCCGAACAAGTTTGCCGCAGTGGTTCCGATTGCAGGTGGTGGCAATCGTCACTATCTCAGCAGGACGAATGAGAAGGCTGCCTTCTGGGTCTTCCACGGGACAGACGACGACGTCATCCTCCTATCAGATTCCGTCATCATGTACGAACGCCTCAAGGCGCTGAAACGTAGTGCTCGACTGAGTGTCCTGGAAGGCGTGGACCACTCGGACATCGAATGGGCGACTCTAAACGATCCAGAATTATGGGACTGGTTGTTGAAGCAACGTCTTGATGCTGCCCCCAAGTGACCATTTCACGGTTTGCATGGCCCAAGGGGTCACACCTCATGCAACGGCGAGTTAGGTCCAACCCTTGTTGATTCACGGCTGGGAACCAGACCCCTATGCAGTGGCGCTTACAGGCGCGGGGCTTCTCATCGCATTGGTGGCGTGGCTGCCGCTGGCTCTTCGCCGACTTCCGCTCTCGCTTCCAATCGTCTGTCTGGCGATTGGTGGCCTGATCTTTACCTCCCCGTATGTGACGTTGGACCCATCGCCAGGTGCATACCCCTACGCCACCGAACGTTTGACGGAGTTCGTGGTTCTTGTTGCGTTGATGGGCGCAGGCCTGAAGATTGACCGCCGGTTCTCATTTAAAGGGTGGGGAACCACTTGGCGGCTGTTGTTGATCACGATGCCGATGAGCATCATCGCGATAGCGTTCATCGGCACGACAATCCTTGGCCTAAGCGTTGTGGCCGCGCTGCTGCTGGCAGCAAGCCTTGCGCCCACCGATCCTGTTCTTGCGGCCGACATCCAGGTTGCAGGCCCACAGGAAGGGGGTGAAGACACTGTTCGCTTTGCGCTGACGTCGGAGGCGGGCCTGAACGACGGCTTCGCGTTTCCATTCGTGCATCTGGCCATCGTTTTAAGCCTTGCGGCCACAACGGGAGAACCCTGGTTCGCTCGCTGGCTGACCTTGAATGTCCTCTGGGAGACGATCGCTGGCGTTGGCTGTGGGTGGCTTGTCGGCCGTGTGTTTGGTTGGGCAACCTTCAAAATGCCCGGTGATACGCTGGCAAAGACAGGCGACGGATTGGTAGCGATAGCAGCGACCTTCGTGTCGTATGGCGTGTCCGAGCTGCTGCACTGCTATGGCTTCTTCGCCGTCTTCGTTACCGCGTTGACACTGCGCAACTCCCATCGGAGCCACGACTTCCAGCGCGACATGCACGACATCACCGAGCAGATCGAACGCATCGCAATGATGCTCCTGCTGCTCGCCTTTGGCGGCGCTATCGTCAATGGCTTGCTGTCCAGTATCGGCTGGATAGAGATTGTCGCCGTCGTGCTCATATTGCTGGTTGTTCGCCCTGTAACCGGCTTGCTAGCGCTTATCGGGGTTCGCGCGACGCTCACCGAGAAAATCACCATCGCCTTCTTCGGCATTCGGGGCGTCGGTTCATTCTATTATCTCGCCTATGGCCTCAATCACGGGCGGTTCGAGGACGGCGGCCGGTTGTGGGTCATCCTCTCGCTCGTCGTCTTCGTCTCGATCCTAATGCACGGGCTCACTGTGACGCCCGCGATGCGTTGGCTGGATCGGCGGCACGGCCGGGAGGCTGACTGAGCTCATGTCTATCTACAGGCATTGCTCGGACAGCGGAGGCACCTTCAACCCCGAGCCAGGTTCCGAAGCGAGCGCATGCGAAAACGCTGACGATATTCGGCGGGGGTGAGACCAATAATGCGGGTGAAGATTTCCGGAAGGAGCTGGGATCGCTGTAGTGGACCTTCCACGCAATGGCGTCCACCGGCTCGCGAGAAGACTGGAGAAGGTCACGAGCCGATTCTATACGCAAACGCTGAATATACTCGCCTGCTATATGACCAGTTGCCTTCTTGAATCTTCGCATGAAGGTTCGCGGATCTAGCCCAGCATGGCCTGCCAAGCCAGCGAGGCTCATTTCCTTGCCGCCGCTGGCCTGAAGCCAGTGCTGAACCTTCAAGATTGCACTGTCACCATGGTTGAGCCGAGGAGAAAAGGCGCTGTAGTAGCTTTGTTCTCTGCCGGGCGGATCAACAAGGAAAGCTCTCGCGGTTTCGAGCATGATCATCGATCCGAGAAACCGCTCGATCAGTATCAGGCTAAGATCGACCCAGGCCATTACGCCGCCAGCCGTTAGTATGTCTCCATCGTCGATGATTAGACGGTCGGTGTTCAGGTTGACGTCGGGAAAACGCGCGACGAAGTTCTCCTCGTAGGTCCAGTGGGTCGTCACCGTTCGGCCGGCGAGAAGCCCTGTCTCCCCTAGCAAGAATGCGCCTTTGCAGATTGAGCACAGGCCCACTCCTCGCGAATGCTCGGAGCGAAGCCAAGCTGCGTAGTACCGCGCCTCCGTCTCCGGCAAGGGATCCCCCAGGCCCGGAGGGACTACGATTACAGTCGGATGGCCCGCTTGTCCGGCAGGGTCGGAAGAGAACACTCTCGCGGGCGCATCATCTCCGTTTGCACGTGTCCAATGGCTCACACCGAGGGCAGGCTCGCTGACGCCATGTCGCTGACAGGCGATGCCTGCGGCGGCAGTCAGCAAATCAGTCATGCCCAGCACAGCCGCAGTTTGAGCGCCCTCGTAGGCGAGAATTGCGATTTCCGTAAAATCTACTGGTTTGTCCATACGCCCGCTTCTTTGAAAGGACGTCCTATGAGCAAGAGAGCAATCATCGTTGTTGACCTGCAGAATGACTATCTGGCGGCGGGAAGGTTTCCTTTGGTAGGAATAGATGCAGCACTGGAAAACGCAGCACGCGTCGTCGACGCCGCTCGCCGGTCCGGTGATCTCGTCATCAATGTTCGCCACGAGAGCGCAGCCGACGGCCCTTTCTTTGCCGTGGGCACGGAGGGAGCGGAGCGCGACCTGGAGTTCAGAGGCGAAGTCGTGTCCGCCGACAAGGTCCACGCCGCGTACATGTCCGCGCTGGCCTTTGGTTACGGGCGGGTAGTGTCAACCGAAGAATATCTGGCGAACTAGTCGATACTGAGTTGACGGCGATCGAGAACTTGTCGTCAAACCCTACTTCGATGAAACGCCGCGATAGTCGCCTCGCACGACTCCCTGAACCGTCGGCTCGACCCTTCAGGCCCACTTGTCTGGACGCTGACGCGAGCGCCTTCAAGCAGAAGGGATAACGTGTCCGCCAGCAGCTCTGGGTTCGACGAACCTGCTGCCTCGCACACCGCCGCGAGTCGGTTGCGCTGGGAATTCTTGAATTCCTGAACAACCGCGTGGGCTGGGTGATCGCTGTCACGCAACTCGACGGCAGCGTTCGCCAGGTCGCAACCGCCGGGTTCCTGCTCCAGACGGTCCACCTGGAATTCGACCCATCGCTTCAACTGCGCGGCAGCGTCTCCTGAGAAATCTCTCTCCAGCTCGTCCCAGATGGCCCCCGCCCGTTGCGTCACCTGGCGCAGAGTTGCGCAAAGAAGCTCGTCTTTTGAACCGAATTTTCGGTAGAGCGTCATCTTGTTCGTCTGGGCGGCCTCCGCAATGGCGTCTACGCCAATCCCTCGAATCCCGAATTTTCGAAAAAGGTCCGCTGCTGAAGACACGATGCGCTCACGGGGAGGAATGGCCGTCGGAGAGGAAGGATCGGCGGCTTTATCTGGAGATTTCGAACTTGACATGGGTGTGACCGGTCGGTAACGTTCTGATGTTACTTACCGGTAACACCCCACCATAGCTCAGTCAAGGATCGGGAGAGGATTGAAAATGGCACGACATGACGATCTGACGCTCAACCAAATCCTCTCCGACCCGATGATCCTCTTATTGGCTCGCGCGGACGGATGGTCGACGGCCGAGTTTCGAGAGGAGATGATTTGGGCATCGAAAGAGCTGAAGCGTGAGCCCGGCGACCTCGATGCCACGGTAACCCGAGCTTCGTCGAGAAACGACCGTCCCATTGGGGCAGCGTGCTGCGCGATTTAGCTTCCTTTCGCGCGGCTCTGAACTCATGTCCGGATTTGCCAACGCTCAGATGGAGGTTGTGGCCCTGGACCACGACACATGACGGTAATTCTCAATTAGCGGACGCACGAATTCAGCCTGTGGAGATACCGATGAAAACGATCTTGAGAACCGGAGAAAAACATCGAGACTCAGGATTTGAAGCTCTATGGCTATTCCATCTCGTCTGTCGCCCGGCCAACAGGATCCCGTGAACCTAGCCCATGAGTATGGGGCGGACCAGCGAATTATGATTGCTGACGAACTCGAAGAAGGCTCTAACCCGCGGCGTTTTCCGGATGTCTGGATGAGCCAGAAGGTACCAGCCCCGGTTCAATTCCTCTACCGGAGGAAGCACCTGCACGAGGTCATCATGCATTTGCGCAATCGTGGTCGGCAGCGGGGCTACGCCCAATCCCGACTTGACCGCGTGAAGCACACCCAAAACGCTGTTGTTCCGCGCGCCGACTCTTGCAGTTGGAGCCACTGACGCAAACCATTTCGCAGCCCGATGGTTGGCAAGCGCCCCGTCGAATCCGACAATGGCGTGTCGCCCAATGTCTGCTGCGGTATTCGGCGCGCCGTGATGCTCGACGTAGGTCCGGCTCGCATAGACCGCCCAGATCGAGTCGGCGATTTTCCTGCCTACAAGATTTTCATCTGAAGGTTCGCCCGAGCGCAAGGCGACATCGGCCTCTCCTTTTGAAAGATCGAGATAGCCATCGCTCATCACGAACTCCACGCGAATTTCCGGATATTGCAGTTGAAACTGCTCCAGTAGTTGCGATCCGTTGATGCGTGACACCAGCGGCTCGGGACAGGTCAGCCGGACAACGCCGCTCAATTCGCTGACATAAAGCTGTGTCTGCCGCTCGATCGCGAGCGCCGCCTGCTCCAACTCTTGCGCCTTCGGCAGAAGCAGCTGCCCGAACTCCGTGAGCTGGTAGCCGCTGGCGTGCCTGTGGACGAGAGGCTGCCCTATCTGGCGTTCGAGTTCGACCATTCGGCGCTGCACCGTTGACTGGTTGACTCCGGTTGCCTTGGCGGCAGCCGTCGTGCTGCCATGACGGGCCACGGCAAGAAAGTATTTGAGATCGTTCCAGTCGAACATGTTTCGTTATGCGCTTTTGCGGCGAGCCTTTGCAAGTCTGCGGCTCCCGGTATCCTGGGATCAGGCGTAGATTTGTCTCACACTCAGGGAGACACGCGATGCACAAGGTTATGGACGTCGACAAAGCAATTGCCGGAACACAGCTGGGGGTGACCACCTCCGCCGGGATCACCGGTGTGGCGAAACTCACGGTCCTCCACAAGCAGTTGACGGATGCACTCCCGACCGGGGGCATTCAGGAAATTCGGGTGATCATCGCCAGGCTCGAGCCCGGCGACAGGACCCCGTACCACTCCCATCGTTTTCCAGTCACCGTCTACATGCTCGAGGGGGTCTTTACCCTCGAGCTGGACGGCCACGACCCGATCCCTATCGGAGCAGGTGAAGTTTTCGTCGAACCCTCGGGCGTGAGAATGACGGGCCGGAATCTCAGTTCCGACAGTCCGGCGGTTATGGTTCTGTTCTACATCAGCGACCCCGAAACGCCGTTTGCCGATCCGGTCTGATTGCCGAGCTTGAAGTCGCGAGGGCAAACCCCGTCCCCACGTTAGATTGTTCGCTCCCCACGAATATGCCCTCGCGACCCCCGCCGGCTTCGATCAGGGCAGCCATCAAGTTGCTATTCGCGATCTGCCGCTGCAACTTGACGGTCCAGATTTCCTTGAGACCAAATACTGCGCGCCTCTGAGACCCGCCCCCCATGCTTCCACCAAGCTTTCCACCGAAGTCGAAGCTCCGGCACAAGGGATTGCAAGGATTACCTGTTGCCTATCCAAATGATATTTCTCCCCGTCCCGAAACGAGCGCGGAGGTTCTAGAGCGTTTCCGCCTTTTTCTGAATCGTGGTCGATTCCCAAATCAGTTTTGATCTGATTCATTGGTGCTGGCTGGATGGAGGCCAGCATCTCATGACGGCACCTTTATCCAATGATCTTCGCGAGC
>NZ_PVBK01000067.1:0-265 GCF_002968535.1 Neorhizobium sp. T7_12 | reverse complement strand
TGTTTATCACCCGCCCCCTCCCTACCCTTGCAAACCGGCCCAGCCGGTCCGGTCGGGGGCTAATTGTCGGAGCCAGTGTCGCATTTCTAACTGGCTGGCGAGGTTGCGCCTCCAATCAGCTTTGACATTGGATCGCATCGGGGTGGGTTCAAGGATGAAGTGCGACTTGCGAATGATGCCAATGGGTTATCAATCGCAAGGAAGACGCAATGAGACGCACCTACTCCCAGATTGGATTGGACGAACGCCGTAAGATTGCTCGCTG
>NZ_PVBK01000066.1:0-380 GCF_002968535.1 Neorhizobium sp. T7_12 | reverse complement strand
GCACGGTACAGGCTCCGCACTGTCCGTGATCGCAACCTTTCTTGGTACCGATCAAATGCAGATTTTCACGCAAAGCGTCCAGTAGCGTGGTTCGGGTATCCACCTCAAGCTGCTCGGTTTTGCCGTTCACCTTCAGTGTCAGGGGCATTATCTCTGGCGCGGGTGTAGCTGCCGGAACGCTTGCCGCCAGCGTAGAATGAGGATAAACCACGGCGGTCGCCGCTGTTGCGGCGCTCACTTTAATCAGATCGCGACGGGTCAAACTTAAATCGTGCGGCTCGTGCTTCCCAACCCGATTATCTTCGGGGTATTCGCCTTGGTTGCTCATACCAGGCCTCCGGTATTCTAAAGGGGAAAATAAGAGTGCGTTGCGAGAGTGC
>NZ_PVBK01000065.1:0-387 GCF_002968535.1 Neorhizobium sp. T7_12 | reverse complement strand
ATGTATATGTCTTCACACCATTTAAAATATACCCATCATCAGCTTTAACAGCATGTGTACTTGGTCTTCCCCCTCTTGTTGGACTACCCATTTCAGCTTCACTAACTGCTCTATTAACTAATGCACCATTATTAATTTCAACAGCAAATTGCTCCAACATATCTTGAGACCATAATTTCTGTTCATAAATCTGTCCTACGACACTCACATGCCAACCAATAGATAATGCTGTGGCACCATCAAGTTCGCCTAAAAATGATTGCAAAATAACCATGTCTTCTATGGTCGCACCTTCACCACCATATGCTTTTGGTAACGTTAATTTTCCATAACCTTCTTTAATTAACCATTCAATATTTTTATATGGAAATTGGCTATGTTGATCAT
>NZ_PVBK01000064.1:0-391 GCF_002968535.1 Neorhizobium sp. T7_12 | reverse complement strand
CCTTAAGGGAGACGGGGAGCCTCGTGGTACCCGTATCTTCGGCCCCATCGCCCGCGAGCTGCGTGAGAAGAAGTTCATGCGCATCGTCTCGCTCGCCCCGGAGGTGATCTGAATGAAGTCGCTCAAGATCAAGAAGGGTGACCGCGTCAAGGTCATCGCTGGCAACGACAAGGGCGCCATCGGCGAGGTCCTCTCGGTGGACCCGGCCCGTGAGCGCGTCGTCGTCGAGGGTGTGAACATTCGTAAGCATCATCGTCGCGACATGCCCACCCCACAGGGCGGCACCACTAAGGGCGGCATCATCTCGTCTGAGGCTCCGATCCACGTCTCGAACGTTCAGCTCGTGACCAAGATCGACGGCAAGGACGTCGTGACTCGCGTCGGTTACCGT
>NZ_PVBK01000063.1:0-392 GCF_002968535.1 Neorhizobium sp. T7_12 | reverse complement strand
GCCCTGATAACACCAGCACACCAAAGTCCGCTGGGTGTGGCGCTCTCTTTAGCGCGCAGGCATCAGATACCGGAATGGGCAGATCGTAGTCAGGCATGGATTATTGAAGATGATTATGACAGTGAGTTTCGCTATCACGGTAAGCCGTTACCGGCGTTGAAAAGTCTCGACGCACCGCAGCGGGTAATTTATGCCGGAACATTCAGCAAAGCGCTATTTCCTGCATTGCGCTGTGCGTGGCTGGTGGTGCCGGTGAAGCAAATTGCACAATTCCGCCACCAGGCGTCACTGGCTCCATGTGCGGTACCTGTTCTATGGCAGAACACACTGGCAGACTTTCTTCGCGAGGGGCATTTCTGGCGGCATCTGAAGAAAATGCGTCAGCATTATGC
>NZ_PVBK01000062.1:0-393 GCF_002968535.1 Neorhizobium sp. T7_12 | reverse complement strand
GGCTCTTGCAAAGCCGGCGCACAGGCACTTAATAAGAACAGAAAAATCAGAAAACACTTTTTCACAAATTACATCTCGCAGGAATTAAGGGCTTTGGAGTTTTGCGCAGTCACCAGTTTTTTGCAAGTGTCCGGGATTAATTCTTTGCGAACCTGCGCAATTTGCAGCGCGCGGTACAGACCCGAGGAGTGCACGGCTTGAGCCCCGTCAACTTTTAAAGACGGCTCCTTTTCCTCGGAAGCAAAGAAGCAACCATAGTTCGATTGTTTTTTAGGCAGAACGTTTTGCAGCTGTAGCACAACTTTGGCTGCCAGCACGTCCGAGAAGTCCTCATTCAGGAACTGCTGTGAGCCCTGCTTGTCAGCCAGACAGGCTTTTGCGGATTCAAACTGT
>NZ_PVBK01000061.1:0-394 GCF_002968535.1 Neorhizobium sp. T7_12 | reverse complement strand
ATATACAGGTTGGTACCAATTTTCAATTCATGGGCCAATTCAGCCACGCCCGGTCCGTTGGCATTTGCACGCCCCCACGCTCCGACTCCATCGTTCTGGATCGGGTAGGGCCTGTTGTCCACCGTGTAAGGCTTCAGGTATTCCCACTCCTGCCTGGGCGGCATGACGCCGCAGGTTTTCTCGTATAGTTCAAGGCTCTTTAACAGCAGAAGATAGGTGGCTGAGGAGCAAAACGACGGCGTCGCAAGGTAAGGGTCCACGCAAACGCCAGTCGCCGTGACCCGAACCGCACGGTCCAATCCTGTCCACGCGGTTTGTCGAAAGCCAGGCGGAATATTTCTGCCGGTGTGGTAGCCGCCGCCAGTAGGAAAGCACTGTAACGCGCGCTCAACAC
>NZ_PVBK01000060.1:0-396 GCF_002968535.1 Neorhizobium sp. T7_12 | reverse complement strand
GAGTGATACTCCACTGGATGACAGGGAAAAAGGCTTCATTTCCAGCACCACCGTCCCCGTCTTTAAATATCTTATTGACCCGCAGATGCTCGGTGTGTCCAGCAGCGTGGTTTACCAGCTGACGGACTATATCGGCTACGACATCATGCTCCAGTACATTCAGGAACTGCTTCAGCAGGCCCGGGCCATGATTGCCACCGGGAACTATCCACAGACCGTGCTGGACAGTGTGCTGGAGAATCTGAATCAGGCACAGCAACAGATTGCGGTTTTCCAGGGGCAGGTAAAGGTCCAGCAGGATGCATTGCTGGTTGTTGACCGTCAGATGAGCTACATGCGCCAGCAGCTGTCCGCCCGCATGCTCAGCCGTTACCAGAACAACTATCACTTCGGAGG